>JALEKN010000061.1 GCA_022769125.1 Agathobacter sp.
CATTCCTAACTTTTCTTTAGATGAATTAGGGTTTATGATTCATCCAGTTACAGGCAAGAGATTATGTCCTTACACAAGATAATGTTCGGTCGTTAGTTGGTGCTACAGTTTCAAGTTTATCTTGAAACTTCTCAGACAGAATGTTATAGTTGATACAGCGAAGAAGTTTGCTGAGAAGCTCTTAGGTTATGTTCTGGTAGGTTTTGGTATGACTTGTACTTGTTATTTACTTACCGTATTTCGAGGAAAACCCCCAGAAATACTGGAAATACTGTATCCGTAGAGGAAGCTCACAAGGCTGGCAAGTTCTAAATAAGACTTAACAAGATTAAGTGATATAAGAGTTCTCGGATATGTTTCCGGGAACTCTTTTTTTGCTGCAAGTATGGTCAGGGGGAGTACGGCTTGAGAGAGGCGATATTCCTTTCCAGGCGGTAGCAGAGAACACTCGAAGGTGCCCGGGGAAAAGTACGGCCTGAGACAGACCCAACCAAAATCTAGGCGGTAGCGGATAAATTGCAACATATATGTGATGGCTACCTCGCAAATCCACAAATAACCATTACGATTTGAGGCAGTGGAGTGATGGTTAAATACAATTTCTAGCAATAGCCATCACATGTGTAATTTTCCGAGTGATGGCTATTTCACGAATTCACAAATAACCATTACGAATTGAGGCCATAGGGTGATGGTTAAATACAATTTATGGCAATAACCATCACATGTGTAATTTCCCGAGTGATGGCTACTTCGCAAATAACCATTACAATTCGATCCTGCCAAGCAGTATGAGCCTACGAAGAACGACCGCTCAATGTCCTCCGACCAGAACCCCAAACTAAAACGAAATTGATCAAGGAAAAATGAAGCCAATCAAGAAGAAAACTAGACAAATCAAGAATAACGCAAAGCCAATCAAGAAAAGAACCAGACCAATCCAGAAGAACGCAAAGCCAACCCAGAAGAAAGTAAAGCCAATCCAAAAGAAAACGAAAACGTTTAAGAAGAAAACGACATATGTAAAAGTAACGAAAAATACGAAAAAACACGAAAAAATGTGCAAAAGTATGGACAAAACCCATTGCCTAGCCACTTCCTTTGTTATATAATAACAAAAGATAGGGGAGATTCTACTTATGAAAACAAACTGGAAGAGAATTTTAGTATGGGCAGTGCTGTTCGCACTGATCATCTTATCTATATTACAGTGTAACCGGCAGATACGAAGCAACCATGAGAAACAGCTTGTGGAGAATCTGCGCATTGTGACAAACCAGAGCGTAAAGACAATCGAGACAGAGCTGTATGCGCAGGAGGCACGCCTTCAGTCCATGGTGGCAGAGGCAGAGACTACAATCAACAGAGGAGCCAGCACGGACGAGATCATAAGGTCACTTAATTCACTCAATCAGCTGAGCGGTTTTAAGCGTGTGGGATACGCGGACAAGGATGGCCATGCGGCAACAACAGACGGATTCCATGGTGAACTGCGGGATTTCTCATTCTTTCAGAAGAGCGTGAAGGGAGAGACAGTGATCACCGGAACCATTATGGACACGATGGGGACTACAGAGCCGATCAACGTGCTCAGTGCACCGGTGTATCTGCAAAATAGAGAGATTTGTGGCATCGTGTATGCGACATACCGCAATGAAGCATTTCAGAGACTGTTTGATATAGACAGCTTTGAGACGGCAGGAAGCAACTGTATTGTGGATGAGGAAAGCAAGGTCATTTCGGGCACGGAGAACCTGCCGTTTGACTCAAACAAAGATACGCTGTTTTCATTCCTCGAGAGCCTTGGACCGGATGCGGCCGATACAATGGGAGAGTATTATAAGCGCGGTGAGAGACCGGATCAGCTCTACTTCAGAGTGGATGGAAGCGGCGAGTCAGACTATTACCTGTACTATCAGGCACTCGATATGGGACAGGTACATAATCAGTGGTATGTAGTTACAATTGTGTCAGCTGAGACATTGCATAAGGAAGTGTCCAAGACGATGGGTGCCATCAGTGCCATGCTGTTTGAGATAATTGCATTAGTAGTAATTAGTTTTATCCTCTTTGCATATGATATAACCAGCATGGACCGCAAGCAGCGCAAGGAACTGGAAAAGATCGCATACACAGACCCTTTAACAGGCGGCAACAACTACGCATACTTCAAGGAGAAGGTCTCAAAGGATGACCGCATCGGATACCTGGTGTCGATGGATATCCATTCCTTTAAGATGATCAATTCTGTCTGTGGCAATGAAAAGGGCGATGAAGTTATCTGCCAGATTCATCAGTGGATCTGCGAGACGGTTGCGCCGGAAGACCTGGTGGCGCATGTGAATGCGGACCGCTTTGTGATGTTCTTCCCAAGATTGGACAAGGATGTGGTTATTGACAAGCTTACCCAGATCAATCACAAGATCATCCGTGAGATGAAGCATGTGGATGTACCGCAGCTGTCGGCATATTACGGAATCACGCGGCTGGAACGTGGAGACTCCGTGGAAAAGGCATTTTCGGATGCTAACTTTGCAAGGGACAGCATTCATGAGAAAAAAGACATCTTTTACTCCTTCTTTGACCGTTATGCAACCCAGCATGTCCTGGAAGAAAAGAAGATGGAAGACTCCTTTGATGAGGCAATCGCAAAACATGAGTTTGAGGTGTGGTATCAGCCGAAGATCTCTCCGGACACCCAGAAAATCGTTGGGGCAGAGGCTCTTGTGCGCTGGAGACGGGCGGATGGATCGCTTGTGTCGCCAAACAAATTCATTCCACTGTTTGAGACAAACGGAATGATACGCATTCTGGACGAATATGTGTTCCGCGAGGTCTGCAAAGAACAGAAGGAGCTGTTGGACAAGGGATGCTCACTGTTCCCGATATCAGTCAACCTGTCACGGGCAAGCCTGTATTCCATGAATCTTGTGGAACGCTATAAAGAAATCACACAGCAGATCGGCGTGGTACCGGAGATGGTCCCGATTGAGATAACAGAGAGTGCGACTGCAGATGACGGCCCGATACAGACATTGGCAGAGGACTTCCACAAGGCAGGATTCCCGCTCCATATGGACGATTTCGGAACCGGATATTCCTCTCTGTCATCACTGAACAGCCTGCATTTTGACACCTTAAAGCTGGACAAGAGCCTGATTGATTATATTGGCAATTTTGGTGGTGACCAGCTGATCAAGCACACCATTGCGCTGGCAAAGGATCTTGGAATGCATGTGACCGCAGAAGGTGTGGAGGATGAAAAACAGGTTGCATTCTTACAACAGCTAAAGTGCGACAGCATTCAGGGCTTCTATTATTCAAGACCTCTTTCGGCACTTGAATTTGAAAAGCGCTATGCAGGCGTTCAAAACTGATAGAACAACCCCCAAAACGGCAAAATAGCCCTGCAATCACGCAAAAACAACCTTGAGGGTGCTGGATTTATAGACATAAAAGACTAGACAAATAGGCTTTACATCATTAACTATATCGCTTAAAATATTTATTTAGGTAAGCAAACAGGAGACGAAAAAATGCCGCTTCGAAATCAGAAGAAACGAATTGGAGACATGCTGATCGATGAGCATGTTATTACCGAGGAACAGCTCTTACAGGCGCTTCCGGTTGCGAAAGAAAAGAAAAAGAAAATCGGTGAAACCTTGATCGAGATGGGATTTACCACAGAAAGTGAGATTGCAAAGGCGCTTTCGGTACAGCTGGGAATTCCGCGGATCGATCTGTCGGCAATCACAATCCCGGAGGATGTGCTTAATCTGGTAAGTGAGTCTGTTCTCCGTAAGCATATTATGGTTCCGTATGCATATGATGACGCGAACCCGAATATCATTCATGTAGCGATGTCAGATCCGATGGATATGATCGCACTTGATGATATTTCCATTATCACGAATCTGCAGCCGGAGCCGGCGGTAGCCACCGCGCATGACATCCTGCTCGTGCTCGATAAGTATTACGGCGACTCCGAAGCCCAGAAGATGGCAGAGGTGTACGCGGCAGAGCGTAAAGAATTGTTAAACCGCAATCAGGAAGATGAGACCTACAATCAGGATGTCAACAACTCCCCGGTCGTTTTGCTTGTCAACTCCATGATCGAGCAGGCAGCCCGTCAGAGAGCATCCGATATCCACATCGAGGCACTGGAAAATGTCGTGCGTGTCCGCTTCCGTATTGACGGCGCACTCTATGAGAAGTTCAAATACGATATCCATCTGCTCCCGGCGATCATCGCACGACTCAAGATCATCGGCGGAATGGATATTTCCGAGAAACGTAAGCCACAGGACGGACGTATCACGATGGTCATCGACAGAATAGAGTATGATATCCGTGTATCCATACTCCCTACTGTATTCGGCGAGAAATGCGTAATGCGTCTTGCACAGAAAAAGGCGTTGACACGCAATAAGAAGGACTTGGGACTGGCGGAGGATGACCTTAAGGCATTTGACAATATCCTCAAGAACCCGAACGGCATCCTGTTAGTTACCGGACCGACCGGTAGCGGTAAGTCAACGACACTTTATACGGCACTGTCAGAGCTTAACAACGAAGATGTCAATATCATCACGGTCGAAGATCCGGTCGAGGCAAATATCGATGGAATCAATCAGGTACAGGTCAATCCGAAAGCAGAGCTTACCTTCGCGAGTGCACTTCGTTCCATCCTGCGACAGGATCCTGACATCATCATGATCGGTGAGATCCGAGACGGAGAGACCGCACAGATCGCGGTACAGGCATCCATCACGGGACACCTTGTTGTAAGTACCTTACATACCAACAGTGCAGCGGCGACGATCAGCCGTCTGGAGGATATGGGGATCGAGAGTTATCTTCTGGCAGACTCATTGGTCGGCATTATCGCGCAGCGATTGGTGCGGAGACTCTGCCCGAACTGCAAGAAGGAGCATCATGCAACTTCCGAAGAAAAAGAGGTTATGAATATCGACGAAAATGGCGATATAATAATATATGATGCAGTAGGCTGTGAGAAGTGTGACAATACCGGTTATACCGGACGAATCGGTATCTACGAGATACTCACCGTCACACAGAATATCAAGAACATGATAAACAAGCGGGCAACTGCAGACGAGATTGCACGTGCGGCAGAGAAGGAAGGCATGCATACGCTCCGCCAGAGCGCGACCAAGCTGGTACTTGAGGGAACAACCTCCTACAAAGAGATGCTGCGCACGACGTTCCAGAACTAATACACATTAGGGAGAAAATCTATGACTATAGAAGATGCACTGACATTGGCAAAGCAAAAGGACGCATCCGATATCCACATTTCACCGGGAAATCCGCTGATGCTCCGCATTGACGGAGAGCTGATCCCGCAGAGTGAATTCATCTTAAAACCAAAAGAGATCGATGATATCCTACGGCCGGTCATGACGGAGGAACAGTTCGCACAGCTTGAGAAAATCGGGGAGCTGGACTTCGCGTTTTCGGTTCCGGGATTTTCCCGTATCCGTGCCAACGTGTTCCGCCAGAGAGGTACTTATGCGGCGGCACTGCGTATCTTGTCCTATGAGGTACCGCAGCCGGAAACCCTTGGAATTCCAAAGTCCGTTGTAGACCTCACCTTGAAGCGGCGCGGCCTTGTCCTTGTAACGGGAGCCACCGGCAGCGGTAAGTCAACGACACTTGCGAGCCTGATCGAGATCATTGCAAACCGTGACCGGAAGAATATCATCACACTTGAGGATCCGATCGAGTATCTGCATTCCAATAAGAAAGCGATCGTAAGCCAGCGTGAGATCGGCTGCGATACCGGAAGCTATGCAAGTGCGCTCCGCGCTGCACTGCGTCAGGACCCGGATGTTATTCTTGTAGGAGAGATGCGAGACCTTGAGACAATTTCCACAGCCATCACCGCTGCGGAGACCGGACATCTGGTGTTCTCAACACTGCATACCAACAGCGCGGCGGATGCTATCGACCGTATGATCGACGTATTCCCGCCACACCAGCAGCAGCAGATCCGTATCCAGCTCGCAGGAGTGCTTGAGGGAGTTATTGCACAGCAGCTTATGCCGCGAAGCGATACCAGCGGACGAGTGGCAGCGTTTGAGGTACTGCTTGCCAATTCCGCAGTGCGCAATCTGATCCGTGAGGGCAAATCCTTCCAGCTTCCGTCCATCATCCAGACCAGCAAGAAGGAAGGAATGCAGACGATGGATGACGCGATCACGAATATTTTCTATCGCAATCAGATTTCCACGCTTACTGCCATCACCTACGCGCACGATTCAGAAGCCATGCAGAGCAAGCTGCAGATCATATAAGGAGGAGTTCTCCCATTGGCAGAGTTTAATTATCTGGTCGTCGACAAGACCGGAAAAGAGAAAAAAGGAAATATGCAGGCGGAGACCGTGGATGAAGTACGGGCAAAGCTTAAGAATGAGGGCTTTACCGTTGTCAATGTCACGAAGGCATCCGCACTTACCAAGGAGATCAATATCACCATCGGCAAGGCCGTAAAGCCGAGAGACTTGTCCGTGTTCTGCCGTCAGTTTATCAGCATGGTGCGCGCGGGCGTTACAATCCTTGACACGCTCGACATGCTTGCGGACCAGACGGAAAATGCCGCGATGGCGAAGGCAATCCGCGGCGTACATACAGAGATCCGAAAGGGCGAGACCTTGTCGGAAGCGTTGTCCAAGTACCCGAAGATATTCCCGGATATCATGTGCAGCATGGTGGCAGCCGGCGAGGCATCCGGTAAGCTGGACATTGCATTCGAACGAATGGCGACACACTTTGAGAAGTCAGCCAAACTCAAAGCGATTGTAAAGAAAGCAATGATCTACCCGATCATTGTTATGATCGTTGCGATTGTTGTAATCATTGTTATGCTGATCAAGGTAATTCCTGCTTATAGTGATATGTTCGAACAGTTGGGCGGCGAACTTCCGGGACTGACGAAAGCGGTTGTGGCGGTCAGCAATTTTATCATGCAGGATTGGTTCTGGATTCTTGTGGTGCTTGCCGCTGCTTGGGCTGCCTTATCGGTATTTAAAAAGACAATTACCGGGCAGATCGTTTTTGGC
>JALEKN010000011.1 GCA_022769125.1 Agathobacter sp.
GAGAGTACATCAAGAAGATGGACTTTGATATGTTCTATGAGAAGGCATTGCCATATATCAGGGAAGTCATCACAAAGGATTACGACCTTAAGAAGATTGCAAAGATGGTACAGTCCCGTATCGAGATCTTCCCGGATATCAAGGAGCATATCGACTTCTTTGAGAAACTTCCGGAGTACGACACGGCAATGTACACCCATAAGAAGATGAAGACTACCGCAGAGTCCTCCCTGGAGGTTCTGACAGATGTTCTTCCGATTCTTGAGGCGCAGGATGATTACAGCAATGACGCACTTTACGCGGCGTTGTGCGATTATGTGGCAAAGAAGGAAGTGAAAAACGGCTATGTAATGTGGCCGATCCGTACCGCTGTTTCCGGTAAGCAGATGACACCGGGCGGTGCAACAGAATTGATGGAGGTACTTGGAAAAGAGGAGACCATCGCTCGAATTAAGAAAGGTATTGAGCTCTTGTCAAGAGCCTAATTGCATGCAGTATAACAATTCTCAGATTCAGGCAATCAATCATTTCAAAGGCCCGTGCATGGTGCTCGCTTCGGCGGGCACCGGCAAAACGGCTGTAATTACCAGACGAACGCAAAAATTGATAACAGATCACGGCGTCAACCCATCCAATATTCTTGTCATCACGTTTACCAAGGCTGCAGCAACAGAGATGAAGCAGCGCTTTATGCAGATGATGCAGGAGGAACATACGCGGGTGACCTTTGGGACATTCCACGCTGTCTTTTTCATGGTGCTAAAGGTGGCATACCATTTTGATGCTTCCAATATTATCCCCGAGGAGCAGAGATATCAGCTTATGCGCCAGATCGTCGCCTCACATCATCTTGATTATCGAGATGAAAATGAGTTCATTGGTAATCTGCTCGGAGAGATATCCAAGGTCAAAAACAACCGGATCGCATTGGATAATTATTATTCCAGCCAATGTGGGGAAGCGGTATTCCGGCAGATTTACAAAGAGTATGACCGGTATATGAAGCAAAATCGGAGACTTGATTTTGATGATATGCTTTTGTATACTTATGAGCTGTTTGACCAGCGGCCGGACATTTTACAGGCATGGCAGAACAAATATCGGTATATATTAATCGATGAATTTCAGGATATCAACCAGCTGCAATTTGATATCATTCGTATGCTTGCACAGCCGCAGAATAACCTGTTTGTCGTCGGGGATGATGACCAATCCATCTACCGGTTTCGTGGTTCCAAGCCGGAAATCATGTTAAAGTTTCCACAGGAGTACCCGGGCTGCGCCAGGATTCTTCTGGACACCAATTACCGCTGTGACCAGAATATCGTGGATGGGGCGATGAACCTGATCTGCCATAATAAGGAGCGCTTTGAGAAAAAAATCCATGCTGCGAAGGGCGCGCAGGAGCCAATTCGTTATCTTTCCTTTAAAAATCAGAAGGAACAGAATCTGTTTCTGATCAAATCCATAGAGGATGTGGTAAAGGAGGGAGGCAGCTTCTCAGAATTTGCGGTATTGTTCCGCACAAACACACAGCCGAGACTTTTGATCGAACAGCTTATGGAATATAACATTCCGGTCCGGATGAAGGATCAGATCCCGAATATCTATGAGCATTGGATTGCCCGTGATATATTAACTTACATACGAATTGCCGCCGGAAGCAGAAAAAGAGCAGATTTTTTACAAATAATGAACCGACCGAAGCGGTATATTGGAAGAGATTCCTTATGTGAACCGGAAGTTGCCTTTGATGAGTGGATCAAGATGTACGATGAACAGCCATGGATTGCGGATAGAATCGAACATCTGGAATATGATCTTAAAATGATAAAAACCATGAATCCATTTGCAGCAATTAATTATATACGCAGGGGAATTGGGTACGAAGAGTATCTTCGGGAGTATGCGCAGTACCGTAATATCAGTCCGGATGATCTGATCGATATATTGGATGAACTGCAGGAGAGTGCAAGAGGATATAAAAGCTACACGGAATGGATAGAACATATTACAACTTATACGCAGGAAATGAAAATACTTGCAGCGAAGCGGCAGCAGGCGAAAGATGCAGTAACACTTGCAACGTTCCACAGCTCGAAAGGCTTAGAGTTTGACCAGGTGTTTCTGATAGATGTTAATGAGGATGTCATTCCTTATAAGAAAGCAGTGCTGGATAAGGACATTGAGGAGGAACGTCGCCTTTTTTATGTTGGAATGACAAGGGCAAGAAAGCGGCTGTATGTCTGTTCGGTAGCATCAATGCGAGACGAGGATATGCAGGCTTCGCGTTTTGTGGAGGAGTCAAAGAGCGGCAGGAAAATTTAGTCACAGGTGTGCAATGCTGTCAGATTTCTGTAAACAAAAAGGATGTGCATTTGGCACATCCTTTTGCTTTGACACAACTGTGTACGCAGGAGCTTTGAAAAGGCTCTTTGATCAGTCATCCATGCTGTCGAACAGGTCATCGTCAAGCAACTCATCAAAACGATCGGCTACAGCTTCATATTCTTCGGTGTCCTCGATAAACTCCACGGAAGGAAGTCCTTCTTCATCCTCAAAATAGCGGTAGATATAGACATCGCCGTTGGCATTGTCGTTACCATTCTTATCGAGTGGCATCAGTGCAATGTAATCCTGCTTGTCCATATCAAAAATTGTTAAGATACGGCATTCCACCTCGCCGTCATCCAGATCTAAAGTGACACGGATGTCATCCATTTCGTCTTCGGTAACCGGTGTGGCTTTTTCATTCTTATTCATAGGCTCTCCTCTGTCAGGTAGTAGATTGCCGATATCCGTTTGAATATCGGCTGATATGCATATCATTATAAAAACATCCTTTCATAAAGTCAAATGCATTTACGGTATATACAAAAAACAGAAAAAAAGATATAATACATATAGGTGTGCCTGTGGATTCGAGCCCCGATGATTGGACGGAGCACTGCGGGAACGGTAGAAAGAGGCATCGATTGGTTGCAGGCTGGAGGAAGAATGAAATATACAGTAAAAGAAGGCAATTACAGAGATATGGGAGCGACCGTATTGGGCAAAACATCGGTTGTTTTTACATTTTGTGGAGAGAAAGAAGACATCTGTTATGTTGTTTTGGTGGATCGGGGCACGAAAGAGTCCGTAAAGATCCCGGTTCCTGATGAATACTGCATGGGTTCATTGCGTTCGATTACTGTCGAGATAAGTGGACCGGAACAGTATCTGTATGAATATGAAATCAATGGAAAATCCTTCCTCGATCCTTATGCGAGGGCAATTGTCGGACGCGAAATATGGAATGACGGAAAACGGGCAGATTGTGATTATAAAGTCTACGGTGCGATCGTGGCAGAAGTAAGCGGTATGAATAAGGACGATTACTGCCCTGAGATACCAAGATCTAAGATGGTTATGTATAAGTTACATGTTCGGGGCTTTTCTATGGATGGCGGTTCTTCCAGAAGACTAGCGGGTACATTTGGGGCTGTCGAAGAGAGGCTGGATTATCTGAAAGATCTCGGCGTGACGACGGTGGAACTCATGCCAATCTATGAGTTTGAGGAAATGCCGGTTCCAAAGCCAAAGGAGATGCCGGAGTATCTTACCTGGGAGAAAAAGGAGAGTGACCTTATAAAGCCGGAGCAGGATGAATTGCCGGAAAATGCAAAAATCAATTTCTGGGGATATGAACCGGGCAATTATTTCGCGGTAAAAGCATCTTATGCAAAGCAGCCGCAAAAAGCTGCACAGGAGTTTAAGCATCTGGTTGAGGCTATGCACAGCCGTGGAATGGAATGTGTGATGGAAATGTATTTTCCGCAGACGGAGAACCACAATCTGATTCTGGATGCTTTAAGATACTGGGTCAGAAGATTCCGTGTCGATGGATTTCATCTGTTGGGAGGCAATCTTCCGATGACTGCGATCATGCAGGATACACTGCTTAGCAGAACGAAGATCTTTTACATGGATTTTGATGCGACCGTTATCGACCCGGAAAAGAAATATAAAAACCTGTACGTGTACAAGGAAGAATATCAGTATCCGGCGCGCAAGATCTTAAACCATATCAATGCGGATATGACAGAGTTTATAAACCAGCAGAAGAAGCAGGGACAACAGCTTGGATATATTAATTATATCAGCAGCAATAATGGTTTCACGCTGGCAGATGTATTTATGTACAATGACAGGCATAATGAGGATAATGGTGAGAATAATGCAGATGGGGATGCCTGGAATTTCAGTAATAATTATGGAGTGGAGGGACCTACGCGGCGGAGATATGTAAGCCAGATACGTCAGAAACAGTGGAGAAATGCCATCCTGATGCTTTTTCTGGCTCAGGGAGTTCCTCTTGTGTGGAGTGGAGATGAGATCCAGAACTCACAAAAAGGAAACAATAATGCATACTGTCAGGACAATCCTATCGGCTGGGTAAATTGGAAGAAAGAAAAGCTGCATCAAAAGGACGTAGAGTTCGTAAAAGCAGTATGTACATTCCGGAAAGAACATACTGTTTTGTCACAGGATGCTCCGTTTCATTTTTCAGATTACAAAACACTCGGATTCCCGGATGTCTCTTATCATGGGGAAAATGCCTGGATCTGCGGATTTGATCTTGGCAAGATGAATCTTGGAATGATGTATTGCGGCGCATATGCCAAGGAAGAAGAGGATGTATATATCGCATATAATTTCTATTCGGCTGTCTCGTCTCTTGCGTTGCCCAAACTTGATAAGAAGAAAAAGTGGTATCTGGTAATCGATAGTGCAAATGACAGTAATCCGGTATGCGGGGCTACACTTGCAAAGAATCAACAGATGGTTGCATTGCAGCCACAATCAATATGCGTTTTGGTAGGAAAATAATTTATGAAAGCTTGGAAACATTTTTGTACAATTACAAAACATAAGAATCTTGTGTTAGCAGGGTGTTTTAAGGTCGGACTGTATAAGCAGGGGCTGCTTCACGATCTGTCAAAGTACGGGCCGACGGAGTTTCTTGTCGGGGCCAAGTATTACAGAGGGTATATGAGCCCTAATAATGTGGAACGTGCCGAGACGGGCGTGTCTACTGCATGGCTGCACCATAAGGGCAGGAACAAACATCATCTGGAATATTGGGTGGATTATGCAGCGGCAGACGGAAAGGATGCGGAATCGCATAAGGGTATGTGTGGCATGAAGATGCCAATCCGCTATGTAGCAGAGATGTTTATCGATCGCCTGAGTGCATCAAAAAACTATAAAGGCGATCAGTATAATGACAACTGCCCGCTGGAGTATTACGAGAGAGGAAAAGGAGCTTACCTGATTCACCCGGATACAGAGGCATTACTTGTCTATCTGCTTACAATGCTTGCAAAGAGAGGGGAGAAGGAAACATTTTCATTCATCAAATACGAACTCTTAAAAGGCAAGATCCCATACGAAAAAGAGGAATTGGACAAACGAAGAGCTGCTCTTTAGAATAGTAAGAGATGCGGGGGCGCCTCTCTTTTTTCTTTTGCTTTAGATGTCCTATTTTGCTGGGAAAAGCACTTAATCTGCCAAAGTTTCATAGAATATAGAAAGCGGCAGGGTCGGTGCATCCATATGATATTTCAAACGCCATTATCTCCGGAAGAAGAGAGAGAATGCCTGATTAAGATGAAAAATGGGGACCAGATGGCTAAAGATGAACTGATATTGCATAATATGCGTCTGGTTGCCCATGTGGCAAAACGGTATGGCACTTCGGAGGAGGAGATGGATGATCTGTTGTCAATTGGAACAGTCGGTCTGATTAAGGCTGTCAATACATTTAAGGCAGATTTTGGCAGTCGTTTTGCTACCTATGCAATACGCTGCATTGACAATGAAATGTTGATGCATTTTCGGGGAAAAAGAAAGACGCGCGGAGAAGTTTCTTTGTTTGAACCAATCGGAACGGACAAAGAGGGAAATCAGATCCATTTGTTCGATATTTTGGAAACCGCAGATGAAGATGTGGCAGTTGAACTAGAAAAGAAAAATCAGATAGAGCAGCTTATGAGCCATATGAAAACTTTGCTAAACGAACGGGAGTACCTGATTATCACAAAACGCTATGGTCTGTTGGGGGAGGAAGAAAAGACGCAGCGGGAGATAGCACATGAAATTGGAATCTCGAGATCTTACGTGTCACGGATCGAAAAACATGCGCTCGAAAAATTAAAAAAATTTTTGATGAAATAGACTAGAAAAAGATGAATTTTATGGTAAAATAAATTCATCTTTTTTATCTTTGCATATTTCTATGCATTTTCCCAGAAAATCGGAACAGGAGTATTATGTACAGTAAAATAAGAACAGCTTTACTCAGCGGAATCAGTGGGATTGAGGTCTGGGTGGAGGCTGATGTAAGTCAGGGACTTCCTATGTTCGAAATGGTCGGAAATCTTGGACCAGAGGTGAAGGAAGCGCGTGAGCGCGTAAAAACAGCATTGCACAATTGCGGCATCCTTTTGCCACCGAAACGGATCACAGTAAATCTGTCGCCCGGTAATATGCGCAAGAGTGGAACCGGATTTGACCTTGCAATTGCAGTGGCGCTGCTTGCTGCACTTGGCTTTGTCGAGGAGGAAGCCTGCAAGGGGATACTCTTTATCGGCGAATTGAATTTAAATGGGAGTCTGCTCCCGGTAAATGGAATTCTTCCGATTGTGTGCGATGCGAAGGAACAGGGAATTCAACGTGTAGCAGTTCCGGCCGGCTGCTATAAAGAAGCTATGCTTGTGCATGGAGTTGAAGTGTTTGCGTTCTCCAATATCAAAGAGGTGATTTCTTTTCTAAAAGGGGAAATGAAATATAAGAATCCTACATATTATATAGAAGAAAAACGGACAAGTGAGCACCGCAAAGATTTCTCAGAGGTAAATGGACAAAAGTTGCTCAGAAGGGCGGCGGAGGTCGCAGCTGCCGGAATGCACAATATGCTGATGATAGGCCCGCCGGGAGCCGGAAAAACCATGATTTCAGAGCGTATGGCAACGATTCTGCCGCCACTTGGCGAGTATGAGATGCTTGAGGTGTCAAAAGTGTACAGCGTTTGCGGAAAGCTGGCTAAAACCCAGGAACTGATAAGAGAGCGTCCGTTCCGGAACCCACACCATACAGTTACCGGAATTGGTTTGTCCGGAGGCGGAGCAAACCCAATGCCGGGAGAAATTTCGCTGGCTCACACCGGTGTGCTGTTTTTGGACGAATTTCCGGAATTTCAAAAGCAGGCAATCGAGGTGCTCCGACAGCCGATGGAAGATCATGCAATCTCTCTTGTACGCGGAAACCACTCTGTGGTGTATCCGGCAGGTTTTCTGCTGCTTGCGGCGATGAATCCTTGCAACTGTGGGTATTATCCGGATATGCAAAAATGCCGGTGTACAGCATCCGGGAGGAACCGTTATTATCAGAAGATATCAAGACCGATCCTGGACCGGATTGACATTTGTGTGGAAGCAGCTCCACTTAGTTATGAGGAACTTGTAGCTACGAAGAAAAATGAATCTTCCGAGACAATCAGATCCCGTGTGGTTGCATGTCAACAGATACAAAGAAGGCGTTATGAGGGCGAAGCATTTATACATAACAGCCGGATTCCGGCTTCGAAGATTAAATTGTATTGTGGGCTGGGGCAACAGGAAGAGGCATTTATGGAGAAAATATTTGAAAAAGAGCAGCTTACAGGAAGAAGTTTTCACAAAATCCTGCGGGTGGCACGCACAATCGCAGATCTTGAGGAACAGGATAATATTCAGCTGCGCCATCTGAAGGAAGCGGTATGTTACCGGAGCATCAGTGAACGATATTGGGGAGGGGCAGAATGAAATATGCATATTGGCTTGATAATATACCGGGGATATCAAGGGGGAAAATCTTCCGGATACTGGATCAGGTTGCCACACCTGCTGAATTGTTTGAAACTTCGCCTGATACAATCCGAAAGCTTGAAGGAATTACACAGGAAGATGCATGCAACATTATAGAGAGCAAAAAAACAGACAATCCGGATGAAATGTTTGCAAAGCTTTCCGCACAGGGAATTTCGTTTGTCAGTTACCTGGACAAAGATTATCCATCAAAGCTTCGCAATATAGCAGATCCTCCGTTTGCACTATATTATATCGGAAATCTGCCGGATGAACATCGGTATACAGTTGCAATTGTCGGGGCAAGAGGAAGATCCGCATATGGCATGGAGATAACCCAGAAACTTGCGCAGGAGCTTGCAAAAGGGCAGGTACAGGTTGTCAGCGGGATGGCAAGAGGCGTGGATGGCGATGCACATAAAGGCTGTTTAAAAGAGGGGGGTGCAACCTATGCGGTACTTGGCTGCGGGGTAGATCATTGTTATCCCGCAGAACATCGCTATCTGTACGAACAGATCCCGGTAAATGGGGGCGTACTGTCGGAATATCCACCGAAAACAATGCCACTTGCGCGTCTGTTTCCTGCGCGTAACCGCATCATTTCCGGACTCAGCGACTGTGTGGTTGTGACTGAGGCCCGGAAAAAGAGCGGTTCGCTTATAACTGCGGATTATGCAATGGAGCAGGGAAAGGATGTCTATGTTGTTCCGGGACGGATTACGGATAACTTAAGTAAAGGATGCAACACCTTAATCAGGCAGGGTGCTGGAATTATTTTGGACATTGAGGATTTTATGAGGGAATTGTCAATTCATGCTTCTCCGGACTGTGTGCAAATGGACTTTCGAAAAAATTTACTTGAAAAAGACGAATGCTTGGTGTATAGTTTACTCGATTTTTGTCCGACATCTGTCGGAACAATTTTAGAAAAAACGACGTTCCCGTTATTGGAACTTCTTGAATTGTTAGAGCGCATGGAGCATAAGGGACTGATTGCGGAAATTGCGCCAAATTATTACGTTCAAAGCTTATAGAACCGGATAAATATAAGGAGTACATCTTATGGCAAAATATCTTGTGATTGTGGAATCGCCTGCAAAAGTGAAAACCATTAAGAAATTTTTGGGGAAAAACTATGAAGTTGTAGCTTCAAACGGACATATTCGGGATCTGCCGAAAAGTCAGCTTGGCATTGATGTAGAGCATGATTTTGAACCGAAATATATTACAATCCGAGGAAAAGGTGATATTCTTGCAATGCTTCGCAAAGAGGTTAAAAAAGCGGATAAGATATATCTTGCAACGGACCCTGACCGCGAAGGAGAAGCGATTTCATGGCATCTCAGCCAGGCTTTAAAGCTTGATGGCAAGAATGTTTCGCGTATCAGCTTTAATGAAATCACACAGAATGCTGTAAAAGCATCCTTAAAAAATCCAAGAGAAATTGACATGGATCTTGTCGATGCACAGCAGGCAAGACGTGCACTTGACCGTATGGTAGGATATCGTATCAGTCCGCTTCTGTGGGCAAAGGTTAAGAGAGGATTAAGCGCAGGCCGTGTACAGTCGGTTGCACTTAGAATTGTCTGTGATAGAGAGGAAGAGATTAATGCATTTATTCCGGAGGAATATTGGAGCTTGGACGCGTCTCTTTCTATCAAGGGTGAGAAGAAACCGGTTCTTGCAAAACTTTACGGCAAGAAAGATGACAAGATAGCCATTGCGTCTTCCGAGGAGATGGATGGTGTCCTTGCGGAGCTAAAAAATAAAGAGTTTCGCGTTCTGGACGTAAAAAAAAGCGAGCGTACCAAAAAAGCACCGCTTCCGTTTACAACAAGTACATTGCAGCAGGAAGCGTCAAAGGCACTTAATTTTCCGATTTCAAAAACAATGCGGATTGCGCAGCAGCTATATGAAGGTGTTGATATAAAAGGACAGGGAACGATCGGTCTTATCACTTACCTGCGAACTGATTCCATCCGTATTTCAGATGAAGCACAGGAAGCAGCAGCAACGTTTATTCATGCTGCCTATGGTGACAACTATTTATCCGGGGGAAGGACCAGAAAAGAGAGTGGTGTCAAGATTCAGGATGCGCATGAGGCAATCCGGCCTTCTGATATCAACAGAACCCCTTCCGAATTGAAAGAATCTTTGAGCCGGGACCAGTTCAGGCTGTATCAGCTGATCTGGAAACGCTTTGCTGCGAGCCAGATGGCAAATGCTCTTTATGAAACCACAACGGTCAATATAGGGGCCGGGGATTACCGGTTTCGTGTGTCCACTTCAAAAGTTGCCTTTGATGGTTTTATGAGTGTATATGTGGAAGCAGACGATGAAAAAGAAGAATCAAATGTTTTGCTGAATACGATCGACGAGAACACGCAGCTGACATTAAATGAACTTGAACCGAAACAGCACTTTACACAGCCGCCGTCACACTACACGGAGGCCTCACTTGTCAAGGTGCTTGAGGAACTCGGAATTGGTCGTCCGAGTACTTATTCTCCAACAATCACAACAATCCTTGCAAGAAGGTATATCATCAAGGAAAACAAAAATCTATATGTGACAGAAATCGGAGAAGTGGTCAACTCCATTATGAAGGAATCATTTCCGACAATCGTGGATGAACATTTTACAGCCAATATGGAATCATTGCTTGATGGGGTTGCAGAGGGAAAAGTAAATTGGAAGACAGTAATTGCTAATTTCTATCCGGATCTGGATGCTGCAGTTAAGGCGGCTGAAAAGGAATTGGAAAAAGTTACGATTGCGGATGAAGTCTCTGATGAAATCTGTGAGGAATGCGGACGTCACATGGTGATCAAATACGGACCGCATGGAAAGTTTCTTGCATGTCCGGGATTCCCTGAGTGCCGCAATACGAAGCCGTATTTTGAAAAGATTGGTGTTGCCTGCCCGAAGTGTGGAAAGGATATTGTGCTGAAAAAGACACGAAAAGGACGTAAATATTATGGATGTATTGATAATCCAAACTGCGATTTTATGAGCTGGGGCAGACCGGTTGCAAAGAAATGTCCAAGATGTGGTGGCTATATGGTCGTAAAGGGAAATAAATATGCCTGCGCGGATGAAAAATGCGGTTATATTATGGACCAGGAGTAACGAATTTTCCCAAAACAAAAATAGTTACTGAATAGTCATATTTTTACATTGAATTGTCAGAAAAAAGGTGCTACAATCTTTTTAGTGTATTATTTTTGTATGGGGAGGCTATATGAGCGTTCAATTATTGGATAAGACCCGTAAGATTAACAAGCTCCTTCACAACAACAGTTCGTCGAAGGTGGTATTTAATGACATATGTGAGGTAATGACAGAGATTCTTGATTCGGATATCCTTGTCATCAGCAAAAAGGGAAAGGTTCTCGGCTCTAGTGTCTGCAAGAGCGTGGATGAGATCAAAGAGCTCCTTGTTGACGAGGTTGGCGGCTATATCGATCCGATGTTAAACGAACGATTGCTTGGCATTCTTTCTACCAAGGAGAATGTCAATCTGGAGACTCTTGGATTTGGTGAGGAGTCGCGCAGATACCGCGCTATCATCACTCCGATTGATATTGCAGGAGAACGTCTTGGCACATTGTTCGAATACCGGAGTGAGAATGAATACAATATTGATGATATTATTCTTACCGAATATGGAACAACGGTTGTCGGACTTGAGATGATGCGCTCCGTGAATGAGGAGAGTGCTGAGGAGGCGAGAAAACAGCAGATCGTACAATCTGCAATCAGCACGTTGTCATACTCAGAACTTGAGGCGATCATCCATATTTTTGATGAACTCGACGGAACGGAGGGTATCCTGGTTGCCAGCAAGATTGCGGATCGTGTCGGAATTACGAGATCAGTTATTGTAAATGCACTCCGTAAATTCGAGAGCGCAGGTGTGATCGAATCAAGATCTTCCGGCATGAAGGGAACTTATATCAAAGTTGTCAACGATGTCGTGTTTGATGAAATAGAAGATATCAAGCGCCGGAACAAATTTAAAACCAAATAAGATACCAATGGATGGTACAAGAATAAAAGGACTTATAGGAATATAGGTCCTTTTTGTTTTGCATGGAAAGATGACAGACAAAACGCAGAATGACAGGATTGTACGGTAAACGACAAGATAGGGTATATCTAGTATCTAAAATTTGGGAAAAACACAACATTTTGTAAAAAACTGCTTGTGTTTTTTATGAGATAACATATAATAAATATGATAGAGTACTTAGGTGTATTAGAAGGAGGCTATATGATTTCGACAAGTGCATTTGATTATATCAATGTTTTGGATAAGGCCGCGGACGCTAGCTGGACGCGTGAGAGCCTGATCACAAACAATATCGCTAATGTGAACACGCCGAATTATAAGCGCCGTGATCTTGACTTTGAGAGTGTGCTGAATGAACAGCTCGGCAGCTGTAAGCATGAATCACTAGATGCCAAGATGCACACGGTGGATCTTAGCCAGCTGAACCCGATGATATATACTGACCACGCCAGCCTGTCCTACCGGCTGGATGGCAATAATGTGGATATTGATACGGAGGAAGCAGAGCTTGCTTCGGAGCAGATCAAATATCAGGCCCTTACCACTAGTATTTCCAAAGAATTTTCACGGATGAAGTCAGTGATAAGCTAAGAGAGGTTAATGTGACAAAGATACAGATGAGGAGGAAAGAACATGAGTTTATTTCAGTCTTTTGATATCAGTGCTTCCGGCATGACTGCTGAACGTTTCCGGACAGATATTATCGCAGAGAATATTGCTAATGTTAATACGACAAACCGGGGAGACGGACAGCCATACAGACGCAAGGTTGTCACTTTTGAACAGAGAACGGTCACTCCGTTTTCCAAGTATTTTAACGAATCACGTAATCCCCATGTCGGTAACGGTGTCAAGGTAAATACTGTTACGGAGGACTATGCAACGGATTTTACAGCAACCTATGATCCGTCAAACCCGGATGCGGATGCAAATGGATATGTTTACTATCCAAATGTAAATACAGTTACTGAGATGACAAACCTGATTGATTCAACACGTGCTTTTGAGGCAAACGCGACTGCGTTTGATGCAAGCAAATCAATGGCACAGGCAGGACTGTCTATTGGACAGTAGGATACATAAGAGGAGATAAGTACGCATGGATATCAGTATGTTATCCGGAATCAATTCCGATTACTTAACTACATACGCAAAACAAAATTCGCTGGTGAACACAACGGACGATTCCTTTGGCTCCGTTCTTTCTTCCATGCTTAATTCCATTGATGAGACAAATGACCTTCAGAATGCTGCGGAACAGGCGGAAATCCAGTTTGCACTCGGAAAATCGAGCAATACACACGATCTTCTGATTGCGGAATCCAAGGCGGAGGTTGCCTTGCAGTACACGGTTGCTGTGCGGGATAAGATCATCGAAGGCTACAAAGAACTGATGCAGATGCAGATTTAATAGAGAAAAAGGGGTAGTTTACTATGCCAGAGCAACTGAAGAAAATCATCGACCGCGTGGTCGCATGGTGGAAAAAATTTAATAATAAGCAGAGGGCATTGTGGATCAGCATAACAGCAATCATCCTGCTCTCACTTGGAATCCTGGCGTATGTTGTCTCCAGACCGACGATGGTTGAATTATATGACGCCGAGAGTCTTTCCGAGGCGTCGAAGATCAGTACCTTGTTGCAGGACAATGGAATCAGCTTTGAAACGCAGAATGGCGGACGTAATTTCTATGTAGATTCCAAGGATCAGGTAACGGCGAGTTATCTTCTGGCTTCCAATGATTACCCATCCGTTCCGTATTCTATTACGAATGTTACAGATACCGGATTCTCAACAACGGAAGCAAACTCCAGACGACTTTGGATCGACTATCTGGAGAAAAAATTCGCTTCTGATCTGTCACAGTTTAACGGCATCGAGTCGGCCGCTGTAACAATTACCCTGCCGGAGGATGACGGAACGATTCTTTCAGGGGATGAGGAAGGAACGGCCGCTGTTTCATTGGTGCTTAGTTCTTCTATTTCTGAGGAGCAGGCATATGGTATCGCAAGACTTGTGGCAACCCAGCTTGGAAATAAATCTACAGAGGGAATTACGATCCTAGACCAGGATATGAATATCATCTATTCCGGCGAGGATACGAACTCACTTTCCTCTGTGATCAGCTCACAGCTTACCAATACGCAGAAGCAGACGCAGTGGATGGAGTCCCAGGTAAAAAAGGCACTTGCTTCCACCTATGCCAACATTGATGTGTCCGCCCATCTGGCGATTGACTATTCGCAGAAGGACCAGACGAAGCATGAGTTCTATGCGCCGGACGGACAGACGAATGGAATGATCGGCTCCCAGAGTTCATATTCTGCGGAGGCGAACAACTACGATGGAAGCATTCCGGGAACGGATACAAATGACGACACTCCGGAATATATGATCGATACCAACGGGACCAGCAACTATACTGTGGATGATGTGGACACCACCTATCAGAACAATGAGCTGATCGAACAGATAAAGGATCAGGGTGGCACAATTGACGCGGCAAACTCATCGGTATCTGTTGTCGGAACCCGCTATGTCACTTATACGGAGGCACAGCTTCAGGCTGCAGGAGAACTTGACAATGTTACTTATGAAGAGTATCAGCAGCTTCACAGTGATCCGACTGAGGAGACTGTCGATACGTCATTTATTTCTGTGATCTCAAATGCAACCGGGATTCCGGCCTCTGCAATCACATTTAAGAGTTATGTACAGCCGATCTATACGGTAGATGCTTCGAACGGACGGTCAATGTCTGATATTTTACAGATCGTGCTTGCAGTATTGATCTTTGCGTTACTTGGATATGTGGTATTCCGCAGCACGAGAAAACAGCCGGATGTGGAGATGGAACCGGAACTTTCTGTTGAGACACTTCTTGAGTCTACACAGATGTCGCCGGAGGATGAAGCACTTGAAAACATCGGTTACTCAGAAAAGTCCGAGACGAGACTGCTCATCGAAAAATTTGTGGATGAAAATCCGGAAGCCGCTGCACTGTTATTACGCAACTGGTTAAATGATGATTGGGAGTAAGCTATTGTGAGTAATAATCAGGAAAATTACAGTGGGGTGCAAAAGGCTGCGATTCTGTTAATTACATTGGGACCAGAGAAGGCAGCTTCCATCTTTAAGCATCTCAAGGAAGAGGAAATTGAAGAACTGACGCTGGAAATTGCAAATACCAGAAGCGTTTCTGCACAGACGAAGGAAGATATCCTGAATGAATTCTACCAGGTATGTCTTGCACAGCAATATATTGCAGAGGGCGGTATCGGTTATGCCAAAGAACTTTTGGAAAAGGCACTTGGAGAGGACAAGGCCCAGAATGTCATTGCCAAGCTTACAGCATCCTTACAGGTACGTCCGTTTGAATTTGTCCGCAAGACCGAACCGAGCCAGCTGTTAAACTTTATTCAGGATGAACATCCGCAGACAATTGCGATGATCCTGTCGTATCTGCCATCTAGCCAGGCTTCTATGGTCATCGGAGCCCTGCCGCCGGAAAAGCAGGCAGATGTTGCAAAACGTATCGCAAAGATGGACCGTACTTCGCCGGATGTCATCAAGGAGGTCGAGAGAGTATTGGAGAGAAAGCTGGCTTCCCTTGTAAATCAGGACTACACAATTGTCGGTGGCGTGGACGCAATCGTAGATATTTTAAACAGTGTCGACCGTGGAACCGAGAAGCATATTATGGAATCTCTTGAGATTGAAGAGCCAGAGCTTGCAGACGAAATCCGCAAGAAGATGTTTGTATTCGAGGATATTCTTCTCCTCGACGATCGTGCAATTCAGAGAGTGCTGCGTGATGTGGACAATGCAGATCTTGAATTGGCATTAAAGAGCACGGGCGAGGAAGTACAGAATGCGGTATTCCGCAATCTTTCCAAGCGTCTTGCAGCAATGATAAAAGAGGATATGGATTTCATGGGCCCGGTTCGTATGAAAGACGTTGAAGAGGCACAGCAAAAGATCGTCAGCGTGATCCGAAAGCTTGAGGATGCCGGAGAAATCGTAATTTCCCGTGGCGGAGGTGACGATATTGTCGTCTAATCTTTTGAAACAACAGTATGGATATAATGAGCAGGCCGGGGCCAGAATCATCAACTCTAATCAGAGGATGGAAGAACGGATGCGGGAGCTTGCCCGCATTTATCGGACTGTGGAGGATGAGGCGAATGTGCCGGCGCCGGATGCAGGCTTTGTGGAAGGCGTTCTTGCGGAAGAGGTTACACAGGAGCCGGAGGTTGATACTGAAGCACTTCTTGCAGAAGCACAGGCACAGGCGGAAGGAATTATCGAAGAAGCAAGAAACCGTGCAGATCAGATACTAAATGATGCGAACGAAAAAGCGCAGACTTTGTATGAGAATCAGAAACAGGCGGGGTATGATGCCGGAAGTGCATTGGCAAAGGAACAGCTGGAACAACAGCTGACAAGCCAGCAGGAACAGTTTCAGACAAAATGTCAGGAACTTGAAGCTGATTACCGCCAAAAGCAAGATAATATGGAAACAGATCTTGTGGATGCAATCATTCAGGTGTTTGACAAGGTGTTTCATATCCAGTTTGAAGGCAAGAAGGATATACTACTGTACCTGATTAAAAATACGCTTGGTTCTATTGATGCCGGTAAGCATTTTAGGATTCTTGTTTCAGAGGCAAATTGGCAATATGTGGATGAGCATCTGGACGAATTGCGGGAAGAACTTGGCAGCGATGTGACAATCGAGACAGCGAGAAACCGGACAATGGGTGACACAGAGTGCAGGATAGAGACAGATTTTGGAGTATATGACTGCAGTATGGATTTGGAATTGGATGCGTTATGTCGTGATATCCGGTCACTTTGCAGTTAAGGACAGAGCTTGGAGATATAGGTGATTAAGGAAGCTGAAAAATATTTACAACTGATGGACCGCACTTACTATAAGGCTTATGGCAAAGTTGTAAAAGTGGTTGGACTTACAATTGAATCAATAGGACCGGAAGCACGGCTGAATGATCTTTGCAGGATTTATCTGGATCAGGAACGCAGTAATTTTGTCATGGCTGAAGTGGTTGGCTTTCATGATTCAAAGCTGATTCTTATGCCGGTTGACAGCGTGGATGGTGTTGGAGTTGGATGTACTGTGGAGAGCACGGGACATCCATTATCTGTTTTGGTGGGGGATGAAATCTTAGGCCATACTTTGGATGGCATTGGAAGACCAACGGATGGACTTGAAATCTGTTCAAACATAGAGTATCCGGTTGAGGCAATGCCACCGGATCCGATGGCACGTAAAATTATCAGTGAGGTTCTTCCGCTTGGAGTTAAGGCAGTGGATGGACTGATCACAGTCGGAAAAGGACAGCGTATCGGAGTGTTTGCGGGTTCAGGAGTTGGCAAAAGTACACTTATGGGTATGTTTGCCAGAAATACAAAAGCAGATATCAATGTGATCGCACTGATCGGAGAGCGAGGACGTGAGGTGCGTGAATTTATTGAGCGGGATTTGGGACCGGAAGGAATGGCTCGCTCTGTTGTAGTGGTTGCAACTTCAGATAAGCCGGCGTTGATCCGTAATAAAGCTGCAAAAACTGCGACTGCGATTGCGGAATATTTCCGTGATCAGGGAAAGGACGTTCTTCTTATGATGGACTCTTTGACCCGTTTTTCGATGGCTCAAAGAGAAATTGGATTGGCCTCCGGAGAGCCTCCGGTAACAAGGGGATATCCACCAAGTGTATATTCGGAGATGCCAAAGCTGTTAGAGCGCGCCGGCACATCTGACAGAGGATCTATTACAGGTTTATACACAGTTCTGGTAGACGGCGATGATATGAATGAACCGATCACCGATACCGCAAGAGGTATTCTGGATGGACATATTGTTTTGGATCGTAAGCTGGGGCAGAAAAACCATTATCCTGCAATTGACGTTTTACAGAGTATTTCCCGTGTTATGAGCGCAATTGCAACGCCGGAACACAAAAAGCTTGCAGGAAAACTGAAAAATGTGCTCGCAACTTATAATGAGGCCGAGGATCTGATCAATATAGGTGCTTACAAAAGCGGATCCAACCCGGATATTGATTATGCGATTAAGAAAATCAAGCAGGTAAATGGCTTTTTGTGCCAGGAAACAGATGAAAAATTCCTGTTTGATGAGGAGATTGCTTTACTAGAGCAGCTTTTTGCAGAGGGATAGATAAGATGGAGGTAGGCAGGCTGTGGCTAAATTTAAATACCGGATGCAGAACATTCTGGATATCAAGCTGAAACTTGAAAGCCAGGCAAAGGTTGCCTACGGAATTGCTGAACAGGAATACCGTTCGCAGCAGCAGAAATTGCAGGAGCTGATGGTGCGCAGAATGCACTATGAAAAACAACTGAAGGAATTAATGAACGGTGTGATGGATATAAAGGAGATCAACCATACAAAAGGCGCCGTGGATTCCATGAAGGTGCTTGTACGCCGCCAGATGATGGAGGTGCATCGGGCAGAGAAAGAACTTGAAAAAGCCAGAAATGAATTGAATGAGATTATGCAGGACCGCAAAATGCATGAGAAATTGAGGGAAAAGGCATTTGCCCAATTTCAGCAGGAATTGCTGGCAGAAGAGGGAAAAGCAATAGATGGATTGGTGAGTTATACCTATAACGCCAATAAGTAAGTATATGAGGGAGAGTAAGTATGCCGGGCAAGAAAAAACTGGAAGACAAGAACAACACAAAGCCGAAAAAAGAAGAGATTGACAACGAGGAATACGAGCAGGAAAAATTTGGAAGTAAAGTACTTTTAGCTGTTGTGACACTGCTTATTGTGCTGATCTGGCTGGGAATCATTGCCCTGCTTATAAAAATGGATGTTGGGGGATTTGGTTCTTCCGTGCTGTACCCGGTGCTAAAGGATGTGCCTTATATCAACAAGATCCTGCCGGAAAATGAGAATACCACAAGTGAAGAGGTCGATACGCAGTACAGGTTTTCTTCCATGGATGAGGCGGTTGACCGTATTAAGGAGCTGGAGCTTATGCTTGCTGACAGCCAGCAGGACAGCAATGACAAACAGGCACAGATTGATGATTTGCAGAGTGAGAATCAGGAACTGCAGCAATACAAGGATGAACAGGCTGATTTTGAGTTATTAAAAGAAAAATTCTATGAAGAGGTTGTTTTTGGCGACAATGCGCCCGATATAGAAGAATATAAGACTTACTACGAAAGCATTGATCCTGCGAACGCAGAAGTCTTATATAAACAGGTAGTAGAACAAACTACCTATAATAGTCAGATGGATGACTACGTTCGTACCTATTCTTCGATGAAAGCCAAAAACGCTGCTGCAATCTTTGATACAATGACGGATAATCTGCAGCTTGTGGCAGACATCCTTGACAATATGGATGCACAGTCGAGAGCAGATATTCTTGCGGCAATGAATCAGGATACTGCGGCAAAGATTACGGAGATATTGGAACCGCAACGTTAAGTCCTCCAAATAAAGAAGAAAGGAGGAATCACAGGATGGATATCACACAGATCAAGCTGCCGGACATGACAGCATCGGGAACGGAACTTAAGGCGGAAAGCACCGCAGGCACACAAAGAACGCAGGCGACAACATCTTTTGCTGACTGTCTGCAGTCGCAGGAGTCTTCGACTAAGAATCTGCAGACCGTGGAGACATCCGACAGTGACAGCACACAGACAGACTCTTATGACCGTTACCGCTACAAGAACAAAAATGTAGATATGGCAAAAGATACCGACACTTCTGATAAGGCATCGGCGGCAAAAGATAAAGCCGATCAGCTTGCAAAGGATGTGATCAAGAGCGTAAGTAATAATCTTGGGGTGGACGAGGAAAAAGTGACAGAAGCGATGGAAATGCTGGGTCTTACTGCGCTTGATCTTTTGAACCCGCAGAATCTTGTGCAGCTTTCCAAAGAACTTACCGGAGCTGTGGATGACGCCGGACTTTTACTGAATGCGGACTTCAAACAACTTTTGTCCGATGTGGCAGCACTTGGCAATTCGTTTGCTGAAGAGACCGGAGTAAGCGTTGAAATGATCGCACAGATAACAGAAGAATCGCCGGAACTTATGGTAACTGCTGAGACAGACAGTGGAGTGCTACAGGCGGAAACTGTTGCAAATGATGTGACGACAGACACAAATGCAGCCTTGAGCGCATTGGATGTGGATAAAAATGCGGATACAGCAACAGCAGATGCAACTGCAACAGATGCAGCAACAACAGATGCGGCCGTAGTGGATGCAGAACTGGAAAATCCCAAAGAAATGGCAGATAATCCGGATCAATCCTCGGATGAATCAGCAGACAGCGGCCTACAGCCGGGCGTAACTGTGGAACCGGTGATGAGACGCCAAAATGATTCTGCTGCGTCTGGAATGAAAAATGGACAGTTTGCGAATCAGCTTGCAAATGCAGTAAATGAAGCAATGCCTGAGATTGATGCAGCCGGTGAGATACCACAGACAGAGACCTATACTTCCGTGGATGCGGTGGATGTGATCAATCAGATTGTGGAGCGTGTGCGTATCAGTCAGGGAACCGATACAACAACGATCGAGATGCAGCTTAATCCGGAGAACCTTGGAAAAATCTACCTGAATATTTCCAGCCGTGAGGGCGCTGTACATGCACAGCTGTATGCACAGAATGAGGACGTAAAGATTGCACTTGAGGCACAGATCGCTACACTGACGGAAAATCTTAATCAGGCCGGCGTCAAGGTGGAAGCGGTGGAAATCGCGGTTGCCACGCATGAATTTGAGAGAAATCTGGAGCAGAATGCCGGAAGTGGCGAAGAACAGCAGGAAGAGGCGCAAGAGAAAAACCAGACATCACGAAGGAGCCTTCGCATGGATGGATTCGACGATCCGGACCTGACGCTTTCGGACGAGGAGGCACTGATCGCTCAGATGATGAAAGACAACGGCAATTCGGTAGACTTTACCGCATAGGAGGAGATAAAATGGCAATAACAGCAAAGGTTGAAGATGGAAAGCTGAATTATAATTATACGGATTCCGGCAAAAAGACTGCAAGCAATGATATGGGTTATGACCAGTTTTTACAGCTTTTGTGTGCAGAGATGCAGTATCAGGATCCACTTGAACCAACGAGTAACACAGATTATGTCGCACAGCTTGCAACATTTTCGCAGCTTGAAGCAACCCTTGGACTTCAGACAACACAGGATAACAATTTTGCGAGCACACTTGTCGGCAAAGAAGTTATCTTGGCAGAGACGGATAATTCAGGCAATACCAAGTATGTAACAGGAACTGTCGATTATGTAATGTATGAAAACGGCACACCGTATCTGTCTGTAAACAACAAACTATATCCATTTTCTGATCTTGATACGATCGCAGAAAACGGATATTATGAGGCAGCCACATTGTCAAAAACTTTTTCGACAATGGTTGCAACACTGCCAAGCAAGGACAAGATTACTGCAGATTATGAGGGCGCGGTGAAAGAAGTTCGCGAGCTCTATGACGGAATGACTGATTATCAGAAGAAGTTCGTGGATTCGGATGCGCTCACAACACTTGAAACACTTGAGAAGAAGATCAAGGAACTGATCGATGCAAAGAATTCTGCAGATGCAGGCAGCACTTCGGGTTCGGAAGATACTTCTGGAACAACCGATGCAGATGATGTGACCGATAAGACGGAATAGGTACAAGCGTAAGATTGGGACAGACAAAAAGAGGATATGCGTATGAACAACATCGGCGGCCAGTTCACATCCATTGAACAGATTACCGGCCAATATTTTTCTGCAAAATCTGTTAATAATTCCAAAGCAAACACCGATATATCTTTTGAGGATGTTTTGAACCAGAAAAAAGCACAGCTTGAGGAATCGGATTCCTCGGTACGCTTTTCAAAGCATGCTTCGATGCGTTTGCAGGATCGGAATATCAATCTGACAGATGCACAGAATGTGCGGCTGCAACATGGAGTGGAACAGGCGGACAAAAAAGGAATTCAGGAATCACTTGTTTTGATTGATTCGCTGGCATTTATCGTAAATGTTCCGAGCCGGACTGTCGTGACGGCTATGGACCAGACGGAAACAACAGAAAACGTATTCACAAATATTGACGGAGCGGTTATTATGTAAAGCCGGACCTTATGGAGGTTTTTCATTCCCGACTGACAGAAGGAATGATATAAGCCGGCCGTCAACAAGGAGGTCAATTGTACTATGATGAGATCAATGTACTCTGCTGTGTCAGGTCTTAAGACACATCAGACAAGAATGGACGTTATCGGTAATAATATTGCCAACGTCAACACAGAAGGTTTTAAATCTTCTAACGTAACTTTCAGTGAATTGATGTACCAGACGACATCAAAGGCAACATCCGGAAGCGGAGCCAATGGTATCGGTGGTGTCAATGCCAAACAGATTGGTCTTGGCGTTTCTACAGGAACGACAACCATCAACATTACAGGGGCCGGATCTGCAGAGACAACCGGCAATCCGTTCGACTTAAAGCTGACAGACAGCCAGACAACAAATTTCTTTGTTGTAAGCGATGGAACAAACACGATGTTCACCAGGGCTGGATCGTTTTATGTAGATGGTAACGGATATCTTTGTATGAGTTCCACAGGATACAAATTGATGGGATGGCAGGTTGACCAGACAACCGGAGATATCCGTAAGGACACAGTATCATCTTTACAGATTATGTCCGCTGCAAATCAGACCTCTCCACCGGAGGCAACCACATTGGCTTATGTATCAGGAATTCTTGATAAGAATGATAAGGACGTGGCAACGGATGATGGTTATGTTCTTAACCTTACATTTTTTGATGATTTGGGATATTCCTATACAGCGAAGTTTGCGGTTAATGAAGTGATGAATAATGGTACAAGGGTGGATGGAGCGTATTCAATTTCGCTTTCCGATATCCTGGATACGAACGGCGCATCCATTATGTATGATGAAAACGGCAATCTTCTCGCAGGAGTCAACCCTGCTGCAATATTCACACCGACAACGATCAACTATAACACCAGCGATGGTACATTTGCAGGAGTTGCGGGAAATGCGGCAAACACAACCTTGAATCTGACACTTTCCCATTCCGCCGCTTTTAATACCGGCGGCCCTGATGCGAACGGAATCTATGACAGCCAGTTTAAGGATATTACGATTGACTTCTCAAGCAGCTTAAATTACAACAATGGAGGAACTTCTACCTTCGCTGCAACAAGAGGCGATGAGGCAAATGGTGATGGTGCTGGAAAGAAGGTTGGAGCGCTGATCGGTCTTACGGTTAATAGTGACGGACGTATTTATGGAAGCTATGATAATGGTAACACAACGCTTCTATGCCAGATTGCATGTGCGCAGTTCGCAAATGCATCCGGTCTTGAGAAAGTCGGAGAAAACTGTTATAAGACAACGTTGAACTCCGGTGATTTTGATGGCGTAGGTGTCGAAATTTCCGCGGACGGAAGTTCGATTTCAACAGGAGAACTTGAAATGTCAAACGTTGATCTTTCTTCTGAATTTACAGGAATGATCGTTACACAGAGAGGATTCCAGGCGAATTCAAGAGTTATTACAACCTCAGACACTTTACTTGAGGAACTGATCAATCTGAAACGTTAATTGAAACTGATAAAATCCTAAAGGGGGAATGAATGATTTCATTCCCCCTAATTTTTTCTTTTTTCAACAAAAAGTGAGTAGACAATCGGGCGAAAGTTTAGTAAAATCATTTAAAAGGGCTTTTATGGCATTTTGCGCCTAAAATCATATATACGGAAGGTGAATGAATTGGATATTGCAACCCTCATAGGCTTTATACTTGGCTTAGCTATGCTTGTTTACGGTATCATTTCAAACGGTGGTACAATAGCATTTAAATATTTTATTGATGTAGCATCTGTTGTTATTACAATCGGAGGTTCTATCAGTGGTACGCTCGCTTGTAATAAGCTTCCGGACTTTATTAATGGATTAAAGTCAATTAAATTTGCTTTCAAAGATCCGGCTCTTGAACCGGCAGATACAATCAAGTCGATCATTGAACTGTCGAACGTCGGTCGTAAGGAAGGACTGCTTGCCCTGGAGGAGGCTGCGAACGGAATCGAAGATGAATTCCTGAAGAAGGGAATCATGCTTGTGGTTGACGGCACAGATCCGGATCTGGTCAGAGGAATCCTGGAGACGGATGTTGATTGCCTGGAGGCAAGACACAAGAAAGTAATCGGGTTCTGGGAGAAATGGGCTGAACTTGGTCCTGCATGGGGAATGATCGGTACATTGGTAGGACTTGTTATCATGCTTTACAACATGGAAGATGCATCGGCAATCGGACCGGCAATGGCGGTTGCCCTTTTGACTACGTTATATGGTTCTTTGATTGCAAACTGGCTGTGCAATCCGGTCGCTGCAACCTTGAAGGACAACAGTGATCGGGAGATCACCATTCGAAACATTACCATCGAAGGACTTCTTTCTATTCAGGCAGGCGAAAATCCGCGTGTTATCGAAGAAAAGTTAAAATCATTCCTTTCACCAAGTGCGAGAAGTGCCTTTGGAACGGATGCGGGAGGTGAGGAGTAGTGGCAAAAAAGAGACCGGAAGATCCACCAAAGGGTTCTCCTGCGTGGATGTCTACTTTTTCGGATCTTATGAATCTGCTCCTTTGCTTCTTTGTTTTACTTTACTCTATGTCTACAGTAGATGCGGATAAGTTTCAGCAGGTGATTGCTTCTTTACAGAGCAACATGAGTATTTTGCCGGCGGGCGGAGCAAGCATTGGAGAAGGAGAGATGATCTCCTCCGGTGTACGTCAGTTGGAGTTCTTGGACTCCTATTATAAGGATTTATCTAATTCAAAGAGCGAGGATGATTCGGAGGGCAGTAAGAATTCGGTATATGAAGCGTATCATGAGCAGGAACTGTCTGAATCGGAGCAGATGGCACAAGAAATTCAGGAGCAGGTAGATAATGCAGGAATACAGAATCTTGTTGAAGTGGAATTTACAGCAGAATATGTTCAGCTTTCACTAAGCGGAGCCATATTGTTTGATTCAGGAAAGGCAGATATCCTGACGGATGCATATCCGATCGTTGATAAGATCTGTGCGATTCTTGAGGGGTATGCTTCGAATGTGATTGAAGTAGAGGGGCACACGGACAATGTTCCGATGACTTCTAAGACTTACGCGGACAATGATGTCCTTTCGATGTTCAGAGCCCTTACGGTTGCAAATTATATTCGCGATAATACGTCGATCGAACCGTCCCATGTGAAGTCATCAGGACGTGGCGAATATTGCCCGATTGCTGACAATTCGACAGCGGAAGGACGAGCGAGAAACCGTAGAGTTGAGATCAAGATTTTTAATTCCTACAATTCGGATACGGATTAGTGGAGAGGAGTATTCATGAAAAAGAATTTGATTTCTGTAATTATTCTGGCACTTACGTTTGCAAACTTTGTGCTTACAGCGTTGCTTATTTTTACGGTGTTGCCGGAAACGAAAAAGGCAAATGAGATGATCACATCTGTATGCAGTGCGATTGATCTGGAATTGAACAGCGGAGCGGCAACAGGGCTTTCCAATCTGCCAATCGATCAGATTGTTACATATTCTGTCAATGGCGGGGAAAGCATTCATACCAATTTGAAATCGTCAGATGGCAAGAATCATTATGTGGTAGTTACGGTTACTTTATCGTTGAATAACCAAAGCGATAATTATGCCAAGTATTCACCGAAAATTCTCAGCGAGAAGGATTCCATCATTCAGGATGATATCATCCAGATCCTTGGCTCTTATTCAATCGATGAATTTAACGACAGTGTGTCCGATGCAAAGGCGCAGATCCTAAGTGATATGCAGAATATGTTCGGACCGGATTATGTGGTCGGGGTTAATTTCTCCGGACTGACAACAGACTAAAATGCGGATTCCTATTGCTGGAATTGTGACTAGGTGGTGAGTATTCGATGGGTGACGTTTTATCTCAAAATGAGATAGATAGTTTGCTTGCAGCATTAAGCAGCGGCGAACTAGATGTGGATGAAATAAAAGACACAAAAGAAAAACATGTAAAAGATTATGACTTCGCGCGCCCATCCAAATTTTCGAAGGAACATTTAAGGACGTTAGAGATTGTTTTTGAACATTACGGACGGCTTCTTTCGACAAACTTTCCGGTTTATCTTCGTAAATCAGTCCAGGTCGAGGTAATGAACTCGGAAGCGGTAACGTATTCGGAATTTTCGAATGCACTTTCCAATCCGGTTCTTCTGGGAATTGTCAATTTTGCACCACTACAGGGTAATATTATTATTGAGATGGCTTCGAATCTAGGCTACGCGATTGTGGATCGTATGCTGGGAGGACAGGGTGAGACACTTGATAAGGTGCGTGATTTCTCAGAGATTGAATTATTGATTATTGAACGTATTTTTGTTGTGTGTGTGAATCTGTTACATGAACCGTGGGCGAATGTGGTTGATATTCACCCGCATCTGGAACGTATTGAGACGAATTCACAGTATGCACAGATTATTTCTCCAAGTGAGATGATTGCAATTGTTACAATGAATATCCGGATTGGCAATGTTGAGGGATTGATGAATATCTGCCTGCCGTATATCACACTTGAAGATGTTATTGACAAATTAAATACCAAATATTGGTATTCGAATATGCAGAATCAGGATGAGACCAATTATTCCGAGGCGATAGAGGCTTTGATCCAGAGGGCACAGATTCCAATTAAGGCGGTTCTTGGAAACAGCACAATTTCGGTCAGCGATTTTGCAGGACTTCAGACCGGCGATATCATTAAGCTGGATCGGCGGGTAGATGAAGAATTGGATGTTTATGTAGGCAACATTCGGAAATTTACTGCCTTACCTGGTGCTGCAGGTGATGATTATGCAGTCAGAATTACTTCGGTAATTAGAGAGGAGCAATAAAGGTATGGATGGAAATTTATCGCAGGAAGAAATAAATGCGCTGCTAAACAATCCGGGAACGTCTGAGGGAAAACCAACGCTTACAGAGGCGGAAAAAGACGCGATTGGGGAGATCGCGAATATCAGTATGGGTACTGCGGCAACAACCTTATTTGCCCTTGTTAACCGCAGGGTTGAAATTTCTACACCTGTTGTTTCACTTACAACATGGGAGGAAATGACCCGTAAGTATGAAAAGCCATGCGTATTTATCCGTATCGCATATACTGTCGGCTTGGATGGAAGCAACATTCTTGTCCTCAAGGAAAAGGATGTTAAAATTATTACGGATCTTATGATGGGTGGAGACGGAACCGATACTGACGGAGAACTAGGGGAACTTCACTTGAGTGCAATCAGTGAGGCGATGAACCAGATGATGGGTTCATCCGCAACATCATTATCTTCCATGCTTAACAGAACTATTGATATCAGTCCGCCAATTGCTGACATTGTTGATTTAAAAGATAATATCAACGAAAAAGAGATTGATGAATTCCTGACAGGGGAATTTGTAAAAATTTCTTTTAGAATGGAAATCGGGGATATTGTCGACAGTGAGATTATGCAGTTATATCCTGTTTCTTTTGCAAAGGAAATGTGTGAGGGTGTTTCGCGTAACATGGAAATGGATAGTAACAGTGTGAAAGAGGAGATGGCTGCGCCAACACCGGCACCGACACCTGCTACATCTGCACCACAGGGCGATGGACAGCCAATGATGGGACAACAGATGATGAACCAGCAGATGATGGGTCAGCCGATGATGAGTCGGCCGATGATGGGTCAGCCGATGATGGGACAACCAATGATGGGGCAACAAATGATGGGACAACCGGTAAATGTGCAGCCGGCACAGTTCCAGCCGTTCAATGGCGGTGCCATGGGAGCGTTCCAACCGGAAAACATTGATCTCATTATGGATGTACCGCTTGAGGTGACAGTAGAGCTTGGGCGTACACAGAAATCGATTTCTGATATATTGGAATTTGGCCCGGGAAAGATTATTGAGCTGAATAAAATTGCTGGGGAACCGATTGATGTCCTCGTCAATGGAAAGTATGTTGCAAAAGGCGAGGTTGTAGTTATTGAAGAAAGTTTTGGTGTTCGTATCACAGAAATCGTCAATAACGGAAAACAGTAGTTACAGAGGAAACAATGAATATTTTACTTACTTCTACTTTGGAGAGTTTTGGTCAGCTTATATGGGTTCTTTTGATCTTCGTTTTTGTGCTTGCGCTGACGTACTATGTTACCCGCTGGATCGGCGGATACCAAAAGACTCATTTTTGCGGAAAGAACTTAAAGATGATTGAGACAATGCGCATCGGTAATAATAAGATGATCAGCATTGTACGTGCCGGCAGCAAATATCTTGTCGTTGCAGTTGGCAAGGATGAGATGCAGCTTCTTGCAGAACTCTCACAGGATGAGATACAGGAAGCCACAGCCGAAATGCCGGATACGCAGGAGAACTTTCAGAGCATTCTGAATAATCTTAAAGATAAACTACCAAAGAAACAGGGATAATATGAAAAGCAGATTAAAGCATCAATATTGCAGGCTTACGTTTGGTTTTGCCTGCATCATTCTTATTATAACGGTATTTTTGAGTCTGTGCCATCCGGTGCGTGCAAATGCGGCGAGCATGGATCCGGACAGTATTGCGGATCTTCAGAATACACAGCAACCGGAAAAGGCTGATGCATCAACGGATTCAACGGATGGATTTTCCATCAATTACAATAACAGCTCAGGATCCGTATCAACGCCAATCCGAATGCTTTTGGTATTGACAATTCTTTCACTTGCTCCGTCACTTCTTATCATGTTGACGAGTTACACGAGAATTGTGATTGTGTTACATTTTGTGAGGACTGCGATTGGAACACAATCGGCTCCGCCCAATCAGGTGTTGATCGGTCTGGCACTGTTTCTGACATTTTTTATTATGTGGCCAACGTTTCAGGAAATCAACACAGTGGCAATCCAGCCGCTGGATCAGGGAACGATCACGCAGACTGAGGCACTTAAAGCAGCTGAACAGCCAATCCGTGAATTTATGTATGGTCAGACTATGCGTAAAGATGTCGCTTTATTTATTGACATATCGGGTGGAGACAGTTCCGATTATGAGGACTATGATGATGTCCCATTTACCACGCTTGTTCCTGCGTTTATTTTGAGTGAGCTGCGCACTGCATTTATCATCGGATTTATGATCTATATTCCGTTTATTGTTATTGATATGGTTGTTTCATCTGTTCTTATGTCGATGGGTATGATGATGCTGCCGCCGACAACGATTTCGTTACCGTTTAAGATATTGCTTTTTGTATTGGCTGATGGCTGGGACCTTGTAATAAAGAGCCTGGTTGAGACGTTTTATTGATGGAGTGATTACATATGATTACAGAAGGTGCAGTACTTGATATTGCCAGACAGGCAATCTATACAATAATAATTACATCAGCGCCATTATTGCTTGTCTCACTGATTGTCGGGTTGATTGTCAGTATTTTCCAGACAGTTACATCGATTCAGGAACAGACACTTACATTTGTTCCAAAGATTCTTGCTGTGTTTGTCACACTTATGATCTGTGGTTCCTGGCTTTTGAATAAGCTGTCCGGTTTTATGGTGACGCTTTGGTCGAACTTTAGTTATTATCTTAGTTTGGGAAATTGATAGAGCATGGTTGATGTGACATTTTCATTGGACAATTTTGAATATTTGCTGTTGATATTGGTGCGAATTTCTTCATTTGTCTACACTGCCCCGGTATTTGGGCATTCTGCAGTACCCGGACGGATAAAGATTGGGTTGTCTTTTTTTGTTTCGCTGCTGCTTTACAATGTAGTTCCGCATCCTCAGTTGGACTATGTGGGGGTTGTGGGATATGCAGTCTGTGTGCTGCAGGAGGGAATTACAGGGCTGATTATCGGGTTTGCGGCCAATATCTGTAATTCTATTCTTTTATTTGCAGGTAATATTATAGACATGGATATTGGTTTGTCGATGGCAACGGAATTTAACCCGGATATGGCTACGGAGTCCACCATAAGCGGCGATTTCTATTATTATATTGTACTGCTTTTACTGATGATTTCGGATATGCATACGTATGTGCTTCGGGCGGCATGTGATTCTTTTTATGTGATTCCGATTGGTGGAACCGTTTTTCATTGGGACGGTCTTCTTGCGGCAATGACGAAATATATGCTGGATCTGTGCATTATCGGATTCCGTATTTTTCTTCCGGTGTTTGCCTGCATTATGGTTTTGAATTGTATTCTTGGTATTATGGCAAAGGTTGCTCCGCAGATGAATATGTTTGCAGTCGGTGTGCAGCTTAAGTTATTGGTTGGACTTGCAGCAATCTTCCTGACAATATTTTTGATGCCGAATATTGCTAATTTCATATTCCGGGAGATTAAGACGATGGTAGGTATGGTCATTGAAAGCATGCATTAATGAGTTGACAGAAGAAAAATACATATTGCGTTATAATCTTCAATGGTTCGCGCAGGATGGGGAAGGTGGAGAGAAAACTGAACCGGCAACCCAGAAAAAATTGGATGATGCGAGAAAAGAGGGTAAAGTCGCAAAGAGCAAGGAGCTTACCTCTGCGTTTATGCTGATCGTGCTCTTTCTGATCTTAAAGATTTTTGTCTCCTATATCGGAGATAATCTTGTCAATGTTTTTTCGATTGTCTACAACCGGATTGCGGGGTATGTCAACCCCGGCGAGATTGGGTTTACTAGTCAGGCGGTTTCAGCGTTTACACTGCAGATGCTGATACAGATTCTGCTTAGTGTATGGCCGTTTTTTTTGATCGGTGTGGTGATCGCAATTTTGGTCAGCATTGTGCAGGTTGGCTGGAAGGTGTCTGCAAAACCGATGGAGCCAAAGTTGAGCAAGTTTAATCCAATCAATGGATTTAAGCGTATTTTTTCCAAGGAATCCCTGTTTAATCTTGTCATGGCAATTATTAAGATCGTTCTGATCGGGTTGATCGCGTATTTTTCTGTGAGAGACAAGGCAAATGATCTGTTTGTTTTGTATGAAATTTCCCTTAATCAGGCAATTTCACTTGTTGGGGAGATTATTCTGGATACCGGTCTTAAGATCAGTATCGTGTACCTGATTGTTGGATTGGCGGATTTTATTTATCAGAAGCGTAAATTCAACGAAGATATGAAGATGACCAAACAGGAAGTAAAAGACGAGTATAAGAATACAGAAGGAGATCCTCAGATCAAGGGAAGACAGCGCAGAAAAATGCAGGAAGTTTCCCAGCGCCGGATGATGCAGGATGTTCCCAAAGCAGATGTGGTAATTACGAACCCTACGCATTTTGCGGTGGCTCTTAAATATGATGCTGACACAGCAAAGGCTCCGGTTCTTCTCGCAAAAGGAGAGGATTATCTCGCCTTAAAAATCAAAGAGATTGCGAAAGAAAATCATGTCGAGATTGTGGAGAACAAACCGCTGGCGCGAATGATTTATCATAATGTTGATATTGGTTCGGAGATTCCTCCGGAACTGTATCAGGCGGTTGCGGAAGTGCTCGCGACCGTATATCGGATGAAGAATAGGTGATCCGAATGTTACAAAATAAGAAAGGAGGGCAACCGGTATGAATTTTTCTGTAAAAAAAGAAGATCTTGGTGTGGGCGCATATCTGCTTGCGGCCGTTATATTCTTTATCGTGCCGATTCCATCATTCCTGCTGGATATCATGCTTGCCCTCAATCTTTCCATTGCACTTATTATTCTCTTTAATGTGCTCTATGCAAAAGAAGTGCTCGATATGTCGTTTTTCCCGACGCTGCTTTTGTTTACAACAATTTTTCGTATTTCACTGAATGTTTCTTCCACACGACTGATCCTTACCACAGGTAATCCGGGTAATGTGGTCACAACCTTTGGTGGTTTCGTAGGTGGTGGAGATCTTGTTATCGGTGCGATCGTCTTTATCGTCCTTGTACTTATTCAGTTTATCGTTATCAACAAAGGCTCTGAACGAGTATCAGAGGTAACAGCACGATTCACATTGGATGCTATGCCGGGTAAACAGATGGCAATTGATGCAGATCTGAATACCGGTGCCATCACAGACAAGGAAGCCCAGGAACGACGGGAAAAGCTGCAGAAGGAAGCAAGCTTTTTCGGTTCCATGGATGGTGCTACCAAGTATGTTAAGGGAGATGCAACTGCAGGTCTGATCATTACTTTTATCAACCTGATCGGTGGTACGGTAATGGGCATGATGAATCAGGGATTAGACGCAATGTCGGCTCTGCAACAGTATGGTATTCTTACCATCGGTGACGGACTCGTGTCTCAGATACCATCTCTTTTGATTTCTCTTTCCACTGGTATTCTTGTTACAAAGGGATCAAATGAAGCGGACTTTAGCGGAGTGCTGGTCAAACAGCTTTTTGGGGTGCCAAAAGTTTTATATCTTGTTGGCGTTGTATTGATCTTCTTTGGAGTCGCGACACCACTTAATACACTGCTGTTCCTTGCATTTGGCCTTGTTTTTATCATTTCGGGCCGTTCAATGTCAAAGAGCATCGGAGAGGAGAGCATCGAGGAGGAAGTGCAACAGCAGGAGACAGAAGCGGAGGAAATCCGCAAACCGGAGAATGTTGTTTCTCTTTTGCAGGTTGATCCGATTGAACTTGAATTTGGCTATGGTATTATTCCACTTGCAGACGTTAACCAGGGCGGTGACCTTCTGGATCGTGTGGTTATGATCCGCAGGCAGATTGCGTTAGAGCTTGGTACGGTTGTGCCAATCATACGTTTGCGTGATAATATTCAGCTTAATCCGAATCAGTATATTATCAAGATCAAAGGAATCCAGGTAACAGAGGGTGAAATTCTTTTTGACCACTATATGGCAATGAACCCGGGGTATGTGGAAGAGGAAATTACCGGTATTCCGACATTCGAACCATCGTTCCATCTGCCGGCAATCTGGATCACGGAGAGCCAGAGAGAGAGAGCAGAGAGCTTGGGATATACGGTTGTTGATCCACCGTCTATTATTGCAACCCATCTGACAGAGGTTATCCGAAGTCATATTGCAGAGCTTCTGACAAGACAGGATGTGCAGAATCTTGTCAACAACTTAAAGGAAAGCAATCCGGTATTGGTGGACGAACTTACGCCAAAGCTTCTCGGTCTTGGCGAGATCCAGAAGGTATTACAGAATCTTTTGGAGGAAGGAATCTCTATCCGGGACCTGCTTACAATCTTTGAGACACTTGCAGATCATGCTCAGACAACAAGAGATACGGATGTTCTTACTGAGTATACAAGGCAGGCACTTAAGAGGGCTATTTCCAACAAGTATTTCCCTGCCAATGAAACAACAAGCGTTGTGACACTTGATCCGAAGATAGAACAGGAAATTATGGCATCTGTGAAACAGACGGAACAGGGAGCTTACCTTACACTCGATCCGGAGCGAACCAAAAAGATCATGGCATCCGTCGAAACCGAGATCGGCAAGCTGGAAAATCTTGGAAAGAGTGCGATTATCATTACTTCTCCAATCGTGCGTATGTACTTTAAAAAACTGACAGAGGATTATTTTAAAGATCTGATTGTTGTATCTTATAATGAAGTAGATTCCAATGTGGAACTGCAATCAGTAGGGATGGTGACTGCATAAATGACAATCAACAAATTTCAGGGAAAAACAAAAGAAGAAGCAATTGAAAAGGCAAAGCAGGAGATGGGACCTGGGGCTGTGATCATGAATGTAAAGGAGATCAAGCCCAAGGGAATTTTTGCTGCGTTTAAAAGTTCTACATATGAGGCAACGGCTGCTTTGGAGGAAAAGGATCATGTGGTAAGCTCTTTTTCCGCATTGCAGAGTCCTCAGAAGCTTCATGATAATATCAATGTAGCGGCAGATGAAAAAATTGAGATTCCAAAGGCTGTTCGAACTCCGGAAATCGAACGTCCGGTGGCAGACCCCAGAAAAAATACATCTTCACACACCGAGCGGACTGTGAATGAATCACAGGAACTAGAGGAACGGGCAATTGGCAAGAGGTTGGATGATTTGTCCAATATGCTGGAGGAAAAACTAGGAGTAGGACCGAAAGAAGAAAACAAAGAGAAAACAACGAGCTCGGAAGAACTTGATTTTGTCCGGATCATTTATCGTACCCTGTTAAACAATGAAGTGAATGAGCGCTATGCAAACCAGATAATTGATGAGGTTGAACGATTTATACGTCCCGGCAACAGCGTGGATACGATCCTTGCAAATGTCTATCAGAAACTGATATTAAAGCTTGGACGCCCGAATACGATCGAGACCGGAAAAGGGAAGGCACGGGTTATCTTTTTTATTGGACCGACAGGAGTCGGGAAGACAACCACGATTGCCAAAATTGCTTCCAAATACAAGATGGAGTCAAATCAGAAAGTGGCTTTTATTACGGCAGATACATATCGTATTGCAGCTACAGAACAGCTTCGGGTGTATGCGAATATATTGGATGCACCAATGTCGATTGTATACTCTCCGGATGAGTTAAATTCCGCAGTGGCAAAGCTGATGGACTATGACCTTATTTTTGTGGATACGGCAGGGTTTTCCCATAAGAATGAGACACAGCGCGAGGATATGAAGAAACTGATAGGCGGTCTGGCACCGGAATATGACAAAGAGGTTTATCTTGTGCTGAGTGCCACGACAAAATATCAGGATCTATTGGAGATTGTTGATATCTATCATGAGATCAGCGAGTTTAAGCTGATTTTCACAAAACTGGATGAGACAACGGCGTATGGAAATATTTTAAATGTCAAACTGTATTCCGGTGCGGATCTGTCATATGTGACAAACGGGCAGAATGTTCCGGCAGATCTTGAAGTGTTCCATACACAAAAGATTGTAAAACAGTTATTGGGAGGCCGATAATAGCATGGATCAGGCAGAACAGCTTAGAAATGTTATCAAATTAAGAAATCAGAATAATATGCAGACTGCCCGTGTGATTACCGTGACCAGTGGAAAAGGCGGTGTCGGAAAGAGCAATATGACCGTCAATCTTGCAATTCAGCTTCAAAAAGCGGGCAAGCGTGTGATTATATTTGATGCGGATTTTGGACTTGCAAATATCGAGGTTATGTTTGGAACAATTCCAAAGTACAATCTTTCCGATTTAATCTATCAGGGGAAGAATATCCGTGATATAATTACAAAAGGACCATTGGATATTGGATTTATCTCGGGTGGATCCGGTGTAATCGGATTGAATAATCTTTATATGGAACAGATACAGTATCTGGTCAAGTCATTGGGCGAACTGAATGAACTTGCAGATGTGATACTGATTGACACTGGAGCGGGAATCTCGGATCAGGTACTTGAGTTTGTTATGGCAAGTCCGGAAGTCCTTTTAGTTACAACACCGGAACCGAGCTCATTGACAGATGCGTATTCTTTATTGAAAGCACTGTACAGAAATCCGAATTTTGTGGCAAACGGAACGACGATTCATGTGGTTGCCAACAAGGTCATTTCCAATGAGGAAGGATATGCCGTATACGAAAAGCTTAATTACGTTGTTGAGCAGTTTTTACATGGTTCATTGGATTACCTTGGAATGGTTCCGCAGGACAGTGCATTGGAGCGCTCTGTGCGTTCCCAGAAGCCGGTTTCACTTAATGTGCCGAATTCGCCGTCTGCAAGAGCTTTTGAAGTACTTGCCGGCAATCTGCTGGATGGAACCCATAATCAGATACAGATCCGTTGGGGAATATCCCAGATGTTTTCCAATTTTTGGAGTAGAAAAGGATAGAGGAAATATATGCTTTTGAATGAATTGACACAGCTTGGAGATAAAATCGACATTCAGCTTATTCAGCAGCTTCAAATGCAGGAGAGTGGTGAAATCGTTGAGGGCGATGTCCGAACCTACAAGAGCTGTCTGTTTGATTACATATCGGATACAGAGATTGAAATCGCTATGCCGACAGAGAATGGGCGTATGGTTCTATTCCAGATCGGACTGCGGTGCAAAATGCTTTTCTATTCGAAGAAAGGTCTGTTTACCTGCAGTGCTGTTGTGCAGAAAAGATACAAAAAAGATAATCTTTTTGTGCTTGCGATGCAGCTTACATCGGAACCGGTTAAGCTTCAAAGAAGAGAATTTTTCCGGATTGACTGCATTTTAGATATGCGTTATATTCCGATTACACCGGAAATCGCAAAACTTGAGACGACAGAACAGCTTTTTGCAGAAATTCAAAAGCCGGAGTATATTGATTGTTATGAGAAAAGTACGATGCTTGATCTAAGCGGTGGAGGCTTGAGATTTCAGACAGGCCGTCGCTTGGATGTGGGAACATATCAGGTGTCGGAAATTCGCTTGAACAATGAACGGATGGATCAGACGTTTTATCTGGTTACAAAAATCATATCGTGCGAGCAGATGCAAAACGATATGGAACGATATATCTGCCGTGGACAGTTCTTTTTTAAAAACTTGCGTGACAGGGAAAATATTGTACGGTTCGTATTTGACGAAGAGCGGAGAATCCGCAGAAAAGAGACAAGATAAATATGGCAAAAAATATTTTGGTTGTCGATGACTCTGCACTCATGAGAAGAGTTATCTGTGATATAATCAACTCAGATAGTAATTTTCAGGCGACGGATTACTGCAGGGATGGGCTTGAGGCTTATGAAAAACTAAAGACAAAAGCATATGACGCCGTGATTTTGGATGTTAACATGCCAAGGATGGACGGCCTGCAATTGCTGGAGCAGTTACAAAAGGACAATATCAAAGCAAATGTCATCATGGTCAGTACACTTACCACACGGGATGCAGAAGTGACGATCATGGCATTGGAGCGCGGTGCACTTGATTTTGTGGCGAAGCCAACCAATATCATAGAGGCAAAGGGAGAAGATTTTAAACAGAGACTTCTTTCTGTTTTGATATCTGTGTTCAAGACGAAAAATTATGTGTCCACAAAAAACAGCAGGGCGGAGACTGTTCCTGCCGCAGCAGGAAAGGTAATGCCTTCCGTAAAACGGATGCCTTCAGGAAAAGCCAAGAATAAACTGGTAGCACTTGCGTGCTCTACAGGGGGCCCGAAGGCTTTGCAGGATGTGATACCGTATCTGGACAAAAATCTGGATGCTCCGATGGTATTGGTACAACATATGCCTGCCGGATTTACGAAGTCGATGGCTGACCGGCTCAACGAGATCAGTCCGATTGCAGTTTCGGAGGCGGTGGATGGTGAACGTCTTGAAAAGGGACATGTCTATATTGCACCCGGAGGCAGACATATGGAGGTCCGGGCGCAGGCAGATGGTTCACATCGGATTGTACTTAATGATATGCCAGCAATTGGCGGATTGAAACCATGCGCGAATGTAATGTATGATTCTTTATCCAATTGTGGGTATGATGAGATTGTCTGTGTTGTCCTTACAGGAATGGGTGCAGATGGTACAAATGGAATTCTTTCCCTGTGCCAGCACAAACCGGTGTATGTGATTGCGCAGAATGCAGAAACATGTGTTGTATATGGAATGCCGAAGACGATTGCGGAAACCGGAATTGTGGATGAAATTGTTCCTCTTAAAAAAGTCGCTGAGTCAATAAACAAGAATGTGGGGGTAAGATGAAATGGATGTAAGTCAGTATCTCGAGATATTTATCGATGAAAGTGCAGAACATTTGCAGAATTTAAGTGATTGTATTATGACACTTGAGAATGAACCGAATAACAAGGACACCATCAATGAAGTGTTCCGTGCAGCACACTCCTTAAAGGGAATGGCTGGTACGATGGGATTTAAGCGTATGCAGCATTTGACACATGACATGGAGAATGTGTTCCAGGAGGTGCGTAGCGACAAAATCAAGGTGGACAGCTCAATGATCGATCTGCTGTTTGAGTGCCTTGATGCAATTGAAAAATATCTTGATAATATTAAGGCAACGTCAGACGAGGGTACGGAAGATAATGAACTTATTATCAAGTCCTTGAATGATTTCATTGCAAAGGCAAATGGACAGCCGACAGAACAGACATCACAACAGCCGGCTGCGGAGGTTGAGGCACCAAAGTCAGAAGAAAAGACTGAGGAACCGGCTGCACAGGAAGCAAAATACGCAAATTTTGATCTGAACAACCATGAACTTGCTGATATTGCTTCAGCAAGAGAATCCGGTTGCCAGATTTATGGTATTACAGTTTATGTACAAAAGGAATGCCTCTTAAAGGCAGCACGTGCATTCCTTGTCTTCCGCGCAGTGGAAGAACTTGGACATATTGTAGCGTACAGACCGAGCTCACAGGATATTGAAGATGAAAAGTTTGAACTTGATTTCAGCTTCTACATTGCATCAACAGAGAGCCTGGACAAGATTATTGCTGCTGCAAAGAATGTTTCTGAAATCGAAAACGTTCTAGGAGGCGTAATCGAGGATACCAAGCCGGAGGAGACAAAGGCGGAGGATCCAAATGTGGCATCACCTACTGAAAAAACTGCTACGGAAAAAGCACCGGCAGAAAAGAAAGTTGCGGCTCCTGCCGCAGGTGCCAAGAAGCAGACTCCTGCCAAGGCTGCAACAAGCAGAACTGTCCGTGTTGATATCGAAAAACTTGATGCGCTTATGAATCAGGTTTCCGAGCTTATAATTGCAAAAAATGCCCTTGTATCCATGAGTTCTTCTGAAAATGAAGAGTCTAACAGACAGGGATTCCATGACCAGATTGAATACTTAGAGCAGATTACAACGAGTCTTCATGAATCTGTAATGAAGGTTCGAATGGTTCCAATTGAGACTGTTACCCAGAAGTACCCACGTATGATCCGTGATCTCGCACGTACACTCAACAAGAAAATGGAACTTGTCATGACCGGTGAAGATACGGAACTTGATCGTACCGTTGTTGATCAGATTGGTGATCCGTTACAGCATCTGCTTCGTAATTCTGCAGATCATGGACTTGAAAGCGCTGAACTTCGAGCACAGAGAGGAAAGCCGGAAATCGGTACAATTTTCTTACATGCTTATCAGGAGGGGAATAATGTTATCATTCAGGTAGGAGATGATGGTAACGGTATTGATGTGGAAGCGGTTAAGAGAAAAGCGGTTGAGCGCAATATCATTACAATGGAGCAGGCTGAATCAATGTCCCAGAAGGAGGCACTTGCGATTCTGTTTATGCCGAGCTTCTCTATGGCAAACAAGATCACGGACATCTCCGGAAGAGGAGTTGGTCTTGATGTTGTAAAATCCAACATCGAGCAGCTTGGCGGAGATGTTGAAGTTAGCACAAAGCTTGGCGAGGGTTCTACCTTTACAGTAAGACTTCCGCTTACACTTGCAATTATTCAGGCCCTCATGGTTGAAGTGCGTGATGAAAAGTATGCTATTGCACTTGGATCGATTGCAAATATCGAAAGTATTCCGGTCAAGGATATCAAGTATGTTCAGGCCAAAGAAGTTATTCACTTAAGAGGTAACGTTATACCGCTTATCCGTCTTGATCAGCTTTTGGACATTGAACCGAGAGAGGAAGAGCCGGAAGAACTGACCGTTGTTATTGTTAAGAGAGGGGATAGCCAGGCCGGACTCGTTGTAGATAATCTGATGGGACAGCAGGAAATTGTTATCAAGTCTCTTGGCAAATACATCAATGGCAATAAGCTTATCAGTGGAGCGACAATTCTTGGCGATGGCGAGATCGCGTTGATTCTTGACACAAACACATTGGTGTAATGGGGGTGAATGAAGATGGCTGAAAAGAGTATTGAGACAACAGACAGCGTTACAAAGCAGTATATTGTGGTTCAGATCGGAAATGAAAAGTACGGTATGGACATTGGATATGTAGATAATATCATCCGCATGCAGAAGTTTACACGTGTGCCGAAGGCACAGTCCTATTTTATGGGAATCATTAATCTTCGCGGCGAGATTGTTTCAGTAATGAGCGTGCGCAAGAAGATGGGACTGGAAGATGATGTCTTTACCAATGCATCGCGTATCATTATTTTGAAAATCGAGGAAAAAGGACTTATCGGTGTGATCGTTGATGAGGTGTGTGAAGTAGTAACGCTCAACGACAGCGAGATCGAACCGGTTGCCCAGAGCGCGAAGAATGGTAAGGAATTGTTCATCAACGGCATTGGAAAGAAGGGTGACACGCTTATTTCACTCTTTGAAATTGGTGCAATTGTTGAGGAAAAAGATAATAATTGAGATGTATATATAGTGAGGTCATGCCTCACTATATATAGTTTATGGAGGTATCATGGGCAATTTTACATTGGATCAAATCAATGAGATGTATATAGATGTCCTTAGAGAAATTGGTAATATCGGTGCAGGCAATGCAACCACGGCAATCGCCACGATGCTCAACTCGAAGATCAACATGAATGTTCCAAAAGTTGAACTGATGGATGCGTCGAAGCTCGGAAGCGCAATTTGTCCGGAAGATGAGATTATTGTTGGAATTTTTCTTGAAGTTTCACAGGATATCACCGGAAGCATGATGTTTCTGATGAAGCTTGATTCCGCACATTATCTTGCAGATAAGCTTATGGGAACCCACAAAGAGCCGGACGAACCATTTGATGAAATGGAATTGTCAGCACTAAAGGAAATAGGTAATATTATTACAGCATCCTACCTGACAGCACTTTCAAACATGACGAACCTGACGATTGCACCATCTATTCCATATGTTTCTGTTGATATGGCTGGAGCAATACTTAGTGTTCCTGCGATCATGTTCGGGCAGTATGGGGATAATGCATTGTTAATTGAAACAGAATTCGGGGATGACACGATGATAAATGGCTATTTTATTTTAATGCCTGAGCAGGATTCTTATGCAACAATCTTGTCATCACTTGGTATTCAGATGTAGAATGGACGCAGGAAGAGACGCAATATGGGAAACGTGATTAAGGTGGGGATGGCTGATCTGAAAATCGCCAAGAGCCCGGATGTTCTGATTACTTTAGGACTTGGCTCCTGTATCGGATTGGTACTATACGACCCGGTAACAAAAATTGGTGGTATGCTGCATTATATGCTGCCGGATAGTACGAAATTGAAGAATAATACAAATATTGCAAAATTTGGAGATACGGGAACGGCGGAACTGCTGAAGCAGATGACTGCTGCAGGCGCTAACCGCAGACGTCTGGTCGCCAAAATCGCGGGTGGAGCCTGCATGTTTGAGGTGAGCGGACTGTCCTCTGTGGGTAATGTCGGCGCAAGAAATATTGAAGAAGCAAAATATCTTTTGAAGGAATTGCAGATTCCACTTATTGCAGAGGATACGGGACTTAATTACGGACGTACAGTTGAATTAAATTGTGAGAACGGTGATTATACCATTAAGGCAGTTGGGAAGGAAATCAAGGTAATATAGCCATGAAAACACATTATATTCCCGCGATTGTAATGCTGGCTGCGGGAGTGATTGACAGCGTTTTTGCACTTTTACATCACATGGATCTTCTGGATTATCTGAAACAGCTGCTGTTTGTACTGATCCTTTTTTTGATGATCGGCAATATTTTGAAGATGATTCTGGATTTCGGAATCAAAAAAATGGCAGACAAGGAAGAACCGGAGGAGGAAGCATCAGAAGAAGAAACCATGGAAAATATTGATGCAGCGGAGAAAGAAGAATAAAGTTGGGGCGGATTTAGATGAAAGCAGTCGATACGGACAAACTTTGGAAAGAGTACCAAAAGAAACCGACACCGGAACTGAGAGAACAGCTCATCATTGCATATTCACAGCTGGTAAAGCTTGTGGCAGGCAGGCTCAGTATGTATCTGGGCTATAATGTCGAGTATGAGGATCTGGTAAGCTACGGGATTTTTGGCCTTATAGATGCAATTGACAAATTTAATATGGAAAAGAATGTCAAGTTTGAGACGTATGCAAGTCTTCGTATCCGCGGGGCAATATTGGATCAGATCCGCAAAATGGATTGGATCCCGCGTACTGTCCGGCAAAGGCAGCGAAAGATAGATGAGGCAATTAAGAATGTCGAGATGCGTACGGGGCGAAATGCATCTGATGAGGAGATTGCTGCAGAACTCGGAGTGTCTGAAGAGGAGCTTGGCAATTGGCAGTCGCAGCTGAAGGTTACAAATGTTGTATCTTTGAATGAATTTGAAGAACAGGGAGTCGGACCGGAACCGGTCATGGATGCAACACATAATTCGCATTTCGCAAGACCGGAGGATGTGGTTGAGGAAGCCGAGCTGAAAGAGAAACTAACGGAATCGCTGGCTCTTTTGACTGAGAAGGAGAGAAAAGTCATTGAGTTATATTATTATGAGGATCTGACTTTGAAGGAGATAAGCAGGGTTCTTGAGGTATCGGAGTCCAGAGTGTCGCAGCTTCACACGAAGGCTTTACTTAAGATGCGCAAAAAGCTCGGAAGCTATATGAATATTCTGGTAGAATAAAATGGGAGTAAATGGGGATGGCAAATCAATATTTTCGATTGATTTTCCGTGATGGACAGGCGTTTTTGCATTTTTATCCGCCGGTGGATGGCGGAGAGGTTCTTGATATAAAGGAAGTAACTTTGTATCTGGAACAGAAGAATTACAAAAACTATGAGCTGAAAAGCCTGTATGCTGCGATGCAGTGCAAGGATAAAGAAAGCGAAGTTCATATAGGTCCGTGGGACGGAATTGAGGTAAGTGAAATGATGGATGTTTCCATCAGTGCAGATAAGATGGAGGTTATCTGCCGCTTTTATCCGCCTTCCGATGGAGGAAGAATGCTGAATGCCAGAGATATTGTTGAATCACTGGCATTTCGTAAAATAAAATATGGAATGGATCAGATGGCTGTTTACAATTTTCTGCAAAAGAGAGAGTATTGTAAAAACCTTGTGTTTGTACGTGGAACCCTGCCGGTTCATGGAAAAGATGCGGCGATAGAGTATTTCTTCAATACGAGCAGGGATCTGAAGCCAAAGCATAACGAGGATGGGAGTGTCAATTATAAGGAACTGAACACGATAAGCCATGTCGAGAAGGGACAGCTTCTTGCAAGGCTTATTCCGGCAGATCCGGGAACACCAGGAAAGAATGTTATGGGTGAGATGGTTAAGCCACGGACTGTAAAAACACTTCACTTATCCTATGGAGCAAATATTGAGATAAATGATGATAAGACCGAACTGTATTCAAAGGTAAATGGTCATGCATCTTTATATGATGACAAAGTGTTTGTATCGGATGTATATGAGGTACCGGCGGATGTGGATAATTCCACAGGAAATATTGATTACGCTGGTAATGTTTTGGTACATGGCAATGTCAAATCAGGATTTTCCATTCATGCTTCCGGCGATATTATCGTGGAAGGCGTTGTGGAGGGCGCAGAGCTTTATGCAGATGGTCAGATTGTTGTCAAACTTGGTGTTCACGGCATGTATAAGGGTGTTTTCTACGCAGGGAATCATCTGATTGCAAAATACATTGAGGGGGCTACAGTTACTTCGGGCGGTTATGTTGAAGCGGAAACCATTATAAATAGTGATGTTTCGGCTGCTAATTCGATTGTAGTTCACGGAAGGAAGGGCCTGATTGCGGGTGGAGTAATACGTGCAGGTGAATACATAGAAGCGGATAATATTGGATCTGAAATGGGAACTGCTACAGTTCTTGAGGTTGGAGTTAAACCAGAAGAAAAAGCACGTTACATGGAACTTTCCAAAGAGAAAACTTCACTGACAAAGGATATGGAAGATAATAAGATTATCCTTGATAATTACAGTTCCATTTTAAAAAAGGGTGAGCGCATTCCGAAGGATAAGCTTGCGTATATGCAGAAGCTTGCAACCGAATACAAGGAGCAGCTTACAAGATATGAAGAAGTAGCAGATGAAATGCGTGTGATTCATGAAAATATGGAAGCGTCAAGCGGTGCATATGTTCAAGTGAACCGCAACGTATTTGCAGGGGTTTCAATTGCTATTTCGGATCTTTCTTACAATGTCAAAGAAAAACGTAGTTATTGCCGGTTTAAAAAAGAAGATGGACAAATTAAAGCTTGTGCGATGTAAAGTGGAGGAAGAATGTCAATAAGACCAATTGATTTTAACGGAATGATACAAAGAACAGAGGATGTTGGCAACATGAAACATCAGGAAGACGCTAAACCTCTTGTAGATCAGCAGAACATACAGACGCAGGTTGCGCAGAAAGAGTCTGCTGCAATGCATCAGGTCAAAGCGAAGGAGGACAGCGCAGGAACTGAGAATCATGCGGATGCAAGAGAAGAAGGCCATGGGCTGTATCAGATGGGAAATACGAGAAAGAAATCAAAACAGGAGGAAAAGCAACAGCCCGATCGTGTGATAAAGAAGAACACAATCGGTAATTTTGATATTAAAATATAGGGGATAAAGACGTGACAGGAATTGAAATTGTACTTATTGTAATAGGAATTGTTTTTTTGCTTGGCAGTTTTATGGTCAAGGACCGCCTTTTACAAAAGGACCTGGATCAGATTTCGAAACTGAGTGAAGACGAAATCCGCATGATCATTCAAAAGAAGATGGGGGATGCCGATGCAAAAGTGGAAGAGTCAATTGAAAACAAGATGGACGATGCTCTTGAACTTTCAGAACGAGCAATGGAAAAAATTTCCAACGAAAAAATCATGGCAATCAGCGAATACTCGGATACGGTCCTTGATGCGATAGACAAATCACACAACGAGATCATGTTTTTGTACAGCATGCTAAATGATAAGCATAAGGAACTGACTGATCTTGCTGGAGAACTCTCGAATTTTTCTGCACAGATGAGGGCAACAGAAAACGCAGCTTTGCAAAAGCTTGCAGATGTCGCGGAAAAATTGGAGGAGGATGTGAAAGTACCACAGGATGTTGATTCTGAAAAGGTACTTGTAGAGGCGGTAAAACAGCAGACCGGTGATGAGGAACGCAATCATAATGAGGACATCCTTTTCTTACATGGAATGGGAAAGTCGGATGTGGAAATTGCAAAGCAGCTTGGACTTGGACTCGGGGAAGTAAAGCTGGTAATTGGATTGTTTAAAGAGGAATAATAGAGTGAGATTGAAATACTATTTAAGAGGCCTTGGGCTGGGAATTATATTTTGCACACTTTTTTTTATGATATCAATTCAGCTGCATGGCGGGATTATGACGGACGAACGCGTGATTGTCCGCGCAAAAGAGCTCGGAATGGTTATTCCAGAGGAGAAGGAGCCAGATACACAGACCCCTGAAACGGAAAGCGCACAGCCGGAAGACGTAACAATCCAAGACGATGCGGTGCAGGACAATGCGCAGCCGGAAGATATTGTGCAAAATGATGCGGCGCAGGATGATATACAGCAGGGAGAGGAAACAGAACACGCAGAAGATACGACTCAAAATGAAAGCATTTCCGGTGATGCGCAACAGGATAATGCGTTGCAGGAAGAAGATGTCATATTTACGGTGGCTGACGGCGAAGTATGCAGGACCGCTGCTGAAAAGCTGGTTGCTTGTGGTTTGATTTCAGATGTTGATTCGTTCAGGCAGTATATGAAAGAGAAAGACTATGATGGGCTGATCCGGGAGGGAACATACCGGATTCCGGTCGGCGCAGATACGGACACTATTGCCAAAATCATCACTGCACAGGTACCGGAAGCGGTGGTTGAAGAGAATGCAGCAGATCCCGAATAAAATTAAATAAAATGCTTGCAGCAGAGCCTTTGGTATGATATAATTCCAAAGGCTTTAAATAAATAAGCACATGTGTGGAAGGTGCCGGTGCCGGATATACGCTTGTCCGGTGGCAACTAAATTGGAAGCACATGGAAGAAAAACAACCAAACGGAGGTAAAGAAAATGAGCGTAATTTCAATGAAACAGTTACTTGAGGCAGGTGTTCATTTCGGACATCAGACAAGAAGATGGAACCCTAAGATGGCTCCATACATCTACACTGAGCGTAACGGTATCTACATCATTGACTTACAGAAGTCAGTTGGCAAGGTAGACGAGGCTTATGATGCAATTTCTGATATTGCAGCACAGGGCGGAACAATTCTTTTTGTTGGTACCAAGAAGCAGGCTCAGGATGCAATCAAGTCTGAGGCAGAGCGTTGCGGTATGTACTATGTAAACGAGAGATGGTTAGGTGGTATGCTTACCAACTTCCGTACTATCCAGAGCCGTATTGCAAGATTAAAAGAGATTGAGACAATGGCTACTGATGGAACATTCGAAGTTCTTCCAAAGAAGGAAGTTGCCCAGTTACAGAAAGAATGGGATAAGCTTGAGAAGAACATTGGTGGTATCAAGGAAATGAAGAAGATTCCGGATGCTATCTTTGTTGTAGATCCTAAGAAGGAGCACATCTGCATTCAGGAAGCACAGGCTCTTGGTATTACATTGATCGGTATCGCTGATACTAACTGTGATCCGGATGAACTTGATTATGTTATCCCGGGAAATGACGATGCAATTCGTGCTGTTAAGCTTATCGTTTCCAAGATGGCTGATGCAGTTATCGAAGCTAAGCAGGGTGCAGAGGAAGTTGTTTCTGCAGAGGAAGCAGACGTTGCAGAAGAGGCTCCGGTAGAGGAGTAATTTTAGGAGGATAATTAGAATGGCTATTACAGCAGCTATGGTAAAAGAACTGCGTGAAATGACCGGCGCAGGCATGATGGATTGCAAAAAGGCATTAAACGAGACAAATGGCAATATGGATGAGGCTGTTGAGTTCCTTAGAAAGAACGGACAGGCAAAGGCCGAGAAGAAAGCCAGCCGTATCGCAGCAGAAGGTATTGCTCGTGCAGCAATCGAAGGCAACACAGCCGTTGTTGTAGAGGTTAACTCTGAGACTGACTTCGTTGCAAAGAACGAGATGTTCCAGAATTTCGTTGAGAGCGTTGCAAAGCAGGCACTTGCTTCTTCTTTGAATGGTGGCAAGGATGGCGAGGATGTTGAGGCATTGCTTGCTGAGAACTATGTGGCTGATGCTTCAAAGACCGTTAAGGACGAGCTGGTTGAGAAGACTGCTACCATCGGTGAGAAACTTTCTGTACGTCGTTTTGAGAAAGTTACCGGAGACCTTGTTGTTTCTTATATTCACGGCGGTGGAAGAATTGGTGTTCTTGTTGCAGCAAACGGCGCATCTGATGATGCAGCAAAGGAAGCTCTTACCAATATCGCAATGCAGATCGCTGCATTGAATCCGATGTACATTTCCGACAAAGACGTTGAGCAGTCTTATATTGACCATGAGACAGAGATCATCAAGGCTCAGATCGATGCAGATCCAAAGGAGAGCGCTAAGCCGGAAAATGTTAAGGCAGGAATGGTTAAGGGACGTATCAACAAGCAGTTAAAGGATGTTGTTTTGTTAGATCAGGTATATGTTAAGGCTGAGGACGGAAAGCAGTCTGTTGCCAACTATCTTGCATCAGTAAACAAGGACCTTACCGTTGTTAAATTCGTTCGTTTTGAAGTGGGCGAAGGAATAGAGAAGAAGAACGAAGATTTTGCAGCTGAAGTAGCAGCACAGCTTGCTTAATTTGCAGATCTGACGTTGACTTGGAAATTGACCCTTGTATTCATCGACTTGAATACAAGGGTTTTTCTTTTGCTTTATGCGCAATTACTTTCGGGTGTGAACCTGAAAGTTCTTTACAACATGACAAAATGTGATAGAATATATAAAGGATATTGCGTGTTGGAGGAAGGTACATGAGTACAGTAGATGAAGAGGCACTGGAGTTACAGCGTCAAAGAAGAAAACGTGTCAACCGCATGAAGAATATTATTGTTTTGACAATTGCGGTCTGGATGCTGGGCTCTTTTTTGGCAGTTATTATTTTATCCGTGTGTCTTGGAAAGCTGAATCACAGAGTTCATGTACTTGAAAAAGCTTATCTGGCACAGACAGCTGCCTCGGCAGAGCAAACGGAGCAACCCGATCCGGTGATAACACCGTCGCAGGAAGAGGAGTCCGAGACATCACTGGATATGGAGGAAACACCTGATTATTCCGGTGTCGTTCGAGGAATAGATACGGACGATAATATGGCGGCAGAGGGAGATACACATTATGTATATCTGACTTTTGATTGTGTGCCGGGAAAGAATACAGATGCAATTTTAGATGTGCTTGATTCGTATCAGCTAAAGGCAACCTTTTTCGTGAGCGGAAAGGTTAATGAAGAATATTATGAGACGCTGAATCGTATTGTAAGTGAAGGCCATACACTTGGAATGCATTCATATTCCAACCAATATAGCACTATTTATGCATCTACCGATGCATTTTCTCGTGACTTGACACAGATATCTGATTTCCTGTATGATGTGACCGGTGTTCGAAGTGATTATTACCGGTTTCCGGGTGGCAGCAGCAATGAAATCAGTAATGTTGATATGGCAGAGTTTGTACATATTTTGAATAGCAACAAGATCTCTTATTTTGATTGGAATGTGTCTGCGGGAGATGCAGCGTCCAATTATTCGGCTGAGGATGTAGTTGCAAATGTTACCGATGGCGTCAGACAATATAAGACCTCTGTGGTTTTACTACATGATGCACCGGATAAGTCAACAACGGTAGAAGCGCTTACACCGCTGATCGATGAATTGCGGGCTATGGATGCGCAGATATTGCCGATTGATGAGAATACAACACTGATTCAGTATATCAAAGCTGACAGTGTAGAATAAACGGAGGAATAGAAATGGGACTTTTTAAAGACTTTAAGGATGATTTCTCACAGGCTGTCAATGAGTTAGTTCCGGGTGGAGAGAAGCTTCCGGAAACTGATAAGGAAGACAATCTTGTCGTTGACACTATGAGCAAAGAAGTAGATGTACAATCTGAGCTTTCCAAGCTGGACGGCTTGTTAGAGAATGCATCAGCAAATACAATTGAGGAGACACTTCCACCTGTTCAGGAAGAGAAGAAAGCAGCAACTGTATTTCCGACATTTAAAAGAGAAACCGAAAAGGAGACAAATAGAATGGATACACCAAATATGGAAACAATCACTCCGGCTACACCAGTCAGAACTGCACCGGCCCAGGTATCAGAGGAAGTCTCTGTTATCACTGCAACCACAACACTTACCGGTGATTTACAGTCTGCAGGTTCATTTGATATTCAGGGAACTATCAACGGAAATGTATCTTGCAACGGTAAGATTACCGTGACAGGAACGATTAACGGAAATAGCAGTGCTTCTGAAGTTTTTGCTGATGTTGCAAAAATCGAGGGCGAAATTGTCTCCACCGGAACCGTCAAAATTGGTACAGGATCTGTTATCATTGGCAACATTACAGCTACATCTGCTGTAATCGCCGGTGCTGTAAAGGGTGATATTGATGTTCAGGGACCTGTTGTAGTGGATACATCCGCTGTGATTATGGGCAATATTAAGTCCCGTTCTGTCCAGATTAACAATGGGGCAGTTATTGAGGGATTCTGTTCTCAGTGCTATGCTGACATTGATGTACAGGGATTATTTGAAGGTAGATAAACAGAAAGGAATAGTCTTATGAAACGTATTTTATTGAAATTAAGCGGAGAAGCCTTGGCTGGTGAAAAACATCACGGCTTTGATGAGGCTACGGTCACGGTTGTCGCAAAGCAGGTAAAGCAGCTAGTGGATCAGGGAACCGAAGTTGGAATCGTAATTGGTGGTGGCAACTTCTGGCGAGGAAGAACTAGTGAGACGATTGACCGTACGAAGGCAGACCAGATCGGAATGCTTGCAACGGTAATGAACTGTATTTACGTTTCAGAGATTTTCCGCTCTGTCGGTATGATGACACAGGTATTGACACCGTTTGAGTGTGGATCAATGACAAAGTTATTTTCAAAGGATCGCGCAAACAAATATTTTGCACATAATATGGTCGTATTTTTCGCAGGTGGAACCGGACATCCGTATTTTTCAACAGATACGGCAACTGTACTTCGAGCTATCGAGATCGAGGCAGACGGTATCTTTCTGGCTAAGGCGATTGATGGAGTGTACGACAGCGATCCGAAGGTTAATCCGAATGCAAAGCGTTATGATGAAATCTCTATTGAGGACGTCATTGCACAGAAGCTTGCAGTTGTGGATATGACTGCTTCCATCATGTGTATGGAAAACAAGATGCCGATGTATGTGTTTGCTTTGAATGAAGAGAATAGTATTGTAAATGCAGTAAGCGGCCAATTTAACGGAACCGTTGTTACGGTATAATAGGGAGGATTCATAATGGACCAGAGATTGAATGAATGTCAGGATAAAATGGAAAAGTCACTGAACAACCTCGAAGAGGAATTTGCGGGAATCCGCGCAGGACGTGCGAATCCGCATGTGCTTGACAAGATCCGCGTAGATTATTACGGTACACCTTCTCCGTTGCAGAGTGTTGCCAACGTCAGTGTTCCGGAGGCAAGAATGATTCAGATTCAGCCATGGGAAGCATCACTTGTAAAGGAGATTGAGAAGGCTATCATGACTTCGGATATTGGCATCAATCCGACGAATGATGGTAAGGTAATCCGTCTTGTATTTCCGGAGCTTACGGAGGAAAGACGTAAGGAACTTGCAAAGGATGTAAAGAAAAAGGGCGAGAATGCAAAGGTTGCCGTACGTAATATAAGACGTGATGCAATGGATCACTTCAAAAAGGTCGGAAAGGCTGAAGACATATCCGAGGATGAGATCAAGGATCTTGAGGATGGAATCCAGAAGCTGACTGATCAGTTCGTTGCAAAGATTGACAAGGCAATCGAAGCAAAGACAAAGGAAATCCTTACGGTTTAATTTTGGAAATTTTAGGGGGAGGACATGACATTGGCATGTCCTCTTTGTTGCATGGAGAGCGAGATTAAAATGAAAATACCACAGCATGTTGCAATTATTTTGGATGGTAATGGAAGATGGGCAAAGAGCAAAGGAATGCCTCGCAATTATGGGCATACTGTAGGTGCGAAGAATGTCGAAACGGTATGTCAGGCCGCAGATGAGCTTGGCATTAAATATCTGACGTTGTATGCGTTTTCAACGGAAAACTGGAATCGGCCGAAGAGTGAAGTTGATGCGTTGATGAAACTTTTGGAAAGTTATCTGAAGAACTGTATCAAGACAGCAGAAAAGAATCATATGCGTGTCCGTGTAATCGGAGATACGACAAGACTTGGAGAAGCGTTTCAAAAACGGATCGCAGAGCTTGAGACTGCATCAGCTTCTAACACAGGGTTAAATCTTACCATTGCAATCAATTATGGAAGCCGCGATGAAATGATGCGCGCAATGCGTCGTATGATGGAGGATTACAAGGCTGGAAATATTTCCATGGATATGGTTGATGAAAAGCTTTTTTCCGGATATCTGGACACGAAAGATATTCCGGATCCTGATCTTTTGATCCGCACAAGCGGAGAACAAAGGTTATCAAATTATCTGCTCTGGCAGCTTGCATACAGTGAATTTTACTTTACGGATGTTCCATGGCCGGATTTTCACAAAAAGGAATTAGAATTGGCTATTGGGGCGTATAATAAACGTGACAGACGTTATGGCGGCATAAAGGAAGAGGAGTAGGAGAAATATATGTTTAAAACGAGACTGATCAGTGGAATTGTTCTGGTTATATTGGCGATTGCATGTATACTTGCTGGAGGCAATATACTTCTTGGAGTTACGGCAGCTATCTCTGTAATTGGAATGTTTGAACTATACCGTGTATTCCGGTTTGAAAAATCAATCCTTGCAGGGGCATGTTATGTTGCGGCGGTCTTATATTATATAAATCTTGCTGCCGGATTTGTCGATGATGTCATGGTTCTCATACTTGGGCTTCTTATTGTACTTATGTTTATCTATGTGTTTGCCTATCCGAAATATCGTGCAAAACAGGTAATGGCAGCTTTTTTTGGAATATTCTATGTTGCGGTCATGTTATCTTATATCTATCAGATTCGTGGACTTAACAACGGCGAGTATCTGGCATTTTTGATTTTTATCTGCTCCTGGGGATGTGATACCTGCGCTTATTGTGTCGGAAAGCTTATCGGAAAACACAAGATGTCGCCAAAACTCTCACCGAAAAAGTCTGTGGAGGGCGGTATTGGAGGTGTGGCCGGAACAGCTCTTCTTGCAGCACTATATTGTGTTGCATTTCGCAATCCGATGAATATCAGTGGAAAAGAAATTGCAATTATTGCTGTGATTGCTGCTATTGCAGGGATGATCTCTATGGTTGGGGATTTGACAGCAAGTGCGATTAAACGCAATTATGATATTAAGGATTACGGGCATCTGATTCCGGGACATGGCGGTATTCTGGACCGTTTTGACAGTATGATCATAACAGCTCCGATTATCTACTATCTTGCTCTGCATTTTCTGGCAGTATAACAGTTCTGGCACTTTAAATATTTTCAATCATGCAGGCAACAGGAGGAACAAAAATGAAGAAGGTTGCGATACTTGGTTCGACAGGATCAATCGGAACGCAGACACTTGAAGTAATCGATGAACATAAGGACATAGAGGTTGTTGCTCTGGCGTGTGGACGCAATATCAGCCTTATGGAACAACAGATAAGAAAATTTAAGCCAAAGCTCGTAAGTGTATGGAGCAAAGAAGATGCGGCAGCACTTAAGACTGCAGTAGCAGATCTGTATGTGCAGGTAGTGTATGGCATGGAGGGACTTCTTGAGATTGCGACAATGCCGCAGATGGATATTCTTGTCACTGCAATCGTCGGAATGCTTGGAATTCGCCCAACGATCGCGGCAATCAAAGCCGGAAAAACCATCGCACTTGCAAACAAGGAAACCCTTGTTACAGCAGGACATATTATCATGCCGCTTGCAAAGGAATGCAATGTTCCGATCCTGCCGGTTGATAGTGAGCATAGTGCGATTTTTCAATCATTAAACGGAGAACGAAATAATAAGATCGCAAAGATTCTTCTAACCGCTTCAGGAGGACCATTCCGTGGCAGGACAATCGACCAGCTTAAGGACATTCAGGTTGAAGATGCCTTAAAGCATCCGAATTGGGAGATGGGAAGGAAGATTACAATTGATTCTTCCACACTTGTAAATAAAGGCCTTGAAGTTATGGAAGCCAAATGGTTGTTTGATGTTACATTGGATCAGATTCAGGTGGTCGTACATCCGCAGAGCGTGATTCATTCGGCTGTAGAGTATGAGGATGGCGCTGTCATCGCACAGCTTGGAACGCCAGATATGCGTCTGCCGATCCAATACGCGCTCTACTATCCGAACCGCAGAAGCTTAAGTGGAAAACGGCTGGATCTGTTTGAACTTGGCCAGCTTACATTCGAACGACCGGATACAGAGACTTTCCGTGGACTTTCGCTTGCGTATCGCGCGATGGAACGAGGGGGGAATATCCCAACCGCATTCAATGCTGCAAATGAAAAGGCAGTGGCCATGTTCTTAAATCATAAGATAGGATACCTTGATATTATAGATATTATCGAGGCATCTATGGAGCAGTGTGCATTTAAAGAGAATCCGGATGTAAATGAGATTCTTGCAACAGAACAGGAAGTATATGATTTTATAGATAGCAGGTGGTAATTTGAAAATTATAATCGCAATTCTCATTTTTAGTATCATAATTATTTTTCATGAACTTGGTCATTTTTTGCTTGCAAAGGCAAACGGAATCCAGGTAAATGAATTTTCTTTGGGACTTGGGCCTACAATTATTGGATTCACCAAAGGGGAGACGAAATATTCCCTGAAGTTGCTTCCGTTTGGGGGAGCCTGCATGATGGAGGGAGAGGATGACAGCTCGGACAATCCGCGCGCATTTCCAAATAAATCAGTTTGGGCGAGAATGAGTGTAGTGTTTGCAGGGCCGTTTTTTAACTTTATCATGGCATTTGTTTTCGCATTTATTATCATCTGCTGTGTGGGATATGACGCCCCTGTTATCAATGATGTTATTGACGGATATGCTGCGCAGGAGGCCGGGATGCAGGGCGGAGATACAATCGTCAAGTTAAATGGATTTCATGTACATTTTTACCGGGAAGTAAGCTCGTATTCCACCTTTCATTATGGGGAGCCGGTCGAGGTAACCTATGAACGTGACGGACAGACTTACACGACAACGCTGACACCGAAGCTTGACGAGGAGAGTGGAAGATATTTGTATGGCTTTATCGGAAACAGTACTTATGTCAAGGGAAATATCGCAGAAAATGCTTTAAACGCACTCTATGAAGTACGATTCTGGATTTACAACACGATACAGAGCCTAAAAATGCTATTTACAGGAGGGGCATCTGTCAACGACCTGTCGGGCCCGGTTGGTATCGTAAAGAATATGGGAGATGTCTATGAGGAGACCGTCGCAAGCAGCGGATATTTCTATGCATTCCTTAATATGCTTTATTGGGGCGTATTGCTGTCTGCAAACCTTGGTGTAATGAACCTGTTGCCGCTTCCGGCACTCGATGGAGGAAGACTGGTGTTTTTGATCGTGGAAGCCATCCGCGGAAAGCGTGTTGACCCGGAGAAGGAGGGATATGTTAACCTTATTGGTCTGGCACTTCTTCTATTATTGATGTTTGTTGTGATGTTTAATGATATCCGCAAGTTATTTATCTGATGTATGACAGGAGTATGAAGGTGGAAATGACAAGAAAGAATACAAAAGAGGTATATATCGGAAACCGCGTCATTGGAGGTGGCAATCCGATTCTAATCCAATCCATGACAAATACAAAGACGGAGAACGTGGCTGCAACTGTTGAGCAGATACATAAGCTTACTGCAGCCGGCTGTGATATTATCCGTTGTGCGGTTCCGACAATGGAAGCAGCGACGGCACTTGGCGAGATCAAGAAGCAGATAGGGATTCCGCTTGTTGCAGACATCCATTTTGATTACAGGCTGGCGATTGCTGCTATGGAAAATGGTGCAGATAAGATTCGAATCAATCCGGGAAACATCGGAAGTGTTGAGCACGTAAAGGCGGTGGTTGATGTTGCAAAGGAGCGGAATATTCCAATCCGCGTGGGGGTAAACAGTGGATCTTTAGAAAAGAATCTTGTGGAGAAGTACCACGGTGTAACAGCAGAAGGAATTGTGGAAAGCGCTCTTGATAAGGTACATCTGATCGAGGATATGGGCTATGATAATCTTGTAATCAGCATCAAGTCCTCAGATGTTCTCATGTGTGTAAGGGCTCATGAACTGATTGCGGAAAAGACGGATCATCCGCTCCATGTTGGTATTACAGAAGCGGGTACACTTATTAGTGGGAACATCAAGTCTGCCATCGGACTTGGACTTATTTTAAGTCAGGGAATCGGCGATACCATCCGCGTATCTTTGACCGGAGACCCGAGTGAGGAGATCAAGTCTGCAAAGCTGATCCTTCGTACACTTGGTATCCGCAAAGGTGGTGTGGAGGTGGTATCCTGCCCGACCTGCGGAAGAACGCAGATTGATCTGATTTCACTCGCAAATCAGGTAGAGACTTTGGTGGCCGGATATCCGCTCGATATTAAGGTGGCTGTCATGGGCTGTGTGGTAAATGGACCAGGAGAGGCAAAAGAGGCGGACTTAGGCATCGCAGGAGGAATCGGAGAGGGACTTATCATCAAACATGGAGAGGTCTTTAAGAAGGTGCCGGAGGCAGAACTTTTGCCGGCGCTTCGCTATGAATTGGATCATTGGGGTGAGTAATTATGTCAAAGGCATTTGCGGAAGTATTTCCAACGCTTAAGCTTGACGAAGAATTAAAAAGATTGTTGGATACCGCTGAGGTAACCAAGATAAGTGCGAATCATGATCACAGTCATATTCGCATTTATTTGCTTGCAGAAAGACTGATCTTTAAAAGTAAAATATGGAAACTTGAAGAGGAAATCAAGAGCCAGATATTTGCAAATCAGAATGTTGCGGTCAAGATTATTGAAAAATTCCGCCTTTCAGAACAATATAACGCAAAAACATTAACAGAAATCTATTTCGATAGTGTACTTGAGGAGCTTTATGCATATAGTGTCCTTGAGTATAATCTGCTTCGCACGGCGAAAAAGGAGTTTGATAAGCCGAATCACCTGATCCTTACCTTGGAGAAAACAATTATTGCAAAAACACGCACAAACGAGCTTCTGGAGTTTTTGGAGAAGATCTACTGTGAGCGCTGCGGTATGGATTTGATCATTCAGGTGGAGTATTCCGAACCGGCAGAAAGCAAATACCGGCAGAATGCTGAGAAGCAAATTCGACTTGAGGTGCAACAGATCGTAGAACGCACCGGGATGGCGTTAAAGCGCAACGCAGAGGGCGGTGAAAATGGCGTAGAAAATGCGGATAAAGCACAAGATGAGCTGCTTGTTGCTCCGGAGAACACAACGAATAGTGTAGAATCGAAAGCATCAAAAGCAAAATCTGGTGAAGGAAAAGCTGCAAAAGAGAAACCGAAGTTTGAAAAAAAAGGCGAATTCCGTCGCAAATTCGAGCGCGATTCCATGAAAAAGTCCGACAATCCGGATGTAATCTACGGAAGAGATTTTGAGGATGAGAGCATCGATATTGCAAAGATTGACGGACCGATCGGCGAGGTGGCGATCCGCGGCAAGATTCTTACGGTTGAAACACGCGAGATACGGAATGAGAGAACTATTGTTATCTTTTCCATTACAGACTTTACCGACACGATGGTGGTTAAAGTATTTTCACATAATGAGCAGCTGGATGATCTGCTTTCCGGAATCAAGCCGGGAGCATTTGTCCGCTTAAAGGGTATTGCAACGATTGATAAGTTTGACAGTGACCTGACGATCGGATCAATCATCGGAATCAAAAAAATTCCGGATTTTACATCAATCCGAATGGATACCGCTCCGGAAAAGCGAGTGGAACTGCATTGCCATAATAAGATGAGTGATATGGACGGAGTATCGGATGTTAAGGATATCGTAAAACGTGCCATGAAATGGGGGCATAAGGCAATCGCAATTACCGACCACGGCGACGTGCAGGCATTTACAGACGCAAATCATGTAGTAGAGGGTGTGGACAATTTCAAGCTGATCTATGGAGTTGAGGCATATCTGGTTGATGATTTAAAGGACATTGTGACAAACTGCAAGGGGCAGTCGCTTGACGATAAATATGTTGTCTTTGATATTGAAACAACGGGATTCAGTCCGAAGGTAAATAAGATTATTGAAATTGGAGCAGTCAAGGTAGAGAACGGAGCAATCACAGACAAATTTTCAACCTTTGTAAATCCTCAGGTACCGATTCCGTTCCGCATTGAGGAACTGACCTCCATCAAAGATGATATGGTAGTCGGATATCCAACGATTGATGTGATCCTTCCGCAATTTGTGGAATTCTGTAAAGACTGTATTATGGTTGCACATAATGCGGATTTTGATATGAGCTTCATTTTAAAAAATTGTGAGGAACTTGGAATTGACTTTGCGCCGACTTACGTGGATACGGTAGCGTTGGCCCGCATTCTGTTACCATCCCTGAATCGTTTTAAGCTCGATACGGTTGCCAAGGCGGTCGGTGTGTCTTTGGAAAATCATCATCGCGCGGTTGATGATGCAGGGTGTACGGCAGAAATTTTTGTGAAATTTATACCAATGTTAAAAGACCGGGGCGCAAATACACTTGCTGAGGTCAATAAACTTGCAAATGCATCGGCGGAGAACATCAAGAAGATGCCTACTTACCATGCAATCATTCTTGCAACCTGTGATCAGGGAAGGACGAATCTGTACCATCTGATCTCATTGTCGCATATCAAGTACTATCATAGAAGACCACGTATTCCAAAGAGTGAGTTCTTAAAATACCGCAATGGTCTTTTGATCGGATCGGCCTGCGAGGCGGGAGAACTTTACCGCGCAATCTTAAACGGCAGGGGAGATGAGGAAATAGCGCGACTAGTTGATTTCTATGATTATCTGGAAATACAGCCGCTTGGCAACAATGCATTTATGATCCGGGATGAGGAGTCCCCAATCGCTGATGACAATGACCTGATTGACATCAACAAAAAAATTGTTTCGCTTGGAGAGCAATTCCATAAGCCTGTTGTTGCGACCTGTGATGTGCATTTTCTTGATCCGGAGGATGAAATCTACCGGAGAATCATCATGGCAGGAAAGGGCTTTGATGATGCAGATCAGCAGGCACCGCTTTTCCTTCGAACAACGGAGGAAATGTTAAAGGAGTTTGAGTATCTTGGTTCAGCAAAGGCAGAGGAGGTTGTCATAACAAATACAAACATGATCGCGGATATGTGTGAGCGAATTTCACCGGTCCGTCCGGATAAATGTCCGCCGGTTATCGAGAATTCAGATCAGATGCTGCGCGATATCTGTTACAACAAGGCTCATAAGATGTACGGAGATGAACTCCCTTCCGTTGTAAAAGAACGACTTGACCGTGAACTAAACTCTATCATCGGTAATGGCTACGCGGTTATGTATATCATTGCACAGAAATTGGTATGGAAGTCGAATGAGGATGGTTATCTGGTTGGATCGCGAGGATCTGTCGGAAGTTCCTTTGCGGCAACAATGGCCGGTATCACGGAAGTTAACCCACTTCATGCGCATTATCTTTGCACCAATTGTAAGTACAGTGATTTCGACTCGGAGCTTGTGCAGTCATATTCCGGGCGCGGCGGCTGTGATATGCCGGATGCCATCTGTCCGAAGTGCGGAAGACCGCTTTCAAAGGAAGGGTTTGACATTCCATTTGAGACATTCCTTGGATTTAAAGGAAATAAAGAGCCGGATATAGACCTGAATTTCTCAGGAGAATATCAGAGTAAGGCGCATAAGTACACGGAGGTTATCTTCGGGGAAGGGCAGACCTTTAAGGCCGGTACGATCGGTACGCTTGCGGATAAAACAGCATATGGATATGTAAAGAATTACTTTGAAGAGCGTGGTGTACATAAAAGAAGCTGTGAAATCGACCGGATTGCTGCAGGCTGTGTTGGAATCCATCGAACGACCGGACAGCATCCGGGTGGTATCGTTGTTCTTCCGGTGGGGGAGGATATTGATACATTTACTCCCGTACAGCGACCGGCAAATGATATGACGGTTGATATTACAACCACACACTTTGATTACCATTCCATTGACCATAACCTTTTGAAGCTTGATATTCTCGGACACGATGATCCGACCATGATCCGAATGCTTCAGGACCTTACCGGTGTTGATCCAACGCAGATTCCACTTGATGACCAGGCAGTTATGTCACTGTTTCAGAATACTTCTGCACTTGGTATCAAACCGGAAGATATCGGAGGATGCAAATTGGGAGCACTGGGAATTCCGGAGTTTGGTACCGATTTCGCGATGGGCATGTTAATTGACACCCAGCCGAAGGAGTTCTCCGATCTGATCCGTATCGCCGGACTTTCCCATGGAACGGATGTATGGTTAGGCAACGCACAGACATTGATCCAAGAGGGGACGGCAACAATTTCCACTGCAATCTGTACGCGAGATGACATCATGATCTACCTGATCAGTATGGGACTTGATTCCGAGGAATCCTTTAAGATCATGGAGGCTGTCCGAAAGGGTACGGTCGCCAAGAAAAAATGTGACAAGTGGCCTGAGTGGAAGGCTGATATGATCGCGCACGGCGTTCCGGATTGGTATATCTGGTCCTGCGAGAAAATCAAGTACATGTTCCCGAAGGCACATGCTGCGGCATACGTTATGATGGCGTGGCGCATCGCGTATTGTAAAGTCTTTTATCCGCTTGCATACTATGCAGCTTTTTTCTCCATTCGTGCAACCGGATTCAGTTATGAACTGATGTGCCAGGGAAAAGAGCGGTTGAACAATTACCTTGATGAATATAAAAAGATGGAAAATCCGTCCAAGAAGGATCAGGATACGATCCGTGACATGCGTATTGTACAGGAGATGTATGCGCGTGGTTTTGATTTTATGCCGATCGATGTATATCGGGCACAGCCACATCGTTTTCAGATTATCGACGGGAAGCTGATGCCATCCTTCAACAGCATCGATGGTCTTGGTGACAATGCCGCAATTGCAATCGCGGAGGCTGCAAAGGATGGCCCATTTTTATCGAAAGATGATTTCAGGGAACGAACCAAGGTGTCCAAGAACGTCACCGATCTGATGGCAGACCTTGGGTTACTTGGTGATATTCCGGAGTCGAACCAGCTGTCGCTGTTTGATTTTGGGGCGTAGGCGGGATAACTACTTTTTATCCTCGATCCGTCCCGGAGAAAAGCGGGTTAGTTCACCTGGATTTGAGGTAGGTGTGTAGTATACCTGTCCGGTAAAATAATCGGTAAAGTAAATATAGTAGCTCGTGACATTGATACAGCTGTATGTTCCGAGCGCAAGTTCCCTTGCATTGCTGCCGTCATTTTTGATCATGCACAGTGCAGGGGATTCTTTGTCATAGCGCTGATAGTAGATGTAACTGCCATAGACATTGTAAGTATCAATGCTGTCTGTTGTCAGGACTGTTGGATTGCCGGTGTGTATGTTTGTATGGACAAGAGCGTTGTTCTGATCTACATCCAGATAATAGGCATTACCATCACCGGAAACCGTCGGTTTATAGCTGTTGCAGCTATAAACCTGATATGTACTGTCGGTGGCTGTGTCATATATCCAGATACTTCCATCCGTTGACATATTGTTGTAGTAGAAATACTGTCCATCGCTGCTGCAGGTAAACTGGTAAGTATCGGAAAGCTTTGTCCGCTCTGTACCATCTATTTTTATCTTATACAATGTGGTTGCGGTTTCGGTATCGTAGTGCAGATAGTAGATATAGTTTCCAATCAGTGAGGCATACAGGCATGGATCGGGATCGAGAACGGTTACATGGGAATCCTTGCGATCTAGGCGGCACAGGCTGTTGTTGTGAAATGAAAAAAAATTGTGCCCGGCTGCAGAAAGATCGTTATCCCGGACATAATAGACATAATGACTGTCGGCATTTATGTACATTACGGTGTCATTACAGAGCTTTTTGAGATTGCCGCCATTGGCATCCATTGAATAAAGCCGGTTTTCATCATCCGGATTTGCAAAAAAGACAACGCCGTTATTTTCGCAGAATAATCCTGCATTGTACAGATTGCCTGCGGTGTTGCCATTGATATAATTCGTGTTAAAAATAATACGGCTGCTGAAATGCTTGTACACAAAAAGCCCGGTACAGCCGAGAAAAATAAGCACAATAAGTGCCCGGATCATAAATTTACGCATAATGTTTCCTCCTGATTTGTATTATATATTTTACAAGCATTTCACGCAAGGCAGTCTTGCCATTCCAGCGGTTTTATACTATATTTTTATTAAGACAAACGGCGGATGAAAACACCGCAAAAACAACAGATGGAGTGATTATGAAGGACTTACTCGAACTAAGAAACGAAATTGACAAGATCGACAACCAGATCGTAGAGCTTTACGAGAAGCGCATGGAAGTGGCAGAGGGTGTTGCACAGTATAAGATCGCAAACCACAAGCCGGTATTTGACAGGGAGCGCGAGCACCAGAAGCTGATGACACTTTCTGCGAAAGCGCATTCGGATTTTAACAGAAATGGCATCCGGGAACTGTTCGACCAGATCATGGCGATGAGCCGTAAGAAGCAATACCAGCTTTTGAGTGAAAATGGTATCCGGGAAGAAATCGGCTTTACTCCGGTAGACGAGCTGGATTTTGAGAATGCACGTATCGTCTTTCAAGGTGTGGAGGGTGCTTACAGTGAGCAGGCAATGAAAGAATATTTCGGCAGCCACTGTGACAACTATCATGTGGATACGTGGAAAGATGCAATGGAAGCGATAAAGAATGGAGAGGCAGATTATGCTGTTCTTCCAATTGAAAATTCCTCCGCAGGAATTGTATCCGAGAATTATGATCTTATGGTTGCCTACGACAATTACATTGTAGGAGAGCAGATTATACCGATTGAGCATGCACTGCTAGGACTTCCAACAGCCAATTTGTCGGATATCTGCACCGTATATTCCCATCCGCAGGCACTTATGCAGTGTGGAGAGTATTTTGAGGAACACCGCGGCTGGGAGAAGATCAGCTTGAAAAATACTGCCATGGCAGCCAAGAAAGTCAAAGATGACGGCATTGCTTCACAGGCGGCAATCGCAAGTAAAATTACCGCGGATATTTATGGGTTAAAGGTACTTGAGAACGCAATCCAGGACAATAAGAACAACAAGACACGCTTTATCATTGTGACAGGTAAGAAGATATACCGTCAGAAAGCTGCAAAGATGAGTATCTGTTTTGAGATTCCTCACGAAAGCGGTTCTCTGTATCGTATGCTCTCACATTTTATCTACAACAATCTAAATATGACGAATATCCAGTCCCGGCCGATTGGGGACCGCAATTGGGAATATCGCTTTTTCGTAGACTTCGAGGGTACCTTTGAAGATACCGCAGTACAGAATGCACTGCGCGGGCTTCGCGAGGAGACCACCTACCTCAAAATCCTCGGAACCTACTAATCATACAATCACAAGTCACAGCCACTTGGTTTATCGGCATTCTGCCATCAGACTTTTTTAGATTTTTGCGTGTACCGCTTGGAGACAAAAACGATTCCACAAGAATTGTAGAGATTCTTTTCAACCATTCCGGCGGTGATAGGGTTATGTCTTATATCAGCTTTGACACTCCCAGCCCGACTGTCCGTGGCAGAAAGACTTGCACTCAAACTTTTTAGTTTTTCTAGGCGGGCGTTTTTGTGAAGTTGATATTAGAGCATGCCCTTCAAAACTCGCTTTTTATGTTTTCTATATAGCAACAAAGTTAGCTCAAACAGATGAAGGGCATGCTCACATTTCCCAAAAGCCGCCCGCAAGAAGAACACAAAAGTTCTCGAATTACAAGTCTTTCTGTCGCGAACCGCCGGGCGGGAGTGCTCAAACTTATAGAAGACAGAACTTATAAATAAACCGCCGGATGGTTGGATTAGAATTTCACAATTTGCAGTGGTGTTTTTGGTTCAAGCGGTATACACAAAAATGGGTAAAATGTGATGAGGCAGAATGTGGCTTAAGTGTTGTGGCTGGCGAATGAATATTATGCACAAAAGGAGATGGTATTATGGCAATTCCGATGTTTGCGGCAATTTATATAGGGTCTTACGAGGTCAGCCTCAAGATATTTGAGATTTCGTCCAAGAAGAAAATTCATGAAGTGGATTATATCCGGAGCCGGTTGGATCTCGGACGGGATGTGTATCAGAAGGGCGCAATCGGCTATGAACGTGTGGATGAATTATGCGAAATCCTTGGAGAATTTTCTTCAATTATGGCTGGTTATAAGGTGACAGAGCATGAAGTGTATGCATCAGCGGTGCTTCGCGATTCATCCAATGAGCTGTTTGTGGTGCATCAGGTATTTTTGCGCACAGGATTTATGATCAAGGTCATCAGCAATTCCGAATACCGTTTTATCGGGTATAAGTCCATTGCTGCAAGGGAACCGTTTGAGGAAATGATCCAGACATCAGCTGCCGTAGTGGATATCGGAGGCTCAGGCATCCAGATCACTACATTTGAGAAAGGACAGCTTCAGACGACACAGCACCTGGAGATGGGAACCGTTCGTCTGCGTGAGCTGCTTAATAAGCGGGGGCAGGCTCTCCAGCTGTACGAGACGCAGATCGAGGAGTACGTCAACAAGAAGCTGGAGGTATTCCGCGCACTGTATGTGGAGTCCGGAGTTGACTATGTGATCTTTATGAGCGATTACTGCGAGGAGCTGATCGCACATATTGATAAGAAACATACCGAGGGTAACGTGGTGAAGGCAGAGCGCTTTATCAAGTACATCGAGAAGCTGCAAAAGAAGAGTGTGGAAGAAATCTGCATGGAGTTAAACCTTGCGAATGCAAAGGATCCGCTCATTGTGCCATCGATCATCATGTTCAAATCGATGGTCAGTATCATGGATGCGGAAAATGTATGGGTTCCGGGTGTAAATATCAGTGATGGAATCGCATATGATTATGCAGAACGTAATCATTTAGTCAAAAGCACACATGATTTTGAGGGGGACATCCTTGCAGCGGCTCAGAACCTGTCCTGCCATTTTAACAGCTATTCGCCGCATATCAAGGCACTTACAAAGCTGTCCACAAAGATATTTGACACCATGAAGAAGGTACATGGAATGGAAAACCGTCAGCGGCTTCTGCTTCAGGTTGCCGTTATCCTGCATGACTGTGGCAAGTATATCAGTCTGGCAAACAGCCCGCACTGTGCGTATGAGATTATTATGGCATCGGAGATTATTGGATTGTCACATCGGGAGCGCGAAATTGTTGCTCTTACGGTTTTATATAATACCCTACAGCTTGAAGATTATGAAGAGGTGTCTGACAGGATTGACCAGGAGGGGTATCTGGTGGTTGCCAAGCTTTCTGCAATCCTTCGTGTGGCAAATGCACTTGACCAGAGTCATAAACAGAAATTTCAGGATATCCGTATTGTTTTAAAAGAGCGTAATCTTGTGATTACAGTGGAGTCTCTTGAAGATATTTCCTTGGAGCAGGCATTGTTTGATGCAAAAACGGCATATTTTGAGAATGTCTTTAGTATTAAGCCAATTTTAAAAGAAAAACGTGTATATAATTTTCATTGATGGTGGGAGGGGAACTGACCGTGGAAAAAATAGATTTTGAAAATCCAAAATATTATGAAAACCGGGAATTGAGTTGGATCAAGTTTGACCAGAGAGTGCTTAGCGAGGCAAAGGATAAGACGATTCCTCTCTTAGAGCGGGCCAAATTTATCAGCATTACCTCTTCCAATCTGGATGAGTTTTTCATGGTGCGTGTCGCATCGCTAAAAGATATGGTGCATGCCGGATACAAGAAAAAGGACATCGCAGGAATGACGGCTGCTGAACAGCTTTCGGCAATCAACCGGGAGACGAGAAAACTTGTTTCGGAACAGTATAATACCTATATGCGTTCTTTGATTCCGCTTCTTAAGAAAGAAGGGATCTGTATTATGGATTCCCATGAAGATCTGACGGAGGAACAAGCAGATTTTGTAGACCGCTATTTTATGGAAAATGTCTATCCGGTGCTTACACCGATGGCAGTAGATGCATCTCGCCCGTTTCCGCTTATCCGCAATAAGACACTTAATATTGCAGCTCTTCTCGGAAGCAGAAATGCGAAGAAAGAAAAGGACGAGATTGTTTTTGCAACAGTTCAGGTACCTTCCGTTCTGCCGCGTGTGGTACGTATTCCGTCGGCTGAGGATGAGAGTGTGTTCATTCTTTTGGAGCAGATCATCGAACGGAATATTGGAGTGCTGTTTTCCAATTACGAGGTGCTGTGCGCTTATCCATACCGAGTAATGCGAAATGCGGATCTTACCATTGATGAAGATGAAGCATCGGATCTTCTAAAAGAGATACAAAGCAAATTAAAAATGCGTCAGTGGGGCGAGGTTATACGTCTGGAGATAGAGGATAAGGCTGATAAACGGCTGCTTCGTTTCCTTCGGTCCGAGCTTAAGGTGGCAGAGGAAGATATCTTTGAGATTGCAGGTCCGCTCGATCTTACATTCCTTATGAAAATGTCCGGACTTGAGGGCTATGAACGTCTGCGCTATAAGCAGCCAACGCCGCAGCCGGTTCCGGAGATTGAAGCGGGAGCCGATATTTTTGAGGCAATTCGAAGAGGCGACATTTTTCTGCATCATCCGTATCAGACGTTTGACCCTGTTGTCAATTTTATCCGTCAGGCGTCAACGGATCCGGATGTCCTTGCCATCAAGCAGACACTTTACCGCGTCTCCGGTAATTCGCCGATCATCGCAGCACTTGCGAGGGCAGCTGAAAATGGTAAACAGGTTACGGTTCTTGTGGAGCTTAAGGCACGTTTTGACGAGGAACATAATATTGTCTGGGCGAAGAAGCTTGAACAGGCAGGCTGCCATGTTATCTATGGGTTAGTCGGTTTGAAGACGCACAGCAAAATTGCGCTTGTTGTCCGCAGAGAGGAAGATGGAATCCGCAGATATGTGCATCTTGGAACCGGAAATTACAACGACTCTACTGCAAAGCTTTATACCGACTGCGGTATCTTTACATGCAAAGAAGCTATCGGGGAGGATGCAACCGCGGTATTTAATATGTTGTCCGGCTATTCGGAGCCACGATCCTGGAATGAACTGATGCTTGCACCATATTGGCTGCGCGACAAGTTTTTGTACCTGATCAACCGTGAGACCAAGCATGCCCGAAATGGAGAGGAAGCGCGCATTATTGCAAAGATGAATTCCCTCTGTGATCCGGGGATTATTGCGGCACTCTACGAGGCATCTGCGGCAGGCGTAAAGATTGATCTGATCGTGCGCGGAATCTGCTGCCTGCGTGTCGGAATCGAGGGCGTGAGCGAGAACATCACGGTGCGCTCCATCGTTGGCAATTTCTTGGAGCACAGCCGTATCTTCTATTTTGAGAACAATGGCGACAGCGAGATCTATATGGGCAGTGCGGACTGGATGCCGCGTAACCTTGACCGGCGCGTGGAGATCGTATTCCCGGTGCTTGATGATGAACTTAAGAAAAAGGCATACCATGTACTTGAGGTTGAGCTTGCGGATAATGTCAAGGCACGTGTGGTGGATGCGGAGGGCAACTATGAGAAGTTAGACCGCCGCGGCAAGGAGAAAGTCAACTCCCAGCTTGTATTCTGTGAGGAGGCAAAGGCTGCTGCACCGAAGCCACATGCCGAGCGGAGTGAGCGCGTGTTCATTCCGGCGGAACCGGCAGAGTAGAAAAATTTTCAGATTATGGGTTTAGCCCCTTGACACTGTGATGATTGTGTGGTAGATTTTAGTAGTTGTTGAAAACAAGTAGAGTATCCACTCTCACCTAAGCGCAAGCGAGTGACTTAGAGTTCATATTTTTAACATTTATAGTTTGGTGATAATTGTTAGAGATAATAGTGGATAGTCTGCCTATCCACTATTTTTTATTTTATGGAGGTATACGACCATTAGCGAATTAATGATTAACGAACAAATCAGAGACAAAGAGGTTCGTCTGATTGGAGCGGATGGAGAACAGCTTGGAATCGTTTCTGCTAAGGAAGCGCAGAAGATTGCTGAGGAAGCAGGACTTGATTTAGTTAAGATTGCTCCGACTGCAAAGCCACCTGTATGCAAGGTGATCGATTACGGTAAGTATCGTTACGAGCTTGCCCGTAAAGAGAAGGATGCCAAGAAAAAGCAGAAGACAGTAGAACTGAAAGAAATTCGTCTGTCACCGAACATCGAGGCTAACGATCTGAATACCAAAATGAATGCTGCAAAGAAATTCTTACAGAAAGGAAACAAGGTTAAGATCACACTTCGTTTCCGTGGACGTGAGATGGCACACATGAACCAGAGCAAGCATATCTTGGATGATTTCGCACAGAGTCTGGCAGATGTTGCCGTAGTGGAAAAAGCACCAAAGGTCGAAGGCAGAAGCATCGGTATGGTGCTGGCAGAGAAAAGATAACACATTTTTTTAAGGAGGATTTCAAACAATGCCAAAAATGAAGACAAGCAGAGCAGCTGCAAAACGTTTCAAACTTACAGGAACAGGAAAGTTAAAGAGAAATAAAGCTTACAAGAGACATATCTTAACCAAGAAGTCTACCAAGACCAAGAGAAATCTGAGAAAGGCAGCAATGACTGATCAGACCAACGTTAAGAATATGAAGAAGATTTTACCATACATGTAAGAACAGGTTAAGGAGGAATATAGACAATGGCAAGAGTAAAAGGCGGATTAGGCGCTAAGAAGAGACATAATAGAACATTAAAATTAGCTAAGGGTTACAGAGGAGCCCGTTCTAAGCAGTATCGCGTTGCAAAGCAGTCTGTAATGAGAGCCTTAACAAGTTCTTATGCTGGACGCAAGGAGAAGAAGAGACAGTTCCGTCAGCTTTGGATCGCTCGTATCAACGCAGCAGCTCGTCTGAACGGACTTTCATACAGCCAGTTCATGCACGGTTTAAAGCTTGCAGGTGCTGATCTTAACCGCAAGGTATTAGCTGATATCGCTGTTACCGACGCTGCTGGATTTGCAAAGCTTGCTGAGCTTGCAAAGAGCAAGTTAAACTAATCCTGAAATAATTAATTCCCCGAATTCCGGTGCTGCCGGTATCCGGGGAATTTTTGATTGGTTCCAAACGGGATCATTTGTTGGTGTTTTGCTCTTCATTTTCGGCGTGGAAAGGATGTGACTGCCGGTATTCTTTCGGAGACAGTCCCTTTTGTTTATGAAAAGTTTTGGAAAAATACAGCCCATTGTCAAAACCGACGGAGTTGGCAATCGCCGTAATGGATAGTTGTGAATGTTCAAGCAGGTAGCATGCCTGCTTGATACGGAAATCGGTCAGATACTTTTTGGGCGACATGCAAAGTACGGTCTCAAAGGAACGGAATAGGTGGCTTCGACTGAGACCTACATAGGCGGCAATATCCTCCACCGTGATCGGATAGGAGTAGTTGGAACTGATGTATTCAATGCTCTTTTGTACGTAGGTATTGGCACTGTTTAGACTTGCCGGTTTCTGCGCACAGTGCATGAAAACGGCAAGGGTGGTATAAAGGCGCCCGGTCATCTCAACGGCATGCTCAAAGCCATTTCCACGCGCATCGTATATATGCAGCAGCTGCCGTCTGACTTCATCACCGGATGGAAGCTGTCGTATGACAGGACTTTCCCGGGAAAAATCAGTTGCGCGAAGGATCATTGCTGCATCGCTTCCGGCAAAGCCAACCCAGGTATATTCCCACGGATCTTCCGCATCGGCTTGATAGATGACCTCGGTGTTGGGGTAGACTAAAAAGCAGTCCCCGGCGGATAAGGGAAAGGTCGTGTCGCCCACGCGGTAGGTGCCTTTTCCACTGATTACATAGTGGATCAGATAGTGATCGCGGATTCCGGGTCCCCACTGGTAGAGCGGATCGCATTTCTGGAAACCGACGTTGTAGACGGACAGGGAGACCAGCTCCTTTTCTTCAACTTTAAAGGAATTTTTGTTATTTTCCATAAGATTCTCCTTATTAGCGGCGGATGATTATACCGGCATCTGCAATCAGAAATCCCGATTGAAAAAGATAAATGTCCAGACAAGGCGGATGAGCATACCGGCATCCGTAATCAAAAATGTCAAATGGCTACGATAATATAGGAATAGTATAGATGAGAAAATGGTGCGTGTAAATGCTTCATGCAACATTTTTACATATTCTTTCTACATTTTTGGTCTGTACATATCATATTCTGTGAGATAAAATATATCTAACAAATGAACGAGAGCAATCGAAAAGGAGAGATGATCATGGCTATTTTAGTTACAGGTGGAGCAGGATATATCGGAAGTCATACATGCGTAGAACTTCTCAATGCCGGATATGAGGTTGTAGTTCTTGACAATCTGTCAAACGCATCCGAGAAGTCTTTGGATCGCGTAAAGGCACTGACCGGAAAAGAGGTTAAGTTTTACAAGGGAGACATCCTTGACCGTGATATTTTAAATACGATTTTTGCAAATGAGAATATCGACAGCTGCATCCATTTTGCAGGACTTAAGGCAGTTGGAGAGTCTGTTGCAAAGCCTTGGGAATATTACAACAACAACATTGCAGGAACCCTTACTCTGGTGGATGTGATGCGCCAGAATAACTGCAAGAACATTATCTTTTCTTCCTCCGCAACGGTATACGGAGATCCTGCACAGATCCCGATCACCGAGGAGTGCCCGAAGGGACAGTGCACCAATCCTTACGGATGGACAAAGTCCATGCTTGAGCAGATCCTTATGGATATCCAGAAAGCAGATAACGAGTGGAATGTGATCCTGCTTCGTTACTTCAACCCGATTGGAGCTCATCCAAGCGGAACAATGGGAGAAAATCCGAACGGTATTCCGAATAATCTGATGCCTTACATCACACAGGTGGCAGTTGGCAAGCTTGAAAAGCTTGGTGTATTTGGTAACGACTATGATACTCCGGACGGAACCGGTGTGCGCGATTACATCCATGTTGTTGACCTTGCGGTCGGACATGTAAAAGCGTTAAAGAAGATTGAGGAGAAGGCAGGACTTTGCATCTACAATCTTGGAACCGGACACGGATATAGCGTACTTGACATTGTAAAGAACTTCGAGGAGGCAAACGATATCAAGATCCCTTATGTGATCAAGGATCGCCGCCCGGGAGATATCGCAACCTGCTACTGTGATCCGAGCAAGGCAGAGCGTGAGCTTGGCTGGAAGGCACAGTACGGAATCCGTGAGATGTGCGCAGATTCCTGGAGATGGCAGAAGAACAATCCAAACGGATACGAGGATTAATCCTCTTAGGTGCGGATTGGCTGCCGGAATCAGATGATTGTAAAAGACTGTTGTTTTTGTGTAAGCAGAAACAGCAGTCTTTTTTGTTTTGTCTTGTAAAGTAATTGGCTAAGATGACCGATATAGGATATAGAAACGGATTTCGGAATATTTTCTAGGAGGGAAACAATGAGTAAAATCGACAGCTACAACACATATCAGAATTCATACGATACGCAGTTTTTAAGCCAGCGGACATCTAACGTAAAGCCGGAAGCTGCAAAGACGACACCAAATGGCTGGGAAAGTGATCCGGTCAAGGTGGAGCACAGCGCAAAGACCGAGAAGAAGCAGACAACCGAATTGTCAGAGCGCGCACAGAAGCTTTTGGAGGAACTGAAAGCGAAATATTCCAACATGGACTTTGTCATCGCAGATTATTCTTCCGAGGAGAAAGCACAGCAGCTTTTGTCCAGAGGAACAAAGGAATACAGCGTCCTCATGGATCCGGCGACATTGGAGAAGATGGCGGCAGACGATGAGGTCAAGGCACAGTACATGGACATTATCGATCAGTCGACTGCAAAGCTTGACGATATGAAGGAAGAACTCAAAGACAGCGGACAGGACGTAAAGCGGATCGGATTCTCCGTGGATGAAAACGGACGGGTTTCCTATTTCGCGGAGCTTGAGAAATCTTCTAAGACACAGAGCGAGCGGCTCGAAGCAAAGCGCGCCGAGAAGAAGGAAGAACAGAAGAAGGCAAAGAAGGACGAGGCGGACGAGCGTCAGAAGGAGCTTGTCAAGGAGCGTACCGAAGAACGTTATGGCATTTCACAGGACAGCGTAAAGCGTGTCACATTGACCGCTGGAACGACCGAGGAGCTTTTGAAAAAAATCAAGAATGTTGACTGGAACCAGATTCCGGACATTGCTTCGCAGGAAGCCGGGAAACGGTTTGATTTTTCGGTATAGGGAATATATGAAATGAAAAAGGATTTGTAAGATAGGCAGACTATTTTACAAATCCTTTTTTGTTTTATAACTTTGTTTTTGCCAGATCGGCTATGATCTCCTTTATATTTTGGAATTGGGAGTCGGATAATCTGCTTAGATCCCTGGTGATCTGCTTCATCTCTTTTGGGTGGTTCATATCAAAATCAAAAAAATCCATCGGAGTAATCTCTAAATATTCACAGATGTAAAAGAAATTCATCATGGAAGGAAGCGCTTTTCCGGACTCGATCGAATTGATATAACCGGGATTCTGTCCGATTGACAGGCTCATATCGCGGGCGGATACTCCTTTTTCCATTCGCAGCTGGATCAGCCGCTTACAAAAACTTTCTTCATACATATTGCCACCTCTTTGCTATATTCTGTCACGGTTTGCTGGAGCTAAAAAATAGTAACTATATTCTATCTGACGGCTATGCACAAAATGACAGAATAAATGCGATAAAAGTATTGAAATACAGTGTTTAATATGATGGACTATTAAATGTAACAGAAATAAAATGATTATTTCTAAAAAGGAGGAAGTAAAATGATGAAAAAACTAAAAAGGAGAGTTACTGTTTTTCTATGTTTGTTAATGGCGTTTACAACTGTTACACCATTTATAATTTCACAGAGAGACGGTAGAGGCAAAAAGCAGTTGGAATTATGTATTACGCGGAAACTTCGGATTCAATGATGATGAGTCTAAAGAAACATCTGACAAGGGATGTAGCTTATTGATAATCCCAAAGGGAATTAAGGGATTATCTGTGGCTGATCTGGTTGATGAGGCATATGCATATAGATGCATTGATGAAAATACCGGCAAGAATGAATATAAAGACATGGAACTTACTGGAGCGAAGTACGAGAGCAAGAATCCTAGCATTGTTTCAGTGGATAAGAAGACTGGAAAGATTACTGCAAAGAAAAAAGGAAAAGCCTTGATTAAGATGACCTGGAAAGGCCACAAGCTTTACGGCTTTATCGAAGTAGTTGACACAAAGAAAATGAAATCTTTTCAGAAAGAAAATAAGAAGAATATTGCCGCAAGTAAAAAATTGAACAAGATTGTCGGCAAGAAGGTTACTTCTAAGAATGCACTCAAGGCAGCGAAACAGCTGGACGAGTGTAACTTTCAATACACAGCGGAGAAAGAAAAGTGGATTGAGGATGAAGACGGCTATTATGAATGGTGTGAATATACTCTATATTCGATGGATGTATTTAAAGCAAAAATGTCTAAAGAGAAAATAGAGGAATATTTTGGAAAAATTAATCCAACTAGAGAGGATTCCAAATATTTATTTGAAATATCTTCTGTATCAGGAAACGGAAAATCTGTAACTGCTACTCTTTCAAAGAGTATAAGTGACGAACAGTTCCTTGGGGCCCACTACACGTATCAAATGATGTGTAAGGAAGAGCTTGGAGCAAAAGAATTTTCATTTCCTATGTATATCAGAGATGTTGAGAATAATGAGTATATCGGGGCAACCGCGACCCTTAAGGCTGGAAGCAAGACCATTAACATCGAGTGTGCAGAGTCACTTTCAAAAGGAAAGAAATATGAATTGAGTGAGTATGATTATTATTACAGCGATTTTGATGTGGATTTTAGCTGGCTTTATAACGGAAACAATTCATTTATAGCTGAATAAAAAGGTAGAAGATAAAACTTAACCCTCCAAGTCAATAATAGGCTTGGAGGGTTTTAGCATTTTAGCTATTTAGATATAATCAGAAATATATGGACTTTCATGCAGCAGCACATCGTCTAGTTGGCGTACGGTCTGTTCTGTGGCTTTGATTCTGCCCATGCGGTAGAGCTTTGCTGCGGATTTGTAGCCAAGCAGCAGCGTGGTAAGCGTGGCAATGGAAAGCTGTACCGTCTGCTCCGCCTTTTGCTCTGAGATGGTGCATTCGCCCTGATGGAACTCGATCGTGATCGTCTTGTTGTTCCACGGCAGGAAAAAGTCATCAATCTCAAACGAAATCAGGCAATGTTCGGCGGTCGGATCGCAGTGGTATTTCGGGAAAAACTGCTCGACATCAACAATGCGCCCCATGATATAAGGTCGGATCGTTTCTTTGATGTCTCCATCCTCAAGCTCAAATGCGATCGGATCGCTGTAATAAGAGCTGCCGCGTACCTCATCGATCATGGAGTCGTGGGCGCGTATATACTCCCAGAGACCTTCCTGTGCCTCACGGGTCAGATAGATCATTTCCTTGATGTGCATGACATCATCCTTGATGAGGTAGACCATGTAACCGCAGGATTTGCCGTTGACATCGTAATAGACCGCGACCATTGTATCATCCTCGTCCCAGCGCCAGTATTCCTCCCATGCGAGGGCGTTACGGAAAAGGCATCCGTGTGTAGCCGCTGCAAACTGTGAATGTAGATTGTGAAAATCCTCGTTGTCCCAGCTGACACGCCGGACATAACCTGGAGCGGTTGCTTTGGTCGGGATCTGGGTGTCTTTTACGGAGTAGGTCATTTTGTTGGAAATGATCTCCCAGCCCATTTTGCGGTAAAGCGGGATTGAGTATGGAAACAAAAGCGCAAGCGACTGCTGACGATGACGCATGTGTTTTAGGCTTTGATACATCAGGTGCTTCATGATGCCATTTCCGGTGTACTCCGGGTAGGTGCATACGCTCGTCACGAAGCCGATGTGGTATACAGAACCGTAGATGTTCATTTTCAGCGGATAGGTTGCAATCTGGGACACAAGCGAATCGTGGTCGAAGCAGCCGAGTACATCGGCACGCTCTAAGATTGGAAACTTCGACTGCTTGATCTCGTCATCCCTCCATCCGGTCGCGGAAAGCTCCTGTTCTGTGATCTGGAACGCATAGCGTAGCAGCGCATTGTACTGGTCTGCGTCAGACGTAGTTAGATTTCTGATTTCGTATTCGGTATTTGGTAACATAACATTTCTCCCTTGTAATCCATTTTATCTTAACGCTTAATGCACTTGAAATCAATAAATGAGAGATGGAAACTTTAAAATCGAGAGCAGAAAATCACTTGTGTGATGGCTAATCCAAAAAAACGCAAATAACCATCACATACATGATTTCCAATGTGATGGCTAAGCCATAAAAAAGCGAATAACCATCACAAATTAAGCCGGTCATGTGATGGCTGAGGACAAATTCACGCACTAGCCATCACATGTATGATTTACTATGTGATGGCTAAGCCGAAAAAATGCAAATAACCATCACAAATTAAATCGGTCATGTGATGGCTGAGGACAAATTCACACACCAGCCATCACATATACAATTTTCAGAGTGATGGCTAAGCTATAAAAATGCGAATAGCCATCACATGCATAATCCCGGATGACTAGCTAACGATTAAATAATAAAATTTCCCGGAAAAATATGCTGTATACTTGAAAGCATCATGAAATGTGCGTATGATAATTGTACATTATAGGAAGGAAAAGGAGCAGATTATGAGAGAGATTCATTGGGCAGTGCTTGGAACCGGAGTGATTGCGAATGAGATGGCGTCAGCTCTTCAGAAAAACGGAAAAAGGCTGTACGCGGTCGGCAACCGAACCTATGAGAAGGCAGTTGCATTTGCAAAAAAGTACGGAGTAGAGAAGGTCTATAACGACTACAACGAGATGTTCACAGATCCGGAGGTGGATGTTATCTATATCACGACACCGCACAACACGCATATCAATTTTATGAAAAAAGCAATCGAAAACGGCAAGCATGTACTAGTAGAAAAATCGATCACGCTCAACAGCAATGAATTGCAAGAAGCGGTCGCACTGGCGGAGCAAAAAGGTGTGGTCATTGGAGAGGCAATGACGATATTCCACATGCCGCTTTACAAAAAACTAAAGGAGATCCTTGTCACCGGAAAGCTTGGAAAAGTGAACCTTATCACAATGAATTTTGGCAGCTTTAAAGAATATGATATGAACAATCGCTTTTTCAACCGGAACCTTGCGGGAGGAGCGATGCTCGACATCGGCGTATATGCGTTGTCATTCATCCGATGGTTCATGGAGGAAAAGCCGGATCAGCTTCTGTCACAGGTCAAGCCGGCACCGACCGGAGTGGATGAGCAGGCGGGCTTGCTTTTGATGAATCCGAGCGGACAGATGGCAACGGTTATGCTTTCCCTTCACTCCAAACAGCCGAAGCGGGGCATGGTTTCCTGTGAAAACGGTTACATCGAGATCATGGAGTATCCGAGAGCGTGCGTTGCGACGATCACCTATACGGATATTGGAGCGACAGAGACGATCCGGGAGGGCGATACCGCAGATGCGCTTGCATACGAGCTTTCGGATATGGAAAGAGCGATCGCGGGCGATGCGGAATGTATGCGGCTTTCTTATACGAGGGACGTTATGGATATGATGACGAGCTTTCGTAAAGAATGGGGACTTACTTATCCGGAAGAGGAAAATGTGTAATTTCATGAGCATTTGAGCGTTGTAAGAATAGATAGAATAGCTTCGCAGGGATGGCAGTTATGTGGAATAGAACTATCCCTGTGGAGTATTTTTGATTTTATGGAAAGATTATTTTTATGTAAAAAGTAAAGATGATTTTCTATAAAAAAATCATCTTTCATAATGAAAGATGACTTTGGGTTGGGCTGTTATTCAATTAACAGTGAGCAGTCCGTACGGGAATCGAACCCGTGTTTCCGCCGTGAGAGGGCGGCGTCTTAACCGCTTGACCAACGAACCGTTTATGATATTACCATGCCGAAAAAGAAAAAGCAACCCTTTTTTTAAAAAAATCTGCTTTTTATTATTTTTTGCGGGGACAACAAAAAGATGATGGATTTTTTATGAATGGCATTGCGTTTCCTTGCACAGGATGTTAGTATAATTACAAAGCATATTTTCACGGCAGGCGTGGCCATTTATTGGGGCTGCACGTTCTTACACTCATCTGAATCATATTTAACATATCCCGAAAATTCATGCTTTTACAACCATTCAACAAAGGCAGGAATTTGACA
>JALEKN010000028.1 GCA_022769125.1 Agathobacter sp.
CCTTTGGGCGCTCATCGTGTCAATGGGCGCTGCGCGTGTCAAATGGAACGTCCCCACTTGCCAATCTGCAGATTTCGTATTAAAATAAATGTATTGGGAGTACATAATTAAAAAAAGGAGGAAAATCAATGTTATTCCAAATCGACAGTTTATGGCAGATCCTTGGATGGGTCCTTGTATTTGCCGGACTTATCATTATGAATGAGATCGGACGCCGCACCAAGACCGGCGGAATTCTTCTCTTTGTAGTGATTCCACTTATTCTTACGGTTTACTTCATCCTCGCACATGTTGGACTGTTCGGAGGAGCAGACAACCCAACCGTTGCATATATGGATGGATGGTTCCACTACTTCAAGCTTTATGCAGCAGATATCGGCTGTGTCGGCTTTATGATGATCAAGTACAAATGGGGCATTGGCAAAGAAAAATGGTTTGCATGGTTTCCATGGTTCATCGTTGCAGCCAACATCATGATCGCTGTTGTATCTGACCTTGAGTCTGCATTTGCCGCTTACAGTATCTCCGGAGATTTTGCAGGAGCATGGTGGGCATCTAACGAGGGTGTATTCATCTATGGTGGATGGTGGAACATCTTAAATGCAATTGCGGGAGTAATCAATATCTTCTGTATGACAGGTGTTATCAACCTTTACACCTCAAAAGACAAGAACAAGAGCGATATGCTCTGGCCGGATATGACAATCTGGTTTATTGTTGCATATGATATCTGGAACTTCGAATATACATACTTAAATCTTCCGACACATACCTGGTATTGCGGTGTTGCACTTCTTCTTGCGCCGACAGTTGCGAATGCACTGTGGAATAAGGGAGCATGGATCCAGAACCGCGCAAACACCCTCGCACTGTGGTGCATGTTCGCCCAGGTTGTTCCGACATTCCAGATCAGCAAGCGTTTCTCCGTTCTTCCATCTGTTTATGGCGGAGCACAGAAGGGCTTTGCAGCAATCGATATGTATGACAAGGCAATCGAACTGTATCAGGCAGGTGCCGGCAAGACCACTGCTGCCAATGATGCAATGGCTGCATTTGGCATTACAGCGAACCCGACAGCACAGGGTGTTGTTGCAATCCTCGCATTGGCAGCTAATGTTATCTGCATTGCAGTCATCATTAAGAAGTCCATTATCGCAGGCAAGAACCCATATTCAAACGATGTATGGGTTGGAACAAAGGACTACGTTGAGGCAATGGAAAGAGCTGAATAAAAGAAAGCACTATGGAGCGACTCCTTCGGGGGTCGCTTTTTTTCTGCCAATAACCTTTGAAGAGAGGGCTGCTGGGACCGACATTGTACAAAAGGTAAAAATGTGGTAAACTATTGTAAGATCCGGGTAACAATTTGGCGCGGATCTGGAGGAAACAATATGGTTGAGTTTGTAAAGGCAAATTATCATGCGCATACGGTACGATGCCAGCATGCATATGGTACGGAACGCGAATTTATAGAAGCGGCGATTGATCTGGGGATAGAGGAATTTGGATTTTCAGACCATATTCCGTGCCCGTATAAAGACGGCTTTGTATCCGGAATCCGCATGAAAATGGAGCAGGCGGAGGAATACCGTGACTGCATCCGCAGACTGGAAGAAGAGTACAGGAGCCAGATTCGCATCTATGCGGGATTTGAGGCGGAATATATTCCACGCTTTTTTGATGAGCAGATGAAAATGTTCGATGATCTGGGCTTTGATTATCTGATCATGGGACAGCATTTTCTGGATCTTGGTGAGGTAGATGGAAAATATACCGGTGCACCAACGAGAGATGAAGCATATTTTAAGAGCTATGTGGATACCGTGATTGAAGGAATGAAGACGGGCGCTTTCTTATATGTGGCGCATCCGGATATTCTTAATTATCAGGGAGAGGATCAGGTGTATGAGGAACAGATGGGGCGTCTCTGCAGAGCGGCAAAGCAGATGAATATTCCACTCGAGATCAATGTGCTGGGAATGGATGGCAACAGACAGTATCCAAGCAGGCGTTTTTGGAATATTGCAAGCCACGTTGGCAATGATGCAATTTACGGATTGGACGCGCATGCCGTAGAACACATCCGGGCATTTGATGCATATGAGCGCTGCGTACAGCTGGCAGAGCAGAATCATCTTCACATATTGGAACGATTGGAGGTATAAAAGGGGTATGAAAAAGAGGGGGATATTTAAAAAGACAGTACTTGCGGTCATGGGGGTGATACTTGCAGCAATCGCAGCGTTTTTGATCTTGCTCCTGATTCTCTCAATAACAGAATATAAGCCGGAGGATATTGAAGCGGTTGAAGTGGAAGGAAACTATTCACAGACACTTGCACAAGGAGAGTCCATTCGTGTGCTGACCTGGAATATCGGATACGGGGCACTTGGAGATAATGCAGATTTCTTTATGGATGGCGGAAGTCAGGTGAACACCGCAACGGCAGAGCGGGTGACGGACAATATGCAGAGCATTGCAAAAAGTGTTCAGGAGATTTCGCCGGACATTGCGTTCTTTCAGGAAGTGGATGTTGATTCAAAACGCTCCCATTACATAAACGAAGCGCAGACGCTTGTGGATGCGCTGCCGGGATATCAGCAGGCCTTTGCGACAAACTATAAATGTTTATATGTGCCATATCCGCTGCCAACAATCGGAAAGGTGTCGGGTGGTATTATGACCTTAAGCAGTTTTGAGGTGGCTGGTGCTGACCGTATGCAGCTGCCCTGCCCATTCTCATGGCCGATACGCCTGGCAAATCTAAAACGCTGCCTTCTGGTGGAGCGGATTCCAATCGAAAATAGTGAAAAGGAGCTGGTCATTGTCAACCTGCATCTGGAAGCATATGATGATGGTGAGGGCAAGGCCATGCAGACGGCAATTTTAAAGGAAGTGCTGGAGAAAGAAGCGAAAGCCGGCAACTATGTCATAGCCGGCGGCGATTTTAATCAGGTATTTTCCGAAGAAGATACAAGCGCCTATCCGATAACGGCAGAAGGATTATGGGAGCCGGGCGTGATCAATGAGGATGAATTTTCCAATCTGCTTTCCTTTGAAACAGACAATTCTGCCCCAACCTGCCGTTCATTGGATCAGCCATATGAGAATGCGGATAAAGACCATTTTCAGTATTATCTGATTGATGGATTCATTGTCTCAAGTAATTTGCAGATTGATGATGTAAAGACGCTGGATAAAAATTTTGAGGCAACGGACCATAATCCGGTACTTTTGTCCGTGTCGTTACCGATTGAAGAGTAGCACTACCTTATTTCGTCTTTTTCGTCAAGTGGAAATTTTGCCAAAAGAGAAACAACAATTTGGTTGTTTTGACTTATAGCATTTGGATACAACATATTGTATAATCGAACTCGTTGGAAAACAAAACATAGTGAGGAGTGCGGTTATGTCAGACGAAGTACTTGATGAAGTTATGATTAAGGGAGCATGTAAAGGAAAGGCAGACGCAATCGTAAATTGCCAGTGCAACATCGAGAGCGCGCCGGGACGCTGCGAACAGGCAGAGCATTGTATGTTCTACTCTTACTACAAATGCAGCAAACAGTGGAAGAGATTGGCATAGTGAAAAAAATATTAGTATTGAGCGATTCACACGGAAACGTAGAAAATACGATATACGCAGTCCGCATGAACTGCCCGGATATGATTATCCATCTTGGCGATTGCTGGGGAGATGCGGGAAGACTGGCAGCGGCATATAGGGATATCCCCATGGAGCGGGTGCCGGGAAACTGTGATTACCAGCAGGAGCCGGAAGAGAAAATACTTCTTGTGGAAGGAAAGAAAATCCTTATCTGTCACGGACATCGCTATGCGGTCAAATCGGGGTATCTGACCTTTGAACTTGCGGCGCGCGAAAAAGGCGTGGATATTGCAATGTGTGGTCATACACACCGGGTATTCTATGATCGCCACAACGGAGTTGCTCTTTTTAACCCGGGAAGTATCGGGTCACCGGGGTTCGGTAATTCACCTTCTTACGGGATCGTAACACTTGATGAGACATCCGGATTGTTTCAGATGGATGTGAAGTATATTGAGATGGGTGCTGAATAGAAACATTATATATAAATACCAAAACCCTTTCGGGAGTGGATTTTTCAAGAGCAATCTTTTTTCGCCACACAGTACAGATACTGTGTGGTTTTTTTGCGCTTGCGTTTTGACAATCATGTGGGCACTGCGGAGCTGAGCAGCGCAATAGAAACCAGGGAGATATAAAAGGAGATAAAAATGGACCAGAATTTTATGAAAGAAAAGAAAATACTGCCGCTTGTCATATCAATGTCGCTGCCGATGGTAATCTCAATGGCAGTCAATTCGCTATACAATATTGTAGACAGCTACTTTGTTGCAAAGATCAGTGAGGATGCAATGACAGCCCTGTCACTTGTCTATCCAGCACAGAATATGATGACGGCGATCGCGGTGGGATTCGGTGTAGGAATGAATGCGGCTATTGCATTCTGTCTTGGAGCGGGAGACCAGAAGAAAGCCAACCAGGCGGCAACGACAGGAATGCTCTTAAGCTTTGTACACGGAGTTATTCTGATGGTAATCTGTATGCTTGGAATGCCGTGGTTTCTGTCTCTGTATACAAAAAATGAAACAGTTATTGAGATGGGACTTATCTATGCAAACCGCGTATTCTTATTTTCTGTCATCATTATGCTTGGAATTTCTCTGGAAAAAATCTTCCAGGCAGTCGGACGGATGAAGGTTTCCATGATCAGCATGATGTGTGGATTTATTGCAAATATTGTGCTGGATCCACTTATGATCTTTGGAATCGGGCCGTTCCCGAAGATGGGAATGGCAGGTGCGGCATATGCAACCGGAATCGGTCAGACAATCACATTGATTGTGTATCTGATATTCTGTATGGCGCGCCCACTTCCGGTATCCTTTAGCCGGGAGATGATCTCATTTGACGGAGACCTGATGAAAAAGTTATATGCTGTCGGTGTGCCGGCTTCCCTAAATATGGCACTGCCGTCACTTCTGATATCATCCTTAAACGGAATTCTTGCAGCTTTTTCCGAGCAGTATGTTCTGGTACTTGGTGCATATTATAAGTTACAGACGTTTATCTATCTGTCCGCGAACGGCATCATACAGGGAATCCGCCCGCTGATCAGCTTTAACTATGGCGCGGGAGAGAAAAAGCGTGTGCAGCAGATTTTCGGCACGTCACTTGGACTGACCGCGGGAGTGATGGCGGTTGGAACTGTTTTGTCATTTTTGATCCCGGGACAGATGATCGGCCTGTTTACAACAAGCGAAGCCACGATACAGATCGGAATCAAGGCACTGCATGTGATCAGTCTGGGCTTCATTGTATCTGCGGTCTCTGTCACATGCTGCGGGGCACTTGAGGCGCTCGGAAAGGGAATGGAATCGTTGATGATTTCGTTGCTTCGATACGCGGCTATTATCATTCCTGCCGCATATCTGCTCAGCAGACTTAAGGGCGCAGAGGGCGTATTTTTCGCCTTCCCGGTTACAGAACTTGCAACCGCTGTTGTGGCACTTTGGATTTACCGGCGCAGCAGCTGCAGATAACGGTAAGACCTTGATGCGCTTTCTTTTGGAATAGAACGCAGAATTTCTTGACGAACCGAGAATATAAGACGTATAATATCGTGGTATCTTTATTCTAGAGGAGCAAAAGAAAATGGTAAAAGTGGTTAAGTTTGGCGGAAGCTCGCTTGCGAGCGCAGAGCAGTTCATGAAAGTCGGCAATATCATCCGTGCCGATGAAACAAGAAAATATGTCGTGCCGAGTGCACCGGGAAAACGTAACTCCAAGGATACGAAAGTTACCGATATGCTGTATGCATGCTATGCACTTGCAGATGAGGGAAAAGATTTCCGGGTACAGTTGATGAAGATCAAGGATCGCTATGATTCCATTATCAATGGGCTGCAGCTTAAGATTACCTTGGATGAAGAATTTAAGACAATCAGCCAGAAGTTTAAAGAAAAGGCCGGCGTGGACTACGCGGCATCCCGCGGTGAGTACTTAAACGGAATTATCATGGCAGATTATCTGGGCTATGAGTTTATTGACGCAGCAACAGTCATTTTCTTCGATGAGGATGGCAATTTTGATGCAGATAAGACAGACAAAGTGTTATCCGCAAAGCTTGCAGAGACTGAGAAAGCAGTTGTCCCGGGATTCTACGGATCACTCCCGGATGGAACTGTTCATACATTTTCAAGAGGCGGATCTGACATCACAGGTTCTATCGTGGCAAAGGCTGCAAGAGCCAGCATGTACGAGAATTGGACGGACGTATCCGGTTGTCTCGTAGCGGACCCAAGAATTGTGAAGGATCCGGAACCAATCCGTGTCATTACTTACCGTGAGCTGCGTGAGCTTTCTTACATGGGAGCGTCCGTGCTTCATGAAGACGCTGTATTCCCGGTCCGGAAGGCCGGAATCCCGATCAATATCCGCAATACCAATGACCCGGAGGCAGATGGAACCCTTATTGTTGAGAGCACATGCCAGAAGCCGGAATATACGATTACCGGAATTGCCGGAAAGAAAGGCTTCGTAGCAGTCAGCATTGACAAAGACATGATGAATTCCGAGGTCGGTTTCTGCCGTAAAGCATTGCAGGCATTTGAAGAGAATGGTATCTCCATTGAACATATGCCATCCGGTATTGATACAATGACCGTATTTGTTCATCAGGCAGAGTTTGAAGGCAAGGAGCAGCAGGTAATCAGTTCCCTGCGAAGACTTGCGCATCCGGACATTATTGATCTGGAGGCAGATCTTGCACTTGTTGCAGTTGTAGGCCGCGGAATGAAATCAAACCGTGGAACTGCAGGCCGTATTTTCTCTGCACTTGCCCATGCAAACATCAATGTAAGAATGATCGATCAGGGATCTTCCGAGTTGAATATTATCATCGGTGTAAGTAATGATGATTTTGAAGAAGCAATCAAAGCCATTTATGCCATTTTTGTAGAAACCAGACTATAGCAGTAATATGCGAATTTAATAAGCTGGAACCATATAAGGCTCCCTTTCATATGATATATGGAAGGGAGCGTTTTTTATGGATTGGTATACCGTAATATTTGTGACTGACAAAAGGCAGGCCGCAATCTGTGATTTTCTGCCGGGGGTGCTGCAGAGCTGTGGCTGGAAAACAGAAGAATGTGAAAACCGGTGTATTGCAGCCCTGCAGAAGGCGGATTGTGTGGTCTTTCCGACACCGATCAATAAACTTACCGGGCAGGATGACATGGCACAAATATTAAAAGCTAATCTATGCAATTGCAAAATCCTTTTCGGAGGTAAGATTGACGCCGGCTGGAGAACGTGGTGTGATACGAAACAGATGCCGTATTTTGATTTTATGGAAGATGAGGAAGTGGCACAGAAAAACGCATGGATCACGGCGGAGGCAACTGTCGCGGAAATATTAAAAAACGGAGCATTTTCTATTCGGGGGCAGAAAGTGATCGTAACCGGGTATGGAAGATGCGGGAAAGCGATAGCGGATCTTTTGCATGCGATGGGAGCGAAAGTAACAGTGCTGGCACGAAGCAAAATGGCGCGCATACAGGCGTGCAGGGATGGACATAATGCTGCTGATTTTGCGTATGGACCGGAAGAAATGTATGGAGCTTACAGCATCGTCAATACGGTGCCGGCATGTGTGCTGACGGAGGGCCTTATCGCGGAAATGCATAAAGATGCTGTCATCTACGATATCGCATCGCTTCCGGGTGGGACGGATCTTAAAGCGGCAGAAAAATATCACATACCGGTCATCTCGGCGCTTAGCCTTCCCGGAAAATACACCACAAAAAGCAGTGCAAAAATTCTGGCGAATGCCATCCAAAGACAATTGCTCCCGAAACGAGATGTGAGAGAGGGAAAGTCATGGATTTTTCAAATTATAATATAGGATATGGAATTACCGGCTCGTTTTGCACGTTCTCAAAAGCGAGAAAAGCGGTAGAACATCTGAAGGAATTGGGGGCAAATGTGGTCCCAATTTTTTCTTTTAACACGCAGAACTGTGATACAAGATTCGGAAGTGCAAAAGAATTCGTGGATGGAATCTGTGCGATTACGGAAAATGAGGGAATCAAGACGATTACGCAGGCAGAACCGATCGGTCCGAACAATCTGCTTGACATTATGGTGATTGCTCCGTGTACCGGCAACACGGCGGCAAAGCTGTGGAACGGAATCGTGGATACACCGGTTCTCATGGCTGCAAAGGCACATATGCGCGGAGGCAAACCGCTCGTGATCGCAATTTCAACCAATGATGCACTTGGAACTAATTTTAAAAATATCGGAGCACTTATGAACATGAAAAATGTGTATTTCGTGCCGTTTGAGCAGGATAACCATAAGAGCAAGCCAAACTCCGTTGTGGCAGATCTGGCACTTTTGCCGGATACGATTGAAGCGGCAATGAAGGGAAAACAGATCCAGCCGGTGCTGCTTAGATAAAACGGAAGTCATCTGCGCTGCAGGGAGACCTGCAGGTGCAGATTTCGGGAGTTAATAAAAAGTTCATAAAACGTTTACTCGTTGTTATTGTGAAAATGCCACAAAAGTGGTAGAATAGATGCACTATGGTAATCGTTCAGTATAGTCTGAAGCACTTGCTGCTGAACAGTTATGCATTGTGTAATAAAGATAGGAGTAAACATATGAGCGCATTAACCAAAATTTTTGGTACACACAGCGAAAGAGAATTAAAAAGGATCATGCCGCTGGTTGATAAAGTAGAATCTTACCGGGATTCCATGAAGGCTTTGTCGGATGAGCAGCTACGTGACAAGACGAAAGAATTCAAGAACCGTCTGGAAAAGGGAGAGACTTTGGATGACCTGCTTCCAGAGGCATATGCAGTCGTAAGAGAAGCAGCAGTCCGTGTGCTTGGCATGGAGCATTACAGAGTACAGATCATCGGTGGTATTATTCTGCATCAGGGACGTATCGCAGAGATGAAGACGGGTGAAGGAAAGACACTTGTTGCTACACTTCCGGCATACTTAAACGCATTGGAAGGTAAGGGTGTCCACATCGTTACCGTCAATGATTATCTTGCAAAGCGTGATGCTGAGACTATGGGAAAGGTACATGAGTTCCTTGGACTTACGGTCGGCGTCGTACTTAACAGCATGGATAACGATGAGCGCCGTGCACAGTACAACTGTGATATCACATACATCACAAACAATGAATTGGGATTTGACTATTTGAGAGATAACATGGTCATTTACAAGGAGCAGCTTGTACAAAGAGGGCTTCATTATGTTATCATTGATGAGGTCGATTCCGTACTTATTGACGAGGCACGTACACCGCTTATCATTTCCGGACAGAGCGGCAAGTCTACCAAGCTTTATGAAGCCTGCGATATTCTTGCAAGACAGATGGAGCGTGGTGAGGACATTCCGGAGTACTCGAAGATGGATGCCATCATGGGTGTCGAGCAGGAGGAGACCGGAGACTTTATCGTCAATGAGAAGGACAAGGTTGTCAATCTTACGCAGAGAGGTGTCCACAAGGTCGAGCAGTTCTTCCATATCGAGAACCTTGCAGATCCGGACAACCTGGAGATCCAGCATAATATTATCCTTGCACTCCGCGCACACAACCTTATGTTCCGCGATCAGGATTACGTTGTAAAAGATGATGAGGTACTTATCGTTGATGAGTTTACCGGACGTATCATGCCGGGACGCCGTTATTCCGACGGACTGCATCAGGCAATCGAGGCGAAGGAGCATGTAAAGGTTAAGCGTGAGAGCAAGACACTTGCCACCATTACATTCCAGAATTTCTTTAATAAGTTTGACAAGAAAGCCGGTATGACCGGTACGGCACTTACCGAGGAAAAAGAGTTCCGTGACATCTATGGAATGGATGTTATCGAGATCCCGACGAACAAACCGGTTATCCGTGTGGATCATCAGGATGCGGTATATATGACCAAGAAAGAAAAGTTCCGCGCGGTTGTTGAGATGGTTAAGGCTGCACATGCAAAGGGACAGCCGGTACTTGTCGGTACAATTACCATCGAGACTTCCGAATTGATCAGCGGCATGCTCAAGAGAGAAGGAATCCAGCATACCGTTTTGAATGCAAAGTTCCATGAGATGGAGGCAGAAATCGTTGCCCAGGCCGGTGTACACGGAGCGGTAACGATCGCAACCAACATGGCAGGACGAGGAACCGATATCAAGCTGGATGAGGAGGCAAAAGCGGCCGGCGGTCTTTTGATCGTTGGTACGGAACGCCATGAATCCAGACGTATTGACAATCAGCTGCGTGGCCGTTCCGGCCGTCAGGGAGATCCGGGAGAATCCAAGTTCTTCATCTCTCTTGAAGATGATCTGATGCGCTTGTTCGGATCTGAGCGTCTGATGACGATGTTTACGACACTCGGAGTTCCGGAGGGTGAGGAGATCCAGCACAAGATGCTGACCTCTGCAATCGAGAAAGCACAGCAGAAGATTGAGAGCAATAACTTTGGAATTCGTAAGAATCTTCTTGAATACGATCAGGTAAACAATGACCAGAGAGAGATCATCTATGCAGAGCGTATGCGTGTATTAAACGGCGAGAATATGCGTGATGTAATCTTTAAGATGATACAGGATCAGGTAGAAAAAGCAGTAGATACCTGCATTTCCGGTGAGATTGAACGTGAAGAGTGGGATCTGAACGAACTCAACGAGCTGATTCTTCCAACGATTCCTCTTGCTCCGATCACAGAGAAGAGTATCGCTGACATCAAGAATAATAAGCAGTTAAAGCACTATCTGAAAGAACAGGCAGTTCTCTTATACGAGGCGAAGGAGACCGAATTCCCGGAGCCGGAGCAGTTCCGTGAGATCGAACGCGTTGTCCTTCTTAAGGTTATCGACCGCCGCTGGATGGATCATATTGATGATATGGACCAGCTCCGTCAGGGTATCGGACTTCAGGCATATGGTCAGAGAGATCCGCTTGTTGAGTACAAGATGGCGGGCTTTGACATGTTCGATGAGATGACAGCTTCCATTCAGGAGGATACCATCCGTCTGTTGTTCCATGTACAGGTACAGCAGAAGGCAGAGCGCGAGCAGGTTGCCAAAGTGACAGGAACAAACAAGGACGACACCGCGACAAACGCACCGAAGAAGCGTGAGACAGCAAAGGTATATCCGAACGATCCATGTCCGTGCGGAAGCGGCAAGAAGTACAAGCAGTGCTGCGGACGTTTCTCTAAGTAAAAATAACCCCCACCGGGGCTTGTGCCCCTCCGTTGTTTATATTACTTTTATATAGTCGGAATAAAACGACAGAATAAGAGAATATAACAATGGAGGGGTTTTGTTATGCATATGGCAGACGCTTTGGTAGTTCCGGCAGTAGCGGGAACGATGTATGCCTGCTCCGCGGTTGCGGCAGGGTATTCGGTGAGAAAGGTAAGACAGGAGAATGATCCGAAGAAGATTCCGGTCATGGGAGTCATGGGAGCATTTGTGTTCGCAACACAGATGATCAATTTTACGATTCCGGGAACCGGTTCCAGCGGTCATCTGTGCGGCGGTATGCTGCTATCCGCGCTGCTTGGACCATACGCGGGTTTTCTTACGATGATCGGTGTGCTTCTGATCCAGTGTTTCCTGTTTGCGGACGGCGGCATCCTGGCGCTGGGCTGTAATATATGGAATATGGCATTTTATGGCTGTTTTGTCGGGGCTCTTTTAATCTGGAAACCGATGATGCGCCGGGGAATGTCGAAAGCAAAAATAATCGCAGCATCAATTCTGGGCTGTGTGCTGACACTTCAGATGGGCGCGTTTTCTGTCACGCTGGAGACACTTGCTTCCGGTGTGACGGAGCTTCCGTTCGGCACGTTTGTCGCAACGATGCAGCCAATTCATCTGGCAATCGGCCTTGTAGAAGGATTGATTACGGCAGCAGTTCTTGTGTTTGTTTATGAGGCGAGACCGGAGCTGCTTTATGCGAATGCACAGGAAAGCGCGCAGAGGGCACGCTTCTCATTCAAAAAGACAATTGCAATACTTGCGGCTGCCGCAGCATTTATCGGTGGTGTGTTGTCACTTGCAGCATCTGCTTATCCGGATGGTCTGGAATGGTCCATCGAACGTCTGACAGGTGCAACAGAAATCGATGCAGCAGGAACGGCCTATGAGACAGCAGAGGCAATTCAGGAGACAACCTCCCTGCTGCCGGATTATGCATTTAAGAATTCGGATACACTTTTGGGAACGACATTTTCCGGCATCGTCGGAGCCATGGTTGTAGCAGGTGTGTGTGTTGCCGCATGTCTGATATTTAAGTTCTTTAAAAACCGGAAAAAGCCGGAAGGCATAGCGTAGAGTGACAAAATGAGCAAAACAGATCATGCAATTCATCAGATCAATCAATTAAATACACTTGCAGGCAGAAACCAGTGGATGAATCAGATTCATCCACTGGTTAAATTTGTATTGACGATCGTATATATTGTGACTACGGTTTCTTTTCCAAAATATGATGTAATCGGATTACTTGGGATGATGGTGTATCCGTTGGCGCTCTTTATGCTGGCGGATCTGTCATTTAGAGACAGCCTGCACAGACTTCGGATCGTGCTGCCTCTTGTCTGTCTGATCGGTGTTTTGAATCCCCTGTTCGACCACAATGTGATCATGGTAGGGCAGACGCAGGTCAGCGCAGGACTGCTCTCCATGGTAACATTGATCTTAAAGGGCATTTTTTGTGTGTTTGCTTCGTATTTATTGATCGCAACTACAACAATCGAGAAAATCTGCTACGCGCTTCGGCTGCTGCATGTGCCAAAGATCATGGTTAATCAGTTTTTACTGACGTACCGCTACATTACTCTTTTGCTTGCGGAAGTCAGCCGCATTACCCAGGCCTACAGCCTCCGGGCCCCGAAACAGAAGGGAATCCATTTCAAGGTGTGGGGATCTTTGGTCGGACAGCTTCTTCTGCGCAGCATTGACCGGGCGGACACAGTATATGAGAGTATGCAGCTTCGTGGATTCTGCGGGGAGTTCCAATATGTGGGAGAAAAAAGCCGCATGAAAGCGGGAGATGTTTTATTCCTGCTGGTCTGGCTGGCTGTATTTGTTCTGTTTCGCACATATCCGGTCCTGCTTCTGGTGGGAAATCTGATGACGTAGGGAGAATATAAAAATGAGCAGCTTAGAAGTAAAAAATGTTTCTTATGCATACGAGAAAGAAAATCCGATATTGACAGATGTCTCCTTTTCGGTGGCGGATGGCGAATCGGTGGGAATTATCGGCGCGAATGGTGTCGGAAAATCCACCCTGCTAAAAATGATGGTAGGTCTGCTGCTTGATTTTTCGGGTGAAATCCGGATTAATGATCTTTTGGTGACAAAGCAGAACCTTGCGGATATCCGCGCGAAGATCGGGTATGTGTTTCAGGACTCGGACAGCCAGCTTTTTATGGCAACCGCCTATGAGGACATTGCATTCGCACCGAGAAATTATGGGTTTTCGGAGCGCGAGGTACAGGAGCGGGTGGAGAATGCCTTGAAGCTGACGCACACGGAGCATCTGCGCGACAAGCAGATTTACAAAATGTCCGGTGGCGAAAAGAAGCTGATCTCCATCGCGACCATCCTGTCGATGACACCGGACATTATTTTGATGGATGAGCCGACGACTGCGCTCGATCCTAAAAACCGCAGGAACCTGATCCATCTGCTCAACTCGTTTCCACAGATCAGGCTGATCGCATCCCACGATCTGGATTTCGTGTTGGACACCTGCAGCCGGACAGTCCTCATGGCACAGGGCAGAGTGATCTGCGAGGGAAAGACAGAGGAAATCCTTCGCAACAAAGAGTTATTGGAGGCGAATGGACTGGAACTGCCGCTTAGTATTCACTCATGATTATGATGCCATAAGCGGTTAAACAGTTCTTCAGTTTATTAGATAATAATTCTTTAGAATAAAAAGAACAAATGTTCTGATTTGGATGGACAAAATCCAATCTTTGTAGTAAAATCGGCATGTAAGTGCATACTAGAAAGATATGGATTTTGTCTTTTTTATTATATTGCAGTTTCTATAGATTTTAAGGAGGGAGAAAGCCTTATGGATTTTAAATTACATGCCCCATACGAGCCCACTGGCGACCAGCCACAGGCAATAAAAGCCTTGGTAGACGGGTTCAAAGAAGGCAACCAATTCGAGACTTTACTAGGGGTTACAGGTTCGGGCAAGACATTTACCATGGCGAATGTCATACAGGCGCTGAATGTTCCAACGTTGATCATCTCCCATAATAAGACGCTTGCAGGACAGTTATATGGTGAGATGAAAGAATTCTTCCCGGAGAATGCGGTTGAGTACTTTGTATCGTATTACGACTATTACCAGCCGGAGGCATATGTCCCACAATCCGATACTTATATTGCGAAAGATTCCTCCATCAATGATGAGATTGATAAATTGAGACTTTCTGCAACGGCGGCGCTTGCCGAGCGCAAGGATGTAATTATCGTGGCATCGGTTTCATGCATCTATGGCATTGGTAGTCCGGATGACTACATGAATATGATGGTATCGCTACGCCCGGGCATGATCATTGACCGGGATGAGGTCGTGCATCAGCTGATCGATATGCAATATACGCGTAACGAGATGGACTTTAAGCGCGGCACATTCCGGGTACACGGGGATGTGCTCGATATTTTCCCGGCGAATGAGGGAGAAACGGCAATCCGTGTGGAGTTTTTCGGTGACGAGATTGACCGGATCGCAGAGTTTGATGTACTTACCGGCGAGGTCAAGGTGCAGCTTTCGCATGTGGCGGTTTTCCCGGCCTCTCACTATGTTGTGCCGCAGGAGAAGATTCTTGAGGCATGCGGCCGGATTGAGGAAGAATTAGAAGAGCGGATCAAGTATTTTAAGGGTGAGGGTAAGCTTCTCGAAGCACAGCGTATCGCAGAACGGACCAACTTCGATATCGAGATGCTGAAGGAAACAGGATTCTGCAGTGGAATCGAGAATTATTCGAGACATCTTGCCGGCCGCGCAGAAGGGGAGATGCCGGCAACGCTGATTGATTATTTCCCAGACGACTTCCTTATTATTGTGGACGAGTCCCACATTTCAATTCCGCAGATCCGCGGAATGTATGCGGGGGACCGCTCACGTAAGACCACGTTGGTAGATTACGGCTTCCGGCTGCCATCGGCGCTGGATAACCGTCCGTTGAATTTTGAGGAATTTGAGAGCAAGATCAACCAGATGCTGTTTGTATCCGCAACACCGAATGTATATGAGGATGAGCATGAGCTTCTCAGGGTGGAGCAGATCATACGTCCGACAGGACTTTTGGATCCAGAGATTTCCGTGCGCCCGGTAGAGGGACAGATTGATGATCTGATCAGTGAGGTCAACAAAGAAACATCACAACATCATAAGGTGCTTATTACGACGCTGACCAAACGGATGGCGGAGGACCTCACACAGTATATGGCAGAGCTTGGCATCCGTGTGAAGTATCTGCACTCGGATATTGATACCCTTGAGCGGGGAGAGATCATCCGCGATCTGCGGCTGGATGTGTTTGATGTGCTGGTCGGAATCAACCTGCTTAGGGAGGGACTTGATATCCCGGAGATCACGCTGGTCGCAATCCTCGATGCGGATAAAGAGGGATTTTTGCGTTCAGAGACCTCACTGATCCAGACAATTGGAAGAGCGGCGAGAAATTCTGAGGGACATGTTATCATGTACGCAGACAAGATCACGGATTCCATGCGGCATGCGATTGACGAGACAGAGCGCCGGCGCAAGCTGCAGCAGGAATATAACGAGGCACATGGAATCACGCCGCAGACAATCAAGAAGTCGGTGCGTGATCTCATCGCAGTATCCAAGAAGATTGCGGCAGATGAGGTCCAGATGGAGAAAGATCCGGAATCCATGAGCCGCAAGGAACTGGAAAAGATGATTGCGGATATTCAGAAAAAGATGCAGAAGGCGGCAGCGGAACTCAATTTCGAAGCGGCAGCGGAATACCGCGATCATATGATCAAGCTCAAAAATGCATTGCGTGATATCGAGCTTGGATAGATAGGAGCATACAAAAATGGCGAAGAAAGAAAGAAAATACATTAAGATCCGGGGAGCAAGTGAACACAATCTCAAATCAATCGACATCGATATTCCAAGAGATGAATTTGTCGTACTGACGGGATTGTCCGGTTCGGGTAAGTCATCCCTGGCATTCGATACGATTTATGCAGAGGGACAGCGGCGGTATATGGAGTCGTTGTCGTCTTATGCAAGACAGTTCCTCGGACAGATGGAAAAGCCGAATGTGGAATCTATTGAGGGGCTTCCACCGGCAATCTCTATCGATCAGAAATCAACGAACCGCAACCCGCGTTCTACCGTTGGCACAGTGACGGAAATCTATGATTATTTTCGTCTGCTGTATGCAAGAATCGGAATCCCGCATTGTCCGAAGTGCGGCAGAGCAATTACAAAGCAGACGATCGACCAGATGGTGGATACGGTTATGCAGCTTCCGGAGAGGACGAAGCTGCAGATCCTGGCTCCGGTTGTCCGTGGACGAAAGGGTGAGCATCAGAAACTCTTCGAAAAGGCAAAGAAGAGCGGATATGTGCGCGTGATCGTTGACGGCAGCCAGTATGAACTAACAGAAGAAATCAAGCTAGATAAGAATATCAAACACAATATTGACATCATTGTAGACCGGCTGGTTGTAAAAGAGGGCATAGAAAAGCGTCTTACGGATTCTCTGGAGAATGTGTTTGCCCTGACAGAGGGAAATGCAATCGTTGATGTAATTGATGGAGAGCCTATTAATTTTTCACAGAGCTTTGCCTGTCCGGACTGTGGAATCAGCATCGACGAGGTGGAACCGCGAAGCTTTTCTTTCAATAATCCGTTCGGGGCTTGTCCGGTATGCTACGGGCTAGGCTACAAGATGGAGTTTGATGAGGAGCTGATGATACCGGATAAGACCCTTTCATTGGCTGAGGGCGCGGTTCAGGTCATGGGATGGCAGTCTTCCACGGATCCGAAGAGTTACACGTATGCAACACTGCGCGCTTTAGCGGATGGATATGGATTTTCTCTGGACACCCCATATAAGGATCTTCCGAAGGATATCCAGCATATGTTCATCCATGGCGGCGATGGAAGAGTTCTCAAAGTACATTACAAGGGACAGCGCGGAGAGGGCGTCTATGACCTTAATTGGGAAGGCCTGATCCGCAATGTGGAGCGCAGATACCGCGAGACGTTTTCGGAGACTGCGAAGGCAGAGTATGAGCAGTTCATGAGAATTACCCCATGTGCGGAGTGCCATGGAAAGAGACTTAAGAAAAGCTCTCTTGCCGTCACAGTTGCAGATAAGAATATCTACGACATGACAGACATGTCGGTAAAAGATCTGTGTGATTTCCTTGATAACATGACACTTACAAAGCAGCAGCATTTTATTGGAGATCAGATTTTAAAGGAAATACGTTCCCGCGTGGGATTTTTGAAAGAAGTAGGATTGGAATACCTTACGCTTACGAGAGGAACTGCAAGCCTGTCGGGCGGGGAAGCACAGCGAATCCGCCTTGCAACTCAGATTGGCTCCGGACTGGTCGGAGTGGCGTATATCCTTGACGAGCCAAGTATCGGATTGCACCAACGCGACAATGATAAGCTGCTACATGCTTTGATGAACCTGAAGAATCTCGGCAACTCCCTGATCGTTGTAGAGCATGATGAGGATACGATGAGGGCTGCGGACTACATTGTTGACATCGGTCCTGCAGCGGGAATTCACGGAGGAAAAGTGGTAGCTGCCGGCACTGCGGAAGAAATCATGAAGTGCAAAGATTCTATAACCGGCGCGTATCTAAGCGGAAGAATCAAGATACCGGTTCCGGATGAGAGAAGGAAGCCAACCGGATTTATTACAATAAAAGGCGCAAGAGAGAATAACCTGAAGAATATTGATGTGGATATCCCGCTTGGCATCATGACCTGCATTACCGGTGTTTCCGGTTCGGGAAAGAGCTCTTTAACAAATGAGATCCTGTACAAGCACCTTGCAAAATCCTTGAATCGTGCACGGTGCATTGCGGGAGATCACGATGATATACTAGGCCTGGAACAGCTTGATAAGGTAATCGATATCGATCAGTCTCCAATCGGGCGAACCCCGAGATCCAACCCAGCGACATATACCGGAGTGTTTGATATGATCCGTGATCTGTTCGCGGCAACACCGGATGCAAAGGCAAAGGGATACAAGAAGGGGCGTTTCAGCTTCAATGTCAAGGGGGGCAGATGTGAAGCCTGCGGCGGCGACGGTATTCTCAAGATAGAGATGCATTTTCTTCCGGATGTATACGTGCCTTGTGAAGTGTGCCAGGGCAAGCGCTATAATCGTGAGACACTCGACGTTAAATATAAGGGAAAGAGCATCTATGATGTTCTGGACATGACGGTGGAGGATGCAGTGGAATTCTTTAAGAATGTTCCGGCTATCCAACGGAAAATACAGACGCTTTATGATGTAGGACTCGGATATGTGAAGCTCGGACAGCCGTCAACAGAACTGTCGGGAGGTGAGGCACAGCGAATCAAGCTGGCAACGGAGCTTAGCCGGAAGAGCACGGGAAAGACAATTTATATTCTGGATGAGCCGACAACCGGACTGCATTTTGCAGATGTCCATAAGCTGATCGAAATACTGCGGAGGTTGTCTGAGGGTGGTAATACTGTTGTGGTAATTGAACATAATCTGGACGTGATAAAGACTGCGGATTATATCATTGATATGGGCCCGGAAGGTGGAGATGGCGGTGGTACAGTCATTGCGAAAGGAACCCCGGAGGAGATTTGCGAAGTGGAAGCCTCCTATACAGGCAAATTTTTACGCCCATATTTAAAATAGGTTAAATTAATCCCGAAAAACCATTTGAAAAATGGAATTAATTGTATATAATGTTACTGTATAAGGGAAAATATGATTAACTGCCGTTTTGCACCCAAGTGCAGAACCGATGATCAGATATACATTTCAGATGGATTTGGAAGGAGAATAACATGATTGGATCAGATATCGGTATCGATCTGGGTACCGCCAGCATACTTGTTTATATGAAGGGAAAGGGCGTTGTTCTTAAAGAGCCGTCCGTAGTAGCTTTTGACAGAGATACAAACAAAATTAAGGCCATCGGAGAAGAAGCGCGCCTGATGCTTGGAAGGACACCGGGCAATATTGTAGCAGTCCGCCCACTTCGCCAAGGCGTTATTTCGGACTATACGGTTACAGAGAAGATGATCAAGTACTTTATCCAGAAAGCACTTGGCAAGAAGAGTTTCCGTAAGCCGCGCATCAGTGTATGTATTCCAAGCGGGGCGACTGAGGTAGAGAAGAAGGCCGTTGAGGACGCAACCTACAATGCGGGTGCGCGCGAGGTATCTATCATAGAGGAGCCGATCGCCGCTGCAATCGGTGCAGGAATTGATATTTCAAGACCATGCGGTAACATGATCGTAGATATCGGAGGCGGAACTTCAGATATCGCTGTTATTTCATTGGGGGGATCCGTTGTCAGCACCTCCATCAAAATTGCCGGTGATGATTTTGATGAGGCATTGGTTCGTTACATGCGTAAGAAGCATAATCTTCTGATTGGTGAGCGCACCGCGGAAGATATCAAGATTAAAATCGGTACCTGTTTCTCACTTGGTACCAATGAAACTATGGATGTCCGTGGACGTAACCTTGTGACCGGTCTTCCTAAGACTATTACAGTAACCTCTGAGGAGACGGAAGAAGCACTTCGTGAGCCAACCATGCAGATTGTAGAGGCGGTTCATTCCGTGCTTGAGAAGACACCGCCAGAGCTTGCAGCTGACGTTGCAGACAGGGGAATTGTTCTTACCGGAGGCGGGGCACTCCTCCGTGGTCTGGAAGAACTTATCGAAGAGAAAACAGGAATCAACACTATGACAGCGGAACATCCGATGACCTGCGTGGCAATCGGAACGGGTAAGTTTGTTGAGTTCCTCGCAGGAAAGCGCGACGACGATTAGAAATTTGTGACGGCATTGCGCAGTTCGTATGGAATTATGCGGTAATATGCCGTCAGATGCAGTTAATAAATAAGCTTTCACGACCGATATATATGTAGGAAGATATGCGAAAGGATGGTAGCAGTATATGGTAAAAGGACTATACACAGCCTATACGGGAATGACCAACGAGATGAAACGTCTTGACGTTCTGGCGAATAATCTCGCAAATTCAAATACTACCGGATACAAAAAAGAGGGGACAACCTCGATGTCTTTCGCAGAGGAGTATGCGATCAAGATTAAGGACAGCTCCGATTACGGATTGCATAAGAGGCTTGGAACGATCTATATGGGAGCTCATCTTGGAGAGGTGTATACTGACTGGCAGGAGGGCAGCCTCAAGGTGACGGACAAGTCTACCGACTTTGCAGTCGGAGGTGAGGGCTTCTTTGCGGTTGCCTTTACAGATAAAGAAGGCAATACTTCCATGAAGCTTACCAGAGATGGCTCCTTTACATTGAATGCGAATGGTTATCTTGTAACCGCAGATGGTGATTACGTTCTTAATGCTACAGGAGCGTTGAATGGAGAACCGACCGTGGCAAATTACATTCAGATTGATCCGAATGCAAGTTTTTCTGTAGATCAGATGGGCTATGTGTACCAGAATGGCCAGGTAGTGGGAACAATCGGTCTTGTGAATGTGGACAATTATGATTACATCGAAAAGTACGGAGAGAATATGTACAACGTGCTTGATGGTGGGAATCTTGTTGCGGCGGACGGTACAATTTTGCAAGGAACGCTTGAGTCTTCCAATGTAAATGTTGTATCAGAGATGGTTAACATGATTACAATCCAGCGAGCATACGAGGCAGGACAAAAGGTAATCACATCCATTGACGAGACGCTTAATATTTCAGCGACTCAGGTTGGTAAAGTCTGATACGGGTAAACGGCACGTTTAAGAAGGAGACATATGCCTTATGATGAGAGCACTTTATACCGCAGCAACGGGTATGACTGCAGAGCAGACAAACGTAGATACGATTGCCAACAATCTGGCAAATGTCAATACAACCGGATATAAAACAGAGCGTACAGAGTTTAAGTCACTGCTGTATCAGGAGATTCAGACAGTTACTACCTCTGCAAACGGAGAGCAGAAACCAATCGGTGCTCAAGCCGGACTTGGAGTCCGGGTGGCAGCAACCTCCTCTCTTTATACGCAGGGATCCCTTACAGAGACGGAGAATTTAACGGATTTCGCGATCGAGGGAGATGGATTCTTTGCGGTACGCGGAGCTGATGGGCAGACTTACTTTACCAGAAATGGTAATTTTACATGGAGCCTTGATGCAAATGGCAACACGATCCTTGCGAGTCACGATGGATATCCTGTATTGGACACAACCGGAAATGTAATCCAGCTACCGGACGGAGTGTCAGCAGAATCTCTTGTATTCAATAAGGATGGCAGTATTTTATATGTAACGAATGAGGGAACTTCCGTCAATATGAATCAGACAATCGCTCTGTATCAGTTCAGCAATCCAGCCGGACTTGAAAAAATGTCGGACAGCCTGCTTGCACAGACTGATGCATCCGGGGCTGCAATGCTTGAGGTTGGTACACCGGGATTGACGCAGAGTGAACTTCATCAGGGATATATTGAGGGTTCTAATGTCTCTGTTGCAGATGAGATGGTTAATATGATCATTGCACAGAGAGCATATGAATTAAATTCTAAAGCAATTACAACGGCTGACTCAATGCTTGATACCGCGAATAATCTGAAGAGATAACAGTGTGGTAGCAGGGGGACCGATACATAGGTGAGCATAGGATTTCTGACAGAGTGAAGAAGATAGGCTCGGCGTATGGAGGAGCATAGATGGATATATCGTCATTAAATGGTTTATCATATTCAACGGCGCAGACGCAGGCGGGATCAGCAGCGGCAAGCTCAATCACGTCAGCTGCAAGTAAGCTGTCATCTGAATCCAGCGAAGAAGAACTCAAAGGAGTGCTGAAAGATTTCGAATCTTATTTTGTTGAGCAGATGCTCAAGGAAGTAAAGGACTCGCTTACTATGAGTGATGACGAGGACAGTGATTCCACGATGTCACAGTACAAGGACTTGTACATGGATCAGGCAATCGAATTGGTTGCAGATGAAGTCGTAGATAGTCTTGGCGGGAACGTGACACAGCAGCTGTATGAGCAGATGAAGCGCAATTACAATATCCAGTAGGCAGATAAAGAGTGGGACAATAAACGCCATGGCCAAATACAAGGGTCATGGCGTTTTACAATATGGAGGAGTACGGCCTGCAGATGCAAGTTTGGTCGTACAGGCCGTAAAATGAAAATCAACATACACAAAGAGGGCAAATTTTGGAAACAGTAAATGGATATGTGGATCATATCATATATAGAAATGCCGATAATGGCTATACGGTTCTGATCCTCATTGTAGATGAGGAAGAACTGACCTGCGTGGGGACTTTCCCGGAGATCGTAGAAGGGGAAAACATTGAGGCGAAAGGTGAGTACACGGATCATCCGACATATGGCAGACAGTTCAAGGTGGCGTCTTACGAAGAGAAAGCACCCGAAGATGAAGTGGCAATCGAACGTTACCTTGGCTCTGGGGCAATCAAAGGAATCGGAATTGCATTGGCTGCCCGTATTGTGCGCCGCTTTAAAGATGATACGTTCCGCATTATAGAAGAAGAACCGGAAAGGCTTGCGGAGATTAAAGGAATCAGCGAACGCAAGGCGATGGAGATTGCTGAGCAGGTTAATGCCAAGAAAGATCTCCGGCAGGCGATGATTTTTCTACAGCAGTATGGGATCCATACAAACCTCGCAGTTAAGATATACAATACATATGGCTCTGAAATCTATAGCATTCTGACCGAAAATCCATATCGGCTTGCGGAGGATATTGATGGCGTAGGATTTCGGACGGCAGATGAGATTGCTACGAGAGTAGGGGTACGAACAGACTCGGATTTTCGAATTCGGAGCGGCATACTCTATGTGCTGCAGCTGGCATCCGGAGAAGGGCATACGTACCTTCCGCTTGAGGAATTGACACAGAGGGCGAGCACTCTTCTCGAAGTAGAACCGGAATATATCGAACCACACTATATGAACCTTGCGATGGATCGTAAGATCATTATGCAGCAGAATGATGGAGTTACACAGATTTATGCAACTTCCTTCTATTATATGGAGGCAAATTCAGCGACAATGCTCAGACAGCTGGATATCTCCTATGAAGTGGCAGATGAGGTGATTGAAGCCCGCATCCGGAAAATCGAGAAGGAAACAAAAATGGAGCTGGATGAGCACCAGATCGAGGCTGTAAAGGAAGCGGTAAGGAATGGACTTCTTATTATAACAGGAGGACCCGGTACCGGAAAAACGACCACGATCAATACGATTATCCGGTACTTTGAATCGGAAGGATTGGATATCTTTCTGGCGGCTCCGACTGGCCGCGCGGCAAAGCGTATGAGTGAGACAACCGGATTTGAGGCGAGAACAATTCACCGCATGCTTGAACTGACAGGCGGCATGGGGGATGAGACGAGCACAGGAGGCGGAATGACGACAGCTGCGCGCGCTGGAGGAGGCAGCAACAGCATGCAAGGCGCAGGAATCCACTTTGAACGCAACGAAACGAATCCATTAGAAACCGACGTGATCATCGTAGACGAGATGTCAATGGTGGATATTACACTTATGTATGCTCTGCTAAAGGCAGTGGCCGCCGGAACGAGGCTGATTCTGGTGGGTGATACCAATCAGCTGCCAAGCGTTGGACCGGGTAGTGTCTTAAAGGACATCATTGACTCCGAACAATTCCATACGGTAAAGCTGACAAAGATTTTCCGGCAGGCAAGCACGAGCGACATTATTGTAAATGCGCACAAGATCAACCGTGGAGAGAAAATCAGTCTGGATAATCAGAGCCGTGATTTCTTCTTTTTAAAGAGATATGATGCAGACAAGATCATCAATGTTACGCTCCAACTGATCAAACAGAAGCTGCCGAAGTACGTGGATGCCGGGGAATATGATATCCAGGTACTGACACCGATGAGAAAGGGATTGCTCGGTGTGGAACGCTTAAACCAGATTCTTCAGATGTACTTAAACCCACCCGCCAAGACAAAGCGCGAGAAGGAATACGGAAGCACGATATTCCGTGAGGGCGATAAGGTCATGCAGGTGAAGAATAACTATCAGATGGAGTGGGAAATCCGCACGAAGTATGGCCTGTGTATCGACAAAGGAACAGGTATCTTTAATGGAGACACAGGAATCATTGAGGAAATCAACGATTTTGCGGAGACAATGACTATCTCCTTCGATGAAGGCAAGATGGTGGAATATTCCTTCAAGAATCTTGAAGAACTTGAGCTTGCCTACGCGGTGACCATCCACAAGTCGCAGGGATCGGAGTATCCGGCGGTTGTTATACCGCTTCTGACGGGACCAAGGATGCTCATGAATCGAAATCTTCTATATACAGCCGTTACAAGAGCAAAAAAATGTGTTACTATTGTAGGAGATGAAAACACTTTCGATATGATGGTTGAGAATAATTCCGAGCAGAAAAGATATAGTGGACTAAAGAATCAACTGATAAAGGAGTAACAGAGAATGGCAGAAATACGAATGCTTCAAATAGAAGAAATTCCGCAAGCGGTAGAATTGGCACAGGGCGTGTTTGGATTTGATTTAAGACAGACAATCACAGACCCGCAGACAATCCGTTTCTTTGAAGAGTACACCAATCTTGAGAATCTGAAGAATATGGTATCCGGAAAGAAACTGTATATGTGGGGCGTGTTCGAGGGAGCACAGCTATGCGCAATGTCTGCTATGCAGCCGGAGGGACATATCACCATGCTTTATGTGTACCCATACTTCCGTAAGAAGAAATACGCAAGACAGCTCCTTGATACAATGCGAAGATTTGCGAAGCAGACGCTTGGACTGGAGCGTGTGACAGCCTGTGCACTTCCGGCGTGGACAGCAAGCTTTTTTGTACACAACGGATTCTGGCAGCTCCCGCTGCAGCCAGCCGCAACAGCACAGCCGGGTGCAGGAACAACACAGAATCCGGCACCGACCTTCGTGTATGTTGAGGCAAAAACCTTAAATGACGTTGTTTATCCTACAAAGAAGATTCCGAAGGCTGCACTTGCAACAACGATCATACTGACCATTCTGGCGATCCTGGCAGTCATAATCGGCTATTTCGGATTGTACGGAGTGGACTTGTTATAAATTTACTGAAAAAGCTGAAAAATCCTATCAAAATCTCGGCATATTTTTCCACCTCAAAACAGTTGAAAAACATGCCGGGGTATGATAAACTTTTTACAATTTAGGCATAACTGTATAATAAAACACGATTCGAAGAAGAAGAGTTTCCCTCTTTTTTTTTGCCAAAAGACAGAAAAAACATGGAAAGGAAAGGGAGCAAAATGAAAGCGTTTTTGATATTGGAAGACGGAAATGTATTTACCGGAACCAGTATTGGTTCCACAAGAGAGGTCATCAGTGAGATCGTCTTTAATACTTCAATGACCGGATATCTGGAGGTGTTGACGGACCCGTCCTATGCAGGACAGGCAGTTGTCATGACGTATCCGCTTATTGGTAATTATGGAATTACACCGGATATGGAATCACAGCGACCTTGGCCGGATGGCTATATTGTAAGAGAACTTTCACGTCTGCCCAGCAATTTCCGCTCAGAGGGCACTATTCAGGATTTTCTAAAAAAGCATGATATTCCGGGTATCGCAGGAATCGATACGCGGGCACTTACCAAGATTCTTCGTGAAAAGGGAACCATGAATGGTATGATCACGACGAATGAAAATTTCAATTTTGAAGAAATTCTCCCCCGTTTAAAAGCATATACGACCGGCAACGTAGTTGACAAGGTAACCTGCGCCGAGAAGAGTGTGCTGAAAGGAAACGGAAAGAGAGTTGCACTTCTGGATCTTGGAGCAAAGAGAAACATTGCAAAATCCCTGAACCAGCGAGGGTGTGAGGTTACAATCTACCCGGCAAGAACAACCGCTGAGGAGATCCTTGCAGCTAACCCGGATGGTATTATGCTGTCGAACGGACCGGGAGACCCGAAGGACTGCGGCACGATCATTGATGAGATCCGCAAACTCTATGAGAGTGATGTGCCGATTTTTGCAATCTGCCTTGGACATCAGCTAATGGCACTTGCAACCGGCGCAGACACCCACAAGATGAAATACGGACACCGCGGAGGCAATCATCCGGTCAAGGATCTTGCAACCGGGCGTGTATACATTTCATCCCAGAACCACGGGTATGTTGTGGACACCGATACTCTGGACCCGAAGATCGCAAAACCGGCGTTCGTAAACGTAAACGATGGCACAAACGAGGGTCTTGCCTATGAAGGCAAGAATATTTTCACCGTGCAGTTCCATCCGGAAGCATGCCCGGGACCGCAGGATTCATCGTATCTTTTTGACCGGTTTATCCGCATGATGGGAGGAAATCAATAATGCCAAGAAATTATGATATCAAAAAAGTATTAGTAATTGGTTCCGGCCCGATCGTCATCGGTCAGGCAGCGGAGTTTGACTATGCGGGAACACAGGCCTGCCGGTCTTTGAAAGAAGAAGGCATTGAAGTATGCCTTGTGAACTCAAACCCGGCAACTATCATGACCGATAAACAGATTGCAGATCAGGTATACATCGAGCCGCTTACCCTCGATGTTTTAAAAGAAATCATCCGCAAGGAAAAGCCGGACAGTATTCTTCCTACACTTGGTGGACAGGCAGGGCTTAACCTTGGAATGGAGCTTGCAGAAAGCGGATTTCTGGAGGAACAGGGCGTCCGCCTTATTGGTACTACGGCAGAAACAATCTTCAAGGCAGAGGATCGTCAGGCATTCAAGGATACCATGGAAAAAATCGGAGAGCCGGTAGCAGCGTCCCAGGTTGTAAATAACGTGCAGGATGGTATCAAATTCACCAACACCATCGGATATCCGGTCGTACTGCGCCCAGCATTCACGCTTGGTGGAAGCGGTGGCGGAATCGCTCACAATGAGCAGGAACTGATTGACATCCTGACGAACGGTCTGCGTTTAAGCCGTGTCGGAGAGGTTCTGGTTGAGCGATGCATCGCAGGCTGGAAGGAAATCGAGTACGAAGTAATGCGCGATGCCAACGGCAACTGCATTACCGTATGTAATATGGAAAACATCGATCCGGTTGGAGTACATACCGGAGATTCTATTGTAGTGGCACCATCGCAGACACTTGGAGACAAGGAGTACCAGATGCTCCGAAGCTCTGCACTCAACATCATCAATGAGCTGCAGATCACCGGAGGCTGCAATGTGCAGTATGCGCTCCATCCGGAGTCATTTGAATACTGCGTAATCGAGGTTAATCCGCGTGTATCGCGTTCTTCCGCACTTGCATCCAAGGCAACCGGATACCCGATCGCGAAGGTAACAGCGAAGATTGCGCTGGGATACACATTGGATGAGATCAAAAATGCAATTACACAGAAGACCTACGCAAGTTTTGAGCCAATGTTAGACTACTGTGTTGTAAAGATCCCGAGACTTCCGTTTGACAAATTCCTTACGGCAAAGAGAACCCTTACCACACAGATGAAGGCAACCGGAGAAGTTATGAGTATCAGTGACAACTTCGAAGGCGCACTCATGAAGGCAATCCGCTCATTGGAGCAGCATGTTGACTGCCTGCAGTCCTATGACTTTTCTGATCTTACGCTGGATGAGCTTGATAAGCAGCTTGCAGTCGTGGATGACCGCAGGATCTGGGTTATCGCGGAAGCACTCAGAAGAGGAATCGCCTACGACCACATTCATGATATTACCAAGATCGATATCTGGTTTATTGATAAGATAGCAATTCTTGTTGAGATGGAGGCAAAGCTTGCGGCATGCAATCCGGCAAATGCAGGAAGAAATAATGCGGCAGCAAAGGTTGCCCTGCATGCAGGTGCAAAGAGAGGAACCTCTCTCTTTGACGCGGATCCGGCAAATGACAAGGTGACGGAGCTTACCGTAGATCTTCTTAAGGAAGCAAAGAGAATCGGCTATCCGGACAACGTGATCGCGCGTTTGACCGGACATAGCGAAGAACAGATCAAAGACATGCGTTATGCAAACGGCATTACCGCATCTTATAAGATGGTAGATACCTGCGCGGCAGAGTTTGCAGCAGAGACACCATACTATTATTCCGTATCTGGAAGTGAGACCGAAGCAGCAGAGACACATCCGGAGAAAAAGGTATTGGTACTGGGCTCCGGCCCGATCCGTATCGGACAGGGAATCGAGTTCGACTTCTGCTCCGTACATTGTACCTGGGCATTCGCAAAGGAAGGCTGGGAGACCGTAATTGTCAACAACAACCCGGAGACGGTCTCCACAGACTTTGATATTGCAGATAAGCTGTATTTTGAGCCACTTACGGCAGAGGATGTTGAGAGCATCGTCAACCTCGAGAAGCCGGATGGAGCTGTTGTACAGTTCGGTGGTCAGACCGCGATCAAGCTGACGGAAGCGCTTATGAAGATGGGCGTTAAGATCCTTGGAACAAAGGCAGAAGATGTAGACGCAGCCGAGGATCGCGAGCTGTTTGACGAGATCCTTCAGAAGACAGAGATCCCGAGAGCAGCGGGCGGAACCGTATTTACCGCAGAGGAGGCAAAAGAAGTAGCGAACCGTATCGGCTATCCGGTACTTGTACGTCCTTCTTATGTACTTGGCGGGCAGGGCATGAAGATCGCGTTTAATGATGAAGAGATTGATGAATTCATCGGAATCATCAACCGCATCGCACAGGATCACCCGATCCTTGTTGATAAATATCTGCAGGGTAAGGAGATTGAGGTCGATGCGGTATGTGACGGCGAAGATATTCTGATTCCGGGTATCATGGAACATATCGAGAGAACCGGTGTACACTCCGGAGACAGTATCTCCGTATACCCGGCACCGACGATCAGTGAGAAGGCAAAGGCAACGCTTGTAGAATACACGAAGAGACTTGCACGCGCACTCCATGTTGTAGGTCTGATTAACATCCAGTTCATCGATATGGATGATGAAATCTATGTCATTGAGGTAAATCCACGTTCATCAAGAACGGTTCCGTATATCAGCAAGGTAACAGGAATCCCGATTGTAGACCTTGCCGCAAAGGTCATTATGGGACATACCCTCCGCGGAATGGGATATGAGCCGGGGCTTGCGCCGACGGCAGATTACATTGCCATCAAGATGCCGGTATTCTCCTTTGAAAAACTTCGGGGCGCAGAAATTTCACTTGGACCTGAGATGAAGTCTACCGGTGAATGCTTAGGAATTGCAAAGACCTTCAACGAGGCTCTCTACAAGGCGTTTATCGGAGCAGGAATCTCACTTCCGAAGCACAAGCAGATGATCATGACCGTCAAAGATGCAGACAAGCCGGAAGCAGTTGGCGTGGCAAAGCGTTTTGAAGCACTCGGCTACAAGATCTATGCAACGAGAAGCACTGCAAAATATTTGCAGGAGCACGGCGTGAACGCGCTTCGCGTCAATAAGATCTCACAGGAGTCCCCGAACGTCATGGATCTTATCTTAGGACACAAGATCGATCTTGTCATCGACACCCCGACACAGGGCAACGGAGATAAGAGCAGAGACGGTTTCCTGATCCGGCGAAATGCAATCGAGACAGGCGTGTACTGCATCACCGCAATGGACACAGCAAATGCACTTGCGCTTTCACTTGAGACAGCAAGTGGAAAGCTGACACCGGTTGATATCGCAACAGTAAAAAATATTTAAACAAAAAGAGTCTTGCAGGATTTCTGCAAGGCTCTTTCTTAAAATAATAGATCCGTTATTTCTTGAAATCTTTTCTCAATTTCCCATACATCTGCAAATACTGCATCAGTAATTGCCGCTCCTTCCTATCATCAGATTCCATAATTTCAATCACAAAAGCTGGCAATGCATGTGCCGCATGATTTGCATCCAGACCACGGACCAGATAGTCCATACTGCAATGAAAATAATCGGAAAGAAAGATGAGCTTCTCAAGAGACAGAGAAGATATGCCTCTTTCCACCTCACTGCAATGTTTTACCGAGATATCAAGAATTTCCGCAAGCTTTTCCTGCGTAATTGCATTTTCCTTTCGAAGTGCTGCAATCCGGGCACCCATTTCATAATAGTCAACCATGGAAAACCCCCTTCTATAATAAGCCTTATGTCAAATTGTTAGTTTTATTCTATGTGGCACAGAAAAAACAAAAATAACCCAATGGGTATTGAAAACAAAACCCGAAAGGTGTATAGTGACAAGCGAGGTGCGACTATGCTTATCGACATACATTCCCATTTTTTGCCAAAAATCGACGATGGAAGCCACAGCGTTGAGGAGAGTATGGCAATGTTAAAAACCGCATATGAACAGGGCGTTACACACATGGTAGCCACCCCGCATTTCTATGCAGACGAATGCTCTGTGGACCGGTTTCTTGTACGGCGGGAGCGGAGCCTTATGCGTCTGCGTGAGGAGACAGAACGCGATACGCAACTTCCACAGATTCTCTGCGGTGCAGAGGTGTATTACTTTGACGGCATGGGCAAAGCCGAGCTGCTGCCAAAGCTGTGCATTGGTGATACACGTGTGCTGCTTCTGGAGATGCCGTTCACACAATGGACGAAGCACATGGCAGAAGAGGTGGAGCGCATTATCGAGAAACAGGAGCTTCAGGTGATTCTGGCGCACATCGAGCGATACTACGATCTGCAGAAGGACCGCGGCATCTGGGATTACGTCATGGAACTTCCGGTGCATGCGCAGATGAACGGCGGGATATTCCTGGATTGGAGGCGCGGGCATACGGCGAATCGCCTGCTGCGTGACAATGCTCCGATCCTGCTTGGAAGCGACTGCCACAATATGACATCGAGATGCCCGAATCTGGGAGATGCCAGAAGATACATTGCGAAGAAACACGGAGATGCGGTGCTGGCGCAGACAGACGAACTCGGAAAGGAATTGCTGGGGTTATGAAGAATAAGAAAAAGATTCTTGCCGCCGCAGTAATTATCCTGATCGCAATTGCGGCGCTGATAGCGCTCGCAGCCGCAGCAGAGGAGCATCGCGCGAAGAAACTGGCAGAGACCTTTGAGGATGCGACAGAGACACAGACCACCGGGAAGGAGAGTATCCTGCCGGGAAAGAAGGTCAGGCTCTATGGCAGGAAATATACCTATGACCATCAGATAGAGACATATCTGTTTCTCGGAACCGACGGAAGCGGTGATGAGAACGAAGAAGAGGGCGCATACGTCGGAAGCATGGCAGATGTCCTTAATCTGCTTGTGCTTGATAAGACAGACAAGACCTATGCCATCATCCAATTAAACCGTGACACTATCACAGAAATCGACCTCATGACGGAGGACGGCGAGTGCTACGCGAGCGCAGAGCTGCAGCTCTGCACAGCACATTGGTACGGCGGCAGCAAGGAACAGAGCTGTGAGAATACAGTTGCAGCAGTATCCCGTTTTCTCGGGAAGATAGGGATTGACGGATACATGGCAATCCCGATGACACAGATCGGCGCGCTGAACCATATGGTCGGCGGCGTGGAAGTCACTATCGAGGATGACTTCTCGGAATCAGACCCGAGCCTTGTGATGGGTGAGACGATACTGCTGAACGATGAGCAGGCAGTCAGCTATCTGCGAGGCCGCAAGAGTGTCGGAGACGGGGAGAACACTTCCCGCATGAGACGCCAGAGCCAGTACATGTCTGCACTTTCAGCACGTGCGCGGGAGACACTCGGAAATGATGCAGATGCACTTCTTGCCGCAGAGCAGGAACTGCTTGCCATATCAACCACAGACCTGAATGAAAAGAAGCTGTCCGGAATTGCGGATAAGCTCTATCAATATGAGAACCTTGGCATTTTTACGCCGGATGGAAAAACCGGACTCGGTGAGCGCTTGGGGGACGGCATTGAGCATACAGAATTCTACGCGGACGAACAATCCGTTACCGATATGATGACGCAGCTCTTCCACCTGGAAGCAGCAGAGGAAGAGTAGCGGATCAATACACCTAGGAGGAAAGACAGACATGGCAAACCCAACCATGGAAAAAGCGAAACTCGATACAAACCAGACACAGGCCCAGACAGAAATCGACCTGATGGAGCTGATCGGGCTGTACATATCCCGTATCCGCCTGATACTGGCAGCTCTGGTACTCGGAGGATTGGCGATGGGACTAGTTACATTTTTCCTGATCACGCCAAAATACACCGCATCTACGAAAATCTATATGGTATCCGCATCCAGCGGCTCCGCCATCGACCTGACAGACCTTAATATCGGAACATCATTGTCCTCTGACTATGCGGTTCTGATGGACATCCGCCCAATCTACGAGGATGTCATTGCTGACCTTGATCTTCCATATACATGGCAGCAGCTGCAGGGAATGGTGTCCATATCTTCTATATCCAATACACGTGTTATCCGGCTCGATGTAGTCAGCGCGAATCCGCAGGAAGCCTGCGATATTGCAAATGATATGGCACAGAAAGCGTTGTCCTATCTGCCGGAGCTGATGGAGACATCCACCCCGCATATCGCGGAGACAGCAATCGTCCCGAAGCGGCCAAGCTCCCCGAGCATGGTCAAGAACGTAGTGCTGGGAGCACTTGTCGCGGCACTTCTTGCAATCGGCTATCTGACATTTATTTATATATCAGATGATTCTATCACATCTTCCGAGGAGATGGAAAAGACATTCGGTATCGTACCGCTTACGGTGATCCCGGAGGGCGATATCAAGTCGATTTCCGATGCCCGTGAGGAAGAAATCAGGAACGAAAAAAAGAAAAAACATAAACATAGAAAGAACCGCTAGGGAGGAAGACAGAACATGAATAATCAAAACGATCTTGCGGATATTGAGATGATAGACCTTGGCCTGGACAAGGAAATCAACCGGATCGTCAAGGAAGGAACCAAACAGGTAACCATCAATAACATGCCGGAACTTCCGTATGCGGTGGAGGAGGCAATCAACCGTCTGCGAATCAACATCAACTTCCTCGGAAGCAAGGTAAAAAAGATCATGGTTGTAAGCTCGCTCCCGGATGAGGGCAAGAGCTTTGTGACCATGCAGCTCTGGGCGCAGATGGCGAAGGCGGGAACAAAGAGTATCCTTGTGGATGCAGACCTGCGCAAATCCGTCATGGTCGACAAATATGATATCGAGGCCAATGACGGTTCGAAGATACTCGGAATTTCCGGCTATCTTGCGGGAAATTATGAATTGGGCGAAGTCATACTGCACTCCCAATACGAGGCGGGAGACTTGATTCCAAACACAGATAATATCGTAAACCCATCCATTCTGATCGAGGGTGGGCAGTTTGAACATATGTTAAACACCATCGCGGAGGATTACCGCTATGTATTCGTAGACTGTCCACCGCTTGGCATTGTATCCGACGGAGAACAGATCGGGCAGATGTGCGATGGGGCAATCCTTGTCGTAAGAGGCGGAACAACCTCCAAGCAGGTTATACGCTCTACTATGCAGCAGCTGGAGCGCTGCGGATGCCCGCTGCTCGGTGTCGTCTTAAACCGTGTACAGGGCGGAAAGGGAAGCTATTACAGTAAGGGCTATGGAAAAGGCTATGGCTATTACGGTAAGCATTATGGTTATGGCTATTATGGCAAGAACTATACCGATCAGTATTACGGCGAGAAGTAACGGTTATTAGGGACACCATAGGTGTTCTTTAATAATAAATCTTCGAAGAAAGGAGGACAAGAAGATGAAGGGAATTAAGAAATTTGCAGTAGTAGCAATGGCAGCAATCATGACCATTGCAGGTACATGTACCGCATTTGCTGCAGACAGCCCGGCTACCAGCGTTAAGCCTGTAGCAAAGACAGAGGTATCTGTATCTTTGGTATCTACAGCAAAAAAGGCTAAGGTAACCACCACCGCAAAGGGTGAGGCTAAGCTCGAGACACTTGGAAAGACCACTGCTCCTGTTGTTACACTTACTTCTAAGGTAACAATCGACGGAGTAACCTACAAGCTTACTTCCGTTTCAGAGGGTGCTTTTGCTAAGTGCTCTAAGGATACCTGGAAAGTAACTCTTCCAAAGAGTATCGAGAAGATCGAGGCAAATGCATTTACCGGAAGCAAATTGAAGCAGTTCAACGTATACTCTACCAAGAGTATCAAGGTGTCTAAGAAGGCCTTCGAAGGTGTTAACACCAAGAAGATGACCGTAAAGGTCACCAAGAACATGAGCAAGACCGAACTCAAGAAGTTCAAGAAGGCTCTTAAGGCTGCCGGCTTCAAGGGTAAGGTAGTACAGATGAAGCATCATTAATTTGGTGATACTTCACGAATCGCAGTCAGGGCGGGACAATACCCGTCCGGGCTCGATTTAGCAGGGATACCAATGAAAAAGGGAAGGAAATGAGTTATGAAAGCGTTAGGGCATTCCGTTGCAATACGGGTCGTCAAAATAATGAATATCGTTATGGTTACGATACCGTTTCTTTTGTGTTGGTATCTCTACTATGCAAGCCGCATCAGCTCGCCATATTACGCGAAGGGAAACTGGCTGATCATTGCTCTCTTTATGATCCTGTATTCGGCGTTTGCACATATCTATGACGGATTCCTGATCTCACTGAATCGGGTATCAGAGATGATCTACAGCCAGATTCTGGCGTTTCTGATCACAGATGGAATCATGTACATCGTCATCTGGCTTCTGTCGAAGCAGCTGCCGAATGTCGTTCCCGGGCTTCTCGCAATCGCAGGACAGTGCCTGCAGGCCGCATTGTGGTCCGGCGGAGCACACCGCTGGTATTTTGCTACATTTGAGCCGCAGAAATGTGCCATCATCTATGATAACCGCGAGGGCATGGAGAAGCTGATCGAGGAGTATGATCTGACGAATAAATTCCATGTGGAGTATGTTGTGCCGGTAGAACGGTGCATGGAGAAGCTCTACCGCGTGAAGGACATGGAATGCGTGTTCTTAAGTGGTATCCACAGCCATGAGAGGAACATCATCCTGAAGGAATGCATGTACCATGGCGTGCGCGTGTATGTGATCCCGAGAGTCGGGGACATGATCATGAGCAGCGCCAAGAAGATGCATATGTTCCACCTGCCGATGCTTCAGGTAGAGCGGTTTAACCCGATACCGGAGTATTTATTTGTAAAGAGATTTTTTGACATTGTGATCAGCCTAGCCGCACTTGTGCTCTTAAGCCCGTTCATGCTGGTTACGGCAATTGCGATCAAGCTGTACGATCACGGACCGGTACTGTACAAGCAGAACCGTCTGACGAAGGACGGAAGGGTATTTCAGGTACTGAAGTTCCGTTCCATGCGCGTTGACGCTGAGAAGGATGGCGTAGCGCGTCTCTCCACAGGGGATAAGGACGACCGCATCACTCCGGTCGGACATGTGATCCGCAAGATACGCTTTGACGAGCTTCCACAGCTCTTTAATATACTAAGAGGTGATATGTCGATTGTCGGACCGCGGCCAGAGAGGCCGGAGATCGCCGCGGAGTATGAGAAGGAACTTCCGGAATTTGCGCTCCGCCTGCAGGTCAAGGCAGGACTGACCGGATATGCGCAGGTGTATGGAAAATACAATACCACGCCGTATGACAAGCTCCAGATGGATCTGATGTATATTGCGACTGCAAGCTTTGTAGAGGATCTGAAGATCTGCTTTGCAACGGTAAAGATCCTATTCATGCCGGAGAGCACGGAAGGCGTGGCAGAGGGGCAGAAAAACGCGATGGACGCGAAAAATTCCGGCAACGGCGAGGTGCCGGGTGAGAATGAGGATGTTGTGGCGTAAGGCCTTTTGTGCTATACTTTTGTTCATTACAAAGGAAAAGAGGCACACTCATGAGGGAATCGATACATTCAATTGCAATCCGCGCGGTAAAAATATGGAATATCATATTCGTTACCATCCCTTTCCTTTTGTGCTGGTACCTTTATTATGCGAGCCGCATCAGTTCCCCGTATTATGCGAAGGGTAATTGGCTTATTGTGGCTCTATTCATGATACTGTACGCAACTTTCGTCCACATCTATGACGGATTCCAGATTTCCCTGAACCGCGTATCGGAGATGGTATATAGCCAGATCCTGGCGGTAATGTTTGCAGATGGGATCATGTACATTGTTATCTGGCTTCTGACCAAGCATCTGCCGAATGTCCTTCCGGGACTACTCGCAATCGCTGCGCAGAGCATGCTTGCCGCGCTGTGGTCGACATTGGCGCACAGATGGTATTTTAAGACCTTTGCGCCGCAGAAGTGCATTATCATCTATGACAGCCGGGAGGGCATGGAGAATCTCATTGAAGAGTATGACCTCTCAAAGAAATTCAAGGTCATGGAT
>JALEKN010000040.1 GCA_022769125.1 Agathobacter sp.
CCGGCTCTGACATAATCGGCTCTGGCTCTTCAAAAACCGGTGCCGGTTCTGACGCCGGAGCAGGTGCCGGGGCCTGCTGCATAATCGGAGCGGCGTATACCGCAGCCGTCTTCTGATTCTGCATGATGGCATTGCTCAGATGAAGTTCCATATTTTTAAGTTCAAGCAGTAAATCCTGCTGCTTCAGCAGGATCTGCTGTACAGTATCGTCATTCATGCTCTTGCAGGAACCAAGCAATGCTTCATTCTTGGAATCAATTGCACTCTTGATCTCCTTCATCTCATCCAGCACAAGCTCGTTGGAATTGATGATCGCCTCCGCATTTTCGCGGGTGCGGTTGATGATAACCTTGCCGATTCCCTTCTGAGTTCCGGTAATCTCCTCAGTCGGGAGCTTTGAAAGCTTCTCGATTACTTCAAGCTTATCCTCAATCTCCTCAAAATACTTCTTGAGCATAAGGTAAGATGCTTTCTCCGACTTAAAAATGCTGTCATACTGCTCTTCCCTCCGGGACTCTTTCTCCGCCTGGGCCTTCATGATTGCCTGAATGAGTACATACAGACATATCAGGAGTACAACCCCAAGTGCTCCGATTACAATAAACTGCTCAGGCAGATTGATCATTGCATATAACTCAACAATAAATACAAGCGCAAGTATCAACCCCGAAAAAACAATCTGCAGCTTTGCTTTACTTTTTCTCTCTTGCATATGGCTTCCCTTTCCCCTATGATACACTTCCCTGTGTAGCAAAAGATAACAATCCTTTTATTTCCTATTATAACGTGTATGTTCCCGGATGTCGATGCTTTTTTAAAGTCGCATATTGACATTCCATTTTCTTTGTCCTAACCTATGATTCGGACTTTGAAAAATTCAAACAGTTATATATTAAAGAAGGTATACAAATGAAACATCAGCTAAAAAATAATTCAAATGAGAGCGCGCACCTGTACAGCAATCTGGATCTGCGCAAGCTGCTGGCCCCGGTCATCGTGGAGCAGCTTCTTTCCTCCCTCATGGGAACCGTTGACACGATGATGGTCAGCAACGTCGGCTCTGCGGCGATCTCCGCTGTCTCTTTGGTGGACTCCATCAACATCCTTGTCATTCAGGCATTGTCTGCACTCGCCGCAGGCGGTGCGATTCTCTGCTCCCAATATCTTGGCAGCTGTAATGAAAAAGGAGCTAATGACTCGGCACGCCAGGTGCTTTTTATCATGGCAGTATTGTCCACCATACTATCTGCGATCTGCCTGATTTTCCGCTATCCGTTGCTGAGCGCCATTTTCGGTGCGGTGGAAGCGGATGTCATGCGCAACTCGCAGGTGTATTTCCTGTTTACGTTACTGTCATTCCCTTTTATCGGGCTCTACGATGCGGGTGCTTCTATCATGCGCGCCCAGAACAACAGCAGAAGCCCGATGATCATTTCCGTAATCTCGAACTTTATGAATATCGGCGGCAACGCTATCCTGATCTTTGGCTTAGGCATGGGGGTGGAAGGTGCCGCCATCTCAACGTTGATCTCGCGTATTTTCTGTGCTGTCGTCGTGATCTGGCAGCTCCGCAGTGACCGCGCACCGATCTGTGTCCGTAACTATCTCGCTATCCGCCCGGATTGGTCGATCATTAAAAAAGTGCTGCTGATCGGTATTCCGTCCGGCATCGAAAACAGCATGTTCCAGTTCGGAAAGCTTGCGATCCAGTCCACGGTTTCCACCCTTGGAACCGTTGCGATTGCAGCGCAGGCAATGACAAACATTCTCGAGAACTTAAACGGAGTCGCTGCCATGGGAATCGGTATCGGCCTTATGACCGTTGTCGGGCAGTGCCTCGGCGCGGGACGCAAGGACGAGGCGATCTACTATATCAAGAAGCTCTCCTGGATTTCCGAGTGTGTCATCATCGGCTCCTGCCTGTTCGTATTCGCTCTGACCAAGCCGATCACGATGCTCGGCGGAATGGAGCCGGAAAGTGCAAAGCTCTGCATGCAGATGATGCTGTTTATCACGATCGTAAAGCCGATTTCATGGGTATTGTCTTTTATCCCGGCTTATGGAATGCGCGCCGCAGGCGATGTCAAATTCTCCATGATCGTCTCCTGCTGTACCATGTGGTTGTGCCGTGTAAGCCTTTGCATCTACCTGTGCCGCGTATGGGGCTTCGGACCGATCGCCGTATGGATTGGCATGTTTACCGACTGGACGGCGCGCGGTATCATTTTTACACTGCGCTTCCACTCCCGCCGCTGGCTCAACCATCACGTTATCGACTGATAAAATTGTCTTATAATGGAGTTTAGAAAAAATGAAAACAATACGAAAGATCCTTCTCGGTCTGCTTCTCTGCGCAGGGCTGGCAAGCGTCAGCACGGTACAGGTGTCTGCCACAAAAACAGAAAACGCCACAGAAGCTTCCGCCGCAAAATCGGACGGCTCCGCAGATGACACCCTCCCTACGCCGATTCTCAACAAGAATTACGCTGACACTGACAAGCAGTACACGAACGTTGGCTGGGCGTTTGACTCATCCGATGGCTATATCTACGACATCAAGTACATCGAACTGCAATATTCCGCATCCGCGAAATTTAAGAATGCCAAAACTGCAAAAATAACGAATGAGTCCTCTACCTACAATGTTTCCTACAAAAAGGTCAAAGCGTGTAACGGTAAACTCTACGCGCGCGCCCGTATGCTCTATGTGACAGGTTCGGGCGAAAAGGTCTACGGTCCGTGGAGTAATTCGGTTTGTATCGAGCTGGTCAAGATCTCAAAGAAGAATTTTCCGGGACTCTACAAGACGTTAAAATCCGGGACATATCAGACGTATGTTGGGGAAAATGGTTCTGATTTCAAGTTAAAGACGTTTTCTTATGATAGGAATCAGGACGGCTGGCTGGACGAGGAAGAGATCCGATATATCTATTCCCTAGATCTGGAAGATCCTGTCTCCAGCTTAAAGGGTGTTGGATACCTGACCTCGCTTGCCAGCATCAACTTAAAGGAATACACCGGAACCAAGGCGGATTTTTCCAACAATCCGGATCTTTGCTTTATTACCATCGAACGACAGAAATCCAAGGAGATTACTATTATCTCACCTACCGCAAAGCATGTAAGTATCTATCAGTACACGCAGTGGGACAAGCTCTCGAAGGTCGACTTATCCGCTTGTGACAATGCCGTCGAGATCACCGCCTACGGCAACAGCCAGCATAAGGTTACCTCGCTTGTCCTTCCAAAGAAAAAGTCCAGACTGAGAGTGCTTAGCATTTCCGATCTGAAATGCAGCACACTCAACCTGAACTCTTACAAGAACTTAGAACAGCTTTATCTGTACAGCAGCGATGTTTCCAACGTGAAGCTCACAAAATGCAAGAATTTAAAATACCTGTACCTTTTCTACTGCTCTTCCATAAAGTCGCTGGATCTGACCGCGAACACCAAGTTAAAGGGTGTGGATCTTTATAAGAACACCAGCCTCACCAAGGATCATCTGAAGGCCCCGAAAAAGACAAAGGTTACGACCAACACCGGAAAGTGGTGGTATGAAACCGACTCCTACCAGGACGATATGACCCGGATTGGAAAATATTAGTATCTATAAACTCTTACCAAGCGCATACGCCTTGTCCATGACTGTGGTGTGTGCGCTTGCTGTATTCGCATCGTCAATTCCAGGTCCGGTGACGATTCCCTTCAGCTCGGCATGCTCAAAGCAGTCTACCCAGCCCTGCAAACCGTTGTACGCCTTTTCAAATGCGCCCTCTGCGTCTTCCGCTGCGGTTGCGATCATGTAGATGTCGCGGAACTTGTAATCCGCAGAATATAACGGGTTCAACCGGTCGAGCAAGGTCTTCATCTGACCGCTCATCTCATAATAGTAGATCGGGGTTGCAAAAACAAGAACCTCCGCCTCTTTTACCTTAGCCATAATGTCGGCAACATCATCCTTGAGCACGCATACTCCGGTGTTCTGGCAGGAAAGACACCCGATGCAGAACCTGATCTCTTTTCCCTTGAGCGAAAGCAGCTCGACCTCGTTGCCCGCTTCCTTTGCACCTCTTTCGCATTCTCTTGCGAGAATGTCCGAATTGCTGCCTCCGCGGAGGCTTGTTGAAATGATAAGAACTTTCTTTGACATTGATTTTCTCCCCTCTATTACTCATCGTTTACTATTATCTGTATTTTGAAAAATGCTCAACCCTCGCCGGGTTGCGACTTTTCTTATCATAGCACCTTCCATTGAAATGTCCACTATAAATTTAGCGCTTTTCTTTTTTGCTTGTCAATCTGCGCCGTTTTCCCTATAATGAGACTATTGTATCATGAAAAAGGAGCACAACATGGAAAAAACAGCAGATACTTATGACAACACCCAGATGCAGGGGCGCAACGTCGGCAAGACCGTCCGCACCCACTACCGCGGCACCTTCAACAATGGCGAGCAGTTTGACTCCTCCTACGACCGGGGCGAGCCTTTAGAGTTCGTCTGCGGTGCGGGAATGATGATCCGCGGCTTCGATGAGGCTGTCGCAGATATGGAGGTCGGACAGACCGTTTCTGTACACCTCATGCCGGAGGAGGCTTACGGGCAGCCGGATCCGCAGGCGATCTTTACGGTCGAGCTTGCGCAGCTTCCGGGAGCCGAGGAGCTGGCAGTCGGCGAGCAGGCATACCTTTCCAACGCCTACGGACAGCCGTTCCCTGTAAAGGTCGTTGCAAAGGACGACACCACGATCACCTTCGATGCCAACCACGAGATGGCGGGCAAAGAGTTGAACTTCCAGATTGAACTGGTTGAGGTACTTGCATAAGGATTTTTCTATAATGAGAAAGAAAACGCGGGATGCGCTGCCGATAGTGGCTGTTGCGTCCCGCGTTTTTAATCGCACAGAAAGTTATTATTTACAAAAATCTGACCAGCTTTTTATCTGTCATAGTGCGTCTCAATCAACGCACAATCCATAATGAGCACATAGAACACTCTGCCGTAATATGTATTCTCCACGATCCGCCCATGATCCAAAACCGGGTGATACGTGCCATCCCTCTTTGCGAAATGGAACTGCACATAATCGTTGTTTCCGCTTGTCCCGGAATCGATCTGTTCCCAGATGCTCTTCTCAACGGCATCCTGCTCGTCCGGACGGATCAGATTGTGAAAAGAATGATCACTGTAAGATAAAAATTCATCAAAATCCCCACATCCGGCAAATTCGATCATTTCGCGGTTCGCAAACAGGATGCGGTCATCCTCCGGATCAGCGATATAGATCAAAAAAGCGCCCGGCAGATTCTGGGAAACATCCCGAAGTGCAAACCCAAGACGGCTGCGCCTCTGAGGCTTAAAATTGCAGTTGTAGGAAAGACAGTTATTCTTTCCCTGAAGCTTTACTTCATAAAGTGCCATATCCGCGTTGCGAAAAAGCTCTGTCATATCTGCGGAGTCCTTCGGATACTCTGCATATCCGAGTGAGATTCCAAAGGAATGTGCTCCGCCATCATACTCAAAATAACGCGGCATGGAAGTAAACGCCCTAATCTTTTCATCCGCTTCCTTGCTGGTGGTCTCTGTCAGGACTATCGAGAACTCATCCCCTCCGCTGCGGCTTAAAATCGCATTTTCCGAAAATGTCTCTTTCATGCTCCGGGCCAGTTCCTGCAGTGCCATATCTCCGGTCGCATGTCCATACATATCATTGACAAACTTAAAGTTATCAACATCCAATTGAATTCCCACGCAGGATGCACCCGGATGATTTTTAATAAAATGCGCAATCTGGTCCTCAAAGCCCTTCCGGTTCAAAAGGCCTGTCAGTGTATCTGTTGTTGAAAGTCTCTTTAGGGTCTCACGGTGTTCTTCAAGTATCAAAGATGTGCTCGTCAGTCCCGTCAAAAGCAGGACGATTACAAAGCCTCCCAGGAAAAATACGCCTAAATTGCTCCCCTGGTTCCAGCCCCCGGATGGCATAACTTCCAGATTGAAAGAACAGCCTCCCATTTCAAATCCATATTCCACCGGATGATCCATGACAGCGCCTGAGGAAGCGACCTCTTCATACTCGGAGGATAACGGCGATACCGTCTTGGAAAGACGATATTCATAGCCAAAGCTCGTAAGTGCCTGAACCGAATTTGAAAATATATCCGGAACGCGGATAATCGCAATCGTAAATCCCCAGAAATAAGTCTCACCAGCCTCGTTTTGCAGATAGACCGGGTTGCAGATCGCGATTCCGACACCCCCCTGTTTCAATTGAAAAGGCCCCTGCAGGATCGTAAGGTCATGGTCCCTTGTATAGCGCGAAATTTCGCCTCTGTCCGGGTCATTGATCAAATCAATCTTCCCTGCCTCGTTACCGGCCTCCGGATAAATTTCCGTGACCACACCATCCGGCGCAAGCTGTATGCTCTGGATCTCGTCAGTCATCAAATCCTCTGCGACATGCGAAAAATTGTTGATTTCTCCATGCTCACTGACCAGAATCTCCTGCAAAGACTCCGTGATCGAGATTCCCTTGTTCAGGTCTGTGGTCATGCGCTCTGCATATGTCATAGCATTCAGTTCCGTGACGGTCTGCAGCTGTTCCCGGTTTGAAGTATATACGTTGTACAAAAAGTATGCCAGGCAGACACACCCAAGCACAAATACAGTGACAGGCAAAAGCCATTTCCATGTCTGGATTCTTCTCTTTTGTTGATTCATCACGCCACCTCCAAAAAGAAAATATTGGGAAGTAGCATAATTATAACATTTTGGGCCTTGCCTGCAGCCATTTAGAAATTATTTTATAAATGTAAAATGTGCGCTTTTTAGTCAAACAGCGGCAGGGCAGCAGGGTTGTCATGCGCATCAAAGCACATCAATATCTGCTCTTTGGTGGTCTTTTCGACTGCCAGCCGCTCCGGGAGCTCGTCCCGGTCAAAAAATGCCGTCTCTGTGGTTTCAATATTCTGCGCAAATTCCCCGCGTTCGTATTCGCACTCGACAAAGATCTTCAGAACGCCGTAAGGGTAATTCTGCACATTGTGCTTGCGCCAATCCTGCGCGGCGATCAGCCTGCGCGCATGTACTGTAAGCCCGATTTCCTCCAGCACTTCCTTCTCTGTGTTGGAAGCGACCGACTGATCCACGTCGCACCAGCCGCCGGGCAGCGCCCATGTTCCGTTACTCTTCATGCACCAGAAGGATTTTTCCATCGACGAACACGGCTGCCCGCGTATCTACCTTCGGTGTCTGGTAGCCCGTCTCATTGCAAAACAGGTCACGCACCTTGTCCATCGGGATGTCCGTCTTTTGCGCGATCATCTCCGCCGCAATCTCCCTTAACTCCTCGTAGCGCTCCTTATCGTATTTGTCCTTGCCATACAAAAGCCCCGCCTGCGCGATGCTCTGGATGCGTATCGCAAATTCTATCCACTTGTCGTTCATGCCATCCACCTCTCCTTAAAAATTCCGCCAGCATTTTTCTTTGAGAAACGTGCTGATCACATCAATATCCTCGCCCTCATAATACTGCACCAGCAGCTTTTTAAACTCCGGCACATGCTCCTCCGGTATGACCAGAAGCCCCTGTCCGTGTGCAATGAGATAGTGATTTGCAAATATGACAGACGCACGCTTATTTCCATCGATGAACACCTGTGTTTTCATACAATACATGCACAAATGGACTGCAATATCAATCGCAGGCTGTCCCGATTCCAGTATGTCGGATATTTTTTCTCTGACATTCGTCTCGACAGGGATCGGCGGTTTGTAACTGCTCCCCCCGATTGAAACCGGCACTCCTCTGATACGCCCGCCTTCAGAATAGAAGCCCTCATTTACCAGCTTTGCGATGTGGCACAACAGATAATAGTCCGACTTTGCCTGTACCACATCCGTGTCCATGATGAACTCCCACGCATGCTTTAAGTTCAAGATCTTTTGTACATCATTTGCAGTCATGCCATTGACAATCCCATTATCAATGATGTCCTCCGTCTGCGGAAAAGAGGTCGCAACACCTTCCAGCACTGCCTGATCATATATGTTGGCTTTCATGTTCGCTCTGGCAAAATCAAGGTTCTGTAACACCCGCTGCTCTAACTCTGATGAGTTATATCCAAGGTTTGACAAAGCCTTCTCAATTTTTCTTATGCGTCTGCGCAGCTCCTTCAATTCTCTGGAATTGCGGAGCAAAAGCTGATACAGTTCGTCGGAATACACATCAACATATTCCGATTTCAGGCGGCTTCCCACGCGCTTTCTCATGTACAGATATTTCCCGCTTGCATTTTCCTTGATCTCCGGACTTCCATCATACGGGATCAGATTGATCCTAGCCTGACAATCCGCTTTTTCCTGCAAAAGAGATTGAATCTCATCAAAATCGCTCATATTGTTTCTCCTTTTAGGGAACTTTTATGCATATATTATATCCAAAAGTTCCCTAAATATCAAATCATTTTAGGGAACTTTTTGCGTATATTTTAACACAAAAGTTCCCTAAAATGGTCGGTACATATTAAATTATCTCCGCCTCGTAAGGGATCTGGAAAAGCTCATCAATGCTCACCCCGAAATAGACGGAAATCTGCGGCAGCAGCGTGATATCCGGAACACTGGCTCCGGTCTTCTTCTAAACCATTACTCGTTTACCGGGTGAATCGCGGTTTGGAAATGACAGCACAAAAAATCCTACCCACGCAGTCAAATGAGAAAAAGTTTCATTTGGCCTCGCATGGGTAGGACATGACAAAACTATGTGGTGTCGAGGACTGACCTTACGCGGTATGCTCGAACTCCTTCGCAACGTCCACAAGCAGTTCGCGGATGTTCAGGTGCTGCGGGCATACCTTTTCGCACTTGCCGCAGCGGATACATGCACTTGCTTTTCCGTTGTGGACGGTATGTACCTGGCCATAATAGTAATCTGCGTTCCAGTCATGGAATACGGTCTTTGCATTCATGCAGGCGAACAGATCCGGAATGGAAATGTGCTGCGGGCAGCCGTCCACGCAGTAACGGCACGCGGTACATGGGATCATGTGCTTCGTGTGGAACACATCTGCAACAGCTTTTACTGCTGCCATTTCCTTCTCGTCAAGCGGGCGAAAATCCCTCATGTAGCTTAAGTTATCCTTCATCTGCTCCAGATTGCTCATGCCGGAAAGCACCATCATCACGCCGTCAAAGCTTGCCGCAAAACGCACTGCATAGCTTGCCGTGCTTCCGCCGCCAAGGTCATCGAGGATCTTTTTTGCATCCTCCGGAAGATTGACCAGATTGCCGCCCTTTACCGGTTCCATGATGATCACCGGCTTGTTGTACTTGCGGCACACCTCATAGCACTTTCTGCTCTGCACCGCCGGATCTTCATAATCAAGATAGTTGAACTGGATCTGAACCACCTCGATCTGCGGATACTCCTTTAAGATCTCCTCAAGCACCTCTGCCTTGTCATGGAAGGAGATGCCGAAATGACGGATTTTTCCCTCTGCTTTAAGTTCAAGCGCTGTCTCGTAGGCATGGCACTTTTTAAAATGCGCAAAAATATCCTTTGACTGTGCATGCATCAGGTAAAAATCGAAATAGTCAACGCCGCACGCTTCAAGCTGGCTCTCGAAAAACGGGCGTATGTCCTCCTGCTTGTTAAAATACGGCATGGTCAGCTTATCCGTCAGGATATATTCTTCTCTCTTGTGTCTGCTGGTGAGGCATTCCTTCAAGGCAAGCTCACTTTTTCCGCTCAAGTAGCCGTGCGCAGTGTCAAAATAGTTAAAGCCCTGCTCTAAGAACATATCAACCATCCGCGTTGTCTCCGCGATGTCGACGTCACTTCCGTTTTCCATCATCGGAAGCCGCATGCAGCCAAAACCAAAGTTCTTCTTAATCTCATCAAAATACATAGTTACTCCCCCTTTGCGTCAGGTTCGGCTCCCCGCATTGCCGCAGGAAGCCGATTATTGTTATGCATATTATACAACCTAAAGTTGGGTTTACGTCAATAGGTTTTTATAGCCCCTACACCTGCCGGTAACATCGCACAGCAGAATCCGCTACATAACACTTCCCATAAGTGTGGACATCACAATCATGATAAGTGAAAACATAAAGGAATTAACCGAAATAAGCGTAGCTCTTTGCTCCGATGGGATCATTTCATTCAGAATGATATCTGTGCGCACTTCCAAAAAGTCATCCGAAAATGAACCAATAAATCCGCCTAAGTCCATAAGGTACGGCTTCCCGGTAAATATCATCGCAAATGCAAAAATCACACCGGCACCACTGATCATAATGTATTTTCCGTATTTCCATCCGGGAAAATACCCAACAACTTTTGCACCCAATGCGGCTCCAAGCCCCATAACAAATAGTGCCGGTCCAAGCAGCGCATCCTTTAATCCCGCAAGCGGAAGCTTCGCCTGCAAAAAGAATAGCACAAGCGTCGAAACGGCTCCGATCAGTGCATTTATCACCATGATACCTCTTGCCCTTTTGTTCGTGATCATAAACTGCCAGCTTTCCGTAATGACATTTTTCAGCCTGCACCTTATTCCTGCATTTGCGGTTCCATGATCGTCCTTGTCAGCATTTCCTAGTTCCGCTGCCGACACCTCTTTTAAACTGCATGCAATCCCGATCGCTATAATGCTAAAGAAAATATCAAGCAGATATGCTCTCCTATAACCAAGCCATAGCGCGAACCCCGCACACAAGGTAGCCGTTGAGCTTGTTATCCGATACAGCATCATTTCCGTTGATGCAAATTTATTGTATTCTTCTTCCCGCCCGGCAAACTTCAGGCTATCGTATGCCAGAGCCTCGCGGGTCCCGGATTCCAGATTGTAGCTTAGCGCACTAAATCCGATTGCAAACGCGACCGTCGCGAAATTATAAGACCATATCATAAGCAGCCCGGATACCAGACTTACAAGACTTGCAAGCACCATCGTTCTTTTTCTTCCGAACACATCCGCCGCAACACCTGAAGGTATCTCAAAGCTGCTGCTTACAATGTGAAATATGCTTTCCAATACGCCTATCTCCAACAGTGAAAACCCTCTGAGGGCAAGAAGTGCCACCCATGAGGCTCCGGCGATCCGGAAATATCCCACCATGGTCAGTGTATATAATTTATGTATCTGTGTTTTTATATTAAATTTGCGCATAAAAAATCTCCTTTTCAAAACAAAATTTTTAAATATTTTGAGCAGGAGATAGTGCAGATCATTTTTTATTTTCCTTGTTCTGTCTAAGCTGTTTACTTAAAAAAGAGCGCACTATCCCTGTAAACAGCTAAATCAGAACCTTTTATAAGGTGAAGAGTAGTTGTCTTCCAGCTCATAATCCGCCCCTTTCCTAAACTTTGCGTTAATCAAAAACTTAATCTGCTTTATTATAGGTCTGTCTGCTTTTATTTGTCAAATACATATTATTATGTATTTACTTACGGTTGCAGCGGTCCGTAATAATAGCTTGCGGTTGCGCCGCCGTCCATTAAGATCGTGGAGCCTGTGATAAATGCGCCTCTCTCGCTCATTAAAAGCTCTGCGACATTTGCCACTTCGTCTGCGGTTCCCGGTCTGCCCGCCGGGCATTGTTCATGATCTCCGCGATTGCTTTCGCGTTCCCAAGGTTCTTATCTCCCATAACGATCTTTTTGCCGTAACCGAGGCGTCTTGCGGTCGCCATAGAGATCTGCCCGGCTCCGGTCACAAGCGTTACATCTTTCTCCTGCATGTGTCTGTTCCTCCTACTCCACGCTCTTCTTCGCCCACGCTGCGACTGCTGCCTCGGACTTCGCAGCATCCGCGCCGTGGATCGCGATGCCCGCTCCAAAGCCTGCGCCCTTACAGATCTTTCTAAGATCGCGCTCACTGTTTCCGAGACCGCTGCCCTCATGTGTCATGAGCGCCATCACCTTTTTTCCTGTAAAATCAAGCTTTTCGAGCTGCGAAAACACCGCGGTCGGGTAGGTTCCCTTTTTCAGATCAACGATTTTCCGTTTACATAGTTCTCCCCTTTGCGGGAGTAATAAAGAATCAAATTCTGCTTCATAGCTGTCACCTTATCCTTTCCTTACATTTTACCTGAGATAAGGATAATGCGGCGGCACTTTTCAATCAATTCTTTCTACTTTTGCTATTGATAAGTTTTGCTAATCAATATAAAATAGTGTTAATACAAGGAGGAACGCGATGCTATTACGACAGATCGAATATTTGCAGGCGGTAATCGAATACGGGAATTTTTACCTTGCGGCGGAGCACTGCAACGTGTCCCAGTCCGCTATCTCCCAGCAGATCAAAAAGCTGGAGGAGGAGCTTGGCGTACAGCTTCTGGAACGCCATAACCGCACCTTTTCGCTTACACCCGCTGGGGAGCACTTTTATCGGAAAAGTCTTATTATTTCGGGGGATCTAAAGCAGCTTGTCCGCGAGACAAAGCGGATCGCAGATAACGACAATGCCGTTTTAAGAATTGGCTATTATAAGGGGTATCATGGGGATGAATTGTCCGAGGCGGTTGCGCAGTTTTCGGAGAAGCACCCGTCCGTGGATGTCCGGATCACGGTTGGCAGCCATGAGGAGCTGTACCACGCGATGGAAAATGATGCGATCGACCTCGCGCTCAACGACCAGCGGCGCGCTTTTTCGGATACGTACAACAATGAGATCCTTGCGGAAAGTAAGATTTTTATAGAGCTGTCAGCCAAAAATCCGCTTAGCAAATTAAGCAGTCTGACGGTTTCCGACCTGAAAAATACCCCCTGCATCCTAGTTATCAATCCTGCCGGGCAGCAGGAGGAACAGCAGTATTACGAGACGATCATCGGTCTGCAAGGGGAGTTTCTTTTTGCCGACACTGTGCAGGAAGCCCGGCTGAAGCTCATTACCGGGCAGGGCTACATGCCGGTGGATGTGATCGGCGATCAGGTCTGGTTCGACACCGCCGTCAGCCGCATTCCACTCGTCCGCAACCATGAGCCGGTTCGCAAAACGTACTGTGCCTTCTGGAAAAAGGACAATTCCGGCTACTATATTGAGGAGTTCGCGGAAATGCTGAAGGAGACGTTTTAGCCTGAGGCGTTACTGTTTGCGGCGGCTTTCGCAGCATCAGCATACACGGTGTAGCGTTGGATCTATTTCTACCTGACTATTTTTTCATCACTAATATCTTATTGGAGATATTTCTGACAAAAGGAATTTTTCCAATGACCTTGTATATCGGCATGAATACTTCCATGCCCTCTACCAGACTCACATCCTTCTGGCTGCGAAACAGCGGTACAAGCGCTTCCAGCTCCCTGCCGCTTTTTACGCCCCAGGTAAACTTTGCCTTGCCGCCTTCGATGGATTTTTCCTTGATGTTATTTACGCTAAACGGCGACATCGCTTCCACAAAAACGGTTGCCTTTTCCGCCTTTTTGTCGATGATGTGGAACATCTGCTGCACATCCGTGCCGCTCAAGTACATCGTAAGTCCCTCGATAACGACCAATACCGGCTCCCCGTGATACTCGATACTGTCCGTAAAGGTCTCGTCGGTTGCGGATTTTGCGATCTGATAAATCGGACCGTCCTCCTTGAGAAAACGGCTCCGGATCTCCATCGTCTCCGGAAGGTCAACGTTGTACCAACGCGCATACTTTCCCGCCATGCGGTAGCATCTGGTGTCCAGCCCGCAGGCAATATTGATCACAACCGCCCCAGCGTTCTGTGCCAGAAATTCCTCCACCAGACGATCCAGTATGATCGTTCTCGCGATGACACCGTAGCTCATCATCTTATCTTCGCTGGCTTTTGAAAAATCATAATCCAGCTGCGATACGATCTCGATTGCCTTCTCATCATAAATATAATGATCCTGCTTTTTGGATTCTTCCGCCCTCGCATACAAGGTCTGCAACATCGTTTCCGGTACACCCTATACACTGACTTTCATCTTTTCTTCCATAATAACTCTCTCCTGTATGTGTTTCATATTATTTTTTTCAATAATTGGTGCGCTTGGTGTGTGCTGGCAAGCGGTGGGGTATCGCGCTTGCTTTTTCCTCGCTATGCCCCGCGCCCATATATTACATTAAGAATAGCATTGCCAAGAACATTACCGCGCCGATCACATTCGCTTTTGCGGGCAGTTTTGTCGGTAGCACGACCACCGCGACCGGAAGCAGCGTGAACAAAGCCGCCCACCCCGGCAGGGCCGTCTGCCTGGTAGCAATTCCGCTCAAAAACGCGACCGCAAACACGATCATCGCCAGATAACCGATATACATTGTATACACTGTACACTTGAAAAAGTCCCACACGCTCGCGAGCGCTTCTCTGGTAAGCCCCATCCGCACATAGAACCACTCACACAAACAGCATATAATGTGGTGCAGCGGCAGGAAAATGAACATGACCAACGCCGATGCGTACATAATCCAATAATAGAGCGGGGAATACTCTCCCATGTAGATGCATAGCTGCATATATCCAAACAGTTCCAGCGTCATCGCAGCCACGCCAAGTATCATCGCGATCGAAAGATTTTTCAGGGGCATCCCGCGAAAAAATCCGCTCGAAAGTTAGTTATTGCTAACCGCATATTAGCACATTCCTATATATAAGGCAACTCCCCGCCTCTGTGTGTTTGGCCCTTTACAGAAAAATGGTTTTGTAACACCGTGTTACAAAATGCAGATTGCGCATCCGATTGCCACGCCTTTAACATTCTCATTGCTGATAACGATAATATGGTAAAATCCCACACAATAAAGAAATGCCGCAACCGGCCCGATAAATCCGCCCGCAAGCAGGCGCTTCGGTGATACCTTTCCTATAACTTCCATAATCGCGTTCATTCTGGTTTCTGTGCTGTCACCCGCCTTGTAATTAAAATCGTTTGGATCGTAATAAAGCAGCATATCCCCGCAAAACATAAGAAACGCACCGATAAAACTACAACTAAATAAATCAAACCGATCTCTCCCTTTCATCTACTTAAAACCACTTAACCTTCATAACAAATGACATTTCTATAAAATAAAACGCCATCAGTTAGTATTAACTAACCAATGGCATTTTAACATAACTTATTCTCTTGGTAAACTGTATTTTGCAGTTCCTGTGCTTCTTTTTACCGTTCCTGCACTTCTTTTCCGCTGAGATGCTCGATTTCTATTTCAAAAAGCTGTACAGCTTTTCCCGCGCGTGCAATCTCCTCGCCGACGAGCTGCTCGTTTGGATAATACTTCATTGCCAACCGTCTTAGCAATGCCGTTGTCTCCTCGCCGGCTTCAAGCAGATGGCATCTTCCGAACACGACCGTACTCTGCATAAATGGCGCCCAGGCTTCCTCCCGGATGGTTTCATTTCCGTAAACCGTGAAACACACCTTATCGCAACGCTGCAGCGCGTCAACCTTATGTCCGACGCGCGCGCCGTGAAAATAGATTTTCTGCGCCTCGCTGTCATAGATGTAGTTGATCGGGATCGCATACGGGTAACCGTCGTCCCCATTCACCGCGAGAACGCCCCGCCGGCTGGATCGCAAAAGCTCCTCCGCAACAGTTTTCTCAAGTTCATTTTTCTTTCTACGCATTTCTCTAAACATGATTTCTCCTTTCTGTGGGGACATTCCTTTTGGCACGCACACCGCCCTTTGACACATGCACCGCCTTTTGACACGCGCACTGCCCTTTGACACGCGCACCGCCCTTTGGCACGCGCACCGCTACGGTCCTCTTTTGCTCATGCAAAGCCGGGGTAATGTCTAGGCTTTTTTTAAGCGGAGCTGCTTTTTACCCTCTGCAAAATATGTCAATGGCTTTGCCTGCAAATTCCGCAGTCCCGATTCCGGCGACAGCATCAATGTTTTCGGTAAGGTCCCCACCTCCGGCATACATCCTTCCAAGTCCGTTCAGGATTTTCAGTGAGCATGTGTAAAAATGCTCTGTAATATAATCCTGAAGCTTTTTAACCTGTGCCTGAGCCGGTTCGTCCGCCGGGTCCATTTCCTTCATCTGCCCGAACTCGACAAATATTTTCATGAACTCATCCGCAGCCGCAGCTTCATCTTCCTTTGTCCAATTCTTCGTTTTCTCCTCGTATTCTTTGTACTCTGCGCTGTGTCCCCATAACTCTTTCGCACGTTTGGAATACTCATCAATCTTTTTTGTATCAAACACTTTAAAATCCATATAGTTCACTCCTATTCCTTTTATTCCGCGAGCGAAGGTAATGAGATTTTCCAGATGCTCTTTTTTCATCGTAAGCAATTCAATCTGCTGCTCTAATGCTCTGTTCCTGTTGAAGTTGGGTGCATCAATTATCCGCTTGATCTCCTTTAGCGGAAATTCCAATTCCCTGAACAGTAAAATCTGCTGCAGCCGCTCCAAGGATGTATCGTCGTACAGCCTGTATCCTGCCCCGGTATATGCAACCGGTTTTAAAAGCCCGATGGTATCGTAATATTGCAGAGTGCGTATACTCACTCCCGTTAATTTACTTACCTCATTTACTGTCATCATCGTCATTTCCTCCTCGCGATATGCATACTTTAAGCTATTACGCAACGTAGGAGTCAATAGGATTTTAAAGATTTTTATGCAAAAACCGCTTTGTCTATATCTCTTTAATAACGTACATCTCCTCAACCGCGCCCAGCGCAGGCTGTTTTCGTCCGCTCGCCTCAAAACCATGCGCCTCATAGAATTTAATTGCACGGAAATTATTGTCAAACACCCACAGCATGATTTTGGAATAGCCTGCCGCTTTTACGTCCTCAAGCACCTTGTCCATCATCATGCTGCCATAGCCCTTATGCCAGTTGTCCTTGAGGGAATGAATGCAGATAAGCTCCGCGTATTCCGGCATGTCCTTTTCCCTTGAGGCATCCCACCACGCGATACAGTGTGGCTTGCCATCCAGTTCCAGAATATATCCGTTTCCTTTATTTTCATCGAGAAGCTTTTTGTACATTGCGGTCGCACGCTCAAGTCCGGTGCATCGAGAAAGCGTGTCGGCAGGAATTATGTCCTTAAATGCCTCCTTCCAGCTCTCCGTCTGTATGTATGCAAGGTGGCTTTCGTCACCGGGTTCTACTCTTCTTATATTAACCATAGATTCAATCCCTCTTTTTCTGGTATTTGTCTCGATATCGCTTTTTTCCGCTGTCATCCCGATATTTTTAATTCATATATCCTCTGTCTCGGCATTCCTTCGTAGTAAAATACATAGTCCTCCGGCGGCTGCACTTCCTCAAGCAGCTTTGCCCCAAGCTTTACATTCCGGAATTTGGAAATAATATTCCACCAGTAAAAGGGCAGCTCTTTGTCATTTCCTTAACTCCAACTATATCATTTTACTAGAAAAGGCATGAGGTAAAACGGTTTTAGCAATAGGTTTTCTTCTTTTTCCACATCTTTTTGTGATATTAAATATGTCTTATTGATATTTTGTGAAAATTTTCTGCCAAATTCCTTTATCGATTCATGTTTTCCGTATCCTGAGGACTTAATTTCAAATGCATTTAGTTTACTTCCTTCTGAAATCAGGAAATCCACTTCATAATAGTGCGTACTGCCATTTTTCTCCCATGTGTGATAGTACAATTCTCTCCCTGTTGACGCTATCATTTGAGCAACCAAATTTTCATAAAGATATCCCAGATTTGCGGGCAATTTGTCGGAAAGTAATTTTGCGTAAATATCATTTTCTGTTACCTGCCGGTCGATAAACATCAGCGTAACAAATAAACCTGTATCTGACAGATATAATTTGTAACTATCGAAATCTTTTGAACCAGTCAGACTAACTCTTGGATTTGTAGAATTGTAGCATGGCAGAACTGTTTTTGAATCTATCAGATCATATAACAATTCTTCCGATTTCCTATTGTTTCTTTTTCCGATTGCCTTGGTAATACGATATTTCCTTGCATCCTTCGCCAACTGCGCCGGAATAGAATGATATAATGCTGATATTCTTCCTGATGCATCAATTTTCTTAAAATCGTCCTCATATAAAGCGATAATCTGCCTTTTTACCATATCTATTTCTGAAAAACTTTTCCGATTTATATATGCTTCTACTGCCTGTGGCATACCGCCTACCGCCATGTAGATTCTCAAATCCCTCATCAATTTACGATTGGTTGCCTGTCCAATTCCCGCCCCGCTGTCATAAATCTGCTGCAAAAGCCCATAATTATTGCCCGTAGCGTTGCAGAACTCTTCGTAATCCATAGGAAATACTTCTATTTTCATCTCCTCTGATGGAATTAAAATATCTTTTACATTTTTCTTTATCGATATCAAAGATCCTGTTTCCAAATAACTATATCTACCGTCATGCACAAGATGTTTTATCGCCTGTCGCGCCTTTGGGAACAACTGTACCTCATCAAAAATAATGAGTGACTCATGTTCATATAATGTGACACCGGTTTCTGCCTGCAGTCTCAAAAAAAATATATTTAAATTCCCTATATCATCAAAACATTCCAGAATATCACTTGTTGTTCGGGAAAAATCAATCAGAATATATGATTTGTATTCATTTTTTGCAAAGGTCTCAGCAATCGTTGACTTGCCGACTCGCCTTGCCCCTTCCAGCAATACCGCATATTTATCTGCATAAAGGTTCTTCCATTCCAATAATTTATTATATACTTTTCTTTTAAAATACATAATTATCCCCCCTGACATAATTTCGCTGCGCTCATTATATCATTAAATATGCATTTCTTCAATTTATATATGAGTCATTTTGTGCATTTCTTCAAAGTTATATACTCTTAATTCGTACGTTTCTTCAAAGCTTTGCATCTGAAAAGAAAAATAGATAACCCGTTTTTCAGGTTATCTACTCTTAATTTCTGGCTTATTCTGTTCTGCAGATGGGGATTTCTTGCTCTTAGCAATAGCCTCAAGTCATCAGCTTCCATTTCCCAAGCTCCTTATCTTTTCCCCACCCCCGCAAGGCAGGAATGTGTATCTTCCGCCACAAAATTTCGTATTAACAATCTATTTGTCTCAAGCATATTTATTCCCTCTAAAGATTTCGATCAACTAGAATTTGTCATTTTGTAATATTAACTCGCTGATCTTGATAAAGATTGTTCTGCATCAGTTCTGCATTATTTCCAATAAATGCTGTTGCAACTTCCTCATCACCTTGAAGTAGCCACATAAACCATGCAGTCATATAGCCATCCGCAACACTTAGCATATCACCATGGTCTGCATCTTTTCTTCGTGCCATCACTTTTATAACAGTATCCGGTACGGCATCATATATTTCTTGAAGTTGTGTAGCAGAAACTACAAGGTTTTCATCACCGTTGCCCGTGCTTGATACAAAAAACGTGGGAATAGAAATTTGACTTGGGTCATAATCCCATTGTAGAGCTTCCGCCAGCTGCATATTCGTTGGACTTGCAGAGAAAATAGCTTTAATCATATATCCATGCTTATTCTCTGTTACTGCATTGATGACACCTACACCACCCTGAGAATGTCCGCAAACACCAATATGATCAAGGTCAACACGACTGTAAAACGGATTCGTTTGCCATCCTTCAATAGACTCTGTCTCATTCAGCTTGATAATGGTTCTCAAACACATTTCAGAAGAAAACCCATTCCACGAGTTTTCTTCTTCGGTTGCCATAACGATAAATCCCCATGAAGCAAGATGCTTTAGCACAGCAGTATACTTTGAACCCTTTATTCCCGTTCCGTTAGAATAAATAACTACTGGGTATTTTGCTGTTCCGTCCATAATATCGGAAGGATAGTAGATTTCATATTTTTTGAAATCGTGCATTCCGGCTTGTTCTAAATAGGAAACCTCATGCGAACCCATATTCAAATATTTCGCTTCAACAGTGCCGCCTGTTTGAGTCTTGCTTGTATAATCATCTGCTACCGCTGGCTTTTTAGCAAGCCAAAGCAATAATATCGCTATGATAAACACAACGACCACTATAATTATTCCTGCTATCTTTAACACTCTTTTCATTTGACCTCCACAAATTCTGATTGGGATTTCACCTGTTTTAAGAGAGTTAATAACTGTTATATTGTGTTATTAACTTCTCCGCAAACCCATGAAAACACTGGATTTATCGCAGGTGAGTTTTCCCTTATTGTTTCCCTTGTGTTATATCGTCTCATCAGTGTTTACGAACTCTGATAAGGACAAAAAAATTTGATAACACATTATAACACAAAATGAAAATGATATAGTGAACTGATTGAAATGCTTCTGATTTTTGTAACAAATGATTGATTGAATGATAAGGAGATTCGATATGATGAGAACAATGTTTGCAGAATACAATCCACACAGAAACAGCATTGATGTTTATACTAGTGCGGGCTATATGCTCCGCATTGACTGTTGGGAAGCAGAGAAGAATTTAACAACTACACCCGAATCAGACTGTGCATTAAATGCACTTGCCATTGATGAACCGCTTGAATATGTACGATTATATCTTGATGGAAATTTGCAGATGTGGGTAGATGCGGAAGATTCTCTCGAACTTTAATAATTACTTTTAACTAAGATAGTGATACCGTATAGTTTATTTTCGTTGGGCTAAATACAGTGCTCTCCTCTTGTGTGCCACATCCTACAGCTCCAAGGGCTGCCACAAGAAGAACCCCTGCCATTCCTGCCATCATTTTCTTTTTCATATGTCTCTCCTCCATCCTATAACTGGCCATTTCTGATCTTACCCAGATATTTCATAAGTTTATCCATATCAATCGGCTTTGCGACATGCCCGTTCAT
>JALEKN010000045.1 GCA_022769125.1 Agathobacter sp.
TTATATTGCTATCCGGAGGAAATCTATGAAGAACTGATTGAAGCCATGATGCATGATAAAAAGGTCTGCCATTATCTTGACATGCCAATCCAGCATTGCAATGATGAGATTTTGCGCCGGATGGGACGAAAGACCAACAAAGCAGAACTTACAGATCGCATCGCTTATCTGCGCAGCCGTATACCGGACATTGCTCTTCGCACAACACTTATCTGTGGTTTTCCGGGTGAGACCGAAGAGATGCATGAGGAGCTGATGCAGTTTGTCAATGATATGGAATTTGACCGTCTCGGTGCTTTTACTTATTCTGCCGAGGAGGGTACTCCGGCAGCGGATTTCCCGGATCAGGTGGATGAGGAACAGAAGCTGGAATGGAAAGATGCTGTTATGGAGTTACAGGAAGAAGTTATCTTTGACAAAAATGAAAGCATGGAGGGAACAGAACTCTATGCATTTATTGAAGGAAAAGTCGCTGATGAGAATGTTTATATCGGGCGGACTTACCGTGATGCGCCAAACGTGGATGGCTATATTTTTGTAAATACCGAAGAAGAGCTGATGACCGGAGATGTTGTTAAGGTCCGTGTTACCGGTGCTTACGAATATGATTTGATAGGAGAAATTATAGCATGAACCTGCCTAATAAATTAACAATTTTCCGTGTGATCCTAATTCCTTTTTTCGTGTTCTTTCTTATGGCACCATATTTTGAAGGATATGGAAACTATATTGCGTTAGCTATTTTTATTATTGCCAGCCTGACAGATCTCTTTGATGGAAAAATTGCACGAAAATACAATCTGATCACCGATTTTGGCAAATTTATGGATCCACTTGCAGATAAACTGCTCGTATGCTCGGCACTTATCTGCTTTATCGAGCTTGATCTGCTGCCAGCGTGGGTTGTGATCATTATTATCGCACGTGAATTCATCATCAGCGGATTTCGTCTTGTCGCATCTGATAACGGAATTGTGATTGCCGCAAGCTATTGGGGCAAATTCAAAACAGTTTTTCAGATGATCATGGTTATTGTTTTGATGTTTAATCAGTATCTGTGTAATCCGGTGCTTCATGTTATCGGTATTATTTTAATTATTGTTGCAACTGCGCTTACAGTCATCTCACTTGTAGATTATATCTGGAAAAACAAAAGTGTCTTGAAAGAGCAGAAATAACGGAGGTACATTATGCGTATTATTGCCGGAACAGCGCGAAGCCTTCCTCTTAAGACAATAGAAGGTTTGGAAACGCGCCCGACTTCAGATAAGATAAAGGAAACATTGTTTAATATGCTCCAGCCGGAACTCCCCGGATGTTATTTTCTTGATCTTTTTGCAGGAAGCGGACAAATCGGACTTGAAGCATTAAGCAGAGGAGCAGCCTACGCTGTATTTGTAGAAAATTCCAAAAAAGCAGCGAAATGCATTGAGGACAATATTGCATTTACCAAATTTGACAAGGTGTCCAAGCTTTATACAACAGATGTGCGGAGTGCACTTTCCATGATGGAGGGTAAGTATCAGTTCGATATCATTTTCATGGATCCACCATATAATCATGGGCTTGAGAAGGAAGTTCTTGCATATCTTGCGGATTCAAGTCTTGTAAAGGAAGATACTGTCATTATTACAGAAGCCTCTCTCCAGACCGATTTTTCGGATATGGATACACTTGGGTATGAGATTGCAAGATATAAAAAGTACAAAACAAATGCGCATATTTTTTTGCGCAGGAAATGAGGTATTATGAAAAAAGCCATATACCCTGGAAGTTTTGATCCCCTCACTTTTGGTCATCTTGACATCATTGAGCGTTCTTCCAAAATTGTGGATGAATTAGTGATCGGGGTACTGAATAACAGCGCAAAAAATTCGTTGTTTTCTTTAGACGAACGTGTTAGTATGATTAAAGAGATGACAAAGGATTTACCCAATGTTACAGTAGGTTCGTTTGATGGTCTGCTTGTGGATTATATGCGTGAGATTGGTGCAACGATAATCATCCGTGGGCTTCGCGCCGTCACCGATTTTGAGTACGAGCTCCAGATTGCACAGTCCAATCACGTACAGGATCCAAGTATTGAGACGATTTTTCTTACGACCAACCTGCAATATTCGTACTTAAGTTCTACTATTGTAAAAGAATTTGCTTCCTACAAAGGTGATATATCCAAATTTGTACCGGCCCAGTTTATTGACCGGATTTATGAAAAGTATGAAAAAAGATAAGGAGTACTTCTTATGAGCAGCAGAATCGAACAGATTATTGATGAGATTGAAGACTATATTGAAAAATGCAAGCCACAGATTCTTTCGAGCACCAAGATTGTCGTAGACAGGGAAGAACTTGAAGAACTGATTGCAGAACTTCGATCCAAGACTCCGGAAGAAATCAAGCGTTATCAGAAGATCATCAGCAACAAAGATGCTATCCTTGCGGACGCACAGGCAAAGGCTGATGAGATCATCGCGCAGGCACAGATTCAGACAAATGAGCTTGTTTCAGAGCATCAGATCATGCAACAGGCATATGCCCAAGCCAATGAAGTTGTTATGATTGCCACCAAGCAGGCACAGGAGATTCTCGATAACGCAACCAACGAGGCGAATAATATTCGTATGGGTGCAATGGCCTATACCGATAGCCAGTTAAAAGGCGTAGAAGATATCCTTTCCAATGCAATTGACACTTCCCGTATGCGTTATGACAATCTGATTTCATCCCTTCAAGGATTTTTGGATGTTGTTTCTACCAATCGTGCACAGTTGTTTCCGGCTGAACCGGAGACAGAGCCTGAGCAGCCGGCTGAGCCTGCCGCAAGCTCTGTAGAGACCGTGGATCTTTCAGGGCTTAGTGCATCAAGTGATTCCGATTCCGAGGGTTAGCATACATAGACATAGGAGCACAGAGCAGGCTGTGTAAAGTAGTTTGAATCGAATATAACTGATGATGGACAAGTCAGTTGCAGCAAGCATGGAATTCGTCTGTGCAAGGCCACAGAGCCCTCCGAATGCAAGAAAGAGAACTGCAAGAAGCAGTTTTACCTGCTTGGAATATGCAATATAAGCAAGCTGGGCGGTTCCATTTGTAACTTCGGTAATTCCGACCATCAGATATCGTATAGGTTCCGGAAGGAACCGGATATGTACAAACAAATCTGCGGTAATTGAAAACATGACAATATATCCGCACAATTTAATAAGCGTAACAAAGCTGCTTACAATTCCGGCGTCAATGATTTGCATGTCTATTTGAAATCTTGATGCCGATTTTTTTTGAACAGCTAATTCCATCGGTTGTCTAGAAAGCAAAATACAGCCTATGAGAATCGGCGGCATATATAATACCAGAAACACAGGAAGGATCAATGAGCTGTCTTTCAATATATTGCAGCAGACAAAGCTGCTTACAAAGGCGGGGCTCATATTATTCGTAAATGCACACAAAATACGGGCACGGTCAGAAGATGTTTCGCCGTTCTTATATATATCAGCGGTCAGCTTGCTCCCGATTGGGAATCCAAAGAACGTGCCACAGATAATTACAAACCATTCCCATCCGGTAATTCCTGCAAAGCTTCTTCTGGCGTGTTGTGAGGAACCGTTGACTGCAAGCATTACATTTGAGAGAATCGAAAATGGCAGGAGCGTTGGCAATATCTGATTAAACCAAAGCAGGATTCCGTTTGAAGATGCAAGAAACGCTTTCGACGGATATATAATAAAATAAAAAAACATGCAACATACAAATATATAAAATAATTTTTTCATATTACAATTTATGAATGCAAGGAGGATACTATGAGCGTTTTGGAAAATTTACAGCCACAGAAAGTATTTCACTATTTTGAAGAGATTTGCAATATTCCCCATGGTTCCCGGAACACCAAGCAGATCAGTGATTATCTGGTACAATTTGCAAAGGATCATAATCTGACCTATTATCAGGACGATCTAAACAATGTTATTATCCTGAAAGATGCCACAGCTGGTTATGAAAATTCCGAGCCAATCATTATCCAGGGGCATATGGATATGGTTTGTGAAAAAGAAAATGACTGTGATATTGATTTTGAGAAAGATGGAATCCGTCTGATGATTGATGGTGATTTTGTCACAGCCGACCAGACCACATTAGGTGGAGATGACGGAATCGCAGTTGCATATGCACTTGCAATTCTGGATTCCGATGATATTCCGCATCCGGCACTTGAGATTGTGATTACCGTAGATGAAGAGATTGGAATGCTCGGTGCTTTTAATATGGATCTTTCCATGTTAAAGGGTCACAAAATGTTAAACATTGACAGTGATGTCGAAGGCCACTTTCTTACCAGCTGCGCAGGTGGCATGAGTCTTATTGCAGACATTCCTGTAAAGAGAACCACACAGGTCGGTCTTGCTACTGAAATTACACTTACCGGTCTTGTTGGTGGTCATTCCGGCAGCGAGATTGATAAAGAACATGGTAATGCAGATATTCTGATGGGACGTGTCTTCTCTACGCTTGCAGAAGTCACACCGTTTGGTGTCATCGACATGGCAGGCGGTTTAAAGGACAATGCAATTCCGCGTGAATGCAGGGCAACAATTCTTCTCCCGGAAGAAAACATCAACGCCGTTACCGATACATTACGTACATTGGAAACCGCCTTAAAAAATGAATATATCAAATCTGATGCCGGACTTCGGATTCTTGTAAATCCAATCGGCATTCAGAAAGCAGATATTTTGGATTATGCTTCCGTCAACCGTGTTTTATGTTACCTTCGCATGGTTCCGAATGGAGTTCTTCATATGAGCCAGATTATGTCGGGACTAGTAGAAACCTCATTAAATCTTGGAATATTAGAACTCAAAGAAAATTCACTCCATACCGTTACCTCTATCCGGAGCAGTGTTTCTTCCCGTAAGGAAGAGGTAAAGGAACGTGTAGCAATGGTTGTGGAACTTCTCGGCGGAGAGATTACAATCGAAGGAGATTATCCTGCATGGGAATACAAAGATCAGTCCGATGTAAGAACAGAAATTGCGGCTGTATATAAAGACTTATTTGGAAAAGAACCGATTTTTGAAGCAATTCACGCAGGTTTGGAATGTGGTATCTTCTCTGAAAAGATCAAGAACTTAGACTGTGTATCTTTCGGTCCGAACAATTATGATATCCATACTCCGAAGGAAAGATTAAGTATCTCATCCACAGAACGTATGTGGAAACTTATTTTAGAGTTTTTGAAGCGTGCTTAATTATGATGCGTCTCGACAAATTTTTATGCGCATGCCGTGTTGGCACACGCTCAGAAGTAAAAAAATATATTAAGCAAAAGCTTGTGACAGTAAATGGCCAGACTGCCTTAAAACCGGAAGATAAGGTCGACGAGACAGCGGATATCATCTGTTTTCGCGGCAAACAGCTGCAGTATGAGGCGTATCGGTATTATCTGCTTTACAAGCCGGCCGGTTGTGTTACGGCTGTGACAGACGCTACCCACAAGACGGTTATGGATCTGTTTCCGGATGATATCCGCGGAGGATTATCCCCTGTAGGCCGCCTCGACCGCGATACGGAGGGTCTGCTCATCGTCACAAATGATGGAGAATTTACGCATCATATTTTAAGTCCAAGCCACCATATTCCAAAGACATATCTTGCTGAATTGGATTACGCCTTACCCGAGGATGCTGTTGCCCGTTTTAAAGAAGGTCTTGACATTGGAGACGATGAGCTGACCCTTCCGGCAGAACTTGAGCTGATAGAGCCATATATACATGAAAACGGATATGTCCGTCATCGTGCTTTGGTAACAATCCATGAGGGACGTTATCATCAGGTCAAGCGGATGTTCCATGCGGTCGGCTGTAAAGTGTTATACTTAAAGCGGCTTTCTATCGGAAATCTGACCCTATGCGGCCTCGACCCGGGAGATTTTCGACGCCTTACAGAGCAGGAGATTGCTGCTCTCAAAGAACTTTAATATGCATTGCAATACAAGTTATTTTTTTATGTAGTTTTATTATTTGTATAGATATTGTAGTATCTGTTACGGATATACTATATCTTGACAAAATTCGACGCAAAAATTGCAGGAGATGCCTATGAATGCAGGATTTATGCCAATTTCAAAAGAAGATATGAAGGAGCAGGGGATTGATCAGCTCGACTTCGTATTTGTTATCGGAGATGCTTATGTGGATCATCCGTCCTTTGGATACGCAATCATATCAAGAATATTACAAGCACATGGTTACACCGTTGGAATCATATCTCAGCCTGATTGGAAGGATGATACATCCATATCAATCCTCGGGACACCAAAACTAGCTTTTCTGGTTTGTGGCGGCAATATGGACTCCATGGTTAATCATTACAGTGTCTCTAAAAAGCCCCGGACCATGGATGCTTATACTCCGGGCGGCGTAACAGGAAAAAGACCGGATTATGCTACCGTTGTCTACTGTAACCTGATCCGCCATACCTACAAGGATATTCCGATCGTTGTAGGTGGTATTGAGGCAAGCCTGCGCCGTCTGGCTCATTACGATTATTGGTCAAACAAAGTAAAAAGATCTCTTCTTCTGGATTCCGGCGCGGATCTGATTTCTTACGGGATGGGAGAGCACAGCATTGTTGAAATTGCAGATGCCCTAAAGGCAGGAATTGCTGTTAAAGATATCACTTTTATTGATGGAACCGTATTTAAGACCAAGGATAAAGATATTATCTATGATGCAATCATGCTTCCGTCTTATGATGAGATCAAAGCAGACAAGAGAGTATTCGCAGAGAGTTTTTATACCCAATACCAAAACACGGATGCTTTTACTGCCAAGCGGCTGTGTGAACCATATGACCATGTATATGTTGTCCAGAATCCACCATCCAAGCCGCTTACGGTTGAAGAGATGGATGCCGTATATGCGCTTCCCTATATGCGCACCTATCATCCATCATATGAGGCGCTCGGTGGAATACCAGCGATCAATGAAGTTAAATTTTCGCTGATCAGTAACAGAGGATGCTATGGCGGATGTAACTTCTGTGCACTCACATTCCATCAGGGCCGTATCATTCAATGCCGCAGCCATGAATCGATTATTGAAGAAGCCAAAAAGATCACACAGGAAAAAGATTTCAAGGGATACATTCATGACGTTGGCGGTCCGACTGCCAATTTCCGTGCCCCTGCATGCCAGAAGCAGCTGACAAAGGGGGCGTGTACCAATCGCCAATGCCTGTTTCCAACGCCTTGTAAGAATCTTATTGTAGATCATTCTGACTATGTAGCGCTCCTGCGTAAGCTACGTGCACTTCCGAAGGTAAAAAAAGTATTTGTCCGTTCCGGTATCCGATTTGATTATTTGATTTATGACAAAGATCAGACCTTTTTGCGGGAATTGTGTGAATATCATGTCAGTGGCCAGCTGAAGGTTGCTCCGGAGCATATATCCAACGCTGTACTCGAAAAGCTGGGAAAACCTCGTGTGGAAGTATACAATCGTTTTGTAGAGGCGTATCAGAATATGAACAAAAAACTCGGAAAGGAGCAATATCTTGTGCCATATCTGATGTCTTCCCATCCGGGCTCCACTCTGAAAGAAGCAGTAGAGCTGGCTGAGTATCTGAGGGATCACAATCTCTCACCGGAGCAGGTACAGGATTTTTATCCTACACCATCCACCATTTCAACCTGTATGTATTATACGGGACTTGATCCACGTACAATGGAACCGGTGTATGTTGCAACCAATCCTCACGAGAAAGCAATGCAGCGTGCCCTGATCCAATACAAAAATCCGAAGAACTATGAATTGGTCAAAGAAGCTCTGATCAAAGCAGGACGCGAAGATCTGATCGGATTTGATAAGAAATGCCTGATACGTCCAAGGAAAATGGAGCATAAGGCTTCAAGGCAAAACATTCCGGCTTCTACTTCAGCGAACCATACGCCGCATAAGAAGACAATCCGGAATGTTCACAAGAAAAAATCAGGCAGATAGCGGACATAAGATTATATTATGAAAGAATTTACAATCAAACGAAACGAGGAAAACCAGCGTTTTGACAAATACTTAAAAAAGCTTTTGCCGGATGCTGCAACAAGTTTCCTCTATAAAATGATGCGAAAAAAGAATATTACTTTAAATGGGAAGAAATCCGAAGGAAATGAAATTCTTCATAGCGGAGATATTGTGCGCCTCTTTTTCTCTGATGAGACATTTGCAAAGTTTTCCGGGGACACCAGACAGGCCGATGATGAATTTTCTTTATTATCAAAGTTTCCTCTCGGTGGCATCCGGATTGTTTATGAGGATGATGATATCCTTATTGCGGACAAACCATTTAATATGTTGTCGCAGAAGGCATCCCCATCAGATGTCTCTGCAAATGAGCATCTGCTCGGTTATCTGATCCGCACAGGGAAACTTACCCGGGAATCCTTTGCAACGTTTCGGCCGTCAGTCTGTAACCGGCTTGACCGCAACACAACAGGACTGATACTGATGGGAATATCCCTCAAAGGTTCCCAGGAACTATCCCGGATGTTAAGGGAACGTACAATTGGCAAATATTATCTGGCTGTCGTAAGTGGAATCCTTACAAAGCCGGCCCACCAAAAGGGCTATCTTATCAAGAACCGGCATACCAATTGTGTGGAGATCCGTTCCACGGCAGACAGCGATGATGCAAAACCGATTGAAACTGCGTATCGTCCACTATATCAGGCAAACAATACAACCCTTTTAGAAGTACATCTGATCACCGGTAAAACACACCAGATCCGCGCACATCTTGCATCGATCGGGCATCCGATCATCGGGGATCCCAAGTACGGCAATCCGATTGTCAACCGAACTTTTGCTATGGATTACAATGTCAAAGCTCAGCTTTTACACGCGTACCGTATTTCCTTTCCTGATGGAAGAACCTTCACAGCAGAAACACCAAAGACCTTTCTTAGGATTTCACCGGATTATCGTATTTCTTGAATTGCAAGGTATTTTAATGAAATGACAGGAGATTAAAAAGCAATGCCAACATGGAATTCCAGGGGGCTTCGGGGATCGACGCTCGAGGACATGCTAAATCGGACAAACGAGAAATATCTGGAAAATCACTTAGGACTGATTCAGAAAATTCCAACTCCAATCACTCCCATCAATATTGATAAGGAGACAAGGCATATCACGCTTGCATACTTTGACCAAAAGAGTACTGTTGATTATATCGGCGTAGTACAAGGAGTTCCTGTGTGCTTTGATGCAAAGGAATGTAATACCGATACGTTTCCACTCCAAAACATTCATGAACATCAGGTGCGGTTTATGCAGGAATTCGAACATCAGGATGGAATCGCCTTTATACTGATCTTTTTTACGTCCAGAAACGAGTTTTACTATCTGCCATTTAAAGAGCTCATCCGCTTTTGGGAGCGCGGACAAAATGGAGGAAGAAAAAGCTTCCGATATGATGAACTATCACCGGAGTATATTCTTCCGGAGGTGCCGGGAGTGCTTGTCCCTTACTTAAACGGATTGCAAAGAGACTTGGAATCAAGATAATTTGTTGACAAATAATTGTTCTTTTCATATAATGGTTTTTGTTTCACGTGGTAGCATATTATCACTGTACTATATTAAAGTTTAAATTTACCTGCAGATCTGGCAGGTACAACAGGAGTATTTATGAGAGATGAATTATTACATACCCCAGACGGCGTTCGCGACATCTACAATGGTGAATGTACCAAAAAGCTGATCATACAGGAGAAGCTTCATCAAGTTCTCCTACGATACGGATACCACGATATTCAGACTCCGACATTTGAATTTTTTGATATTTTCGGAAGAGAGATCGGCACAACTCCGTCAAAGAATTTGTATAAATTTTTTGACAAAGAGGGAAACACTTTGGTGCTTCGTCCCGATTTTACCCCATCTATTGCACGGAGTGCTGCAAAATACTATGTGGATGAAGATATGCCTATCAAATTGTGTTATATGGGCAATACCTTCGTAAACCATTCCGACTATAAAGGAAGATTGAAAGAGACAACACAATGTGGTGCCGAATTGATGGGAGAGTCAGCAACTTCCTCCGACGCCGAGATATTGGCGATGGTGGTAGAATGTCTGCGTTCCTGCTGTTTGAAAGAGTTTCAGATTTCTGTCGGACACACACAGTTTTTAAATGGTCTGTTAAATGCAGCCGGACTTACCGATGAGAGCGTCAAAGAAATACGGGAGCTTCTTTTTAACAAGAATTTCCTCGGCGTTGAAGAATACATTCAGCCGCTTTCCATCAGTGATAAGCTTAAATATCTGTTTCAGTTGCTTGGCAATTTTAATATTTCTTTAAGCGAACTTGAAGCCTCCAGGGATTATGCAGCAGATTATCCGCAGATTGCAGATGCAATCGACCATCTGATTGAGCTTTATTCATATCTGCAAATATATGGAATCGAAAAGTATGTCTCCTTTGAACTTGGCATCTTAAGCGATTACCAATATTATACCGGAATTATTTTTTCCGGATATACGTATGGTACCGGAGAACCAATCGTCAAAGGCGGACGCTATGATAAATTGCTCAGTTACTTCGGAAAGAATACGCCGGCCATTGGATTTGCCATCGTAGTTGATCAGCTGATGGCAGCAATCACCAGACAAAAGATAGAAATTGACACCACAAACAATTCTGCTCTTTTGGTTTTCTATCCGGAGAATTCAGCCGAGGCAATACGCAAGGCAATGGTACTTCGCATGCAGGGAATGCTTGTCCAGACAACCCAGTTTGATGCAGGAAAGTCAAAGGACGATTATTTCCGATATGCAGTCAAACAGCATATCAGCCGCGTAGAATTTATTTAAAGACTGCACCTTGGAGGAAGAGAGAATGGACGAAAAGCGTTATTTAACTTTTGCACTCGGAAAAGGCCGTCTGGCAAACAAGACAATGGATCTGTTTGAAAAGATCGGAATTACCTGTGAAGAAATCCGTGACAAAGATACCCGCAAGCTGATTTTTGTAAATGAGAAAATGAAATTAAAATTCTTTCTTGCAAAAGGTCCGGATGTTCCGACATACGTAGAATACGGAGCAGCTGATATCGGAATTGTCGGCAAAGACACAATTTTGGAAGAAGGTCGCAATATTTATGAGGTTCTTGACCTCGGATATGGGAAATGCCGTATGTGCATCTGCGGTCCGGAAAGTGCAAGGGAACTTTTACAGCACCATGAACAGATCCGTGTTGCCACCAAATATCCAAATATCGCAAAGGATTATTTTTACAACAAAAAACATCAGACCGTCGAGATCATCAAATTGAATGGTTCCATAGAACTCGCACCAATCGTTGGACTTTCTGAGGTGATTTGTGATATTGTAGAAACAGGAACTACATTAAAAGAGAACGGACTCATGGTTCTTGAAGAGGTATGTCCGCTGTCTGCACGCGTAGTAGTCAATCAGGTCAGCATGAAGATGGAAAATGAACGCATTACAAAGCTGATCCGCGATCTTAAAACAGTTATTTAAACAATAAAAAGAGAGGTCGAACAAAAATGAGAATTGTAGAATTAAATGCTGACTCAAAAAAAGATTTACTTCAAAATCTGTTAAAGAGAAGCCCTAATAATTATGGTGAATTTGAAGGCCGCGTCAACGACATCATCCAAAATGTCAGAGAGAAAAAGGATGAGGCTGTATTCGATTATACCAAGCGTTTTGATGGCGCAGATATAAATGCATCTAACATTTTAGTGACGGAAGAGGAGATCAAAGAAGCCTATGACAAGGTGGACGAAAAGCTTCTTTCCGTCATCCGTAAAGCACTTGTCAACATAAAAAAATACCATGAAAAACAGATGCAAAACTCATGGTTTACCTGTGAGGATGGCATCATTCTTGGACAGAAAGTCACTCCACTAAATGTTGCCGGAGTATATGTTCCGGGCGGAAAAGCAGTATATCCGTCATCAGTTCTTATGAATGTCCTTCCTGCAAAGGTAGCCGGAGTGCCACGTATCGTTATGTGTACCCCTCCCGGAAAGGACGGAAAAGTTTATCCTTCCACACTTGTTGCAGCAAAAGAAGCCGGTGTTGATGAGATTTATAAAGTCGGCGGAGCACAGGCAATTGCTGCCATGGCATTCGGCACAGAAAGTATCCCAAATGTTGACAAAATTGTCGGACCGGGAAACATCTATGTTGCACTTGCCAAAAAGGCCGTGTTCGGTTATGTCAGCATTGACTCCATTGCAGGTCCGAGTGAGATTCTTGTACTTGCGGACGAGACAGCAAATGCCCGCTATGTGGCAGCTGATCTGTTGTCCCAGGCAGAGCACGATGAAATGGCCTCTGCAATTCTGATCACAACAAGCCATGAACTTGCAAGGCAGGTGTCCCAGGAAGTGGATGCTTTTGTTTCCGTTCTCTCCCGCAAGGAGATCATACAGAAATCATTGGATAATTATGGATATATTCTCGTTGCGCCAACGATGGATGACGCGATTGATGCAACAAATGAAATAGCATCCGAGCATATGGAGATTGTTACAAAGGATCCTTTCCATGTTATGACACGCATCAAAAATGCCGGTGCAATTTTCATCGGAGAGTATTCTTCGGAACCACTCGGCGACTACTTTGCCGGACCAAACCACGTACTTCCGACAAACGGCACTGCGAAATTCTTCTCCGCATTATCTGTGGATGATTTTATTAAAAAATCAAGTATCATCTCTTATTCCAGAGAAGCGCTTGCGCCGATTCATAAGGATATTGAGACTTTTGCAGAATGTGAGCAGCTGACCGCTCACGCGAACTCCATCCGTGTGCGCTTTGAATAATTGCGGTATAATAAACGAGGTATAGTTATGTCAGAACGAATTTCAAAATTGACGCGAAAGACAAAGGAAACCGACATTGCAATTTCTTTTTCTATCGATGGAAGCGGAAAAAGCCAGATCAATACCGGAATCGGTTTCTTTAATCATATGCTTGAAGGCTTTGCGAGACATGGTTTCTTTGATCTTGAGGTAAACTGCGAGGGAGATCTTGCAGTCGACTGCCACCATACCATCGAAGACTGTGGCATCGTACTTGGAAATACAATCAAAAATGCGCTCGGTGACAAGAAGGGAATCAAGCGTTACGGAAGTTGTATCCTGCCAATGGATGAGACTCTTGTTCTCTGTGCTATTGATCTGTCCGGAAGACCATATTTGAATTTTGAAGCGGATTTTACCGTTGAAAAAGTGGGATATATGGATACCGAGATGGTAAAGGAGTTTTTTTATGCAATTTCTTATACTGCCGGAATGAATCTTCATATCAAAGTGTTAAACAGTGGCAACAATCATCATATGGTAGAGGCCATGTTTAAGGCTTTTGCACGCGCTCTTGACGAGGCGACAACCATTGACCCTCGTATCACCGACATTTTATCAACGAAAGGAAGCTTATAATATGGAACAAAAAAATATTGTGGCAACCTTATACTTAAAGAATGGCAAAGCCGTGCGCTCATTTGATGACTTTACCGAGATTGAGAATGTCTACGATTTATGCCGTCTGTACAATGACAGCGGAATCGATAAGATCATTATCTTTGATCTTTCTACCGATGACGATGAGCATGCCAAAAACATCAATACAATTAAGATCATCAACCGCAACATCAGCATTAAGGTATGCGCCGGCGGTAACATTAATCGTATTGAGGATGTTAAGAAATTACTTTATGCAGGCTGCCTTCAGGTTATCATCAACGGTTCAAAGCCGGGAAGTGTAGAGCTTGCCGATGAAGCAAGTGAACGTTTTGGCAAAGACCGTATCCTTGTTTCGGTATCTACCGTTGACTTTTTATTTAAACATCAGAAGGGACTTGAAGATGTTATTCATGAACTGCTGGTTCTGAATATGGATATCATGGATGCAATCGAAAACATCACAACCGTTCCTTATGTTGTTAATATGCCAGAATTCGACTATAACACAATTGTAAAGATGTTAAAGCGGAGTACCATCCGGGGGATTGCCGGCAATTTTATCAATGATCCAACCACGGACATTATGAAATTAAAATCCCGTCTGTCCGCCGATGGTATTAAAATGGATAATTTTGCCCCGGATCTTAAATGGTCAGACCTTAAGTTAAATTCAGATGGAATGGTTCCTGTAATCGTTCAGGATTATCGTACCGATGAGGTATTAATGCTTGCGTACATGAATGAAGAAGCATTTAATACAACCATTAATATTGGCAAAATGACCTATTACAGCAGAAGCCGGCAGGAATTGTGGACCAAAGGATTAACTTCCGGACATATCCAATATGTAAAATCATTGACGGCAGACTGTGATTTTGATACCATTCTTGCGAAGGTTTCCCAAGTGGGAGCAGCATGCCATACCGGAAACCGTTCCTGCTTTTTTAACAACATTGTCAAAAAAGAATGCATTGAGAAGAATCCACTTAAAGTATTTGAAGAAGTTTACGCAACCATCGCAGACCGCAAGGAAACTCCAAAGGATGGGTCGTACACGAATTACCTGTTTGACCAGGGCATTGACAATATCCTGAAGAAGCTTGGAGAAGAGTGCACAGAGATTGTGATTGCTGCCAAAAATCCGGGTGAAAACGAGATCAAATATGAAATATCTGATTATATGTATCATCTGATGGTTCTGATGGTAGCAAAAGGCGTTACCTGGGAGGATATCACAAACGAACTTGCACAACGATAATACGATACAAGTTAGGAAAAAAGACATGACAAAATTAGCATTAAGCGATGAAATACTGATGCAGATTGATAAGCCTGCCCGTTATATTGGCAATGAACTGAATGCGGTAAAGAAAAACAAAGCGGATGTTGACATCCGCTTTGCTATGTGTTTTCCGGATGTTTATGAAATCGGCATGTCACATTTAGGCATTCAGATTCTCTACGATATGTTCAACAAACGAAGCGATACCTGGTGTGAGAGAGTATATTCCCCATGGCCGGATTTACACGCCATTATGAAAGAACAGAATATTCCTCTGTTTGGACTCGAATCGCAGGAGCCGTTAAAAGAGTTTGATTTTATCGGAATTACGCTCCAATATGAAATGTGCTACACCAATATTCTGCAGATTCTTGATCTGTCTCAGGTTCCGCTTTTATCCAAAGACCGCACGAATGATGATCCAATCGTCATTGGTGGTGGTCCATGTTCTTATAACCCGGAGCCAATCGCAGATTTCTTTGACATTTTCTATATCGGGGAAGGCGAAGTTGTATACGGTAAGCTGTTAGAACTTTACAAGGAACATAAAAAGGGCTGCTATGACCGGGCTGCTTTTCTGCATGATGCGGCAAAGATTCCGGGATTGTATGTTCCTGCCTTATACGAGGTCACATATAGGGAGGACAATACAATTGCGGCTTTTACACCGATTTATGACGATATTCCTCATACCATAAAAAAACAGGTTGAAATGCAGCTTTCTGAGGCTGTATACCCTGAGAAGCCGGTTGTTCCGTTTATCAAGGCAACCCAGGATCGTATTGTTCTTGAAATCCAGCGCGGCTGCATCCGTGGCTGTCGTTTCTGTCAGGCCGGTATGATCTACCGTCCGAACAGGGAGAAACGTGTCAGCGATTTGAAGGAAAAAGCACGTCAGATGATACGTAATACCGGATACGAGGAGATTTCCCTCAGTTCGCTTAGTTCCTCCGATTATAAAGAATTGCCGGAACTTTTAGACTTTTTGATGGATGAATGCAAGGATCAGCATATCAACATTTCCCTGCCTTCTTTGCGAATAGACGCATTTTCACTTGATGTCATGAGTAAGGTGCAGGATGTCAAAAAAAGCAGTCTTACCTTTGCTCCTGAGGCTGGTTCCCAGCGCATGCGAAATGTCATTAATAAAGGCCTTACCGTTGAGAATATCTTAGGTGGTGCCGAAGAGGCATTTAAAGGTGGCTGGAACAAGGTAAAGCTATACTTTATGCTTGGACTTCCGACTGAGACAGAAGAAGATATGCGTGCAATTCCGGAACTTGCCAACGACATTGCAGCTTTATACTATGACACAGTTCCAAAGGAACAGCGTAATGGTAAATGCCAGGTTACGATCAGTACCTCTTTCTTTGTTCCAAAGCCATTTACTCCATTCCAGTGGGCAGGAATGTTCACGCCGGATGACTATCTGGGCCGTGCCAAAATCGTAAATGATCACTTAAAGGAGCAGTTAAATCACAAAAGTATCCGTTACAATTGGCATGAGGCCGATGTTACGGTTCTTGAAGGTCTCCTCGCAAGAGGTGACCGCCGTGTGGCAAAAGCGATTCTTTATGTATACGAGCATGGTGGATTCTTCGACGCGTGGCGTGAAATTTTTGATTATAACCGCTGGCTTGAAGCATTTGAAGCGTGTGGGCTCTCCATTGATTTCTACGCTTTGCGTGAACGTCCGCTCGACGAGATCCTGCCTTGGGATTTTATCGATATCGGCGTGACCAAGGAATTTATGATCCGGGAATGGAATCAGGCACACAAGGAGACTGTTACTCCGAACTGCCGCATGCGTTGTTCCGGATGTGGAGCAAAAGAATTCCACGGAGGTGTCTGCTATGAAGATAAGAATTAAGTTCCGCCGGTTCGGTACGATGAAGTTTCTCGGTCACTTAGACCTTATGCGTTATTTCCAGAAGGCAGTTCGCCGTGCACAGATTGACATCTGTTATTCAGAGGGATATTCACCGCATCAGATCATGTCCTTTGCCGCACCGCTCGGGGTTGGAATCACAAGTGACGGAGAGTATTTTGATATTGAAGTAAACAGTACAATGAGCACAAAGCAGGCACTTGAAGCGCTTAACGCAACGATGGTTGAGGGAATTGAAGTCACCGGATATGTGGCACTTCCCGACAATGCCAAAACTGCTATGGCGATCGTTGCCGCAGCGGATTACCGTCTGACATTTAAAGATGGCTACGAGAGTCCCTGCAGTGTCTTAGAATGGCAGGAACACATCCAGACACTGTTTACAGAGCAGGGTTCCTTTACCATCTTAAAGAAAACCAAGAAAAGCGAACGCGAAGTTGACTTAAAGCCGCTTGTATACAATTTTTCGGTTGCTGAGGATGAAAATGGAAAGCCTGCATTTTTCCTTCAGGTTTCCACCGGAAGTATCGACAACATCAAACCTGAACTGGTGCTTGCATCCTTATATGAAAAACTCGGTTACATCTATGATGAGCGTGCGATCCAGATCCACCGCCTTGAGGTTTACACAAGAGATGATGCCGGAGCACTTGTATCGCTTTTGGCTCTCGGCACTCCGGTCGAATAACTGCTATACCGTATATCGTAAGAAGAAATAATCATGAAACGACTTGCCATAACAAATGTTACGATCAAAGAGAAAAACTATCTAGCATATATAGCGTTGAATGAGCGGAGGGACTTTGTGGACTTCCAGCTGTATCCCTCCGATGGCACTTCCCTGACCGGAAGCATCGTGATCGGGCGTGTGGATCATGTTGTCGTCAATATCTCTGCCGCGTTTGTCCGCGTTACGCCGGAGATCACCGGATATCTGCCGCTTTCGGAGCTTTCAAACGCTGTTTTTACCAGAAAACAGTCCAAAAATGCACAGATCAGTGAGGGGGATGAACTGCTTGTACAGATCGAGAAGGATGCCGTCAAGACGAAGGCTCCTGTTCTTACCACAAAACTTACACTCACCGGACGGTACGCGATCCTTACACGAGGAAATACCACGCTCGGTGTCTCCAAAAAGATCGAGGCTGTAAAGCGCCAGTTGCTTACCGAGCTGCTTACAGGGGTGGTGACCGACAATATAGATTATAACTATGGGATCGTTCTTCGCACAAATGCTGCAAAAATTACGGACGAGGCGATCGAATCCGATCTGTCAGAGCTTACGGACACCTACCGTAATATGCTAGATACCTGTACGCACCTTTCGGCGTATACAAAGCTGTATACCCCGATCCCGGATTATCTGCGCCGGTTGCAGACGCTACGCAACTTTGATAGGGCGGTGTTCGATACTGATATATCTTCCGCTACAGGTAGTGCGGAATACGATGGCATCTATACGGATATCCCACAGGTGTATGAACAGATCCGGACATTTTTGCCCTATATCGATGCTTCACGACTTATCCTGTATAACGATCCTGATCTGTCGCTTAGCACGCTTTACAATATTCCCAGCAATATCGAGAAGCTCTTATCCAACAAAATATGGCTGAAATCCGGTGCAAACATTATCCTTGAGCAGCTTGAAACGCTCACCTTTATCGATGTCAATTCTGCCAAAAACATGAAAAAGGACAAAAAAGCATTGGCTGTCAACAGAGAAGCTGCCGTAGAAGCAGCCCGCCAGATAAGACTTCGAAACATCAGTGGTATGATTCTGATTGACTTTATCAATATGGATGACAAAGAGCAGGAGAACTCATTAATCACCTGTCTGAAAGAGGAGCTGAAAAAGGATGTTGTTCCCTGTCAGTTTATCGATATTACGAAACTTGGGCTGATTGAGCTTACCCGCAAAAAAATCAACAAATCTTTAAAAGAAATGGTTGACGTCCAATAGGACATATGCTATTATACATGAGTATGCCGCACAGTGTGGTTTAAAGTCTGTCCATTTTTAGACAGCACCGAAACTGGCGAGTAATGATAAATAGGAGGTGCCATTATGTACGCAATCATAGCAACAGGTGGTAAACAGTACAAAGTATCCGAAGGCGATATCATTACCATTGAAAAGCTTGGTGTGGAGGCTGGTGAGAAAGTTACTTTCGATCAGGTCTTAGTTGTAGGCGGAGATGATCTTAAGGTTGGAGCTCCAACCGTTGACGGAGCATCCGTTGAGGCTTCTGTAGTTAAAGAAGGCAGAGGCAAGAAGGTTATCGTTTACAAGTATAAGAGAAAAACCGGTTACCACAAGAAGAACGGCCACAGACAGGCGTTCACACAGGTAAAGATTGAAAAGATCAACGCGTAATCGATAGGAATTGTTATGATCCATATAACGATTTTTCAGAATCAGGGAGAAATATATGAATTCAACTGCATCGGACATGCTGAGTATGCTGAGGCAGGATCGGATATTGTCTGTGCCGGAGTTTCCGCTCTGGTCATCAATGCGATCAATTCATTAGAGAGACTGACCAAAACGAAGTTTTCGCTTGTGACAGATGATGAGACCGACAGTGGTCTGATTGATGTCACATTTTCAGAGAAATTATCTCCGGATGCAAGGCTTCTTATGGATTCCATGATTCTGGGCTTGCAAGGAATACAAAATGATTATGGGGATGGATTCCTCATGTTAGAATTCAAGGAGGTGTAAGACATGTTGAATATGAACCTTCAGTTTTTTGCTCATAAAAAGGGAGTTGGTTCTACAAAGAACGGCCGTGATTCCGAGTCTAAGAGATTAGGAGCAAAGAGAGCAGACGGACAATTCGTAAAAGCTGGAAACATTCTTTACAGACAGCGTGGAACGAAGATCCGCCCAGGTGTTAATGTTGGCATCGGCGGAGATGATACATTATTTGCAAAGGTAGATGGTGTATTAAGATTCGAGAGAGTTGGAAGAGACAAGAAGCAGGCTTCTGTTTATCCAGTAGTTAACGAGTAAGATTCAATGTGGACCCGGCTATACATTAGCCGGGTCTGTTTGTTTTGAGGTAGAAAATTATGTTTGCAGATCGTGCAAAAATCATTATAAAATCAGGAAAAGGCGGCGATGGACATGTATCCTTCCGCCGTGAAAAATACGTTCCGGACGGTGGTCCGGATGGCGGTGACGGCGGCAAGGGCGGCGACGTGATCTTTGAGGTCGACGAGGGACTTAACACCTTAACCGACTACCGTCACAGAAGGAAATTCGCAGCAACTCCGGGTGAACAGGGCGGCAAGCGCAACTGTCACGGCAAGAATGGCGAAGATCTCATCTTAAAGGTTCCGGAAGGAACCATCATAAAGTATGCGCAGTCCGGTAAAGTCATCGCGGATATGTCCGGCGAAAACCGCCGTGTGACTGTTCTCCGTGGCGGCAGAGGCGGACTTGGCAACCAGCATTTTGCGACCTCTACCATGCAGGCGCCGAAGTACGCGCAGCCCGGGCAGGAAGCGATTGAGATTGAGGTTCAGCTTGAGCTTAAGGTTATCGCGGATGTCGGTCTTGTCGGATTTCCGAATGTCGGAAAATCTACATTCTTATCACGAGTAACCAACGCCCAGCCAAAAATTGCCAACTACCACTTTACCACCTTACAACCAAATCTCGGTGTTGTAGATATGGAGGATGGCAATGGTTTTGTCATTGCGGATATTCCTGGATTGATCGAAGGTGCTTCCGAAGGTGTCGGACTCGGTCACGAATTTTTGCGTCATATTGACCGTACGAAAGTTATGGTGCATATTGTGGATGCCGCCGGTACCGAAGGCCGCGATCCCATTGCAGATATCAAGGCAATCAACAAAGAACTTGCCGCTTACAATCCGGATCTTTTAAAGAAACCACAGGTTATTGCCGCCAATAAGATGGATGCCGTTTATGGTGATGAGAATGAGATTATCCAAAAACTGCGTGACGAGTTTGAAAAAGACGGCATCAAGGTGTTTCCAATTTCTGCAGTCAGCGGTCAGGGACTTCGCGAGTTATTATTTGAAATCCGTGACCTTTTAGCCAAATGTCCGAAGGAGACTTTTGTCTATGAGCCTGAGTTTGATCCGGCACTCAATTTCTTTAAGGACGAGCCATATACCGTGACACGCGCGGACGATGGAGCATTTGTTGTAGAAGGACCGAAGATCGACAAAATGCTTGGTTACACCAACATCGAGTCCGAGAAGGGATTCCTCTTCTTCCAGAAGTTCTTAAAGGAGCAGGGCATCTTAAAAGATCTTGAAGAGAGAGGTATCGTAGACGGTGACACTGTTCGTATGTACGGACATGAATTTGATTATTACAAATAGGAGATTACTATGAATCTTTCAAGCAAACAAAGAGCTTACCTTGGCTCATTAGCCAGCACTATGGATCCGATCTTCCATATCGGCAAGGCTTCCCTTACACCGGAAATCGTTGAAGCACTCGATGCGGCTCTCGAGAAGCGTGAGCTGATCAAAGTTTCTGTCTTAAAGAACTGTCTCGATGACCCAAAGGAGATTGCAAACGCGATTGCAGAGCGCACACATTCCACCGTTGTAAAGGTTATCGGTAAGAAAATGATCTTTTACCGCAAGCCAAAGAAAAACGCAAAGATCAATCTTCCGGAATAAGCCATGCATATCGGTATCCTTGGTGGATCGTTTGATCCGGTACACAATGGGCATATATATATGGCACAAAAGGCACTCGAAGAATGTAGTCTGGACGAAGTATGGCTGATTCCTGCAGGACAATCTCCAAATAAAGCGGAGAACGCAATGACACCTGCAGATATGCGTCTTGCAAAGTGTAAACAAGCCTGCAGGTATAACGAACGCATCAAGGTCTGTTCCATATAGGTGAATACTGACGAGATAAGCTACACCTACCGGACGCTGCAAAAGCTTCATGCAGCACATCCGGATGATACCTTTTATTTTATCATGGGTGCTGATTCACTTGCCTATTTTATAAATTGGGTGCATCCGGAGATCATAAGCAGCCTTGCAATTCTGCTTGTGGTGAACCGTGGAAATTATTCAATTAACGATCTGACTGCAATGGCAGATGAAATAAACGGACTGTTTCCGGCAGATATACGTTTTCTGGAGTGTCCAAAATATAATATTTCATCCCGGTATATCCGAAAAGCTCTTTGTGATGGCTTTGACATGCAGGAACAGCTCCCTCCCGAAGTGCTTGCATATATCCGGCAAAAGGAGCTTTACCATATCAAAAAATATCACGAAAAGCAGATATAAGATACTTAAATATTATGTAATATTGAAAGTGTAAGATCATGGACATCATTGAGATTCGCAAAAAATTGAAAAAGGAATTGGATAAAGACCGTTATGAGCACACGAAGGGCGTGATGTATACTGCCGGCTGCCTTGCAATGGCTCATGAGTATGACATCGATAAAGCAATGCTGGCAGGGCTGTTGCATGACTGCGCCAAATGTCTCGAGGACGAAGAGAAGATTGCCCTATGTGAAAAATATCACGTTCTTATCACAGAGGCCGAATTTGCCAATCCTACGTTGTTACACGCAAAAGCAGGGGCAATCCTTGCCGAAATCAAGTATGAAGTTACTGACCCTGAGGTTTTGCATGCGATTTCGGTGCATACCACGGGAGAGCCCAATATGAACATACTTGATAAAATCATTTATATTGCAGATTATATCGAACCGCGACGTGACAAGGCTCCACATTTAAAAGAACTCCGGGCACTTGCTTTTAAGGATCTGGATGCCTGTACAGCCGAAATACTATATGACACACTGCACTATTTACAGGGGCGCAAGGGTTCGATTGATCCAGCAACCGAATTTACTTATGAATTTTATAAACCATATCAAAAGGAGCAGCCATGGAGACATTAGAATTAGTAAAAAAAGCAGTCGATGCATTATCAGACAAAAAAGCAGAGGATATCTCCGTTATCGATATCCGTAACATCTCAACAATTGCAGATTACTTTATTATTGCAAACGGTTCCAACGTAAACCAGCTTGGTGCAATGCAGGATGCGGTAGATGAGGCAATGTACAAATCCGGTGTTCACGCGAAGCAGATCGAGGGAAACCGCAGTTCCACTTGGATTCTTATGGATTACCAGGATGTCATCGTGCATCTGTTTTCCAAGGAAGATCGACTGTTCTATGATCTTGAGAAAATCTGGAAGGACGGAAAGAGAGTAGCTCTGGAAGAATTATAAGAGTTATAGATGAAGACGTAAGCCTCTGGCACGGATGGCATTGGCTTACTAAAATAAGGCAGACACTTTGTGATAGATCATTCTGTACAAAAGTGCCTGCCTTTTCTGTTGTTGTCATAGCAAATCTGTCAGCAACTGTCTCTTAAAAGAAGCGGAACACACCGAACACCTTGCCAAGGATCTCGCAATCCGGGACAATGATCGGATCCATTGTGTCATTCTCCGGCTGGAGACGGATATGGTCAGATTCCTTATAAAAGGTCTTAACGGTGGCGGAATCATCGACAAGTGCTACGACCATATCTCCGTTGCGTGCAGAATTGCACCGTTCGACAAGGATCTGATCCCCATCCATGATTCCCGCGTTGATCATGCTTTCTCCTTTAACCTTGAGCATGAAGGACTCTGCATTCGGCATGAACTCTGCCGGAACCGGAAAATAGTTCTCAATATTCTCGACCGCAAGGATCGGCTCACCTGCCGCTACACGGCCAACCATTGGTACATTCACCACCTCACGGCGGGTAAGATTAAAATTCTCATCTATAATTTCAATTGCGCGCGGCTTCGTAGGGTCACGACGAATATATCCATTCTTCTCAAGAGATTCCAAATGAGAGTGAACAGACGAAGTCGATTTAAGCTTAACTGCTTCACAGATATCGCGAACGGTAGGAGGATAGCCCTTGTTAAGGATTTCCTGCTTAATATAATCAAGAATCTGCTGCTGCTTATCTGTAATTTTTCCGTATGACATATATTTCCTCCTTTAATATGCAACGTTCGTTGTCTGAAATAATAGTAACATATCAGCCTTTAAAAAGCAAACATATATTCGCGAATGTTTGTTCGATTTTTGTATTGACAAACATTTGTTCGTGTATTATAGTATAGGCATACAAACAAATGTTCGTTCACAGAGGAGATGTGTATTATGAGAGCATACAATGACAAATTATCCGAGAAAGTTAATTCACAGCTGGCAAAGAGAGAGCGTACTGTCCGTTTCCAGAAGCGTTTTATCGCAGTTGCCGGGATTCTTATTATTTCACTTGTTATCATACTTGGCACCAGCATTCGTGCTTTTGCTAGTTCACATAATGAGAAGAAGCAGATTTATAAGTATTATACAAGCGTTGAGGTGGAAAGTGGAGACACCTTATGGTCGCTTGCCGATACCTACATCGACCAATATAACATCAATAAGAGTGATTATATCAATGAGGTATGCAGCCTCAACCAGCTTCAGGATGGCCAGATTCACGCCGGACAGCACATTATCGTTGCATATTACTCCACAGAACTAAAATAACCGCATTCCAATAATAACTTTTATCAACTCACGTAACTTGAAAAAAACAGTTCGATTCATTATAATTACGCTATAGGAGTGTTGTATCATGTTTAAATTTATCTACGTCATTTTAATGAATCTATACCGTGCACCATACATCATCCCCAAGATGCGAAAGTATGCTGATCACCCAGACAAATATTCCGAAGAGGAACGTTATGCGTTGGTTCAACATGCCATTTTTTTAATGAATCGTACCGGAAAAATCACTACAAAGGCATATGGTCTGGAAAACCTTCCAAAAGAGGGGGGCTATATGATGTATCCAAACCATCAAGGAAAATATGATGTATTAGGCATTATCTACACCCACAAAACCCCTTGTTCCTTCATTATTGACAAAAGAAAATCGCACACCATTCTGGTTCGCGAGGTTGTTGACCTTGTCCAGGGGAAACGTCTGGAAAAGAATAATCCGAGACAGGGAATCCATATTATTAATGATGTTGCAGAGGAAGTTAAAAATGGGAAACGTTACGTCTTGTTTCCGGAAGGTGGATATAAGTTTAATAACCGCAACAAGATTTGTGATTTTAAAGCCGGAAGTTTTAAAATTGCTTTAAAATCACATATGCCGATCGTTCCAATCGCGCTTGTTGATTCCTACAAAGTCTTTAATAGCTTTCATTTCGGTCCCATCACAACATATATCTATTACCTGAAGCCAATTACTTATGAAGAATATAAAGACATGCGCACACAGGAGATTGCGGCACTTGTCAAATCACGAATTGAAGAGAAGTTAAAAGGGACGGGGCATTAACAAATCCCATATTAACCACCAATGAATAAACAAGAGGCTGTCAAAATACAATATGCATTTTGACAGCCTCTTGTTTTATTACACCTCAAACGGCGCTTTGTTTTCTATTAGCATTAGTATTATTCTTCCCTCAAGTATACATGCTTTACAGCTTCTCTGCGGCGTTCATCCTCAAGAGCAGCATAGTGTTTCCGCGTCGTATTTACATCCTTATGGCCGAGCACATCCGCGACAAGATAGATATCGCCGGTTTCCTTATAAAGATTTGTTCCGTATGTGCTTCTAAGTTTATGTGGAGTAATATTTTTTACGCTGGTGACAAGTCTTGAATATTTCTTCACAAGATTTTCAACTGCACGAACTCCGATCCGTTTTCTCTGCATCGATAAGAAGAACGCATCTTCATTTCCCGGAAAAGCAGTAATTCCCTTTCGTTCCTCATAATAATCATGAAGAGCGGTAGCGACCTCGTCCCCGAAATAAACAATAACCTCAGCACCACCTTTCCTATGAACCTTTACTCCAAAATTGTTCCAATCAATATCGTCCATATCAATTCCCACACACTCGGATACGCGGATACCGGTACCCAAAAGCAAAGTCACGATAGCAAGATCACGGGTCTTTGTTTTCTCATGGTAGCTTCCCTGTCTCTTTGTAAGATCCTCACCGGATTCCACCTTATCTAACATTTTAACCATTTCGTCTATATCCAGACGAACGATTGTCTTGTCGTGAATTTTTGGCATATCAACTTTACAAGCAGGGTTCGTATCAATCATTTCATTCTTAAACAAGTAATTATAAAATGTCCGAAGAGAAGCGAGCTTTCTTTTTAATCCACGTTCCTCATTTGAATGTGCCTCCCCTTCTTTTTCATAAACACGCAGATGATAAACATACTCTTCAATATCTGACGGACGGATCTGATCCAATATCGATATTGGAAATTCCCGAATGTTTAACTTCTTACAAATAGGATTATTCTCATGCATATAATCAAAAAAGACTGCAAGATCGTATGCATACGCCAATCGAGTCCTAGAAGATGTTGTTGGCTCGATTGACATAAAAAACTGTGTACAGTACGGGGGAAGTGTAGCCAGAATTTCGCGCAGTTTAAGTTCATTTTTTATATTTTGTTCTTCATAATATGCTTTATCTTTCATATATTCCAATCCTCGATTTTTCCCTCTTTAATTGCATGAAACAGCCGTTTTTTCACGCCCGGATTTTCCTTGTTCAGTTGCCGGACAAGTGATTTTATGTATTCACGCTTAGTGTGTCCATCGTATGGGCATGGATTCTTAACTATGGTAAACTGCATCTGGTGCATAAAACCTATGACATCGCATTCTGGCGCATACATAAGCGGCCGTATCACGGTAAGCCCTGTCCGGTCAAGCTTCGTGACCGGAGGAAATGCATAGAATTTGCCCTCATAGATCAGTGACATCAGCATAGTCTCAATCATATCATCCATGTGATGCGCATACGCTACCTTATTACAGCCAAATTGTAATGCCGCATCGTTTAAAGCCCCCTTCCGGAGCCTTGCACAGAGAGAGCAGTAGGACTTATTGGACTGATTAAGTCCTACGATTTCACCGATCTGCGTATGAACGACATGATATTCAACATTCAACTGCTCACATAACTCCTCCAGCGGCGCAATATCAAAATTTTCGTAGCCCAGCTCAACTGTAATTGCCTTTATCGAAAAAGGAACTGAATAAAAGCTTCTAAGTCCTGCAAGCGCATACAACAAAGCAATCGAATCTTTACCGCCGGACAAGCCAACGGCAATCACATCATCCGGATCGATCATTTTATAATCGTCAAGTGCCTGGCGCACATAGCTGTATAATTTTTGGATTTTCATTGTTTTCTCCCGATAGATTGGTATAATCTATATAAATGTAACAAAAGAAAGGAACTTACTATATCATGAAATTTGTAATCCAGAGAGTTACCGCAGCAAGCTGTACTGTCGAAGGAACCGTAACCGGCGCAATCAACGATGGCTTTTGTGTTTTCATTGGCGTGGCAGAAAACGACACCAGACAGATTGCCGACAAAATGATCCAGAAACTCATCGGAATGCGTATCTTCAGCGATGAGAACGATAAGATCAATCTATCCCTGCACGATATCAACGGAAGCCTGCTTTTGATATCACAATTTACGTTATATGCGAATTGCCGCAAGGGCAACCGGCCATCCTTTACCGATGCCGGAAAACCTGACATGGCAAACGAAATGTATGAGTATATCATCGCAGAATGCAAAAAAAAGATTTCAAACGTTCAAACAGGTATATTCGGCGCTGATATGAAGCTGGAGATCCATAATGATGGACCATTTACAATTATTCTGGATTCAAACGATTTAGCGATATAAACATGGAAAAATAGTATTTTCATTGCTTAATGCATCAAACTATTCGTTAAACTTGAGTTTAGCGAATAGTTTGATGCCGCCTATACTATACTTCTTCTCCTTATAATTGTCAAATCCTATGTATCTATAATCTATATCTATCCTCAAATATCGCTTTCAAGCATTGATAATATAAAAGTCCCATATAGAATAATCATACCATAAACGCGTGAAAAATTAAAATACAATCTAAACAAAGACTCACTTTACAATCCCGTCAATGAAAACACAATAGAACACAATAAAAAAGTATGGAACGAACTTCCTTCCAGACAATTCGCTCCATACTTAATATCCTTACTTTATTCTAAATAATCATTCCTAATATTACACTAAACATATAACACCACAAAAAAATACCGTTTATTCCTGCGTCATTCCCCTCAAATTACTAAACTGAATGATCAGGTCTACACACTGGTCGACCGTCAGCTTGCTTGTGTTAAGCGTCATATCGTAGCTTCTGGAATCTCCCCACTTCTTGCTGGTGTAGTAATTATAGTAGCTTGCGCGCTGCTTATCCTGCTTGAGCGCCATATCCTTCGCCTTGGACTCTGTGATGTTCATGCGCTTGGAAATGTTCTTTGCACGGTCGTTGATATCCGCATGGATAAAGATATTGATGCAATCCGGGTTGCCGGACAGCGCGTAATCAGCGCAGCGACCAACGATGACGCAGGACTCGTTCTCTGCGATCTTCTTGATCGAATCGAACTGTGCCAGAAAGATCTTATGGTTTAACGGCATATCCAAAAATGGCGCGGAGGAATAACCGCCGCCGGAATATGTATCCATCACAAGGGAATACAAAAAGCTGTTGGTCGGCTTTTCATCATGGTTTTCAAAAATTTCCTCACAGAAACCGGAGTCCTTAGCCGCCTTCTGTAAAAGTTCCTTATCATATAATTTGATGCCGAGACGTTCAGCAAGCTTGATTCCGACCTGTTTGCCACCGCTTCCGAACTCTCTTCCGATTGTAAAAATTCGATTTCCCATAAAAAATACCACCTTTCCGAAATGATGTCACAAATTATATATGCCGCATTCATTTCTTTGTGAAAATTATACAACATAATCGATAATTGTTGCAACAATTTATTGAAATTTTTTTGACAAATCGCATTATTAGCTCACATTATCATCACTTAGCCGGTTCCACCTCTTTGTGAAGCACTGATACAAATGTGAACTTCTTGTCTATCAGATTTCCGACAATGGCAACGCCCTTTCCCATCGTAAATGCAGCTACGACAGTTCCGATTCCAAGTCCTAAGATCTTTCCGAGTGCAAAATAAGTCAGGCACGCGGTTACAACCAGACAGGTCACATCAAAAGTGATCTTTACTTTGGAATATGGTTTGCCAATGATCTCTGCTAAGTCTCTTGGAAACAAATCGGTCGGAATGATCGGCAACAAAGCTGAACAGATAGGATGGCACAAATCTCTTTTTTAATACCATCAGTGTGATTACAAGAAGTCCCTGAAAAATGTAAGTCCAGGTTCCAAGTGACAGGTTCGGAAATACCTCGCTAAATGCATAAGGCACGCTCGATATTGCCGATATTCCCGATCCTGACTGCAGCATCAGCAATACGCCAATACTGTTTATTATGATTGCAGCAAGAAGTGCTGCCTCTCCTCTGAGTACAATTCTTTTGTTTTCCATTGCTTTTCTCCCATTTGTTTATTTTTTCCGGATGAAATTATAGTCCTTATATCAAACGAGAGCAAGAGAAAATCTCCAGACAAATATCATATCACTTGAGACAATTCCTAATCACTACAACGTCTCCAGCAGATGTACAAAATACTCTGGCAACGGTGCTGAGACCTCCAGGTACTTTTCTGTCGACGGATGGATAAATCCGATCGTCTTTGCGTGGAGCGTCTGTCCCTGCAGATGCTTAAAGGCTGGCTTGGCGTTTCCGTACACAGCGTCACCTAGAAGAGGATGCCCGATACTTGCCATGTGTACACGGATCTGATGTGTACGCCCGGTTTCCAGCTTAAACTGCATGTATGTATATTTGTCAAATCGCTTTAAAACCTTATAGTGTGTGACAGCCGGTTTTCCATTCTTTTCATTGATTGCCATTTTTTTGCGGTCTGTCGGATGGCGTCCGATTGCGCCAGTTACTGTTCCCTCATCGTCCTTTACAACACCGCACACAATCCCTTCATAGATCCGGTTGACGGAATGCTCCTTGATCTGTTCTGCAATTTTCACATGGCTGTCGTCATTTTTGCAAACAATCAGTGATCCCGTGGTGTCCATATCGATCCGGTGAACGATTCCCGGACGGATCTCCCCGTTAATTCCGCTGAGCGAATCCGCGCAATGATACATCACCGCATTGACAAGCGTTCCTGTATAATGTCCAGCGGAAGGATGCACTACCATTCCCTTCGGCTTATTAACGATTAAGACATCTGAATCCTCATAGAGGATATCGAGTGGAATATTTTCCGGCTCTATCGCAGTCTGCACCGCATCCGGGAAATTTACACGCACCACATCTTCTTCCCTGATGCGATAGTTTGCCTTTTCCGGCACATCATTGACCAAAATTCCCTGATCCTTTATGATCTTTTGAAAAAAAGAGCGGGACAGCTCCGGATAGATCACGCTTAAATACTTATCCAGACGCTCTCCATCCTGCTCTCCCATCACTTCAAATTCTTCTGTTTTCATATATCAAAGTTCCTCTTCATCTCACTTTACATTACACAGAATCTCTTTATTTCCAACAGCAAATCTTTCTTTATTGTCTGCGCAGCATCCTACTTTGCATCCGATACGGTCTCTTTCTTCTTTTTTGAAGGAAATACCGTCTCAAAGTCTTCTTCCTTGTAATAGAACAATCCGAGCACGATCATCAGAAAAGCTGAGACCGTCACATAGATATCTGCCACATTAAAAATCGGAAAATTAATCAGGCTGAAATAAAAGAAATCGATCACATAATTATGAACCACGCGGTCAATGCAGTTGCCGATTGCTCCGGCCGCAAATGCAAGCAAAATGCCATCCATATATCGAAGGCGCTTATTGGCCTCAGGAATGCGTCTGTACACAAGTACAAGCAAAAATACGACAACAAGTGTTAAAAGGCTAAAAACGCCCATTTTGAAGGCTAAAAAGGCATCTGGGTTCGCCTCGAAATATGAAATCCTAAAAATACGCTGTAAAAAAGAAACAATGTCAAATCCAAATGCCGCACTCTGGTTCTCAAGATAACGTAGTTCAAACACACCCGGAATCAGAACTTTCGGTCCATTCGCCTTTAAAACGGCTGCAGCCATATACTTTGTAGCCTGATCCAATGCTACGAGTAACGCAATCACAATCATTCCAAACATCATTGCCTTAGTGGATTTTCTTTTCATAATAATATCCCTCTTCTGATAAATAAGAGCATCAGTGACATACAAATCTCTGATGCTCCAATAAAATTTATATAATTGAACAGCTTCTAATAATTAATGTCCCCGGTTCCAAATGCATCCACAATATTTAAGAAATCGCCGGAAATGTCAACATTCGCCGGAGTAATGATGAAAATATAATTAGAAATCTTCTGCAGATTACCGCTGATTGCAAAGCAGGAACCTGATGTAAAATCAATAATTCTCTGCGCGATCTCAACATTCAGCCCCTCCACATTGAGCACAACGGTTCTTCCATTTAATAAAGTCTCCGTTATCTCTCTCGCATCCTCAACGGACGTTGGTTTAATGACACATACTTCCATGCCTGCACTCACCTGCTTTCTGGAACCCTTTGAAATTGGAGTGATTTTCGGCGCGGTCTTTACAACACGCTCCTTAACCGGCTCTTCCTCATGTATCTCATTCTTCTCCCGCGGCTTAAAAGTCTTCTTCGGTTTTTCTTCAAAATCATCATCTAAATAATCATCATTGCCAAAATCATAATCATCGTCATCATCATTTAGCCGCATTGCATTTAAAAATTTATCAAGTAAACTCATCTTCATAACCTCTTTGCTATATGTTATAATTGCGTTCTCCAAAAATGCCAGTGCCAACACGTACAAGGGTTGCACCTTCCTCGATTGCAACCATATAATCACCGGTCATTCCCATTGAAAGAACATCCATACTTACATTATCTATGTTTTGATTCTTGATGTCAACCGATAATTGTTTGATTTCCCTAAAATATAGGCGGTTGTCTTCAGCATTTTCCACAAACGGGGCGATGGTCATAAGTCCCTTGATCTGCAGGTGATCCATTGTCGCGATCTCCCTTACCATGGCAATCGTATCCTCCTTGTGGATGCCAAACTTACTCTCCTCCTCCGCTATATTAACTTCGATCAAAATAGGAACTGTGACATTCTTTTTAACTGCCTGCTTCTGAATCTCAGCTGCAAGATGTACACTGTCAACCGAATGGATCAACTCTGTCTTTCCAACAATATATTTTACCTTATTCGTCTGAAGATGTCCGATCATATGCCATTTAATGTCTTTCGGCAGCACGTCCATTTTGTCACACATTTCCTGAACTTTGTTTTCTCCAAAGTCCCTGACTCCGCAATCATATATGGTCTGAAGCATTTCTACAGGCTTTGTCTTACTAACGGCAATCAAAGTCACCTCCTGCCGTGTCCTTCCGCTTTTTTCACATGCCTTTTGAATATTCGCTTCTACCTGTGCTAAGTTCTCCTTTAACATAATATCCGTACTCTCCCATCTTATTTTGTAATCAGCTGATTCTCAGTAAGCTTTGAACCATCAAGCGCAATATGATCATACAGAGAAATTCCATATGCTGTTTTCTGTTCCACAATTGCATAGTCCTCATTTTCGTACATAATATTGATCTGCTTAAACACCGCATATCCCTTATTGATATTATATACTCCAATCAACGAATCCTTGTCGGTCCCAATCGTATACTTTTGGGTTGAATTGTTTATAAGTACAACGTCTCCGGTCGACACATCTTCATCGTCAATATAATAAAAGTCATCATTTTCATAATAAATCGTTGGCGTGACAAACAGAACCTGTTCTCCATCTTCTGTTGTCTTCGAGATTAGCAGTCCTAAACTGTTTGAGTCTCCCCCTTGTGCAAAAGCTTCCTTCGGAACCGTATAAAACTCCTTCGTAGTGATTGCAGACTTCGGGATCTTCAACCCACTCTGGTCATTGACCACCAGCTCGATATCCACGAAACGATCATTGATGTAACGTACCATCGCAGTCTGCATCCGCAAATCCAGAAAATAACGGTTCTGATCCTTTAAAACGGTATATTTTGCATTTGCGGTATAATTATCCTCGCAAAAACGGATCTTAACATAACTTCCATCTGCAAATGCTTCCGATTGTTGCTGGGAGATTTCGATCACAACATCCCATGTTTCATCTGTTACGAGCTTGTAGACAGCAGCGTTTGCCTCCACCTTTTCATTTGCGTTCAGATTATTCCTTGTATAGCCGGAAAAATCCATATAGGATGCGCAAAAATCATCAATTGAATAATCTTCATAACCATCTGTATAATATGTGACAAGCCCCGTCTTATCCGGATATACCAGATAAAAGGTGCTGTTAGATGCCGCTGTGCTGACCTGCTCCCCCAGAGATTCCAATGCCGCCGTATTTACCATCTGCTGTAAGGTAGAAGAAAGATCATCCTTGAAAGTAACAACATAAGAAAAGTCCTTCGCATTGTATGAATTCGAAAAATTGTCAAGTTTTTGTGATATTTCTTTGATAGAGGATGTGGAAAGTGCCGTTTCTCCCGCACTCGCCTGACTGATTTTATCAGAGATATCACCCTTTGTATCAATGGAATATACCGCATCATTTACCGATACCCTGGAAGCATTTTTCGCATAATAATTTACATAACCGGCACGCTGCGCATATGCAACCGACTCCTTGCGTAATATCAGCCCCCGGTAGGTATTATTCGTTGCGATAGCCCCCTGGCTGACCTCATATGCAGCGATGCTTTCCGATGTGATATATTGAAAAACATTAAACGCAATATATACGATGATAACCAGAAAAATCACAAGCCCGATATTGATATTCCGTGGTTTACGATATTTAACAATGTTCTTTTCCCTTGCCAAAATAATTGCTCCTCTTAATCTAAAAAAAGATAACGATCTGCGCTCGTTGCTCATTCGCTGTACTATCATAGCATTCTTTTTCACCGATTACAACTATTCGCAGATTTTGTACATATTTTTGCAAATTTGAAAGATACTACCATAAAACAGGAGGTGAAAACACATGAAATGGTTAGATTATACCTTATTGGTTTTGGCTGTGATCGGTTGCATCAACTGGGGATTAGTTGGATTTTTCCAATTTAATCTTGTCTCCCTTCTTTTCGGGGACATGACATGGCTTACCCGCATTATCTATGCGGTTGTAGGATTAAGCGGTCTTTACATGATCAGCTTCTTCGGCCGTATCCGTTCCACAATGGAGGATTGAAATAAAAAGGGGTGCTGATCTGACAGCACCCCGAATAACTCCTGTTATAAAGCAATGATAACCTTTGCCTTAGCGCATTCCGGAAGATCTGCTTTATCTTTGGAAATGCTAAGTACAAAACGAACCTTGTACTTCTCGCTGATAATATCAAGCTTTTCAATTGCCTTTACGATTTCTTCTTCAGTTGTAAGTGATGCGATTGTAAGGAAACTGTCGAGATACATTTCCTCAAGATCATTGTCCTGTGAAACAATTCCGCAGATAAATCCAAGAAACTCATCACAGTTGCTGATCGGATAATCCATGACATTGATCAGACGAACCTTATTGTTCAGCTCATACATATGCTTCTGGCTCTTATCCAGGTAAACTACGCTTCCGCTTGCCGCCGTAACCGATTTGTTAACCTTGTCCAGTAATTCTTTTGTCTTGCCTTTTCCCTTGACTCCACAGATGATTTCGATCATTGTAAATTCCCTCCCGAAGCACGATTGATAATGAATATTGCTAAATTTATTATATTATATGTATATATAAAAAACAATCACTATTTCGCAAAGCTGCTTAACATCTGGCTCATCAGATGATAAAGGTTTGATCTGCCATCTGCTTTGAAAACAATACTGATGATCTTATCACCGTCCGGATTCATGGAGTACAATACAAGACAATAACCTGCAGCATTTGTTGTACCGGTTTTGCCACCTAAAATTGTAAAGCCCTCCGGAGCATCATATTTACCGGAAATATAACGGTTGGTGTTACTCCATGTTTTCTCGACAGCATCTCCATTCTTATCAAGGTAGTTAACCGTAACTTCCTTACTTCCGGTGATCGATACAAAATCTTCGTACTTAACAGCCTCTTTAAAAATCAGATACATATCATAAATCGTTGTATAATGATTCTCGTCCGGCAGACCGTTTGGATTGACGAAATGACTGCCGGTTGCTCCAAGATTTTGGGCTGTAGCATTCATTTCATCGACAAATGCCTCCACCGAACCTGAATGGAATTCAGCAAGTGCAATTGCAGCATCATTACCACTTGCAAGCATCTGTCCATACAAGAGATTCTTTACCGAAATCACATCCCCTTCTCTCAGATTGCAAATAGAAGAATCTGCTGCCTGATCAACCGCATTGGCACTGACAGTTACCATATCAGACATGTTACAGTCACGGATGATAATATACGCCGTAAGTATCTTTGTCGTGCTGGCCGGATACATTTTACCGAAAATATTCTGGCTGTATTTAACCTCACCAGTAGTCAGGTCAAATACACCACCACCCTCAGCAAGAGACGAATCTGTCTTGTCCGTTCCGATATCAGCACCATCTGTCACACATAAATCTGTAGCAAAAAAACTTGAATCCGTGCTATCGGTATCATATGAATTTAATTTTGAATCGTAAACGGAATATGGATTCTCAATAACAACAGCCTGTCCACATCCACTCATAAAAACAGCTGCTACACATAAAATGCATAGCAGTTTGATTTTATTTCTCTTATTTGTACATTTCACGCCAGTCCAAATCTCCTCTATCCAGTGACTTAATCAATAATTCAGCCGTTGCAAGATTGGTTGCAAGCGGAATATTGTGCTCATCACAAAGCTTAACGATGCTATTGACATCCGGTTCATGAGACTTCGGTTTGAGAGGATCACGCAGAAAAATAACAAGATCAATCTCGTTGTGTTCAATCTGTGCGCCAAGCTGCTGGGAGCCCCCCAGATGACCTGCAAGATATTTATGCACCTGCAGATTAGCAACCTCTTCAATCAGTCTTCCGGTCGTACCGGTCGCATAGAGCTCATTTTTACAAAGAATCCCGCGATACGCGATGCAGAAGTTCTGCATAAGTTTTTTCTTAGAGTCATGTGCTACAAGTCCGATATTCATAAAGTTACCCCCTTTGTATATTTCAGCGGCTGTAAACCGACATTCAGGACAAACCCCATACCAATATACAATGTCATCAAAGAAGTCAGTCCATAGCTGACGAACGGAAGTGTTACACCGGTATTTGGCATCAGACCGGTAGCAACGCAAATATTGACGAAGCTCTGAAAACCGATCAGAGAAGCCATTCCGCAGCAGATCAGCCGCCCGCTTAAGTCCTTTGCTTTGCGTCCGATCAAAATGCATTCCATCACAATCAAAAACAAAAGAAGAATGATCACAGCAGTTCCAACAAATCCAAGCTCCTCACCCGCTACCGCAAAGATGAAATCCGTCTGCGGTTCAATGATAAAGTTGGCATTCTTTGCAGAGGTCGAAGCATCATTGCCAAGTCCCTTGCCCCAGAGCTGTCCAGAGCCGATTGCCATGATTGAATTCTGTTGTTGAAGCGCGCTATCTGTGTAAAGCGGGTTCGTCGGATCCAGCCACGACATGATACGCTTCATCTGATAAAATCCCTTGTCGATCAATTCTTCTGCATGTGACAGCAGATATGTTATTCCTACAATAACAATCGGAATTGCAATGCCAAGTACTGTAAGTACTATTTTATAACTTAATCCCGCAATAAACAAGAGGACAACGAAAATAAATGCAGTAACAATCATAGTTGAAGTGTCTGGCTGCTTATAAATCAGATAAAGAGGGATTCCTACCAGCACAAAAGATATTGCCAGCATCCATACCTTGTTGATCTTTTCCTGATATTTGCAGAAAAAATAGGCAAAAAACAGAATCAGCGTAATCTTCGCAAGCTCCGAAGGCTGAAATCGTATTCCGGCAATCTCAATCCATCGCTGGGAGTTGTTGGCACTGTCGCCCAGGCTTGTCCGTACCAATACTAAAAGTCCGATACTTCCAATATAATAAATCCAAGATAACTTAAGCAGGACAGAATAATCAAGCAGTGAGATGATTACCATGATAACCAATCCCGCCACAAAGCCTATGATCTGCTTTTTCTGCACAGACTCCTCCGCACTGCCGATCACCGCAATTCCGATCACCGTCAGCAGCACAAGATATATGATTAATTGAAAATGATAGTCTTTCAATTTGTACTGTTTAAACATATTACGCTCTTTTCTTATTTTGCTTTAGTATTACTTTAATCTCATAACCATCCGGCGGCACATCAAAATAGCGGCTGACAATCTCCGAGATTTCCTTTTTCATCTGTGCCATCTTATCCTGTCCGCACTCCACCGGCTCTGCCTCAAGCATCAGCTTTAAGCGTTCTTTCGCAATTGAACCGGTATGCTCTCTTCTACCCCTCATAATTGCATTCCCTTCTCCGGAAAATGTGAAAATTATCCTTGGAGGAGTTTTCCTTCTTGTCTACTGCCTCCTTCGATAAATCTGCTACATTGATTCTCGGTGTGAGTAGTTTTCTTGCTGCCTGCCGATACGCTTTTCCTGCTTCGGAGCGCATGGAAATAACCGGAATTCCACGGTTTTGGCTGACAATCACCTTATCATCCTCCGGGATGCAGCCCAGACAATTGATTCCGATGATCTCCTCAATCTCCTTTGAAGAAATCATATCGTGATGACGCATCATGCGGTCATTTGTCTCATTGATGAGAAGCTCCATATTGTAGAATCTGCGGGACTCTAGAAGATATACAACTCTTCCGGCATCGCGTACCGCAGAAATATGGGGCGTTGTGATGATAATTGCCTTATCCGCTGCGGATACTGCAAAATGGAATCCGTCATCAATTCCAGCCGGACAGTCGATCAGACAATAATCAAATTCTTTTTTTAACTGCCCAATCAGGTTCTTTAGTTTTTCCTCGTAATCCGAAAGCCTTTTCTGCTTCAAAGAAGCAGGGATCATGTACAGGCTCGGATACCTTTTGTCCTTTATGAGAGCCTGGTTTAACCTGCATTGGTTTTCCAGGACGTCCATCAGATTGTAAGTAATCCGATCCTCAAGCCCCATAACAACATCCAAATTTCGAAGTCCCATATCTGTATCAAGCATGACGACTTTTTTATCTAACTGTGAAAGTCCTGCGCCGATATTGGCAATTGTTGTTGTCTTGCCAACACCGCCTTTTCCTGAAGTGAAAACAATTGCTTCACCCATGAAAAAAGAAACCTCCTTGTTAAATAATTTGTATATGTGAATGATATCCGTCAATCTTGTGAAACATTGTCAGCAGAAGCATTTGTACCCTCTGCGTTTGCGGATAACAATTCATCCAGAGTCTGTACACCAAAATAGTAGGAGAAAATATTTTTTGCAGCAGCAGCGGCATTATGCGAGGTATATCCATATGCGATCCTAGTTGCAATCGTGATCTGTGGCTTGTCATATGGTGCATATCCGACAAAAAGTGCATGATTCGGGCGTGTCTCTACCTGCTGTGCAGTACCGGTCTTTCCCGCTGCCTCAATTGGAAAATCCTTAAATGAATCCAATTTCTCCACCACCATCTTCATACCAGAGTGGATGGCATCCCACTGCGTGGTATCGAGCACATCCGATATATCCGTATACGTTTTCTCATACTGCTCAATCGTATTTCCCTGCGGATCAACAATACTGTCCATAAGCTGATAATCATAAAGTTTTCCAGAAGTGACCGCTGTCACATATCTTGCGAGTGATACCGTTGTATAGTTGTTATTACTCTGTCCGATTGCTGCCATGACCGGGTAGGAATCGGCAATCTCCGGCGAGTTTTCCTCAATCTCAATTCCGGTCTTTTGATTCAGTCCATACAAGGACGCATATTTCTGGATATAGGAAATACCAAGTGCATCATCATATACCCCATTGCTCTTCAAACTCATCTCATACCCAACGGTATAGAAAAAGTAGTTGCAGGAATCGCGAAGCGCTTCCGACACATTGATTGAGCCGTGATTTCCCGGATACTTCCAGCATTTTGGCTTATTGCTGATCTCCATGAACTGACCCTTATCTACAATCTGTGTACTGGTATCAATAAAATTCTCCGCCAGGCCTGCAGTTGCAGTTACCATCTTAAACGTAGAACCCGGTGCCGTCCGCTCCTGTGTTGCATAATTATACTGCGGATTGGAAAGATCCTGATTCAAGCTGTTAAAATACTCCGCGTCAACTCCGTTTGCAAGCCGGTTGTTGTCATAGCCCGGATAGCTTACAAGCGCCCGGATTTGTCCGGTCTTAACATCCGTGATAACGGTGGAAGCCGTACACGGATCAAGTGCAAGCTGCGCAGGTGTGATTTCAATATTATTGATCTTCTGCATGATAAAATTGTACGGAGAAAGTGAGCCATCCGTCAACCCATTGACCGAAGCATCATCATAGTCTATCTTATTCTGATCAAACAGGAGCAGACAAAGTTCCCTGCCCTTAACCGTTCCGTCTCCGATCGCGTATTTGTAGACTGTCTTGCCAAAATCAAGATCCGATGCAAGCGTATCTACAATATAACTGCATAAGGTCTGGTAGACCTCCTGTGAATCGGCATACTTTTCATCTACCTGAAGTTTCCCGATATCGATCCATTGCTGTGAAATACAATAATTTAAGTATTCCTTTGGGCTTAAATTGCCGGCTCTCCACTCCTGATACACGTCATCCGCTGTATCGATCTGCTTGGACAGAAGAATTCCTTTTTCACGCAAAAGACTCATCACACAAGTAAAGTCATCAAGCATTTCATCCGGCATGTTATTGTTTATATATGGTTCTGATGCACTAAGCTGTGCTGAAATGTCCTCCAGAGCCCTCTGTGCCCGCTCGTCAAAAACTGCCTGAAGTTCCTGCTCCGTTGCAGACGCATCCTCTGCCGCAAAATGCGTAATATCAATGATATTATTGTTGATCAACGCAAAATACACATCATTGATCGGGATATTGCCATCCTTAATGTTTGAATATAGAATTCCGGCAAGTTCCTGTTCTAATAGCTGGTAAACCGCAGCCTGAAGTTCCGCGTCAATGCTTAAATACAGATCGCAGCCTGTAACCGCGTCCACACTGCTTATAACCTCAGAGATACGCCCCACACTATCAACGTATACTTCGCGCTCTCCGTTCGTTCCACGAAGGTAGCTCTCATAATATTGTTCAAGACCCGTCTTACCTATAATATCGTTTGTTGTATAACTACTGTCGTTTGCCGACAATTCTTCATACTCCGTATCGGAAATCCGCCCGGTATATCCAATGATCGACGAAAAGTACTCACTATAGTTATATCTTCGAACAGTCTCCTCGGATATTTCCACACCAATCAATTCGTCTGAATGCTCATTCATGTAGGCAACCACACGATCCGAAACATCCTCTGCAATCGTTGTCGGATTGTACTTGGTGTAACGGTTGGCATTGATTGCATAACGCAGGACAACAATCTCATACGCCATCTTCTTTGTATAGAAATCGTACTTATCATCCTCAGCCGTTCCGGTTTTCTCATCGAGCGTATGTACAGAAAAACCACTCTTTTTGTCATGCATCAGAAAATCCATGACCTGCTCCGCAGTTGCATTCGCTTCGTCAAAGTTAAAATCCTTGTTGTACTCAAGCTTATCATAAGAAGTCTTTCCGAACACATCCGCAAGGAAACGTTTAAGGCTTGTCCCTGATACCGTAAAACCAAACGTATCCGTCTCCTCATCATAAGTGATACGGAAATCATTTGTGATTGACTCTCCATTGTCCTCAATAGCCTGAATAATCTGGGCGAGCTCTGCATTAAGCTTTCTACTCTTTGAAGAGCTGCTTCCATATGTATCATAAAAAATAACAGCGTATGCAAGTTCATTGTATGCAAGAAGCCGCCCATTGCAGTCGTAGATGTTTCCCCTTGCAGCCTCAACCGTAAGCGGCTTCTGAATACGCATGGTAAAGTTCTTCTGATAATACTCACCATTTACGACCTGCAGATAAAACACGCGTGCGATCATCGTAGCAAACATTGCAATTACAACCACAGACAAAATAAACAATCTTGAACTGAAAAATTTTTTTAAAAACTCTTTTATATCATAAATCAAACTTTGTTGCTCTCCTTTTTTCGACTGTCTCAAGTCCCTGATTAATCTTTAACAGCAGATAATACAAAAAGATCGTTATAACCATCGTATAGATAAACTCCGGAAGAATGATCGTCTTTAAGTAAAACCAGAACTGGAATCTTCCACGGAGTAAGAACATCATCAGGTAGATTAAAAGATTAAAGGTAAGATCACTCGCCCCGATTAACACCATCGGCAGTTTGATGTCATCCGGATAAAATCTTTTCTGGAATATTCCGTTGACATACCCGATATACATATAGATTAAAGCATAGATTCCAAGATAAAAACCGAAAAAAATGTCTACAAGCAGTCCGCAAAAAAAGCCGACAAACATTCCTTCTTTTCGCCCCCTCATAAATCCAAAGGACGACACAACAATAACCAGAAGGTTCGGTGAAATTCCCGCAAAAGAAAATGTCTGGAAAAAGGTGGATTGCAGTAAAAAGCATAAAACAATAATCAGAAATAAAACAATTTTTCTGCGCATGCAAACTCCTTTCTCTTTGATCTAATTGTCATTGTTTTTTCCTGTATTCTTGATGTCAAGAATAACAAGAACCTCCTGAATATGTTCAAAGTCGACAACCGGTGTTATGGTTCCCGATTTTGTAAGATTATTGGCATTTGGCTCAATGCTTGCAATATAACCGATCAGAATTCCCTGCTGATACTGATCTGACACATAAGAAGTTACCACCGGGTCACCGACACTGACCTTGTTTTCTGTATCCCTAAGTTCAGAGAATGTGATTACGCCATCGCTTGAAAGTGCCTCTAGATCTCCGCTTACATTAAAATTGTCCTGCGTCGTAGTAACCATTGCACTAACATTGCTTGAATCATCGATAATACTGCGCACCTTCGCATAATTCGGTCCGACATCTGTGATTATTCCGACAAGACCGCTTCCGGCAATGACATTCATTCCAACCTTTAAACCATTGTCCGTTCCTCTGTCGATGGTAAATGTGTGAAACCAGTTTCCACTATCTTTCGCGATAACATTTGCTGCAACTTTCTCGTAGCTCGGATATTTTTCATCCAATTCAAACAATTCACGATAATTTTCCAGCTCATATCCTTCAAGCATGATGGTATTAAGCTGGGTCATCAATTCATCGTTCTGCTGTTTTAATTTTTCATTTTCAGCAAGTACCTCGCCTAACGTTCGAAAATCATTCGCCTTTGCAGAAATATTCTGTCCAAGATTATTGATTCCCCTTTGCATCGGGACAAAAATATAACCGGCGACAGAATTCAGCGGTCCTCCGGTTATATTTAATGTAAGTGACAGAAGAATCGCGCTAACACAAACAATTGTAAGAGTAAGCAAAATATATTTCGTTGGTATTGCTTTTTTCTTATTACGAAAACCCTTCATGAAACCCTCTATTTCAATAGACTATTCTTGATTGTAAACGGCAGGTGGCGATATTTCGGATCGGATACGATCTTTACAAGTCCGCGGACCGAACTTTCCTCCGGTGCATCGCTCACATTAACTTTAATATTGGAGATCTGTTCAAACAGCATGTCAAGATTATCAATCTTTGCCCCTCCACCGGTAATATAAATACCGGAATGGATAATATCCTTTGCAAGCTCAGGCGGAGTCTTCTCCAGAATCATTTTGATAGAAGAACAGATAGATTCCAAGTTGGCCTTGATCGCATTATAAACGACCTCCGCCGAAATCTCCATCTCGATTGGAAGTCCGCTGACAACATCACGACCGACAACCACCATCGTCTCTGTTCTTCCCGGAAGTCCGGAACCGATGTTCTCCTTTAGCTGCATAGCAGTTTTCTGTCCAATGATCAGATTGAATTCCTTTCGGATATAGCTGATAATGGATTCGTCCAGACGATTGCCTCCAAAATGAAGCAGATCACTGAGTACAAGACCACCTAGGGAGATCACCGAAATCTCAGTAGTATCTCCCCCCATATTAACGATCATGACACCGGTCGGCTCGTTCACATCAATTCCGAGCCCGACAGCATCTGCGATCGGTTTTTCGCAGAGCAGAACGCTCTTTGCATGAAACCTCTTTCCTGTAAAAAGCTCATAGAACGCCCGCTTCTCTACATCCGTAATATCGGTAGGGACAGCAACAACAAATTCTGAATTTTTCACCTTTCCTTTGGTCTTATCATCAAGGAATTCGTAAATAAACTCCTCCATATCATGAAATTCGGCGATTACTCCGGTAGTTACCGGAAATACAACCTGAATGGATTCCGGTGCCTTTTCGTACATAGCATACGCTTTGTCGCCATAGGCAAAGATTTCATCCTTTCCACGAATGGCAATGGTATTTTTTTCCATAAAAATCTTTCCGTTGGATTTGGAAAAGACCTTTAAATTGCTCGTTCCGAGATCTATACCATATACATTGTTGTTCATTGCGTTTACCTCTTCCTTTTGTTATATGCTTTGTTCTTTGAAACTAAAATACTGGTTATCACCGATGATGATATGGTCCGCAAAACAGATGTCAAATAATGCAGCGCATTCCCGCATACGCTCTGTCACACGCATATCATCTTTGCTTGGCGTAGGATCTCCGCTCGGATGATTATGCAGCAGAATAAAAACAGATGCATTCTTTTCCAACGCTCTCTTAAGAACTTCCCTTGGAGAAAAATATGCAAAACTTGTGCTTCCAACCGAAAGCTTTGCATCACCAAGAAAATTTGCCTTTGCGTCAAAATACGCACATATCAAGACTTCCTGCTTTTCATGACGCATCTGTTCCATATAATAATCCGCAACAGAGCCTGCACAGTCAAGCCTGAGCTGATAGCCGCGCTGAGTTCTTGCAATCCGCATGGAAAGCTCGGCAATGGCCTTCAGTTGGATTGCTTTTACCTTTCCAATCCCATTTGCCCGCATCATCTCCTCCATTGACATGTCATAGAGGTTGAGCAGATTCCTATGTCTTTGGCAAAGAAGCTCCTGCGACAAATCCAGTGCAGTTTTTTCCTTTGTACCGCTTTTGATAATGATCGCAAGCAGTTCTGCATCCGAAAGCGCTCCTGCACCATACTTTATAAACTTCTCATATGGGCGCTCTGATTCCGGAAGCTCTTTTACGATAATATGTCTATCCATGAAACTCCTTCTACTCTCCCAAAAGCACAAATAGACATAAAGTAATATCAAGTTATCTTATCACACTTAGACCAGCTTAACAAGATTGCGTTCGTAAAGTTTTTGTAAGGATGACAAAATACCAAGCTTCGCATGGTACCAGGTAAGTCCCCCCTGGAAGTATACCGCATACGGTTCTTTTACCGGACCATCCGCAGAAAGTTCAATGGAGGACCCTTGTACAAAAGCACCTGCAGCCATAATCACATCACTGTCATATCCCGGCATCGCCCATGGTTCCGGCGTAACATAACTGTCAACCGGAGCAGCTGCCTGAATTCCTTCACAAAATGCAATCATTGCATCCTTATTTCGAAATGTAACTGCCTGAATAATATCATGACGGCTTTCGCTTCCGTTTGGGATTACATCATACCCAAGCTTTTCATAAATATTTGCCGCAAAAATTGCGCCCTTTAGCGCACCGCTTACCACGGTTGGAGCAAGAAAAAGACCTTGATAGAAAGACTGGATTATGCCAAGGGAAGCTCCAACCTCTTTTCCAAGTCCCGGTGAGGTCAGACGATATGCCGCATTCTCTACACACTCCTTCTTTCCTACAATATAACCACCGATCGGCGCAAGTCCGCCGCCCGGATTCTTGATAAGTGATCCGACAATCATGTCTGCACCAACCTCAAGCGGCTCTTTCTCTTCTACAAACTCCCCATAGCAATTATCCACCATGCAGATTACATCCGGCTTGATTCCTTTTATAAACGCGATCAGTTCTCCAATCCGGTCTACTGAAAAGGTCGGTCTTGTCTGATACCCCTTTGATCTTTGAATTGTAACAAGACGTGTATGTTCGTTGACCGCCTTACGAATATTTTCATAATCAAATGCGCCATCCGGCAGAAGATCCACCTGGGAATATGTTACCCCATACTCTGCCAAAGAACCCTTGGACGGTCGAATTCCGATAACTTCCTCAAGCGTATCATAAGGCTTGCCAACCGGAGAAAGAAGTTCATCTCCTGGTCTTAAATTAGACATCAGTGCAAGTGCAAGCGCATGCGTCCCACAGGTAATCTGCGGGCGCACAAGTGCATCTTCCCCGTGGAACAAGTCAGCATACACCTGCTCCAAAGTATCTCTTCCAATATCATTATATCCATATCCGCTGGAACTATTAAAGCACTCCGCACTTACTTTGTTTTTTTGCATCGCAGCAATAACTTTCATCTGGTTAAATTCCGCGATTGCATCAATTTTATCGAAGCGCTCCTTTAAATTCTTTTCAATTTCTGTTCCAAACCGCAATACTTCCGGTGCGATTCCAAGCTGCTTGTACTGTTCCTCTAGTAAATGATTCATATATACTCCTTTATCTATCTTTGTCCGCAATGATCTGTTTGTCCCGCAAAACGGCAAGCATTACATCTAGTATTTCGGACTCATTGTAATGATATTCCTGTTTGTCAATCCAACACACATCCCGCTCACGCTTAAACCATGTCAGCTGCCTTTTTGCAAAATGTCTTGTATCCCGCTTTAAAATATACACTGCCTCTTCTAGCGTAATTTTCCCATCAAGGTAATCAAGGATTTCTTTATATCCAAGTCCCTGCATGGAAACCATATCCCTGTGATACCCCATATCTTTTAACTTTGTAACTTCCTGCACCAATCCCTGCTTTATCATCTGGTCAATGCGTATCTCAATGCGTTCATACAATCGTGCGCGATTATCGTTTAGAACGAAATATGCAAAATTGTATGGGGACTCTTTCTTATGTTCGGCCTCATTGTGGGCTGAAATCATCTGCCCTGTCAGATGATGGTACTCAAGAGCCCGGATTACGCGCCTTACATTATTGGCATGTATGGTCTGATAGGATTTGGGATCAATTTCCTTAAGCTTTTCATGCAATGCCTCTGCGCCGTTTTCCTCGGCAAAACGCTGCATATCATTTCGGAATTTTTCGTCAGCATCCTGATCGTCAAAATCAATGTCATACAAAAGGGCCTGAATATAAAATCCGGTTCCCCCAACAACAATTGGGATCTGCCCATTTGCATATATTTCATCCAAGGCTTTCTCTGCCATCTCCTTAAAACGCACAATATGAAATTCTTCGTCCGGCATCAGTTCATCAATCAGATAATGTCTGATTCCTTCCATCTCTTCCGGTCTGATCTTTGCGGAGCCGATATCCATATACTTATATACCTGCATGGAATCCGCAGATATGATTGCCCCGTTGATTCTTTTTGCCAACGCGATTGAGAGTGCTGTCTTTCCCACCGCTGTCGGTCCGGTCAATATGACCATCGGTCTTTTTTGCATCAGATAATCCTCTTAAATTTCTTTTCCAATTCATATTTTGTCATAGAAATAATGGTAGGTCTTCCGTGCGGACAGTTATAGGGATTATCCAGTGTAAGCAGTTCATCGATCAGGCTTTGGATTTCCGGCATGGAAAGCCTGTTATTTCCCTTAACGGCAGCCTTACACGACATGGAAGCCACCTTTTCCAAAATAAGCTCCGGAGTCTCTTTTCCTGATAAATTGGAAAAATCATCCAGCATTTCAATAAACAGATCCTTCATGTCCAGATTGAACAGATTGCCTGGAATCGCATTAATCATATATTCTTTTCCGCCGAAATGTTCCACCTCGTATCCTAACTTTTCAATCGGATCTCGAAAGCGTTCAAGTGCCTCCTGCTCCTTGGCATCCAAAGAAAGAATGAGCGGCGGACTTAGGATCTGCGAGGTGTAATCCTTTTCCCTAAGCCTTGCCATCGTTTTCTCATATAATACCTTCTCATGCGCCGCATGCTGGTCGATGATATAAAGCTTCTCATCATACTCGATCAACCAATAAGTATCAAACAACTGCCCAATGATACGATGGTTCTTTTTTGCCGCCTGTGACATAAAATCTGGACTGATGGAGGAAAGAGTGATTTCCTCGTACCGTTCCTGTGCAAGCTCCTGCCCGTTTTGTGCTGCAGCATATTCTGTTTTTGCCGGCATAAGCCCGGATGTAAAGCCTTCTTCGCGGACAGCGTGCGTGCCATGCGCAATATTGATAACGCCCGGATGCTTCATCTGTTCCTGCTCCGTTTGCGCGGTCTGTACATTTTGCTGCTTCGGCTGCTGGTGAAACCGCTCCGGGTAGCGCAGTTCATACGGGCTATCTTTTGCAACAGCATTCCGTATCTCCTGAATGCGCCGTTTTTCAAATGGCTCCGGGATCGGTTCCTTGTATATGTGTTCTTCCTTTTTCTCTTTCTGCTCCTCTACCGGGACATCCGGAATCAGATTCCGGTGAGCTAATGTACCGAAAATCACATCATACAATTGTTTATAGATTTCCTGATTGTGGTCGAAGCGCAGTTCCATTTTGGTCGGATGGACATTGACATCAAGCGAGGATTGGTCGAAGGAAAAATACAACACAGTAAACGGATATTGGTGCTGCATCAGGAAATTCTTATACCCTTCCTCAATAGCCTTTGCCAGCAGAGAACTCTTGATATATCTGCCATTGATAAAATAATTCTCATAATTGCGATTTCCACGCGAAATTGTTGGCTTTCCAATGTATCCGCTCACCCGGAAAAACTCGCCCTTGTAATCCACTTCAAGAAGTGCGGATGCAATTTCCCGTCCGAAAATATGATAAATAATATCTTTGCGATTTCCATTTCCAGACGTATGCAGCTTAGTCTGGTTATTATTGATGAATTTAAATGTAATATCCGGGTGTGAAAGCGCAAGGTGTTCAACCACATCACTGATATACGCAGCTTCGGTCTGCGGTGTTTTTAAAAACTTCTTGCGCGCGGGTGTATTAAAGAACAAGTCTTTCACCAAAAAGGTCGTTCCATCTGGCGCACCGATTTCCTCCAAACCGATTTCCTTTGACCCTTCAATCTGATACCTTACTCCGCACAATTCCTCCGCGGTTTTGGTGATCAGTTCCACGCGGGAGACCGCTGCAATACTGGAAAGTGCCTCACCTCGAAATCCCAGAGAAGACACATTCATCAGATCAAGTGCACTGCTGATCTTACTCGTAGAGTGGCGCAGAAAAGCAATCGGAACCTGATCTGCAGAAATTCCGCAGCCGTTGTCCGTAATACGGATCAGTGAAGTTCCACCTTCTTTGATTTCTACAGTTATTGCAGTTGCCTGCGCATCGATTGCATTTTCCACCAGTTCCTTCACAACGGAAGAAGGACGTTCAATCACTTCTCCCGCCGCAATCTTATCTATTGTTTCCTGACTCAGCAAATGAATTTGCGGCATTCTTTTTCCCTCATATAAAAGATGTTCCGATATAGCAATTTACAGAACATATTTTTTTACAGTTACCAACGGTTTTTTACTTTGTTCTGCAGTTCATTGAGTTTGTTGAGCGCGTCAAGCGGCGTCAGATTGCTGATCTCAATGTTGCGAAGTTCATCAATGATGGAATCATCGCTTGTCGTATCAAACAAAGACATCTGTGCAAGATCAACCTCATCCAGATGTTCTTTCTTCTTTTTCGATGTTCCTGCTGACTTATCTACTGTAATACTCTTTGCAATATCTGTGATATCATTGGCAAGCAGTTCGCTTACAATTTCATTGGCTCGATCGATAACACTGTCCGGAAGTCCGGCAAGTTTTGCGACCTGAATACCATAGCTTTTATCCGCACCGCCTTTTACGATCTTTCGTAAAAACACGATGGTATCTCCCTTTTCCTTGACAGCAATACAATAATTATTGACGTTATCCAGCTTGCCCTCAAGCTCGGTAAGTTCATGATAGTGTGTTGCAAAAAGTGTCTTTGCCCCGAGAAGCTTCGGATTGCTGATGTGCTCCACCACAGCCCATGCAATGCTTAACCCGTCAAATGTACTAGTTCCGCGTCCAATTTCATCAAGGATCAGAAGAGAATCAGAGGTTGCATTTCGCAAAATATTTGCCACCTCGTTCATCTCGACCATAAACGTACTCTGTCCGGATGCAAGATCATCCGATGCACCTACTCGCGTAAAAATCCGGTCAACAATTCCGATATTTGCGCTTTCTGCCGGAACAAAGCTTCCAATCTGTGCCATGAGAACGATCAGCGCCGTCTGTCTCATATAAGTGGATTTACCTGCCATATTCGGTCCCGTGATAATAGAGATACGGTTCTTTCCATTGTCCAGATATGTATCATTATCAATAAACATGCCGTTTGGAATCATCTTCTCAACAACCGGATGTCTTCCATTTTTGATATCGATTGTACCATTTTCATTAATCTTTGGCTTGCAATAATTATTCTGCTGGGCAACCAGCGCAAGAGATGCAAAAACATCAAGCTTTGCGATTGCCTTTGCCGTCTTTAAAATGCGAAGAACGTTATCCCCGATCTGCTGCCGGATCTGGCGGAATAATTCATATTCCAAAGATACAAGCCGATCCTCCGCTCCAAGGATGGTATCCTCCAATTCCTTCAGTTCGGGTGTAATATATCGTTCTGCGTTCGTAAGCGTCTGTTTGCGCACATAGTAATCCGGCACCTGATCCTTAAATGAATTGGTAACCTCAAGATAATACCCGAATACCTTATTGTATTTGATACGAAGATTCTTGATTCCGGTCTTTTCGCGCTCCTTTGCCTCTACATCGGCAAGCCAGCTTTTTCCCTGTGTCTTCGCACTTCTTAACCGGTCAACCTCCTCATTATATCCATCCTTGATGATATCCCCCTCACGCACACTGATCGGTGGTTCTTCCTGAATAGAAGAACGGATCAGTTCATAAAGGTCTTCAAGGCAGTCAAAATCATTTTTAATTTCATCTGCAAGTGCTCCATCTACATCCTCCAGCAATGTCCGGATTGGAGGAAGCATCTCAATGGAATTGCGAAAGGCAATCAGGTCCCTTGGATTTGCTGTCTGATAGCTGATACGTGTGATCAACCGTTCAAGATCATAAATTGGATTCAGATACTCACGAAACTCATCTCTTGTGATTGCCTGCTTGTTCAGTGTCTCAATAAACTTCTGGCGTTTGATGATCTCGGACTTTTCAATCAGCGGCTGCTCCACGTAAGAGCGTAAAAGTCTTGCTCCCATTGCCGTCTTTGTCTTATCCAGCACCCACAGGAGTGAGCCTCTCTTCTGCTTTTCGCGAAGTGTTTCCACAAGTTCGAGATTTCGTCTTGTGGAGCTGTCAAGGATCAGGAATTTGCCAATAGAATAAGGATGAATTTCAAGAATATGCTCCATTGAATTCTTTTGTGTATCATAAAGATATTTCAAAAGAGCGCCTGCTGAGATCACTCCGCAGTCGTAATCTTCAAGTCCGAGTGCCTGTAAAGAAGCCACCTTAAAATGGGACAAAAGTGTCTCCTTTGCCAGATCGTCCCCAAAATACCAGGCATCCAATGAAGACACCGCAATTGACAGGCGGTTTTTCATATCCTCTATGTCAACCCCGCTCATATAAAACGCTTCATTGCATATAACCTCGGACGGAGCAAATTTGTTCATCTCATCCAAAAGTTTGCGTTCCGAATCTACCTCAGTAACAAAAAAATCTCCGGTCGTGACATCGCACGTTGCAACACCGTATTTGTCTGCAAGGTAGACAATACTCATAATATAATTGTTTTTTGACTCATCCAGCGACTGCATATCAATGTTGGTTCCCGGAGTAACTATACGGATAACCTCACGCTTAACGATTCCTTTTGCAAGCTTAGGGTCTTCCACCTGTTCGCAGATGGCAACCTTGTAGCCCTTCGCCACAAGTCGGTTGATATAGGTATCTGCCGCATGGAATGGTACGCCGCACATCGGTGCCCGTTCTTCCAAACCACAGCTCTTTCCGGTCAGTGTCAGTTCAAGCTCTTTGGATGCGATCTTTGCATCGTCAAAGAACATCTCATAAAAATCTCCGAGACGATAAAATAAAATGCAGTCCTTATTCTCTTCTTTTGTCTTCAGATAATGCTGCATCATTGGTGTTACATCAAGCACAAATATTCCCTCTCTCTTTTGTTTCTAGTTATCTATTTCTTGCAGAATAGCCTCCGCAACTTTCATTCCATCCATTGCTGCGGACATGATTCCACCGGCATATCCGGCTCCCTCCCCACAAGGATAGATTCCTTTTATATTGCTTTGCAGTTTCTCATCACGCACCATGCGAAGCGGTGAGGATGTTCTCGATTCCACGCCTGAAAGAATGGCATCCCTGCGGTCATATCCCGGAATGATCTTAGCAAAATGCTCCATTCCAAGACAAAATGACTGTTCCATATTTTCAGAAAAAAGGCCGCGTAGATTTGTAAATTCAGTTTTCCCCTTAACGCAGGAGGCATAATCTCCGTAAGAGACGGATTTTTGTCCGGTGAGATAATCTCCGTATAGCTGTTGCGGTATGTATCCATTTCCGAGATCGTATGCCTTTTTTTCAAGCGCTCTTTGAAAACGCATGCCTGCAAGCGCATCATCCGCACCAAAATCTCTTGGGTCTACCGAAATAATGATCGCACTATTTGCATTGGCCGCATGACGTCCGGAATAACTCATTCCGTTTACCACAAGTTCTCCCTCTTCAGAGGAAGAATTGACCACATAACCGCCCGGACACATACAGAAAGAATACACGCCTCTTCCATTCGGGAAATTTGAAGTCACTTTATACGGAGCAGCTGGCAGATCATCTCTGTTTTGCCCATACATAGCTTCATTTATCATTGCCTGCGGATGTTCCACGCGGAAACCAACCGCAAAATTCTTAACCGTCATACAAAGCTTAGCATCATTTAATTCCGCAAAAGTATCTCTTGCGCTGTGCCCCAGAGCAAGAACAACCATATCCGCTTCAAATTCCATCCCATTATTGCAGGCGACCCCGGTAATCTGTCCTCCTTTGATCTGAAACTTTCTTGCGCATGTATGAAAATGAAAGGTACAACCATGTTCAATCAGATAATTTCTCATATTGACGATCACATTTGCAAGAATATCTGTCCCGATGTGAGGTTTATTCTCATAGCGGATTGCTTCAGGTGCTCCAAAACGTATAAACGTATCTAGCACAAATGGATTGCGAAGTGCCGGATCTTTTACCGCAGTATTGAGTTTTCCGTCAGAGAAAGTTCCTGCGCCGCCCTCACCAAACTGAACATTGGATTCGGTATCGAGCACACCGGTTTGCCAAAAAAGATTCACCGCATCCACACGTTCCTCCATCGGAGCACCACGCTCGATAACGATTGGATTAATACCACACTCACAAAGCAGATACGCACAAAAAAGTCCTGCCGGTCCGGCCCCTATGATCAATGGTCTTTTAAAGTTCTGTTGCACCGGACGCTTCGGAAGCTGATAAGTCCGAGGCTTCTCGACCGACACATTTGGGATGTGGATATGTTTTGCAATGTTTTCTTCCTTCAAAAGTTCCACCCCTATGGCATACACATAAAAAAGCTGTGGCTTTTTACGTGCATCCAAAGATTTCTTCAGAATCTTATAAGAAAAATCCGTATGTTCTTTTATTTTAAGTGTTCTTTTTATCTTCTCTGTAAGTTCAGCCTCCGTATGTTCAACAGGAAGCTTTAACTGGTTTATTTTTATCATAATTTTCCCTTTTTTGCATAAACTGCAGCATTTTTTCCTGCCACATAGCCGGACGACCACGCCCATTGCAGATTATATCCGCCACAAATTCCATCCACGTCCAGAAGCTCCCCGCAGAAAAACATCCCTGGTACGAGCTTTGACATCAGGGTTGGCGTATCAATGTCACGTGTATCAAGACCTCCCGCACAGACTTGCGCAAATTCGTACGCCCTTGGTCTGTCGATTTCGACCGCAAAATGACGGATCACCTCAATCAGCCCATCTAACTGTCTGATATCCCGGATCTGCGTATCCTCCGAAATTGATGCATGATGTAACAGAAAAGGGATCAGCTTCTGATTGGTAAGACCATCCAGAAGATCATATGCCCTTACAACACCATTCTGTTGCCTTAACCGATATGTAAATTCCTCCCGCAGCTGTACATCTGTAAACTCCGGCAAAAAGCATACCTCAGCAGTTGCCTTTTGTCCGTTTGCAAGAGCCATGGATGCAAACCGGCTTACCTGGAATACCGGGATCCCTGATAATCCGTACTCCGTAAGCTGCAATTCCCCGATGTCTTGCGCAACCTCCTGTCCATCCACAAGAAGACGGATACCGGCATCGCACCGTACGCCTGCCACACGCTTAAAGTTTATGTTTTTGGCATATAGGCCACATAGTGCCGGAACAATTTTCGTAAAATGATGTCCAAATTTCTTGATAAACGGAAACGCAGAGCCATCACTCCCAAGCTTGTCCGAGGCGAGTAGTCCAACCGCAAAAACAACACTATCCGCATAATAGATACTCACTCCATCCGTCAGTGCAAAGCCTCGCTTTTCCTTTCGGACATCCGTAAGCGTATAGGAAAGCAACGTCGTCACCCTCCGTTCATTAAGCTTTCGCGCAAGCGCACACACCACAGAGGCAGCCTGTTCGCTGTTCGGATAATAATATCCCCTCTTTTCTCTTGGATATATCCCAATCCGATGAAAAAAGTCCAATGTATCCTGCAAGGTAAATTGGCGCAGCACCGGAAACAATGCCGGATTGCCGCGAAAACATTCTTCCTGCATATCAGCATTCGTAAAGTTACACTTTCCGTTTCCGGTCGCCGCCAGCTTTTTGCCCACTTTATTTGTATGTTCAATTAGGATAACCCTGCCGGAATTTTCTGATGCCGCAATCGCTGCCATCATGCCTGAGGCCCCCGCACCGATCACAGCGCAGTCAAAGTGCTGATTTTCTTTTGCCATACGTTTCTCCTTGGCAATTTCTTTTCCTATTCCCAATTTGCCACGCTAATTTTATCATAAGAGGTTCCAATATGCAAACGCGATTCAAGCACCTTTAACTAGAATAATTCTCAAGAAATTCATATAACTCGTCCTCATCGTCAAATCGGATTCCATATACCAGCTGTCTTCTCATCTCCTCGGAAAGATTCCGGCTTAAAATTCCCGTGTCGAAAAACACAGTTACATTGTCTGCATAATATACAAGCAGATGCCCATCCACATCAAAAATAATATACTCATAGCTTTCCTGTGTTTTCCCACTGTAAATTGCATTTTCCTGTGTACTGCTTTCCGTCTCGTCCTGTGTTATATCCTGCAGTTGTTTGCCGCCTCCCATATGTTTTGTTCCGGCCCAGATCATAAGCGCAGAAATTGTAATTAAAAGAACAACAAAAATGCAGATACTGTATTGTCGTTTCATAAATTCATCACCCGCATACAGTATCTGCATTCTTTGTAATTTTATTCCTGCATTTCTGATATTAAAACAAAATCTAACGCAGTAAGTGCGCTTTCTTCGCGATTCTCACAATAACATCCCCCTTCGGGAAGCGACGGATCTCGCTCTCCGTTAGTCCATGTAACAGTAACAGCATAACTGCATAAACAACAACCGCCACAACCATCGCCAGAAGTAACGAGATCGTATTGCTTGAGCAGAGAGCAAACAGTCCCTTGTATACTGCCCATGTGGCAATTCCCATCACAACGGAACAGATTGCCGGAACAATAAATGTTCTTGCCACTTCCTGCCTGTAACCGCTGTACCTGGTCAGCGAAATGGCATTAAGTATGCACATGATGAGTGCAAACAATACATTTGAAAGTACAACCGCATAGATATTCAGATGGAAGAACAGCATCATGATGACAAGAATAATCACGTGCAGGACGAGCGCAATCGCAGCATTGATTACCGGAACCTTCAGCCGGTTAATTCCCTGCAGCAGTCCATTCGAAAGTGTGGACATTGAGTAAAGAATTACAGCGACAGAACCCATGTACATCATTGCTCCAGCCATATTTATCGTCTGTGCAGTGCTTGGGAACAAAAGCAGAAAAATTGGCTTGGCCAGCACAGCAAGTCCAACCGCACATGGAAATGAAACAACCATGATAAAACGCATCGCAGCATTGATTTCATATCTCACCGCCTTCATGTCACCCTTTCCAAAAGACGCAGTAAGGGTAGGCACAGATGAAGCTGCCATTGCTGATGCAATAGATATCGGCACATTGATCATGAGCTTATATTTTCCGGTATATACCCCCCACCACACATCAATGTCATCACTGATATACCCTTGTGCATACGCGATATGTTTATAGATACCATTGTCGATAAAGCTGCTGATGTTATAGATCGTTGAGCTTAAAAGTACCGGTATGATTGTGATTACCAGCGTCCGTATCGTCTCAATAAACGGTTCCATCGCACGGATCTTTTCTCTGCGGATCTGGCGCTTGAATACTGTCATATAAACGCAGAAAACAAAGATCATAAACAAAAGTCCAAAAACAGCTCCAAGGTTCGTTCCGAGTGTTCCACCTGCAGCACCATAGGCGGCAGCATAATGTTCAGGGTCGCCGAGCACCCCGCCGATACGCTTACCGTAGCCAAACAGCATATACGCTGCCCATACGCTGACGATTGCATTGATCACCTGCTCAACAATCTGTGAAATTGCGCTCGGCATCATTGTTCCGAGTCCCTGGAAAAATCCCCTTAAAACGCCGAGAACAGCAACAATAAGCAACGCCGGTGCAAGCACCTTCAACGCGAAAATACAATTTGGAGTCTTTAAATATATCTCTGAGAAAAATCCTGCTCCAAAATACACAAGTAAAGCAAACAACGTACCGGAGACAACCGCAAATAGCATGGCTCCCTTAAACACCTGATATGCCATACGCTTGTTGCCATTCGCCACCTGTGCGGAAACAAGTTTTGAAACAGCAAGCGGCAGACTGTAAGAAGAGATGATAAGCATAATGCTGTACACCTCATATGCGCTTCCATAGTAACTGTTTCCAAGGTCTCCTATAATATCTGTCATCGGGATACGATAAACAAGTCCGATGATCCGGCTGATTATAGATGCAAATGCAAGGATAGAGCCTTGCACAAGGAAATTTGTTCCTTTATTCTTTGATCTTCCCATATTCTATCCTCTGTTCTATCGTAAAATCTGAAGTTCTTCCAGAATCTGACGTTGCTTCTCCTCCATTACTTTTGCGTCCTCCGACTCCATATGATCATACCCGAACAGATGCAGCATACTGTGTGTGATCAGAAATGCGAATTCACGTTCTTCACTATGTCCATATGCCTTTGCCTGTTCCCTGACCTTGTCCACAGAGATCACAATATCTCCGAGTAATGCCTCGCCCGTATCCGGATTAAAATCATCTTCATCCTCATCCTCAAGGAAAGAAAAATCGCCGGGTGTCTCATAGGAAAGCATTGGGAAAGACAACACATCCGTCGGCCGGTCGATCTGTCTATGTTCCCTGTTGATTGCCCAGATTCCTTCGTTGTCCGTAAGTGTCAGATTCACTTCAGCCTCATAGGGAAATGACTCATGTTCGAGACAAAAATCAATCACCTTTCTGGCAAGTGCCGCATAGTCAAACGAAAAATCTACCGTACACTCTTCTTCTAAATAAAAACTCATAAGAGCTGTTTCTCCTTTACTAAAAATTCTCTTACCTTTAGGAACTGATTCATACTAAGACCCGATTCGTCATACAAACCAGCACTGGAAAACTCGTTGAGTGTCTGATATATGATCATCTCCCGGTTCCACGTGCTCTTTGCCACATCGCCATCAAGAGCCTCCAATTTAATCGTAAGGGCATCGATCATATGAACGATCGCCGACTCTGGCGTTGATGGTTTATGTACCTCACCGTTGTACTCCGCAATGATGCAGATCAGTTCGATTGGAAAATTTAAGTTCTGTGCGCGCTCTATGCCTGCCTGCACATAATCCTTTCCACTCCATTTTCCCAGTCGGTAATAAAATCCTGCCGCACCACAAAGCCCGCTGTCAAGTTCCATCCGTTTTGCAACAAGAAGTGCTATATCGGAAACCTTCTTTGCATGCGCGTATTCCGCCGGAAACCATTCCCTGACTTTCTTTATCTCCGGATAGTCATCCGATAAGATATCCAAGTAACAGTTTGCAAGTTCCCTGTCTGTTCCTTTGCGGAATCTGTAAAATAAAAAACCAGAAAACACTGCTGTTACCGCACCGCATATTGCTCCGTACAGATAAGACAACGGATCACTTTTTTGAGTAGCAAGATATCCGAAAATTGCCGGAACCATAATATTGATCAGCAAAAGCAATACGCTGACATAACAACGTGCCCTGCGATTTGATAACGTTTTGGCCAGACCTCCTGCAAGGAGAATCATAAGCGTATATGCAACCAGTTCCCCTGATGTCGATTCAAAAATCATTGCATATTGAATCACAAAAAAGAGTCCCGCCGAAATACCCAGGAATTCATTTCCGACTGCACACATAATAAGAGGGAACAACATGACAGGCATATAAAAGGCCGGACATATCAAGAATAAAAGGTTGATGATGCAGCACAGTACATAGCCACCTGCAATCTTTGAAAAATTCGTGGCAATATTATTCGCAATCAACCTGTTTTTGCGGTCATATTCCAGTTCATAAATAAAAATCATAAGAAACAGCATGTCCACGAAACACACACACACTGCCTCATCCCAATAGATTTCCTTTATCAGACTGAACACGCAGCTTAATATGACCGTGGCAGCTGTCATGATAAGCAGCGGGATCACGCGCATCACACTGACATGATCTTTTTTCATGGCTTCTTTACCTGCCGTGTCTTACGATTTGCTGCGCGTGCCGCGTTGCGGTTCTCATATTCATCGTACGCCTGCACGATCTGCTGTACCAGCGGATGTCTCACAACATCCTTGCTCGTCAGCCTGCATATACCAATATCGTCAATTTTGGAAAGAACCTTAAGGGCAACATCAAGCCCTGATTTCACGCCGGGTGCCAGATCCACCTGTGTCGCATCTCCGGTTACTACGACCTTCGAGCCAAATCCGATACGTGTCAAAAACATCTTCATCTGTGCCGGTGTTGTGTTCTGTGCTTCATCGAGAATGATAAACGCATTGTCAAGCGTTCTTCCTCTCATGTAAGCAAGCGGTGCCACCTCAATCAATCCCTTTTCCATATTGCGCATAAAACTGTCAGAGCCCATGATCTGATGCAACGCATCATAGAGTGGGCGCAGATACGGGTCAACCTTGCTCTGCAGATCCCCTGGCAGAAATCCTAACTTTTCTCCTGCCTCTATCGCCGGTCTTGTCAGAATAATCCGACCTACCTCCTCATTTTTGAATGCGGTAATCGCCATGGCCATCGCAAGATACGTCTTGCCGGTTCCGGCAGGTCCCATTCCGAAAACGATCATTTTTTTGCGGATGGCATCCACGTATTCCTTCTGTCCGAGCGTCTTAGGCTTTACCGGCTTGCCGTTTATCGTATGGCAGATCAGATCCCGGTCTATCTCAACAAGAGCATCTCCTTTCTGTTCAAGGCTAAGCGCCAATGCATAATTAACATTCTGTTCTGTGATTTCATTACCGCGTTTTGCAAGTTCACACAGAGAATGCAGTACATCAGCTGCGCCCTTGCATGCATTCTCGCTCCCTATAATTTTTACCTGATCGTCACGCATAACTACTGTGACGCCAAGTGTCTTTTCGATTTTCTTCATGTGAATGTCAAACTGCCCGAATACATTTGACAAAAGTTCAACGGGAATATTTACAGATACCTCACTCAGGTTCATCGGTTACTTGTTCCTCCATGTTCGGCGGTATTTCTATGGACTGCATTACCATGATCGGCTCCATGGCATAAACCTGCCCGGTTACCTCATAGCGATCGCCATTTTTCTTTATCATAACATTTTTATCGACAATTGAAACCCCATTTTCTTCCAATTCTTCAAGAAAATTTTCAAAATCCGCTTTTGCAATGTTCTTTGCTGCTTCTTTGGTAAGCATATAATATGCTTGTGTGCACTTTACATACTCTGTTTTTCCCCAATAAACCGGAAGATAAAATGTTTCAGATAGTCTTGCCTGAAAACAGCTTTCCAATGCATAGTATTCCTCATACGGAATGCTGCTATCCCCCAAGTACAGATTCTTATCCAAGAAGCGAATAAAATACGAACTTTTTGTATCACCCACATCAACGGAAATCAGGCTTCGGATTGGAATTGTCTTGCTGTAAAAGTAATTGACATAACCGATGACATCTGCGTCGGCCCGCTGGTACAGCGTCTGTCCCACCTCTCCGCTGTCGTCTAAGATCGCGCTCTTGCCGCTGACTAAAAGATCGCCGCTTTCCACCTCATCGCCCGCAACGACACACGGCGTTCCCCTTCGCGTCACGATGGAGGCAACTGTGGCATTTTTTGCCGCGACAAGATTGCTCGCCCCATCCGAAGCCCCATCGTAAAGATCTTCCGTCTTGATCTGCTCCTTGATATGGATGACAAGCGAGGTTCCGTCCACATAGGCGCTCGCCCATATAATCTGCGCATAGCTTCTTCTAAGCGTAAGCTCCAGAGAGTCCGTGTCCACCTGTCGCAGCTTCGTCCCAAGCCCAACACCGTTTGCCTTTAAAAAGCGGATCAGATTTTCGTCCGATATATAGGAGTTGCCGATGATCTCAATATTCCAGACATAAGTAGAACAGATCCCGACACCGCACAGCATGGCAACAAACGCCGCGACAAACATGATCCGGTTGCGGTATCGCTTTAAATACCCCGGCGCACCGTAGCGCTTTTTGATTTGCACCCTCGTCCTTGTCTTGCGGCACAGCGGGCGAAGCTGCTTGAAGTCACACATACGCATATTGCACGAAAAGGAGCCATCCTCCTTGGAGGTAACATTCCACAGCAGGATGTCGCGGTTGACGCACAAATGTAAAAAGCGCTCTGCCCGGTTCCCGGAAAACTCGACCAGCAGATACCCTTCCAGAACGCTTTTCGCTCCCGCCTTCATGTCCAAAAGCAGATGTTTTTCACCTGCCCCAGAATATGCATATCGTCCCTTGTATACCAGTCGATCACCAGATGCTCTCCCTCGATCCGGATTGGCCCACGCTTCGTCTTTACAACGATCGCCTCCGGCTGGTAGCTTAGAATCCCAAGATGGTTGTCTATGTGCAGCTCACTGTTGCCGCAGACAGAAAGAAGCGGCAGCCCAAGCAGCACATCCTTCGGAAGCTCCAATGCATTTACAAGATTTTCGGTTACATTTTTGTTCTGTGTACTCATGGTACACTTTATGAGAAAAGCAGCTCGTACTATGCAAGTTATTTGTGATACGGTTCATGATTCATGATACGGTAGCTGCGGTAAACCTGTTCTAAAAGGATCACGCGCATCAACTGATGAGGAAAGGTCATTTTGGAGAAGCTGAGCTTATAGTCGGCACGCCTTAACACCGCGTCCGACAGTCCGAGTGAACCGCCGATCACAAAGTAGATATTGCTCTTGCCCTCAATGCCAAGCCGTTCGATCTTCTGCGACAACTCCACCGAGTCGAGCATCCTGCCGTCGATTGCAAGACAGATGCAGTAGCCGTCGTCCTTTATCGCCGCGAGAAGCCGCTGTCCCTCCTTCTCTTTAACCATGTCGATCTGTGTCTGTGACGCATTTTCCTCAGTCTTTTCATCTGCGACCTCGACAATGGACAACTTGCAGTAACGTCTCAGCCGCTTCTCGTACTCCGCGACCGCATCCCTATAAAATTTTTCTTTAATTTTTCCGACACATAATATTGTAATTTTCATGATTTCATTATACCATATATATGTTTTATAACAAACACTTTAAGGAGGATTTGTATGTATATTGATCCGGACACAAAGCTAGAGGATAATCGTTCCACCGCGGTAAGCTTTACAATCGTAGGCGGAGTCGGACTCATCCTGCTGGTACTTGTTGATTTAGGCATCATTCCACTTCCGCTCGCTGACTTCCAGAAGATTCTGATGTCAGTTGTCATGGGAATCCTGTTTGTCATCTTTTTTATCGTTGGACTCTACTCTTTCCTTTCCATGAAAAAGCTAAAGAGCGCAGCCCAGAGCGAATTATCGCTGGACAAGGAGATCACGGACTGGTTTTTGCAGGAGTACACAGGCTTTATGCAGGAGTTCACCTGCGAGGATATGGATTCTGACGAGCCGGAAGCATTATATTATCCAAGGTACGACAAGATATGCACACTGATTTCCGAGAAATACCCTTCTCTCTCCGATGAATTTAAAGATCACCTTGCAGAGAAGCTTTACACCACGATTTTCCCGGAATAATTTAACCGATCACAAAGGAGGTATAAAAATATATCATGAAAGAATTAAAAGAACGTATTGTAAAAGAAGGACTTGTCATCCCACCGAACATCTTAAAGGTCGGAAGCTTCTTAAATCTGCAGGTTGACCCGGTTCTCATGGAACAGATTGGCGAGGATTTTGCCAATCACTTTGCCGGAAAAGGCGTCACAAAGGTTGTCACCATCGAAAGCTCCGGTATTGCTCCGGCGCTCATGGCAGCAAAGGCGATGAGGGTTCCGCTCGTTATTTTAAAGAAAAAACCTTCAAAAATCTTAAACAGCAATCTCTATCAGACCGAGGTTACGTCCTTCACCACCCAGACCTCCTATGAGCTTACTCTTTCTGCGGAATACATAAATGAAAATGACCACGTTCTGATCATCGACGATTTTCTTGCAGACGGCGAGGCTGCCACCGGAGCGATCCGCCTGATGCGCATGGCACATGCGACCGTTGCCGGAATCGGTATCCTGATCGAGAAATCCTTCCAGCCGGGTCACGACAAGCTGGTTGCACAAGGCTTTGATGTATACTCACAGGCAAGAATCGCAAGCATGGACAAAAAAAACGGCGTACATTTCGTTGAAGAATAAAATACAATTTTTCATTTCATATAAATAATAACAAAAGCGATGGCAAATTAATTATCTGCCATCGCTTTTTTAAGTTCTTTTGAAGGGGTTGCATCGGGATTTTTCCTCGCAATGATTTCCAATGCATTTACTGCGCGCCATCTGTCGCAGCACCGGCATCCGTCTGGCTTTCTGCCGTTGCATCTGTGCTGCCGTCCACCGGCACGATCGTTCCATCGGCAGGGGCTTCACCTTCTGCTGGAACATCAGCCTCCGTAACCGGGTAATATACGAATCTGCCGCGGTAGATCTCGCTCCACTTTCCGGTCTTTTCATCCACAATCATAACAGAGAGGATGTTGTTGCCGTCCGGAACCGGCATTTCCGCGATGTACTTGTCGGAAAGTACGCTTGGAATCGTGCCATCCCACGTATAGTAAGCGGTACAACTCTGCGGAACGGTAATGGAAACCAATGTTTCTTCATCAAAAGTTCCGCCATTTGGGGTAACAACCGGCATGCTTGGTGCCGGAATGTCGATCACATAATCCTCCACCACAATGTCACTGTATAGCTTCTTGGCATTGACACATACAGCACGGATGGAATATTCTCCCTCCTTATCAAGTGACAGGGGTTCGCGGTAAACTCTTCCATATACGGATGGATCTGATCCGTCCATTGTATAGTAGATCTGATTGCCCGAATCAGATGCAAGTGCAATTTCAAGGTATTTATTGTACTTACCGCCCTCAGTACTAAAGGTCGGTGCATTTACAATATAATCGGAAAACAATGCCAGAATATCCGGGTCTGTGACATTTTTGCTGAGTGCAATAATCTCATCCGTCTTATTCTTGTGCTCATAAATAGAGATAAGATTCCGATAACACTTTTCATTCTGTGGATCAGCCTCAAGCACTTCCAGATACAGGATCAGAGCTGAATCATAGTCCTTACGGTCATAGTAGATTCCGGCGAGTGTGAGCTTTACATCCAGATTCGTATCATCCAGATTGAGTGCATTTTCGTAATATGCTATTGCAGTCTTATAGTCACCGGAAGCATATGCCTCCTGTGCTTTCATGATCTGATAGTCAGCTGAATTGGCATGCTCCACATCAATCGTATGCTTAATATAAAATCCCGTTCCGACTCCACACAAAATGACAACTGCGATCACAGAGTAAAAGATTGTCAGGCGCTTTTTCTTTTTTCTTCGCTCCTGTTCTTTGCGCATCGCTTCCTGCTTTTTGCGTTTTATATCGGCTGGCGAAGCTCCCGTTTTTTTCTGTTGCCCCTGTTCTAAAATACCTGTAAGATACTCATCCTCAAGAGCCTCCATATTCTGGACCATCTGTACTTCTCTTCCGCATTTTGCGCAAAAAACACTGCCATCCGGCATTTCAGCACCACAATAAATACATTTCATATTTCAAATCCCCTTAAGAAATATTAGGAATACAGCTTCATAGCTTCCACACAGTTCTTCATAAGCATGGCGATCGTCATCGGTCCAACACCACCAGGTACCGGAGTGATCGCGCTTGTGTGTCCGGCAACATCTTCATAGTCCACATCACCGCACAATTTGTTATCCTCACCGCGATGAATTCCAACATCAATTACAACTGCGCCTTCCTTCACATATTCGTGGTTGATAAATCTTGGCTTTCCGATTGCAACAATCAGGATATCCGCCTCTTTGCAGATCTCCTTCAGGTTCTTTGTGTGTGAATGACATACCGTGACTGTCGCATTCTCACGCAGCATCAGAAGTGCCATCGGCTTTCCGACAATATTGCTTCTGCCTACAACAACACAATGTTTTCCGTCGATTGTAATATTGCTTCTATGAAGAAGTTCAATAATTCCTGCCGGTGTGCAGGATACAAATCCCTGCTGTCCAATTACAAGCGCACCCACGTTTTGCGGATGAAAACCATCCACATCCTTATGTGGTGAGATTGCCTTTATGATATGATCCTCGCAGATATGTTTCGGCAAAGGAAGCTGGCAAAGGATTCCATGTACCGAATCATCTTTATTCAACTGCCCAACCAAGTTAAGAAGCTCTTCCTCTGATGTCTCTTCCGGAAGCTCATACGAACGCGATTCAATTCCAATATATGCACATGCCTTCTTTTTATTCCCGACATATACGCTGGAGGCAGGATCACATCCCACCTGTATCACCGCAAGGCAGCAGGACTTTCCTGCTCCCTTTAATGCGGCAACCTCTGCTTTTAAATCATCCTTTAACGCAGCAGAAATCTCTTTTCCGTTAATTATCTCTGTCATAATTCTCCTTAAAACAATCCTGTAATTGTTCCGTCATCGCTTACATCAATTCCATATGCAGCAGGATTTTTTGATAATCCCGGCATCGTCATGATGGAACCATTGATTGCAACAACAAACTCTGCACCTGCAGATACATAGATTTCGCGAACATTCATGGTAAAGTTTTCCGGACGTCCCAGTTTCTTCGGATCGTCAGATAATGAATACTGCGTTTTTGCCATACAAACAGGGAAATTGCCAAATCCAAGCTCCGTGATCCTTGCAATTTCTTTTTCTGCGGCCGGGGAATAGGTTACTGCGGAAGCTCCATATATCTCCTTGGCAACGGTCTCAATCTTCTCCTTGATAGAGAGTTCATCCTTATAAAGAGGTGCGAAGTGACTCTCCTTTGTCTCAAGGGTATGGAGTACCTTGTTGGCAAGCTCAATGCCACCTTCTCCACCCTTCTCCCATACTTCGGATAGTGCGAACTCACAGTCATGATCCTTACAGAATTTCTCAACATAAGCAGTCTCAGCTGCACTATCTGTCACAAAAGAATTCAAAGTGACAACAACGGGTACCTTGTACTTCTGAAGATTTTCAATATGCTTTTCAAGATTGACGATACCGCGTGCAAGTGCCTCAAGATTCTCCTCGGAAAGATTCTCTTTTGCAACACCGCCATTGTATTTAAGTGCACGGATTGTCGCAACCAGAACAACGGCATCCGGTACAAGTCCCGCCTTACGGCACTTGATGTCAAAGAATTTCTCCGCGCCAAGATCAGCGCCGAATCCAGCCTCTGTCACAACATAATCTGCAAGCTTTAATGCAGTCTTGGTCGCACGTACACTATTACAGCCATGCGCGATATTTGCAAACGGTCCGCCATGTACGATTGCAGGGGTATGCTCTAAGGTCTGGATCAGATTTGGCTTGAGCGCATCCTTAAGGAGTGCCGCCATAGCACCAGTAGCTTTTAGATCATTTGCTGTTACCGGCTTTCCATCAAACGAATATGCAACGATAATATTACCGAGTCTGCGTTTGAGATCCTTCATGTCATTTGCCAGACAAAGGATAGCCATAATCTCAGATGCAACTGTAATGACAAAATGATCCTCCCGCACCATGCCGTCCATCTTGCTTCCAAGTCCGACAACAATGTTGCGGAGTACACGGTCATTCATATCCATACAACGCTTCCATGTTACCTGTCTCGGATCAATTCCAAGCTCGTTACCCTGCTGGATATGATTGTCCAAAAGAGCTGCCAGCAGATTGTTTGCGGATGTAATAGCATGAAAATCACCAGTAAAATGAAGGTTGAGATCCTCCATTGGAACAACCTGTGCATAACCGCCGCCTGCAGCTCCTCCCTTGATGCCAAAACATGGTCCAAGTGAAGGCTCGCGAAGCGCGATCACCGCCTTCTTTCCAAGTTTTCCAAATGCTTCCCCAAGTCCGACGCTTGTGGTTGTCTTTCCCTCTCCTGCAGGAGTTGGATTGATTGCTGTCACAAGAATCAGCTTACCATCCGGGTTTGACTGTACCCGCTCAATCAGTTCATCTGATAGCTTTGCCTTATATTTACCATAAAATTCAAGATCATCCTCACCGATATCCAAAGAGGCTGCAACATCTCTTATATGCATCAATTCTGCACTCTGTGCAATTTCAATATCTGATTTCAAATCCTTTTCCTCCTGCTGTCTGATATATGTAATATGTTTATCACTTTCAGCCCATTTCGTCAACAAACTGCTCAAATTCTTCCGGGCTCATCAAAACTTTTCTTGGCTTGGTTCCTTCTTCCGGTCCGACAATTCCGGCCTCCTCAAGCTGATCCATGATACGGGCTGCACGGTTAAATCCTACTTTTAAGTAACGCTGGAGCATACCAATGGAGGCCTTGTCCTTGTCAATAATTATCTTGGCAGCTTCATTGAAGTAAGAATCTCTTCCATCCGCTCCGGTATCAGAATCTGAAATGGATACCGTCTGATTGGATGAGCTTTGCAGGCTCTCCATTTTCTTTTGGACTTCTTCGCTGTAGGCCGCAGATCCGTTGTTCGATTTTAAGAAGTCAACCACATCAGCGACCTCTTTATCCGATACAAAAGCTCCCTGCACACGAAGTGGTTTTGGAATCCCCTGCGGATAAAACAGCATGTCACCCTTACCAAGCAGCTTTTCAGCTCCAACCATATCAAGAATAGTTCTCGAATCCACGCCGGACGTAACCGCAAATGCGATACGGCTTGGCATGTTCGCCTTGATAAGACCTGTAATAACATTGACGGAAGGACGCTGTGTTGCGATGACCAGATGGATACCACACGCTCTTGCAAGCTGAGCAAGACGGCAGATTGCGTCCTCTACCTCCGCAGAAGCGACCATCATAAGATCTGCCAGCTCATCTACGATAATGACAATCTGCGGCATCTTTTTCGGCATTTCCTGTCCCTCGATTGGTGTAAGCTGCTCCACCTTTGCATTGTATCCGTTGATGTCACGCACGCCGCACTCCGCAAACATTTCGTATCGCGTTGTCATCTCCTGGACTGCCCAATTAAGTGCTCCAGCCGCCTTCTTCGGGTCAGTCACGACCGGAATCATAAGATGTGGAATACCATTGTATACGCTAAGCTCAACTACCTTTGGATCTATCATAAGCAGCTTGACATCGTTTGGATCTGCCTTGTACAAGATACTCATAATGATTGTATTGATGCACACAGACTTACCGGATCCTGTTGCCCCCGCGATCAAAAGATGCTGCATCTTGGCAATATCTGCAACCTTCACCTTTCCTGCAATATCCCTTCCGACGGCAAACGTAATGTTGGATTTTGCATTCTTAAATTCGCTGTCCTCAATCAGTTCCCGGAAGGAAACCATAACATTTTCTTTGTTCGGAACCTCAATTCCGACCGCAGCTTTTCCGGGAATCGGTGCCTCGATACGGATGTCCGCAGCTGCAAGGTTCAATTTAATATCATCTGCCAGCCCGACAATCTTGCTGACCTTTACCCCCATCTCCGGCTGTACCTCATACCGAGTTACCGCAGGTCCGCAGCTGATGTTCGTAACTGTAACATTTACACCGAAGGTCTTTAACGTCTGTTCAAGCTTTGCAGCCGTCTCACGGAGATGGCTCTCCGAATTGCCCGCCTTGTTTCCGGAAGGTTTCTTCAAAAGCTCGATTGGTGGAAATACATAACGCTTTATCGGTGCAGTCGTCTGATTTATCTCGGCCGATACCTCCTGCACTCCCTGTTTGATTTCCTCCGCAGTCTGCTTCGGCTTTCTGGAAGGAATCGTTTCCTCCTGCCTTGGTGCTTCTGCTGTTGAAGGATCCGGAAATACCGGCGTATCCGGTTCATCCTGCACTTCAACCACCTGTTTTGATGGTTCATGTGCTGTCACATCCGGTGCAAAAACTGTCGCACTCTCTGCCCTCATCGGCACAATGTGGCGCATATTATCACTTTCTGCCGAATGAAGATCTCTTGAAAAATTGCCTGAAATCATCGGTGTAACAGAGCGGATTGGCTCCGGCTCTGCAACAGGTTCCGTTAAGAGCTCCGTTTTTTCCTGTTGAATTACTTCTCCGGAAGTGTTCAATAAGACCTTGCTCTCCTCCTTTACTGTTGGAAGATCAATGGAATTATCCACTCGAAGTTCCGAGAGTTTGTCTGAATTTTCCTGCTCAACCGCATCAATTTTTGTATCTGCTGAAACGCCTGTTACCTTATTGTCTAATCGGCGCTTCTCCCTCTCTTTCGCTTTATACTCACGGTACTCCTGATATCGTTCATTACTCTCCTTGGCAGACTCATATACCTTCTGTCCCTGATTCTTCATTCCCTTCATCGCAGATTTTCCGGTAATGAGAACAAGTGAAATAATGAGGACAATGATGTCAATGATATATGTCCCGATTCTTCCGAATGCCGGAACTAAAAGGTATGCAAGCGCTCCTCCGCAAATTCCTCCGCCTTTTTTGTTCTCCATGGAGAATTTAAATGCCTCTGCCGGTTTTAGAACGGAATCCGCTTCCGTAAGCAGCGCTGCAAACAGGCAAAGGAAAAGTGCAAGCAGAACTGCCGAAACAATCTTTATTGTCGCAGAAAAATTTCCTTTGTTCGATACTGCAAAAAAACTCCCGACTAAAAGAATAACCGGAAAGACATATGCTATGATACCAAAAATTCCAAACAGGATTCCGCTGATCGCATTGCCAACTTTTCCGCCAATGCCAAAATTGCTGATAAACAGGATCAAAGAAACCGCGACAACGAGCCACAGAATAATTTCCTCGCGAAATGCAGCTTTACGCTCCATTTCCTGCATACGTTCCTTTTTTGTTTTTCTCCCCGAAGAATTCCCCGAAGCCCGACTGCGGCTGCCCGAAGTTCTTCTTTTTGTTGCCATAAATCCAACCTCCAAAAAAGCGAGAATAAAAAATATTATTCTCGCTTTAGTTCTTTATTTGCCCATCAAATAATTGTAAAGACCTTCATATCGAAACTTAGATGCATTCCAAGAGAAGTCTTTCGTCATGCCGCGTTCAACCATCTGATTCCACTGACGCTTTTTGTCAAAATAAATATGCTTGGAATAATTGATCACCTGAAGCATTTCGTCCGCATTATAATTTGCGAATGAGAATCCATCGCCCGTGTTCTCATACTCATTAAACGCCTCAACCGTATCCTTTAAGCCACCCGTCTCGCGTACAATCGGAACAGTTCCGTACCGGAATGAAATCAGCTGGGTGAGTCCGCATGGCTCAAACAGAGACGGCATTAAGAAAGCATCTGCCGCCGCATACAGCTTATGTGCCAGATCATCCGAATAACAGATATTTGCAGATACACGGTCCGGATACTTCCATGCATAATGGCGGAACAGATTCTCGTATTGTCCTTCACCTGTTCCGATTACGACAAACTGTGTAAATTCATCTGTAATGCCTTCCATTGCATAATTGATCAGATCGAGCCCCTTCTGGTCTGTCAGACGCGAGATCAGACCAATCATATACTTCTTCTTATCCACAGCAAGTCCAAGCTCCGCCTGCAGCTTTTCCTTGTTCATCGCCTTTTTCTTGCGGAAAGACTCCAGATCATAATTAACATAGATTTTTGGATCTGTGTTTGGATCGTAAACCTTGTAATCAATTCCGTTTACAATTCCCTGCATATCAAAATGTCTTGCAGAAAGCAGACCATTTAAGCCCTCGCCATAATATTCACTCTGGATCTCCTGCGCATAGGTATCACTTACTGTTGTGATATAATCCGCATACACAAGACCACCCTTTAGCATATTGGCATCCTTTTTGAACTCGAGCTTGTCCGGAGTAAAAAGATCTGCCGAAAATCCGGTAAATCCCTGCATGGTCTTGATATCCCACACACCCTGGAATTTCAGATTATGTATGGTCATGATCGTCTTGATTCCCCAATAGAAGGAATCAGCCGAGAATTCATTCTTTAAATAGACCGGGATAAGACCAGCCTGCCAATCATGGCAGTGAATAATATCCGGGCGGAAATCAATATGCTTTAACATGGATAAAACAGCTTTGTCAAAGAATGTAAACTTCTCAATATCGTAAAGCACATTGCCATATGGGGTAAATCCATTGAAATACTCCTGATTATCAATGAAATAATAGGTAACTCCATCCATCTTATATTGGAGGATTCCAACGTATTTGTTCTGAATATATGGGCCTGCAGACATCCAAAAATGTGCTACATACTCAAACTGATTGCGGAAATGTTCCGGAATGCAGCTGTAATTTGGTATTACCACTCTCACATCCCAGTATTCTTTATCAAACTCCTTCGGAAGTGCTCCACATACATCTGCGAGACCTCCTGTTTTAATAAATGGTACACACTCTGATGCTGCAAAAAGGATTTTATTCATATATGCCCCCTATAATCATTATTGCCTAAAATACCTTACTTACTCTTCCCAGTTGTGGAATACTTCCTGAACATCGTCATCGTCATCGAGGAAATCAAGGATTCTTCCGATATTTACAATATCCGCTTCCTCGGTAAGAGTAACATAATTCTGTGGAATCATAGTTACCTCTGCGGAAGCCATTGCAATGCCTGCATCCTCAAGCGCCTTGCGGACATTTTCAAAATCTGCCGGATCCGTAATGATCTCGTAGCTGTCATCTTCCTCACTAAAGTCCTCTGCACCGGCATCAAGAGCAGCCATCATCAGATCATCTGCATCCATATCGCACTCTTCCTTGTCGATGATGATCTGTCCCTTCTCGTCAAACATATAAGATACACAGCCCTGCGTACCTATGCTTCCCTGTCCCTTGGTAAAACAGTTACGGACGTTTGCTGCCGTGCGGTTCTTATTGTCTGTAAGGCAGCGCACAATGATTGCTGTACCGGACGGGCCATATCCTTCATATGTAGCTGTTTCATAGTTGACAGCACCGCCCTCGCCGGCTGCCTTCTTGATTCCACGCTCAATGGTATCATTTGGAACGTTATTCGCCTTTGCTTTTGCAATGACCTGGGCAAGCTTAAAATTATTTGACGGGTCCGGGCCGCCTTCCTTAACTGCAACAGCAATTTCTCGTCCGATCATTGTAAAGATCTTACCCTTTGCTGCATCGTTTTTCTCTTTCTTATGCTTGATATTCGCAAACTTCGAATGTCCTGACATAATCTGTATCCTCTTTTCTAAAAATTTTTCTAATTTATTCTAGCAAACTTTGTGCCATCGTGCAAGTCTATGCACAAAGCATTACTTACGATTCTTTGTAGATTAAGACCTCACGGATGATCTTATCCTTTACCTTTTGTACTTCAAACACATATCCATATGCATGGATCACCGGGTGTTCACCATCGCTTGGAATTTTTTCAAGCAGAGAAACCAGTAAGCCGTTTAAGGTATCAAAAGAATCTTCCTCTACCGGTATTTTTAGCAGTTCTATTACATCTTTTAAATCGGTCAGGCCGTCAATCCTGTAACAGCCATCTGCCTCCTGTTCAATCTGCTGGTTCTCCTTATCATGCTCATCTTCAATATTTCCGACGATTTCTTCAAGAATATCCTCCATTGCCACAAGCCCGGAAGTCTGTCCATATTCATCCACTACGATGACCAGATGGCTCTTTTCCTTCTGCATCATGTTAAAAAGCGTATTGATCTTCATCGTCTCCGGGACAAATACCACCTCGCGCAAAAGCCCCGGTATGTCCTTGATTGAGGTCCTGAATATCTCATTGCGCTGGAAGAACCGGAATGCGTCCTTGATATGCAGTACGCCGATAATGGTATCGGTATCCTCCGCATAAACCGGATATCTGGACCGTCCGCTTTCAATAATGAACCCAACCGCATCCGTAAATGAAAGATTACCATCCAGCATTGTCATTTGCTTGCGATGCGTCATGATATCCTTTGCTTCTTTTTCATCGAACTCAAAAATATTATGTATCATTTCGGCTTCGGAGGATTCCAAAACACCCTGTTCGTGTCCCTCCTTCACCATTGAAATGATTTCTTCCTCTGTCACATCCTCATAACCTTTTCCGAATAATCGTTTAAAAAATCCGGAAGACTTCGTTCGGGGACTGGCACTGTCATCCATAGTACATACTCCTTTTTTATTATAAATAATAACGTTTATCCTTTTTAAGATACCATTGTATGGAAATTCCGTCAAGTTATGTATACAGCTCAAGACTAATTTCCAAGGCTTTGTCTATCTTAAGAAGTATCTGATTATCCAGATGGCACACTTTGTCCTTCAGGCGTTTTTTGTCGATTGTGCGCAATTGCTCCAGCAAAACAACAGAGTCTTTTGCAATGTCATACTGGTCCGAATGCAGTTCCACGTGTGTCGGAAGTTTTGCCTTGTTCATCTGTGAAGTGATTGCCGCGCAGATAACAGTCGGACTGTGCCGGTTGCCAACATTATTCTGTATGATCAAAACCGGTCGTATTCCACCCTGTTCGGAGCCAACGACCGGCCGTAAATCTGCGTAATAAATATCTCCTCTTTGCACTGTCATATTGATTCCACTCCATAAATATTGGTCTACATATCTTTTACAAAAAGTATTTCCAAATTTATCAAGTGTATTCACATCATATGCAAAAATCTATATTGTTTGAAACACATTAAAATACTATGGCTCGTAAACGCGCGGTACCCGCTGGTTGATCAGACATGCGAATTCATAATTAAAGCGTCCGGATAAGTCGCCGAGATCCTCCATCGTAATACATTCGCTGCCATCTCTTCCAAGGAGCGTCACCTTGTCGCCCTCTTTTACACCCTCGATATCTGTGACATCGACCATGAATTGGTCCATACATACTCTGCCGCATATATATGCGCGCTGCCCCCTTATAAGGACATACCCCTTATTGGAAAGACTTCTGGCATAGCCGTCTCCATAGCCAACCGGAATCGTCGCGATCTTTCGCAGCTCTTTTGTCGTATATGTTCCGCCATAGCTGATCTGGCGTCCAGGTTCGAGCATCTTGATAAAAGAAATGTGGCTCTTAAGAGACATGACCGGCCGCAATGAGACCACATTCCTGCGTACATCATCGGATGGCCACATTCCATACATAGTAACACCCGCACGTACCAGATTCATATTTGCCTCCGGAAATTCAATAATTCCCGCGCTGTTTGAACAGTGTTTCAGCGGAATATGGATTCCGCGCTGTTCCACCATGTCAATGATCTGCTCAAAACGCATGATCTGCTCCTGCGTCGGCATTCTGTCTGCCTCATCTGCTTTTGCAAAATGAGTGAAAATACCCTCTACCTCCACATGCGGAAGCCTGGCAATTGCCTCGATTGTCTGCGCAGTCTCCTCTGTTACCTGAAAACCGATACGACTCATTCCCGTATCAATTGGAATGTGAATATAAACTGTTTCATTAAGCTCCACTGCGATATCCGAAAGTGCTTTTGCGACTTCGAAATCACAGACAGCCGGACGGATATGTTTTTTTACAATGTCATGGTACTGTTCAAAGAAGCTGATTCCCAAAATCAGAATCGGTTTCTTTCTTCCGTCTTCAATAAGCGCATCAGCCTCATCCACCGTAGCGACCGCATACCCCCACAGATACGGAAGCTCCTCAATTGCCTTTGCTACCGGAAGTGCGCCGTGACCGTATGCATCTGTCTTAATGACAGCGATAAAATTTGTACCTTCTTTTACATTATGATGCATGGACTCCATATTAAAACGAAGTGCATCCAGATCGATTTTTGCATATACTCTGCTGATTTCTTCTCTAAACATATTTTACTCCACATTACATAATATTCCGGATAGCCCGTCAAGGATATCACTTGCTGTCATTGTTCTTGCACCGAGATTGCTGCATGCAAAATCACCAGCGCGTCCATGCAGATGCACACCAACTGTCGAGGCGTTCTCCGCGCTTGCCCCTTGCGCAAGTAAAGCGCCGATCACACCGGAAAGCACATCCCCGCTTCCCGCAGTCGCCATGCCGTGATTGCCGCTGGTATTGATATATGTCATTCCATACGGCACAGCAGTAATGGTATTGGCATCCTTCAATACACATACAACATCATAACGCATCGCAAATTCCTGAGCAGTCTCAATCAGTCTGGTCTGGATCAAAGAGACAGTTTCATTGTTCAACCTTGCCATCTCGCCCAGATGCGGTGTCAGGATCAGGTCAAGGTGTGGTCGAAGCAGAAGTTCCGGTTCCCTCGCCAGAAGATTCAATGCATCTGCATCCAGAAGAAGCGGAACCGTAATGCTCTGAAGAACAAATTTAAGCATAGAAAATGTCGACGCTGCATTCCCGATTCCTGGTCCCATCACAACAGCATCCGCCCATTTTAATTCATCAGAAAGCTGTTTTTCCTCATACTTCTTATCGTATGTTGAAAGAATTGCCTCCGGAAGCAAAGTCTGTAGCGGAATCCTGTTTTCCTCCGCCGTATATATTTTTACAAGGCCACAACCGGTCCGATAAGCTGCTTTTGCAGCAAAAAAAGCTGCTCCAGCCATCCCCGGGTTTCCGGCAATCACCAAAAGCTTTCCGTATGTGCCCTTATTCGAATGAGCCGTCCTCTTTGGCAGAAGAGAAAGGTCGCCGTCACAAAGTGTAGCAAAAGAAGGCTTCCTCTCCAAGAAGCTCTCCTCCGTAATTCCGATTGGAAGCACACTTACCCTGCCGCTTTTTTCCCTTCCCGGCCAGATGGTCTGCCCAATCTTTTGGAACGAAAATGTAAAGGTATCTTCCGCCTCAAACGCAGTCCCCATAATCTCTCCGGTGTCTGCCGAAACCCCGGACGCAATATCTACTGCCACTTTCCATCCGCTCAGATGGTTCATGCCTTCGATTGTCTGTTCCTGCATTCCACGGATCTGTCTGGATAATCCTGTCCCGAATACCGCATCAATCACGCAATCATATTCATCTCCGGCAGCAATCTGCGCCACTTCCGGATATCCGTAAGCACGATACGTTCTCTTTTGCATCTGATAAAGATTATCTTCCGTTTCTTCTTTATCCATGCACAAATATATATATGTCAGGATATGCTTCTGATTAAGCAGACGTGCAATTGCAATTCCGTCTCCACCATTGTTGCCATATCCACATACAACCAATACTCTTTTAAGTTGTCTGTCAAACGATAAAAGCTTCTGAACAAATGCTCCGGCAGCCTGTTCCATGAGCACAACCGGCGGCACATGAAAATGATTGCTGGTATTTTGATCAAGAAGCTTCATTTCTTTTCCCGTTACAAGATATTGCACAAAACGCTCCCCTAACTTTCTTTATTTATCCGTTGTTCCATACTCTGCGTCAAAAAGATCAAGCACCTCCGGTCCAAGAACATCATGAATATATGCATACATCTCATGGCTGTTGATATCGCGATTCTGTTTACGGATAATATTCTTCTTCAAATCAATTCGAATCTGCTTGATCCACGCATCAATCTCATCTGATTCCTCTTTGTTGATGCGTAGCTTTTCATAAAAATAGTCCATGCTTGCAAGCATCAGAGACTCATTCACAGCCCGGATCTGCTTTGGTATCTCGAGCAATTCATCTTCAATCGATTCGATCCTGCCATTCGTCTCATCAATCATTTTGCGGTCAGCCTCAAGTTTCTGGTCACGCACCGAATTCTGCTCCCGATTCTCTGTCTCCTGCATATTAAGCACAATATTATCCATCAGCTGGGCTTTGAGTTTCTTTAATGACTTCAGCTCCGTGTTTAGTTTTCCCTGCCTTGCAAGCAGGGCATTCAGGCTGCTCTCAAGCTCCACGACATTCTGTGGTTTTCCATGAATTGCAAACAGACGATGCCATTTCTGATCCAGAACCAGAATTGGAACATTTTTCCCTTGTAATGCTTTTTTGAACTCTTCCTCGTTTCCCCGCATATGATTTCCCTCATCTTTGGCAAAAAAGTAAACAAAAAGCTCTATTTGTGCTGTTGTTTGGCGATGTTGTAAGAAAGCTGCATCAGACTGTCAGACAGATGAACATTCTCCACAATAACAGACCTATCCTCCAAATCCAGATCCACATGTGCAAAAGTCCATATTGCATGAATTCCAAGTTTAACCAAATGTGCTGCATTATCCTTGGCAAATGTCTTTGGAAGGGTAAGTGCAGCAATATCAACAGAATGCGATTTGCAGAAGCCATCCAGCTCATCCATCATCAGAATCGGAATTCCACGCACATTCTTTCCCTTTAATGCCGGATCAACATCAAATAAAGCAATAATGACAAATCCCAGCTTTTCAAACTTCGTATAATTGGTGATTGCCTGACCAAGATTTCCGGCTCCAAGTACTATGATATTGTGCTTTTTGTTCACTCCGAGTATCTTTCCGATCTCGTCATACAGATACTGCACATTGTATCCGTATCCCTGCTGCCCGAAGCCTCCGAAGTTATTTAAATCCTGCCGGATTTGTGATGCTGTCACATGCATACGATGACTCAGATCATTGGAAGATATTCTTTCTACCCCTTCATCCAGCAAGTCCCCAAGATATCTGTAATATCTTGGCATACGGCGTATCACAGCCTGCGATATTTCTTTTTCCACAATCATTCCTCCAACACTTTATTATTTCCTATAAAGCAAAGGAAACCCTATATTGATTATAGGGTTTCTTCCGTCAACTGTCAATGTGTGAAAAGTTTAACAGACTGTATATTATAGCATCTTCTCAAGCTCGCCACGAATCGCTTTGATGAAATCCTGGCTATTTAAAACAACCGGATTTTCAATTGTTGTAATAAGGGCAAGATCCTTTGTCATCTTTCCGGATTCGATCGTTGTCAAACATGCTTTCTCTAGTTTGTCTGCAAATGCAGAAAGCTCCGGAAGTCCATCCAGCTCGCCTCTCTTTCTGAGTGCACCCGTCCACGCAAAAATGGTCGCTACGGAGTTGGTCGAGGTCTCCTCTCCCTTCAAATGCTTGTAATAATGTCTCTGCACAGTTCCATGTGCAGCTTCATATTCATAATATCCATCCGGAGAAACCAAAACAGAAGTCATCATGGCAAGTGAGCCAAACGCTGAGCTGATCATATCGCTCATGACATCACCATCGTAGTTCTTGCAAGCCCAGATAAATCCACCTTCGGATTTCATAACACGCGCAACTGCATCATCAATCAGCGTATAAAAATATGAGATTCCCGCCTTCTCAAAAGCTTCTTTATACTGAGTGTCATAAATCTCCTGGAAAATATCCTTGAATGTATGATCATATTTCTTTGAAATTGTATCCTTGGTTGCAAACCAAAGCTCCTGATGTGTATCAAGTGCATATTTGAAGCAGCTATGTGCAAAGCTTTCAATGGATGCATCCAGATTGTGTTGTCCCTGAATAATACCTGCTCCCGTAAAGTTGTGGATCAGTTTCCTTACCTCAGTTCCGTCTTCCGCGGTATAGACAAGCTCTGCTTTACCAGCACCCGGAATCTTCATCTCAGTAGCCTTGTAAACATCTCCATATGCATGTCTTGCTATGGTAATCGGCTTCTTCCATGTTTTTACGTTCGGCTCGATTCCCTTGACGGCAATCGGAGTACGGAATACAGTTCCGTCAAGCATTGCACGGATTGTCCCGTTTGGGCTCTTCCACATTTCCTTTAAGTTGTATTCCTTCATACGTGCGGCATTCGGCGTGATTGTTGCGCATTTTACCGCAACCCCGTACTTCTTGGTTGCATTTGCAGAATCAATGGTAACCTGATCATCAGTGCGGTTACGTTCCTCAAGTCCGAGATCATAATACTCTGTCTTCAAATCAATAAAAGGAGTCAGCAATTCGTCTTTGATCATCTGCCAAAGAATTCTGGTCATTTCATCTCCGTCCATCTCAACAAGTGGGGTTGTCATTTTGATTTTTTCCATATTTGTTCTCCTTTTCCTATAGCCTGTGTCTAGTTTAATCATAAGAAAAATCAAAGTCAATACTATCAAAATAAATATTTGAAAAAATAGGAACCCTTAAAAATCCTTCTCATACAATATACTGTAAATAAATAATTTTGGAGGTCACGCATGAGTGATTTAGCTGCAACAAACTGTGGATGCAACGAAGGAGGATGCAGTTCTATTATCTGGATTATCCTCTTATTATTCTTCTGCAACGGAAACGGCTGCGGTAACGGATGTGGCAATGGTTGTGGTAACAGCTTATTTGGTGGTGACAGCTGCTGCTGGATTATCCTTTTGCTTCTCTTCTGCGGCTGCGGCAATAACAGCATCTGCTAGTAATACCCACAAAAAAGGACCGGTGCCTCGGTCCTTTTTTTCTATGACTGTTCTTTACTTTTATTGTTTTCCATCTCTTTTTGCTTCTGGTATGCCTTGTATACATCGCATTCCTTTGGTGGTTTTCGTTTCTTCATGCATTCGTCATCAATCTCATATACCATATTGCCATCTATAATCAAAATTCCCATTGAAAAACCCCTTTTTGCTCATTTTATGAAAAACCGGCTCATATTGTGCCGATTCCCACATAATATGTTAAAAAAGGCCAAAATTATGGAAAAAGAAAACATTTCAACACCATACGATGAGGCTGTTTGTACCAGGGAATTACAAATGTTAAAAACCATCGTTCCGTATATTGGAAACACACAGAAAAAACGCGTTGCCGCACTCATTCAGTATCTCGAATACAAGAATGTCATGTCAGCGCTCTCTGAAAGCGATAACCAGCTCTCAGCCTGTTCTATCCCGGAAGGTTCAAACAGGACAAGTACACTTCTTGGAGAGTTGAAGCAATACTGCACCCAAAGCGAAAAAGAAGCGATCGACAATCTGCTGAATCTGTTATGCATTGTTGATAACTATGAAATGTTTCACTTCTAGGCAGTACATTACATATAATGTACCTGACATGATCATCCGGAGGCATTAAGACATGATGGAGGACATCTTCAAACAGCATCCCGAGCTGCTCGGAATGGATAAAAATAAAATGGATTTCATAATGGAGTTTGCCCAAAAAGACAAACCCAAAAATACCAAGGACGCCATGCCTTTTCTTATCGCGTATATGAATCAGGCAAAAAAACAAAACATTAATTTTACGAAACCGGAGGTCCGTTTCATCACCGAAATTCTCATGCAGGATCTAAGCTCTGAGGAACGGGCGCGGGTTCAGAAAATTCTAAATATGATGGGAGCCTAATTCAAAAACGAATCCCGGTCAACCTCAAGAATTTTATCGATCGGGCAAAGGCTGATTCCTTTCCCATCCGTTCCGTTAAAGTACTTTTCACCGGCAGACTCAAACAGGACATAAATCCTGTCGCCGGAAATAGCAATTTCCTCAGATCCCGGTGGCATCTCCACCTTGATCTGAGGTTTTTCTGTTTTCTCTGACATTGCAAAAACCGATCTGTATACCTTCAGATAGGAAGACGATGCACGGCCATAGGAAGTGCTTAAATAAACTCTTCCCTTGTCATCAAATGCGATTCCCTGTACTTTTTTCGGTATACGATAGCTGCTTAAGGCTGTAAGTTCCCCTTGTCTGCGGTCATAATAGTATGCAACAAGCTTTGAATCTCCGGAGACCGTATGCGTTGCGATCCAAAGTCTCCCACTGTCATAGGTAATACAGGATGGCGTGTTCTCCACAGCAATTGTGTCAACCATCTTTGATGCATCCACCACCTCGCCCCTATTCTGTTCTGCCATCAATTTAACAAAATCATAAGAGATTCGCTCCATGCTGCACGTGCTTGAATTGCAGACCCACACATTCTGCCCATCAAATGCCACTCCGCCTAAATGGCTCTTCGGATTCATTCCAAGAGTAACAAGAAACTCACCACTCTCACGGTCAAATACAAATAACTCTCCGAGTTCGTCTTTGCCTTCCGAATAAGACGTTAAAAGCAGGTATTCGTTCGTAAGGCAGATTCCCTGCGGACACTGCGCCTCATCAAATATCTTCTGTTCTTGCAGATCCTGTCCTCTTGAGGACGGCATTCCCGGGATCATCACCTCGTCCCAAAAATCATAAGAGAGGCTTTTTAACCACCTGGTTCCAGACTTTTCCGCGGACCGGTATCTGTAATTATTTACACTTGCCCTGCTGTCTACACTATTATCCATACGTCTTTTGGCCGCATGCCCTCTATATAGGAAAAGACCTCCCATGGCCAGAACGGCAAAAAGAAGGAGCATGCCTCCTCCTATGCATCGTCTTACACGCATATTCATGAAACACACTCCCTCCTTTTATATCCTTTGCAGACTGCTTTGCCGGACTATAGTTCTTCATTATCCGTAAGTTTGCCTGCCCTTGCTTCAATTTCTTTCTGTGCAACATCGTCCGGCGCCTGTTCATAACGCGCAAATTCATATGAAAATGTACCGCTTCCACTCGTCATGGAGCGAAGCTGGGTATTATATCCATACATCTCAAGCATCGGTATGTCCGCGACAATTTCCTGATAGCCGTTGCCGGTCGGGTTCATTCCCATAACACGGCCTCTCCGCTTATTAAGATCTCCCATAACATCTCCGGTATAGCTGTCCGGAACAACTACCTTAAGTGTAGCAATCGGCTCAAGCAGAACCGGTTTTGCCTCAAGAAATCCCTTCTTAAATGCCTGCTTTGCCGCAACCTTAAATGCAAGCTCAGAAGAATCTACCGGATGATATGAACCATCATATAACACGGCCTTTACGCCTGTAACCGGATATGCCGCAAGCGGTCCCTTCTTTACAGCCTCTGCAATTCCCTTTTCCACCGCCGGGAAGAAGTTCTTCGGCACTGCACCTCCGACAACGCATTGGTCAAATACATACGGTGTCTCCATATCCCCGGATGGTTCAAATGTCATCTTGACATGACCATACTGTCCATGTCCGCCCGACTGTTTTTTATATTTATATTCTACATCAGCTTTCGCTCGGATTGTTTCTTTAAATGCGATCTTCGGCCGCATTAATTCAATGTCAACCTTATATTTCTCCCGAAGTGCACTTGCCACAACCTCAAGATGCTGGTCTCCGATTCCGTATAAAAGTGTCTGTCCATTCTCGCTGTCATTCTCAACGCGAAGCGTCAGATCTTCAAGCAGTATCTTCTGAAGAGCCTGGGAAATTTTATCTTCATCCCCCTTATTCTTCGCCTTGTAACGCATACACACATATGGTTTAGAAATATTGGTGCGGATATACGCTACCGGCTGATTCCTTGTTGAAAGAGAATCTGTCGTAAAAGTATTGGAAAGCTTTGCGAGAGCTCCGATATCTCCTGCATGAAGTTCCGGAACCTCCTCAACCTTGCTGCCGCGGATGACATACAGCCGGCCAATCTTCTCATCGGTATCACGGTGGAAATTATAAAGGACATCATCTGTTTTTAAGACCCCGGAGTTTACCTTAATCAGCGAATACCTGCCAATATACGGATCGACGATTGTCTTAAATACATACGCAGATTTGGACTTTGAGAAATTGTAGTCCGCCTGATATACCTCATTCGTCTTTGTGTTGATGCCCGCACAGGTTCTGCGGTCCGGGCTCGGCAGATATTTTACCACATCTGACATCAGCGTGTACATACCGCGTGCAAGGATATTAGACCCCATGAGCACCGGAATGATTGAGCCATCTATTACATTCACACGAAGCGCCTGACGGATCTCATCCTCTGAAAATTCATCCCCATTGAAGTATCGTTCCATGAATTCTTCGCTCGTCTCAGCAACCGCTTCTAACAGTGCCTCCCTGCAAATTCCCAGATTTTCCTTTGAGTATTCCGGAACTTCGAATTTTTCAACAGTTCCATCCTGCTTCCAGCGTTTTGCCTTCTGCTGTACCACATTGACATATCCGACAAACTCCCCGTTTTCCCTGACCGGAAGATGAAATGGTGCAATCTTCTTGCCATACATTGCCTGCAGATCCTCAACCACCTGCCTGTAACTTGCATTATCAATATCCATGTCCGTCACAAAAATGATTCTCGGCAGTTTATACTGCTCACACAGTTCCCAGGCCCGTCTGGTTCCAGTTTCAATGCCGGCCTTGCCCGATACAACAATAATTGCCGCATCCGCAGCGGAAACAGCTTCCTCAACTTCTCCGATGAAATCAAATGAGCCAGGAGTATCCAGAAGATTGATTTTGGTGTCCTGCCATATAATTGGTATTACCGAGGTGTGAATTGAGCATAAGCGCTTGGCTTCTTCCTTATCAAAGTCGCTGATCGTATTACCGTCTGCCACTGTCCCCATGCGAGTGGTAATACCGGAAAGAAAAGCCATCGCCTCTGCCAATGAAGTCTTACCGCAACCGCCATGTCCGAGTAAGACTACATTCCTTACTTTGTCCGTTGTGTAAACATTCATATAAAAACCCTCCTTATGTAATTTCCCATGGATATATTGTACTAATAATCTTTCATTATTACAACACTTTTGTGCAATTATATCAAAAAATATAGAATTGTCCAACAATATTTGACGTATCAGAAAGATGTAGTAGAATAAATCCAAAGGCAAATTTTCGGAGGGAATCACATGGCATTTCAAAAAATCGGATTCATCGGTCTGGGACTCATCGGTGGCTCCATTGCAAAAAAAATAAAAAGTAATATACCGGATTGCACAATTGTTGCAACCGCCGGACACCAGAGTACCATACAGACGGCCTATGATGAGGGGCTTATCTCCAACAGTTCATTGCTTGATTTTGCAGATTTTTCCGACTGTGACCACATATTCTTATGTGCTCCGGTCAATCGTAACATCGAATATCTCTCCGTCTTAAAGTCAATTATCCGTCCGGATTGTATCATCACTGATGTCGGAAGTACCAAATCCGAAATCCATAAAGCAGTCATCACGCTCGGACTTGAGCACAATTTCATCGGAGGCCACCCCATGACCGGTTCAGAAAAGACCGGCATCACCAATGCAAACGCCTCAATACTTGAAAATGCTTACTACATCATCACACCAACTGCACACACAACTTCGGAACAGCTGGAAGAATTCCGCTCCTTCGTTCAGTCTCTTGGCTCCATTCCGCTTGTTCTCGACTATGAAACACACGATTATGCAACCGCATCGATCAGTCATCTTCCACATATGATTGCATTTTCGCTCGTCAACCTCGTTCAGGAGATCGATGACAATCAGGAAACAATGAAAACAATCGCTGCAGGAGGTTTCCGCGATATCACACGAGTTGCTTCGTCCTCTCCCATAATGTGGGAGAATATCTGTGCATCAAACCGGACTCAGATTGTAAAGCTCATGGATCTATATGTCGACAAGCTTTCTTATCTTCGCAGTCTCCTTGTTGATTACGATTCCGACCGTCTCATGGAATTTTTCCAGAGCGCAAAGAACTACAGAGATTCCATGTTTATCCCTGGGCGGAAAACCGAATCCTCTGTCTACGAGATATACCTTGATCTGGCAGATGAAGCAGGCGAAATTGCAATCATTGCAAATCTTCTTGCTTATAAAGGTGTCAGCATCAAAAACATCGGCATCATACACAACCGTGAATTTGAAGAAGGTGTTCTCCGGGTAGAATTCTATGACCAGAATGCATTGGATCATGCCATTGTCATCTTGGAAGAACGTAATTACAAAGTATATAAAAGATAAAAAGGACGCCGCTTTAATATAAAGCGGCGTCAACTACGTCAAAGTAATGTTCAAATGTCTTACGGCAACACGATGGATTTTCTATAACAATACCACCTGTCAAAAGTCCCGGCAAGGTAAATGCCATTGCCACCCTGTGATCATCAAAGGTCTGGATTGTTGCAGCATGCGGTTTTTCCGGATAGATTGTGACAGAATCCTTTGTGCTTTCGCATCTAACTCCCATTGCTGCCAGATTAGTAAGGATAGCCGACATGCGGTCACATTCCTGCAGCCGTATATGTCCGATATGCTCTATCGTAACCGGCGCATCCGCAAATGGTGCAATTGCTGCAAGAGTCAATGCCTGATCTGAAAATTCCGATAGATTCCATTTTTTTCCATGCATCCTGCCATCCGGCGGAGGCAATACAACTACCCCATCTTCTTTCTCGGTAATCGTGCAGCCCATATCACATAGCACATCCAAAAATTGCTCATCTCCCTGCAGACAGTTTCTATGTACACCAAACACTTTTGCGGAGACTCCAAGAAGCGGACTCATTGCATAAAAATAACAGGCAGCAGAAAGATCCGGTTCGACGGCATAGTCCCTCGCGATATAGCGCTGGCCTGCCGGAATAACAAATGTCCCGGCATCCGGTTTCAGAATGCGGACTCCAAATTGTTTCATCATCGCAACAGTCATATCCACATAGGCCATTCCGTGCTTGCCCGTTACATGAATTGTAAAATTTTCTTCAAAAAGAACAGAGACGATCAAAAGTGCGCTCAAAAACTGGCTGCTCTTGTCAACGTCAATCGTCACTTCATGCTTCTGCCGCTTCTTACACCCGATCGTAAAGGGAAAATGATACGCTTCCCCCTCAAAGGTTACTGTCGCGCCAATTTCTTCCAAAGCAATCAAAAGTTCTTTCATCGGTCTTTTTCTCATCTGCTCGGATGCATCCAGATAAAAGCTTCCCTCCGACATTCCAAGATATGCTGACAGAAAACGAGCCGCTGTTCCTGCACTTCCCACATAGATGCTCCCTGACTTTGATTTATTTGGAAGCTTCCCACCACAGCCGGTCACTGAAACCGTACAGCTATCCTCGTCTATCGCTACATCGAATCCAAGGTCACAAAGTGCCTGTAAAAAATACCTGGAATCGTCAGAAAAAAGAACTCCGGTCAGCGTACTCTTTCCCTCTGCAAGTGCAGCAATGAGAAGTGCCCGGTTGGTAATGCTCTTTGAACCCGGAACAGATACCGTAATCGGTCTTGGCTGTTGTACTTTTTTTACATGATATTCTTGTGTCAACATAATTATTTCCCCAGATTTATTCTGTAAAAGTATAGAAAAAGGGGTTGTCAAGCAACAACCCCTTCCATTCTACAAATCATTAAAGATCTGATAAATGTCAATCTTGAGTGCATCCGTATCTGTCATTCCGATGAACACTCCACCATAGGAATAGCCATCCTCAGTCTGCGTGCGTCTTACAATCTCAACAACTGCATCTACCACTTCCTTGGTCCAGATCTGAATCTTGGCATCATAATATGTGCCGGTCTCTAAAGCAGCCTTGGATTTGAATCCTATACCACTCCGGGAAATATCCGTAACATCCACATGTACATACTTCAATGTGGTAATTCCGGCCTCATCCAAGCGTTCCAGCTGAACGTTCACATCCAGATCAAGTCTCTTGTGCTTTCTCTTCTCTTCCATCGTTTATCCCACCTTTGCTTCCCCATAAGATTACTTACATCATATTACATCTTACGGCTTTGCACAAGTAAAAAGTTAATTCCGAGCAAAAACTATTGGATGAGCATGGCATCACCAAACGAGAAGAAACGGTAACGTTCCCTGACCGCCTCCTCATATGCTGCAAGAATATGATCTCTTCCTGCAAGTGCCGAAACCAACATGACAAGTGTGGATTCCGGAAGATGAAAATTCGTGATAAGAGCATCAATCACTTTAAACTGATAGCCCGGATAGATAAAGATTTCTGTCCAGCCACTGCATTCATGCAGCTTTCCGTTTTCATCGGCAGCCGCTTCCATCGTCCGTGTGCTCGTTGTTCCAACTGCGATCACACGATGCCCGCTTTCCTTCGCATGGTTGATCTTGTCTGCAGCCTCCTGCGATATCATATAATACTCCGAATGCATATGATGGTCGAGGATATTGTCTACCTTAACCGGACGGAATGTGCCAAGTCCGACATGAAGTGTTACCTCCGCAATGTCAACACCCTTTTCCTTTACCGCTTCAAGAAGCTCTTTTGTAAAATGCAGACCTGCTGTCGGAGCTGCTGCCGATCCATCATACTTCGCATAAACAGTCTGATAACGGTTCTTATCGGTAAGTTGATGGGTAATATAAGGTGGCAATGGCATCTGCCCAAGCTGATCAAGTATTTCCTCAAAAATCCCCTCATACGAAAACTGGATCAGGCGGTTTCCATCCTCCACAACATCTAAGACCTCGCCCTTTAAAATTCCATCGCCAAAGCTGATCTTTGTCCCCGGTTTTGCCTTTTTGCCCGGCTTGACAAGTGTCTCCCAGATATCATTCTCCCTGCGTTTCAAAAGCAGGATTTCGATTTTGGCCTCGGTTCCTTCCTTTACGCCAAACAGACGTGCCGGAATAACCTTTGTGTTGTTAAGTACCAGACAATCTCCCGGATTTAAGTACTCCAGAATATCCCGGAATATTTTGTGTTGGATTGCCCCGGTATTCTTATCAAGTACCATCAGCCTTGAAGAAGATCTGTCCTCCAGAGGATCCTGAGCGATCAATTCCTCCGGAAGGTCATAATAAAAATCTTTTACGTCCATACTTCACTCCTAGACACGAAGCGTAATTGCATGCTTTACATTTAAGTTCTTTAAGATAACATCTACAAATCCATCAATCATCTCAGGAGTAAATTCTTCCTCCTTCGGTGTAAATACAACGGTAAATGCCATGCTCTTCTTGTTGAGAGCAAGCTGTGCACCCTCATATACATCGAACAGCCGGATGTCCGTTACATATTCACAAGATTCATAGATCAAATTCTCCACCTCTGCACAGGTAATGTCGCGATCCATCACAAATGCGAAGTCTCTCTTTTCCTCAGCGAACTTTGGAAGCGGGCGGAAGGTTCTGCTCTTTCCAAACCACTGTGAAAGCGCGCGCACATCCAATTCCATAATATATGCAGGAGTACGCATATCAAGTTCGTTGCATACCTCATAGCATGCTTTGCCAAGATATCCGATCTCAATCCCCTCGCAATATACCGCTGCGGTCTGATACGGATGTAAGAACGGCTTCTGTGCTGTCTCGTAGGTAAAAGTCACATCAAGAGCCTGTGCCACAGCCTCTGCCATTCCCTTTAAGGTAAAGAAATCCTCATTTTCTCCAAATACTCCGACACAAAGTGTTTCTCTCTCATCCGGGTATTCGGTAAGCGGCAGATCCTTCGGAATAAAGATATTGCCAAGTTCGAAAATACGTCCCTCAATCGTTCCTCTCTTCTGGTTTCTCGCGATCGCGCGAAGCATCTGCGGTGCAAGTGTTGTACGCATCAAAGACAGATCGATGTTGATCGGGTTGATCAGACGGATCGCATGACGCTCCTTTGCATCCTCCGGCAGACGAAGCAGATCAAGGTCAGCCGGTGAGAAGAAAGAATAATGGATTCCTTCGTATGCTCCCGCAGCACATAACGCATTTTTGATTTTAAGTTCTGTCTTCTGTCTTAAGTTAAGACCGCCCATCGTAACCTGTGCGGTAGGCATGAAGGTCGGTACGATATGGTCATAGCCATACATACGGATAACCTCTTCCGCAACATCCGGGTAAGATTCCATGTCCTCGCGGTACGGCGGGATCTGGATGGTAAGTTCATCCCCGTTGATCTGCGGAGCAAAATGTAAGTTTGTCAAAATACGGACAATGTCCTCATCCGGCACTTTAATTCCAAGGACACCATTCACACGGGCAATGCTGACTTTCATCTCCTTCGGCTCAATGGAGTTTCCGGTAAAGACCTCAACATGAGTAGATGAAATCTTTCCACATCCCAGCTCCTCGATCAGATGAAGTGCACGCTTCATGGCAAGATCTGTCGTGTACTCATAAACACCCTTTGAATACATTGCGCTTGCATCAGAAGATTGTCCAAGTGCACGGGAACTCTTGCGGATATTATCTCTTGCGAACTTAGCAGACTCTAGCATTACCTCTGTTGTTGTATCAAGGATCTCGGAATTCAAACCGCCCATGATTCCGGCAAGTGCAACCGGCTTTACACCGTCACAGATTACAAGATTCGAATTATTTAATGTAAACTCTTTCTCATCAAGTGTGGTAATCTTCTCACCATCATTTGCTCTGCGGACATGAATCTGGTTGCCTTCCAGATAGTTGTAATCAAACGCATGCATCGGCTGTCCGAGTTCTTTCATGATATAATTGGTAATATCAACCACGTTGGAAATTGAACTGCATCCGACAAGCGCCAGCCGCTTCTTCATCCATGCCGGAGATTCCTTGATTTCTACGTCATGTACATAGTGTGCGATATATCTTGGACATATATCTGTTGCATCGACCTTTACCGTAAATCCGTCCTTCGTCTTTCCGCTCTCCGTATAATCAAGCGCAAGCGGTTTAAGAGGTTTGCCAAGTACGGCTGCAACTTCTCTTGCAATGCCGTAGATACTCTGGCAATCTGGGCGGTTTGCAGTGATCGCAATGTCGAAGATCCAATCTGTCATCTCCAGAATTGGCTTGACATCAGCACCCAGCGGAGCATCCTCCGGCAAAACCAGCAGCCCGTTGTAGCCTGCACCCGGGTAAAGGTCCTCGGTTAACCCAAGCTCTGTTCCGGAGCAGAGCATACCAAAGGAATCATATCCCCTCAGTTTTCCTGCTTTGATCTCCATAACCCCCTCAATTGTCTTGTGATCCTTTGCGGTTGCGTAAACAGTAGCGCCTACCAGCGCAAGCGGATATTTTCCGCCTGCCTTTACATTATCTGCTCCGCAGCAGATCTGGAAAGTTCCATGTTCACCGGCATTGACCATACACAAATTCAAATGGGTATCCGGGATTGGCTCGCAGCTCTCTACAAGTCCGACAACAACCTTGCTGATGTCCTTGCCTGTCTCGATCAGTTCTTCCACTTCAAACCCACAAGAAAACAGCTTTTCTTCAAGCTCCTTCGGGGTAACATCAATATCTACATATTCTTTTAACCAGCTCAGTGGTGCTAACATAACAAACGTTCTCCTTTCCCATTAGTCATCAATCTGCTTTAATACGCGCAGATCAGATTCAAACAACTGCTTGATATTATTGATTCCATACTTAAGCATCGCAACACGCTCGATACCGATACCGAACGCAAAACCGCTGTATTCCTTGGTATCAATTCCGCAGCCCTCAAGGACTTTGTTGTTTACCACACCTGCACCAAGAACCTCGATCCATCCGGTACCCTTGCAGAGCTTGCAGCCCTTACCGTGACACTGGAAACAGCTTACGTCAACTTCAACAGAAGGCTCGGTAAATGGGAAATAAGACGGTCTCAATCTTGTGGTTGTTCCCTTTCCGAAAATCTTCTGTACAAATTCGTCCAGCATACCCTTCAAGTCACAGAGTGTAATTCCCTTATCCACAACAAGTCCTTCCATCTGGGTAAACATCGGGGAATGAGTAGCGTCATCATCCGAACGGAATACCTTTCCCGGGGAAACAACCTTGATCGGAGGTTTTTTTGCTTCCATGACATGAATCTGTCCGGCGGAAGTCTGTGTACGAAGCAGAAAATCTGGGGAAAGATAAAACGTATCCTGCATATCTCTTGCCGGATGATCCTGTGGTGTATTAAGCGCTGTAAAGTTGTAATAGTCGGTCTCGATCTCTGTTCCCTCATAAATGTCAAATCCCATGGATGCAAAGATATCGGTAAGTTGATTTCTTACCTGTGTAACCGGATGCAGATTGCCCTTTTCATTCTTTACTGCTGGCATTGTGACATCAATCTTCTCACTCTCATAACGCAGGCGCATCTCCTCTGCCTTAAGTTTGGCATCAAGTTCCTCAAAGTGATTCTGGGCCCAGGCTTTCAGTTCATTTACTTTCTTACCATACTCAGCCTTCTGTTCATTCGGAACCTTTCCCATCTGTTTCATCAACGATCCGATCAGTCCGGTCTTTCCATCAAGAATATTCTTCTTATACTCATACACACTCTTTGAGCTTTCGAGCTTTGAAAGCTCATCTTGCACTTCATTTTTGATTTTGGCAATCTTCTCACTCAGTTCTGTAAATTCTGCCATGTTCATTCTCCTTTTCTTAATACAATCGATTCTAACAAGTGTACATCAGCTATATGGATTCCTATTCCACGTGGATTGCATCCCTGCGGAACATTTTGCTTTACAGGAAAAGAATTTTCCTAAAATAAAAAATCCCATGATAGCTGATTGCTATCATGGGACGAATAAATCGCGGTACCACCCAAATTCCGAATAACCTGTATCCGGCACTCATCTTCTGCGTAACGTGCAGCATCCGTCACAAACTACAAAACAAAAGTCCTTCATCCGTGCAGCTCCTGTGGGAAATTCAAGCATATCCTTTGCTCAAGAAGGCTTGCAGCCGGTGACCTTCTCTCTCTTGCAGCAGTCATATGCTCTACTGTACACATTCATCGCCTTTCACATGACGTATATTCTAGCACATAGCGAAAAAAACATCAAGAACTTTTTCAGGTAAGGGCTACTGCATCTTGCTCTGGCCTGCCTTATGATCCTGCCTTGTCCGTGTTCTATTTTTTTGCATTTTGCGGAGTTTGTCCTTCTCCAGTTCCACCTTGCGCTTCCGCCCGCGGATCATGGCACCTGTCTTGTTGTAAAACCAGAAAGACTGCACCAGCAGATGATTGAATACGCCAAGTTTGTCCTTGGTCGTCCCATAATAGCGCATTCCGCCAACCGCGGTCTTACCGCCATTTCTGATATAGGCGATCAGGTCATTCTCGTCCCGAATGTCAGCATCAAACTCTGTATAGGCGCAGCCCACGCAGTCCGGTCTGTGGGAGTCACTGCCCCCGAACATCGGAAGCCTGTATTTTGCTGCCATTTCCCTTGCACCTGCGTTGCTCCTTTCATCCTCACATGCATTAAAGCCCTCTAAAAAATCAAACTGCAGTGCAATGTCTCTTCTCCGCTTGTACTTTCCCGTTGAAAAAAGGCTTAGGTAGCGCTCCCCACAAGGATGTGCCGGCCCCAGAATTCCACCATAATGATGTACAAGGCGTATCAGAAGCCGTACCGGCATACCTTTAATCTCTAAAATTTTCAGTCCGATATGGTTCGGGAGAACCACAAGAAAATGTCCGCCGTCCACCGTATCGTATTCCACACCCTTTAGGACAACAAAATCCTTATATTCTTTCCCGCGGATGTTCTTTCGCCAATAGCGATATCCGTCATAGCTGTCATGATCGCTTACAAGCATTCCGTCAAAACCTTTTTCACGCAATGTCTTAATATAATCTTCTATGGAAACTCTTGCATCCACAGAACCTTCCTTCGTATGGCAATGCATATCAAATTTCATCTTCTGCCGCTTCCTTTCTTTTTTCTGTCTTTTTATCCAACAATATCAGGCTTATTATTCAAATCACTTTTTCCAACTGCACCCAGCAGATATTTTTCAAGCGGCTGTATCCCGCTATATCTATCCAATATACCCAAGCCTTGTTATTGGCTCTGTGCAAGAAGTGCATTCCTGTAAAAGAATACCAGGATTTCCCTGTAATCCATTCCAAGCTCCGCCATCTTTCCGGCGGCATATTGACTCATTCCGATTCCATGCCCAAATCCTCCTCCGTACAAAGTATAATTTGGACCATTCTGTTCTATAATCACAAAACTCGCGCTCGGAAGCATTGTCATATCCGTGCGCGTCGTGCCATCCGATAATGTAACCTCACGTAAAAGCTTTCCCAAGAGCTTTCGTATCTCATTCTCATCTGTCAGTGTCTGGGTCATCTTCTCATAGCAGACATCCATAGAACGGACATATCCGCTGTCACTTCGTTTGGTCAATGTAATACTCTTTATTTTTCCAAGAGAATCATCTGTATATTCATCCAGATTCAAAATTGCGTTCCACCTGTAGTAAGGAGAATCGCTGTCGTAGGACTCCGGTGCAGCCTGCAGAAAGTCTATGTAATTTGCACGAAAATTCAATCTCCCGAATGCCTCATCCGAAAGCAGAAGACTTTGCTCCGCTATATAGGGTGGATTTTCCTCTCCCCACACTTCCATATCCTCCGTAAAGCCATTGCTGGTCGAAAAATAATAGCATATGATCGGCTGTCCATCATATACCATGAGCTGACCTTTCGTTTCCTCTACTGCGAGGTCTGTCATGCTGTCTGTTCCAAACCGATTATATACCTGAAAAGATGTGCTGTCATCCACATTTGCACCATAAGCAGCATATGTTTTATTCTGCATCTGCGCATAGGCAAACGTCCGCGCACAGACTGCCTGCGCCTTTTGCGCCTCAAATGGGAACGTCCTCTCCATCTCCGACGGCAGAACATACCGCACATAATCTTCTATCCCGATCTGATTGATAAGGACCACGCCGTCTTCCCATTCCCTGATCAAAAAGATGCCTTCGTATCCGTTGCTGATCTTTACTCCGCTTTCATCTGTAATGTATAAAAGGCCTCCATCGCATACTGCCTGCGCAGTGCGCACCATTGTCGCTTCCAAGGGTTGATCGGCCGCTTGGTTCATCATATTTACCACGGGTGTTTTATCTGCGATCTGATTGATCACATATATCATATCTACCGGAACATCAGCCGCCTGTTTGGCACCATTTATTGTCCAGCTTTTAGAGCCGGTAATATACAGATTCCGATATACAAGATGCTCTCCGTTTTTTAACAGTACACGAATCGTATCCTCCTTATTTTTCACTTGTATATCATCCTCATTCTTAATAATCGCGCAGATTTTGCCTTCCGCCGTTACATAGCCAAGATTTTCCTCCCCGATGGAAAGCTCCGAAAAGTCACTCGATTTTACCTGTCCATCCACAATCCGGTACACCTCAATTGATGTTGTTCTCTCCACAAGTCCATATCCTTCAACCTCAATATAATTCTCGTCATAACTTAGAAGCGTCCCCTTCACGGAATCCTTTTTTAGTGCAATTTTTTCAATTTTATTGTTCAAAAAATAAATATCCGCAATACCTCTATAACTGCTTGCAGTCTGTCCCCGGAACCGGTACGATTCCCCCCGATACAGAAAAGTGATCCAATTGTCCCCGCATTCAGTGATATAGACATTTTCCACCAGAATCTGCGCATTGGCATCCTGTGTTGTCCTATTTTGTGGAAATTGTGCAGTCTGTTTCGGCAACATATGCGTCACCACCAGGACTGTTATGGAAACACTTAAGACTACCAGACCAATCATCAGAACTATCATCCATTTTACCTTGTCAAACTTCTTTTTCATATAGCAGGCGCACTCCCCCATTTATTCTTGCATAAGCATACGTTTTTCGTCACACACAAATAAGGGAGCCGCATAAAGCAGCTCCCTCTTCTTTGGTATCTTATCCCATGGGTTCTTTGGTTGTCTACAATTATTCCTCTTTCGTAAAAGTCCTTCTTTTGTAACTGTTTATCTTTGGTAATGGTCATCTTTTGTGTAAACCCAAAATGCCGTTTCCTGCAATTTAGACTCCTAGCGCTATTGCTAGGTGGGTAACCGCAGTCTGCCTTCTGCCTTCCGCTGATACGAGGCGGCCTGACATCCAACAGCTCATATAGGAATCCCATGAAAAGTAAATGTAGGTTCTAAATATACAGGATTGTCGAACATCCCAGGCTATACATTCTCTTTTGTAACTGCTTTAATTATAATTTATCATACCGCTAAATGCAACAAATAATTCGAGACACATTCTTCCAAAGATGGATTTTATCGACAATCATACAAATGAATTTATTTTTCCATCAGAACGGCTTTTTCATATTCTTTGTACAACTTTGTACGCACAGCCTTATCATTCACGGCTCTTGTGACATCGTCGTTTCTTCCGCTTGCAATGAGCCAGGAAAGCATGGAACTTAATTGTTCCTGCCCTTGCTCGTTTCCTTCCTCACGACCTTGCTCACGACCTTCCTCACGACCTTCCTCACGACCTTCTTTACGTCCTTGCTCGCGTCCTTCTTCTCTCGCATCCTCACGCTCCAAAAGGATCTGTTGTTCAAATGTATAATCAAGTCTTGTCACTTTTACCACCTCCGAACGATGTTCGATCAAAAAGTCACGAAGCACATTTTCTTCAATACAGCGGTCTATCGCTCTC
>JALEKN010000067.1 GCA_022769125.1 Agathobacter sp.
TCTACATATCCAAATATAAATCTTCCTGCATGTCCCACAACCGTTGATACCGGAAAACCCTCGATATCCTTATAATCGATGGTGCATACCACTTCGATCTGTCTGGCATAATCTCCAAGTCCGGAACCGAGAACAAGCGCGATCTTAGGTTCAAAATCAGTTACCTTTCGGATACTTTCATAGCATTTCATAAGCTTCTCGTATACTTCGTTCATTTCCTTTATCCTCTATTCTATATATTTCTTGATGTGTTTCCCAACATAGGCAGCCATTGGGCCAATGGTAAAAGCCATGATCACGGTAACAATACCCACGGTTCCTCCACAAAGGAAACCGACAAGCGTTACCTCACAGTCCCAGATGATCCTGACCGCTTTGAAAGAAAGTTTCTTCTGATGTTCTGCAATAATAAAGGGCAGCGCGTCGTACGGTGCCGTTCCAAGGTCAACGCTCAGATACACTGCCACAGCAAACACAAAAATAGAAAGCATCAAGGCCATGATCAAAAGCCTTACCCACAACAAATCAAGTGGAAGATTTCCCAAAAATCGTTCCCTAAGCCATGTCATAAGATCACAGGAATAGCCCACAACAAACATATTAAACAGCGTGCCAAACCCGATCTTAGACTTGTCCTTCCAAATTACAATAATAAACAGACACACATTCAACAGCGCCTGCCAGTTTCCGAATGTCATTCCAAGCAGATTCGATATTCCAAAATTCATAACCGAACATGGATCTGTTCCAAGTTCTATCGCGTTGAGCCATGAAATGCAAAATCCCATCACGACAACAGCAAAAAAGCACCAGATCATACGCCGCGCAAAATGCGGTTTCTGATAGGTGCCCCTTATAAATGTCTTCCAGTTCACGTTTTTCACCTATCCATTTTCCTTTTTCTTTTGTGCTTTATTAGTTTATCGCCTTTTCTTATAATTCGCAACCCCGTCTTTCATATGATAATGCAGATCATGCCTCCGTTACTGTCATTGACGATCTTTCGCATAGTATCCTGAAGCTTGAGCTGACATTCATCATCCATCTGTGTAATTTTACTCCGGATGCCATCTTCCATCCATTCACCGAGGTTTTTCCCAAAGATATTCGTATTCCACACGCCCTCGCTGCTCTCCCTGCCTTCCTTGATGTAGGAAATCAGGTCTTCCGCCTGTTCTTTGCTGCCGACAATCGGTGCTATTTCTGTATCAATATCTGTTTTTATCATATGGACAGACGGTGAAACAGCTTTCATTTTCACCCCATACTTGCTCCCATGCTGGATCAGTACCGGCTCCTCCATTGTAATATCTGCCAATGCCGGCATCACAACCCCGTATCCCTTCTGCTCTACCTGAAGCATGGCATCTTTTACCTTATCATATTCTTCCTTCTTCTGCGCCAGGTCCCGGATCATGGAAATCATCTGATATTCCCCTTCGATCGGAACACCTGTCATCTCACTCATATAGTCATAATAGTATTTATCTGCTACCGTAAGTGTAATACTGACAGAACCATCCGCAAGCGAAATCTTATTTAAGATTGCAGATTGGATATAATGCTCCGGATTCTCCTCCGCAAAAAACGATTTTTTCCACTCCTCCTTCTTCAGGTCGCTCATTTTCGTAATATGATTCATTGCACGGATGGCACTGCCGATCAGATCCTGTTTTACCTTGTTGTCCTCGCCAAGCATCTCCGTCCATTTTGGAATGGAAAAATCCACCCGTGTCACCGGAAACTCTTTCAAAACAGCCTCCAATATCCCCCATGCATCCTCTTTTTTCATCTGCTTCACATTGACTGCAAGAACCGGTGTATGATACTGCTGTTCCATATATCCCACGAGCTGTTTCGTATCTTCACTGTAAGGGCGCTCACAATTTAAAACAATGACATAAGGTTTAGCAATATTTAGCATTTCCTCCATGGTTTCCTGTTCTGCAGCTATGTAATTTTCTCTCGGCAATTCACCGATTGATCCATCCGTTGTCACGACTATCCCGATTGTCGCATGGTCACGGATCACCTTTTGTGTTCCGATTCTTGCAGCTTCCACAAATGGAATTTCTTCATCCATCCATGGAGTTTTCACCATACGGTCGCCTTTTTCATCCATATGCCCATTTGCACCATCTACCATATAGCCCACGCAGTCAATCAACCGGACTTTGACGGTTTCCCCATCAGGCATTGCAATCTCAACCGCTTCCTGAGGGATAAACTTCGGCTCTGTCGTCATAATTGTCTTACCCTGGGCAGATTGCGGAAGTTCATCGATTGCACGGGTCTTTTGGTTTTCATCCGTTATGTTTGGAATCACGCACAAATCCATAAATTGTTTGACAAATGTAGATTTGCCTGTGCGTACCGGTCCGACCACGCCGATATAGATTTCGCCATTTGTCCGTTTTTCAATATCTCTATACAGACCAAACTCTCTTTGCTTATCTTTTTCCATAAAAAAGACCCCTTTACTCATATATTCCTAATATATGGGTAACGAGGTCTGTTTATGCGTTTATTTGTAGGTCAGACAGTTTATTCTTCCTCTGCTGCTGTCTCTTCCTTCTTCGTTAAAGCTTCATTTACTCTTGCATACATCTGCATATAAGAAAGCAGGCGCTTTGCAAGCTTGTTATTGATCTGATCTTCCGTTGCACGCCACTTCTAGTTATTGCCAATCGTGGACGGAGTATTGATTCTTGCTTCGGAGCCGAGTCCGATCAAATCCTGCATCGGAACAATTGCAAGGTCTGCGACAGACGACCATGCCGCTCTCATCATACCCCAATTGTATCCTTCTTCTTTTGTCAGATTCAGGTACTTCTTGGCAAAACGTACAGATGCCTTCGGTGCGGTCTTCATCCAGCCCATAACCGTGTCGTTGTCGTGTGTACCCGTATATACAACGCAATTAGTCGGATAATTATGTGGAAGGTAATCACTATCCTCTCTTGAATCAAATGCAAACTGAATAACTTTCATTCCAGGGAATCCGGAATCTTTCAGAAGCTTATGTACAGAAGGAGTCAAAAATCCAAGATCCTCCGCAATGATTGGAAGCTTTCCGAGCTTCTTCTCCAAAGTACGGAACAGATCCATTCCAGGTCCCTCTTTCCAGCTTCCGTTACGAGCGGTATCTTCGCCAGCCGGAATCGCATAAAAGCTGTCAAATCCTCTGAAATGATCGATGCGCACGATGTCGTACAGCTTGGAAACAGCACGGATACGGTTCGTCCACCAGGTATATCCATCCTTCTTCATGACATCCCAGCGGAACAGCGGGTTGCCCCAGAGCTGTCCATCAGCGGAAAATGCATCCGGCGGGCATCCTGCAACCTCGATCGGGTTGAGATCCTCATCCAGATAGAACAGGCTCGGATTTGCCCATACATCAGCACTATCCATAGCAACATAAATCGGCACATCGCCGATGATGCCGATATTCTTCTCGTTGGCATACGCCTTGAGTTCTCTCCACTGCTTAAAGAACAGATACTGTAACATCTTGTAGAAGTTGATGTCATCTGCGTAAGTTTTCTTTGCCTCTTCAATTGCAGAAGCATCACGGCGCTTTAATGCCTCGTCCCACTCTGCCCATGCAACTCCGCCGTTTGCATCCTTAAGTGCCATAAACAAAGAGTAATCATCCAGCCATGCTTTCTCCTTCTCGCAGAAATCTGCATAATCAGAAGGAATACGCTTACAGAAACGGGCGTATGCCTTCTTTAAGAGAGCATATCTTGATTCATACATCGTCCCATAATCCACATAGCGGATGCTTCCGCCCCAGTCAAAGGAGTCACACTCTGCTTTCTTTAACAGCTTATCCTTGCACAGATATTCTAAGTCAATAAAATATGGATTGCCTGCAAAGCTTGAAAAAGACTGATACGGAGAATCCCCGTAGCTTGTCTGACAAATCGGAAGGATCTGCCAATAAGTCTGTCCTGATTTCTGCAAAAAATCTACAAATTTTCTTGCTGCCTTGCCCATCGTTCCGATTCCGTATGGTGATGGCAATGATGAAATTGGCATTAATACGCCACTTGTTCTCATGTTAACTCCTCCTAGTGTTTCAAAGTACATATTATTTTTAATCATATCATTCTTTTCGAACACCTGCAACCTCCGTTTTCACTTTACGCCTCTTGTAAATTTGCGGGGCGAATGATAGTATAGCCTTTGTGAAAAAACTAAAATGAGGTGTTACAAATGAATGCATATATCAAGCATAAAATTGCGCACAATGCGCACAGAGCCCTTGTCTCTGTCAAATGGGTTATTTTTGCAATTCTTGTCGGTACCATTGTCGGTCTGTGCGGAAGTGCCTTCTATTTTGGGATGTCCTATGTAACCTCACTCCGCATAGAGCACTCATGGCTCATCCTGCTTCTGCCTTTCGGTGGTCTTGTAATTGTCGGACTGTACCATTTATTCCACGACGAAAAAGATACCGGAACCAACCTGGTCATCTCCGCGATTCATTCTGGTGATGAACTACCGTTTCGCATGGCTCCGTTGATTTTTATCTCCACACTTATCACCCATCTGTTCGGCGGTTCTGCCGGCCGTGAGGGTGCAGCCCTGCAAATGGGCGGCAGCATCGGAAATACGCTCGGTCGTCTGTTCCGCTTTGATGAAAAGGATAAACATGTAATGATCATGTGCGGCATGAGCGCTGCTTTCTCTGCATTGTTTGGCACTC
>JALEKN010000029.1 GCA_022769125.1 Agathobacter sp.
CGCTCATTCCACGTGATGCAACAAGAGCCTTAATGATATAGTCACGGTTAAGCAGAGCCTTCGCTCTTGTCTGAACCCAGTTGCGACCGGATAATTCTTCAAACTTGGCAATGAAATCCTGCAGCTTTCCTTCGTTATCGAGTGTACGTTCCAGATCTGCTACCCAAGGAGATGTCCCGCAATAACCGACGGACTCATTGAACGCCCTGAGCATGATGTCCATGATGGCTTGTGTACGGCTCTTGGAATCAGACTTTGCTTTACTATCGATATTGAAAAGTACTACCTTATTCTTTGCCTTTGCACAGGTCTTCAGGTCGGCCAGTACCATCTGGTCTTTAATCTTGTCATTAAAATATTCAACGGCAGGCTGGCCAGCTACTTCCTCATTTTCCAGAATGTATCCGAGGATCTTCAAGAAGTGAGATTTACCGGATCCAAAGAAGCCTGTAATCCACACACCAATTTTTTCTGTCGGGTGATTGATAGACTCTCTATACCGTCTGAAGAAAGTACGCATGCTCTTGGTTATTTCATCTGTGCAAACGTACTCCTCAAGCTCCTGCCACTTTTGCTCTTCATCTTCATTACCAATTGTGACGACGCCCTGGATGGACCTGGAAATATCCTTCTTAAACAGATCTTTAATAATCATTTGCAGCTGTTCTCCTTTCAACCAGTGGGAAGGCCCGGTAGTAATTGTCGTCATCGAGTCTTTCAAAAAGCTTCAGTGTCATTTTTTCTTTTATCTCGTATCTACCCGGATACATCATAACAACTGGATTTCTCCGGAAGATGCTCTGCAGATTGTTCAGGATCGTGTGGCTTCTGATTACCGGGAAGGCTTTGCCAACGCCTGTGATCAGCACAATGCTCTTTCCGTCATCCGCCACACCTTCCTTGAATTTATCGAGGAAGGCATTCTCTTCTTCCTCAACAGACAGAAGCGGCTGAAATACCTCTCGCAGGAGCAGATCCTTGTCGTATTCCGTCTCCATTCGGAGCACATCATCCATGTATCCTTCAGATTCAATAATGTCCAGCATCATTTCGTAGAGATCGAACTCAACGATCGCCGGATTCCGGTCCTTCAGCTTCTTTACTTCCTTGCGTACCAGAAGCTCATCTTTTGGAGCGTAGTCAAAGATGTAAAACCTGAGGTCATTTGCCGTACCGTATTTTGTCAGTGCATCCACACTGATCATCCTGTCTTCCAGGTCGATGAACCTTTCGTTTAATGATCTTTCCGCCATATCAGTCACCACCTAACATTGCTTTCAGATAATCCTTGTCGCCGATTAACTCGATATGTTCTTCAACTGCTGGATGGATCATCACACGGTTCACGATGATATTTTTCTTCTCCCTCCTGCCAAATCCAGAATCCACCAGGATATTTCGATATCCCTTCGTAAGGCAATCCAGTGTGAACTTTCCCCATTTAGCAACAATTAGATCAGTCTGCTTTTTACTTGCGAAGAACTCATCGAAGTCGTCCATAGATAAGTATTTTCTGTTTTCGCTCATAAGAGCGTCTCTGTACTTTTCAAAGAGGAAATCGAAGAACAATGAATCAGTTTTAGCAATGGCGTAAACAAGAATAAATTTTGATGTGGCAACATCAGCGTTATAGAACTGGTTGAGGAGGAATTCATCCAGCGCACATAAACGGTTGTAGAGAACATTTGTGATCTCGCGTCTACGCTCCAGGGATTCAACCTCTATGAAATTCTCATCAAAGCAACGGTGATAAATCTCATCTCGATCAAGCCCATCCAGCATCAGCTTTGCGATCTTCTTCGCGATAGGATACTTGAACGGAGTTTTCTTGATGGCTGATGAGTAGGGTTTTCTATTCATTAGCGCAATTCTCCTTAATATATATGAAGGGCATAGATGCCCTCAATTTTAGTTTTCCGATTATAAGAAAATATTATCAGAAAATTAATGGCGAGTCAACAAAAAGCGTTCCTTTTGAAATGCAGTTTGTGCGTTTTTGAAAAATCCCGTTTTCAAGTCGTTATCATTTCTAAGGTCTCAGCCACCTAAAATCGCCAAATCAGTAGTTATAAGGTCTCACCAGCTGTCGGAGCAAAAAAATAAGGGATTCCTGGTCTCCCGTCACGCCGATTTGCTCGGGTGCGGAATTGCAAGAATCCCTTGATTTAGCGCCTTTTCAGGCCAATTTTCAATTATGTCTTTCCATCAGTACAACGGTCTCGACGTGCACCGTCATCCCGAATTGGTCCACCCCGCGGATCTTCTGTATCTCATACCCTCCGTCGCACAGAATCCTCAGGTCACGGGCGAGAGTCGCCGAATCGCAGCTTACATAAACGATACGTTCCGGCTGCATCTTAAGCATCGTGTCCAGACAATCGGCATCACAGCCCTTCCGTGGCGGATCTACCACGATAACATCCGGATGGCGCATCTCGGAAGCTGCATCCTGTTTCGCATAAAACGTCGGAAGCACTTCCTCTGCTTTTCCGACAAAAAACTCGGCGTTATCGATGCCGTTTCTTGCTGCATTCGCTTTTGCATCCTCGATTGCCTGCGGGATAATTTCCACGCCACAGACCTTCTTTGCGCTTCCCGCCAAAAAGAGCGAGATTGTTCCAATGCCGCAGTACAGATCCCACACGGTCTCCTGCCCTGTTAGTCCGGCATACTCCAATGCAAGGCTGTACAGTTTCTCGGTCTGTACCGGATTCACCTGATAGAAAGATAACGGTGAAATATGAAACGTCAGTGCTTTCCCCGTAAATGGATAGCCCTCTGCCTGCATATTACGCACATGGATCGTATCGGAGATCGTGTCACTGCCCCAGATCGTGTGTATCTCTTTACCCATGATAACGTTAGTCTTTTCCCGATTGAGGCTGATGGAAATGCTGGTCATATTCTCAATCTGAGTCAGCTTCTCTAAAAGCTTGTTCTGCTGTGGAAGGCGGTACTTATCGGTGTTTACGATCAGACATACCATGATCTCCTTGCTGGTAAAGCCCTTTCGGATCAGCACATGGCGCACAAGACCTTTTCCGGTTGTCTCATCATAAGCCGGAATTCGATTCTCCTTCATGTATGCCAGAACTGCCTCCAGAATTTCTTTATTCTCACCAGCGCCGAGTGCACAATCCGTATTCGCAATAATAGAATGTGTTCTGCCCGCATAGAAACCGGTAATAGGATTTCCTTCTTTATCCACGCCAACCGGATACTGTGCCTTATTGCGGTAATGCCATGGCTCATCCATTCCCACAATTGGCTCCATGTGTGCATCTACATACTGCGCGTCAAAGCCTCCCAGACGGATGAGATTGTTACGGATCTTGCTCTCCTTGAACTCAAGCTGCTTTTCATAGCGTAACGCCTGCAGCTGGCAGCCCCCGCATTGCCTGTAAAAATCACACTTTGGTTTGGTGCGGTAGGCAGATTCCTTTACCAATTTCTCCAGCCTTGCATATGCATAGTGCTTTTTCGCCTTCATGATCTTTACTTCCGCAACATCCCCGATCACCGTGTCCTTCACAAAAAGTGCAAAGCCATCGACCTTTCCAATGCCTTCTCCCTCATTGCTCATGTCCACGATTTCAACTGTCAGACGGTCATTTTTCTGAAATTCCATAGTTCTTCCTTCCAAAATATAAAGTGAAAAAAGTGGAAAAGGAACTGACACCTCTTCCACTCTTCCTATCGTTATATGATTTAGTCGCTGGTGCGGCGGATGTTTGTCTCGAGGAGGCGGTTAAAGCCCTGCCACTCCATGCTCTTATCCGGAACGTTCGTCAAAAGTTCCTTGAATGTCTCCATCTTTGCGTCAATATTGTCCGCAAAGCTAAGAGCAAGTGCTTCGACAAGCGCCGGTTTCTTCGGTGAACCATACTCTAACTCTCCGTGATGAGAAAGAATACAGTGTTTTAGTTCATTGCCGAGCACAACCGGGAATCCGTCGATTTTACGGATCTCCTCGCCTACCCACTCTGCTCCGATCATGATATGCCCGAGAAGCTGTCCCTCATCGGTGTAATCGTTCTCCGGGAACACAGACAATTCACGCAACTTACCTACATCGTGGAAAATTGCCGCTGTAATCAGAAGATCACGATTTAAGAACGGATAATTTATTGAAAAATAGTCACAATTCTTTGCAACACTCAATGTATGCTCCAAAAGTCCTCCGACAAAACCATGATGCACACTCTTTGCTGCAGAATGGAACTTAAAACGTGCCGCAAAATCCTTGTCATCGAAAAAGTTATGTAACAGAGTGCTAAGATATGGATTCTTGACAGTTCCTATCATGCTCATAAGCTCTGCATACATTCCGTCAATGTCCTTGCTGCTGACCGGTAGATAATCCTTCGGATCATACTCTCCTTCTCCCACCTTGCGCAGACGCTTGATGGAAAGCTGCAGATTTCCCTGAAAGCTTGTAATATCTCCGGTTATAGCCACATAGTCGAGAGTGTCAAATTCCTCAATTCCTACGGAACCCGGATCCCAGATCTTGGCGTCAATCGTGCCTGTCTTGTCCTGTAAGATAACATTGTCGTACGGTTTGCCGGATTTGGTCAGCGCCGACTGTTTGTATTTGCACAGATAAACCTCGCTGATACGTTCTCCTTCACGGAGTGATTCAATATACTTCATAATTCCTCCATCTATTGCAATGTGCCAACTGTCACTTCGCATGTGATCGTTGCGTAATCGCTGGCACCTTTGCGTTTTATTTCTATGTCCACGGTATTTTCCGGCTTAAGTTCGAGCAAAGCACTCGAATACGCCGCATCCGAACTTACCTTCTGCCCGTTGATGCTGGTAATCACATCGCCGCTCTGAATGCCGGCACTCATCGCCGGTGAATCCATGACAACCTCCTTGACATACACGCCCTTTGGAATACCATAGGTTCCTTCAATCTTACTGGTGACCGTTGATACCTTCATTCCCAGATACGGAATATCCTCGCCTGCACACAGCTTCTCAATCACCGGCCAAAGCTCCTGCGCACAGATAGCGGTAAGCGTATTTTCTGCCCTTGAAGCACTGTAATCCTGCATCACGATTCCGATGATCTCTCCATCAACATTGATAAGAACCCCGCTTCCGTCCTTATCAGCCACAATATCGGTGGTATAAACCGTATAATTGGAGTCCTCCACGCTGATCGTATTATTCGTGGATGTAATGTTCCCGGTCAGAATGGAATAGTTCGTGCCAAGCGGACTTCCAAGCGCAATTGCGATCATGCCTCCATGTACCATCATCGCACTGCTGATGGTGGCCACCGCTTTCGGTTCGCCAACCTCCGACTTATTAACGGAAAGAACTGCAAGTCCGGTGTTTTTATCTTCCTTCTTAAGCGCAGCATCACAGACCGCCTCGTCCCAAAAAGTCACGCTGATTCTGGATGCATCCTTTATCACTTTACGCTCCGTGAGGATGAGATATTCCTCATCATTCTCCATAATGATTACTCCGGAGCCGGAATCCTCTGCCTCATAGGAATTGTTAAAAAGATCCTTGTCGCTTCTGACGCTTGTGATTGTCACAACAGATGCATTTGCCTGTGTTCCAATCCCGTACAGTTCCTCCTGCAGCTTCTGATATGCTTCAAGCGTCAATACTGTATCCGGCAATTCTGTTTTGGAATCGCTGTCCTGTCCATCCAAATCCGCACCATCCGGATTCCCATCATCCGCATTTTTATCATCTGCCTGCCCGTCATCCTGCGGCTTGCTGTCTGCCGGCAGCTCCTGCTCTGTAGACGTCTCTCCGGTCTCTGTTGAAGCAGTCTCGCTCTCGGTTGAAAGCACCGGTGAACCTATTTCTGTACTATCATCCTCCTGTGAGGCCGTCTCACTCTGCTGTGTATCCTTCGCATACAGCCCTTCCGTATATGTGTGAAGGCGCGGAAGCAGAAGTGCAAAGACCAGACATGCCATTCCCGCAAACATCATGCCACACAATGCGGAGACAAGAAGGCGCACGAATGCCCTTTTCTTGCTGATCGGTTTTTCTTTTATTTTTTCCCGGACAAATGGCTGGTTCTTCTGTAACTGATTATCTTCCATTCATACCCCTCATCATAAACTGTCGTACATATACTGTTTGTGCAAAAGTCCAACAAATTATATTATATGCGCAAATATCACCTCTTGCAACTTTTTTTAGTTTGCTTACCGCACAGGATAGGTTATAATAGAAGCCACAAGATCCTTGCTAAATCTAAAAGGAGAGCACTATGAATCAAAAAGTATTACAGACCTTGGAATATAATAAAATTTTGGAGCGTCTGGCAGCATATGCGTCCTGCGAGGACACAAAAAAACGCTGCCTGTCCCTGGCTCCGGTTACTGATATTGATAAGATTAACGAGCTTCAGCAGACAACTACAGACGCACTTACCCGCCTGTATAGAAGCAGCGGCATTTCATTCGCAGGCATCCACAATATTAACGCATCCCTAAAGCGGCTCGATATCGGCAGTTCTCTAAACACTGTTGAACTGCTCCGCATCTGCTCGCTCCTTGAAGTTGCAAAACGTGCCAAGGCATTTGGCAGAGCCGCCCGCGAAGATGAAGCTGCCGACTCCCTTACACCTTTATTTGAGCAGATTGAACCATTGTCGCCGCTTCACGAAGAGATACGACGCTGCATCCTCGGTGAGGATGAGATTGCAGATGACGCAAGTCCGGCACTTTTTAAAATCCGTAAGTCCATCCATGGAATGAGCGACCGGATCCATGCACAACTGACTTCTCTTATGAATAATACGACCACCAGAAGCTATCTGCAGGATGCCGTTGTCACCATGCGTGACGGCAGATACTGTCTCCCCGTGAAAGCAGAGGCAAAGGCATCGATTCCCGGGATGGTACATGACCAATCCTCATCCGGCTCCACACTCTTCATCGAGCCTATGGCGGTTGTTAATCTCAACAACGAGCTGCGTGAGCTTTATTTGAAAGAACAGGAAGAGATCAATGTGATCCTGATGGACCTTTCCAATCAGGTAGCCGGTTATCAAATGGCAATCCAACAGGATTTTGAGATTCTCGCGGAATTGGATTTCATCTTTGCCAAGGCAAATCTGGCAAAAAGCTATGACGGCGTCGCACCGGTCTTTAACGAGCGCGGGTACATACGCATCCGCAAGGGGCGCCACCCACTCCTTGATTCAAAGAAAGTTGTTCCGATCGATGTTGAAATCGGAAACACTTATAAACAGCTTATCGTGACCGGTCCCAATACCGGAGGTAAGACCGTTTCCTTAAAGACGGTCGGACTGCTCTCCCTCATGGGACAGTCCGGACTTCACATTCCTGCCGGAGATCGTTCTGAGCTTGCCGTTTTCGAGGAAATTTTTGCGGATATCGGAGACGAACAGAGTATTGAACAAAGTCTCAGTACTTTCTCCTCCCATATGGCCAACATCATCCGCATCTTAGAGAAGGCCAACGATCGAAGCCTTGTCCTGTTTGATGAACTTTGTGCCGGAACCGACCCAACAGAAGGTGCCGCACTTGCGATTTCAATTCTTCATAAGCTTAACCAGTATGGCTCCATTGTCATGGCTACTACCCATTACAGTGAGTTGAAGGTCTATGCCCTTACCTCTGCCGGCGTTGAAAATGCCTGTTGCGAGTTTGATGTAGAAACTTTAAGCCCTACGTATCGTCTTCTGATCGGTATCCCCGGAAAGAGCAATGCGTTTGCGATTTCCTCCAAGCTCGGACTTCCCGATAACATCATAGACGATGCCCGCGACCGCATTGGCCAGAAGGATGCCCAATTTGAAGATCTGCTGGCAAGTCTTGAAAGCAGCCGGCAGACCATTGAGAAAGAGCAGCTCGAGATCAATCAATATAAGGACGAAATTGAGAACCTAAAGAAAAAGCTGGAAGAAAAGCACGAACGTCTTGACCAGAGCAAAGACAAAATTCTACGCGATGCAAACGAGGAGGCATACCGTATCTTAAAAGAAGCAAAAGACCTCGCAGACGAGACGATCCGCAACTTTAACAAATACGGGCAGGGCTCTGCTCCGATGAGCCAGATGGAGAAGGAACGAACCAAGGTGCGGGACAAGATGTCCGAAAAGGAAAAACGTCTTTCCGGTATCAAAAAACAGGAAACGCAAAATCACCCGATTCCTAAAAATCTCCGCATCGGCGATACCGTCAAGGTTCTCTCCATGAACCTCAAGGGAACCGTCCATACCCTTCCAAATGCAAAAGGTGATCTCTATGTGCAGATGGGTATTCTCCGTTCCCTTGTCAACATCAAAGATCTGGTTGTCATTGATGAGGATGCACTTTCCCCATCTAAAAAGTATGGTGGAAGCGCCGGAAGCAAAATCAAGATGAGTAAATCCGCTTCCGTATCCACCGAGATCAACCTGATCGGCCTGAATACGGATGAAGCGATTGCACGGCTTGATAAGTATCTCGATGATGCTTATATTGCGCATATTCCAACTGTCCGTATTGTTCACGGAAAGGGAACCGGCGCACTTCGTACCGCTGTCCACAATCACTTAAAACGCTTAAAATACGTCAAGAGTTTCCAGCTTGCAGAATTTGGCGAGGGGGATGCCGGCGTTACAATTGCTAAGTTTGAATAAAAAGGAGGAGCTATGGTAGCAAAGCAAAAAATACTTATCGTAGACGATGACAATAACATCGCTGAGCTGATCTCTCTTTACCTGACCAAAGAATGTTACGATACCCGGATTGTAAACGATGGCGAGGAGGCTCTGATCGCATTCGAGCAGTACAACCCCAATCTCATTCTCCTGGATCTGATGCTCCCGGGAATCGACGGCTATCAGGTCTGCCGTGAAGTACGGGCAAAAGCAAATGTGCCAATCATCATGCTGTCCGCAAAAGGTGAGATATTTGACAAAGTACTTGGACTTGAGCTCGGTGCCGATGACTACATTCTCAAGCCGTTTGACTCCAAGGAACTTGTTGCACGCGTGAAGGCGGTACTTCGCCGTTACCAGCCGATTGCAAAAACCGAGCCTGCCGTTGTGGAGATCAAATGTGTAGAATATCCGGGACTTACGGTCAACCTCTCCAACTACTCTGTCATCTATCAGGGGCATCCTGTGGATATGCCCCCAAAGGAACTAGAACTTTTATATTTTCTGGCATCCTCGCCTAATCAGGTATTCACGCGCGAGCAGCTTCTGGATAACATCTGGGGATATGAATACATTGGAGACACAAGAACCGTTGATGTCCATGTGAAACGGCTCCGTGAAAAGATCAGAGGAACAGATTCATGGCAGCTTTCAACCGTGTGGGGCATCGGTTACAAATTTGAGGTGAAGGAATAGCACATGAAACGAAGGCTTTACCTTAAGTTGCTTCTCAGTTACATTCTGTTCTTTATCCTGGCTCTATTGATTGTCAATACGTTTACCCACAAACAGACCGTCAACTATCTGGAAAAGACAGAGGCAGCACGGCTCTACCGTGAAGCGAACTTGATATCTGTCAACTATGCCACCAATTATTACCGCAATGCAAACTCACTAGGGAGCATACAGACAGAGCTGGAAACACTTTCCTCGTATCTGTCCTCAGATATCTGGATGGTAAGTTCCGGCGGCATCCTGCTTCTCGACTCCTCCGATTCCACGGTTGCCAAAAATGTTGCCAGTGCTGATCTAACACTTCCGCTGCAATTCATTGAAGGCTTCGATATCGGTGATTTTGGAAACAAATATTACAAAACCGGCACATTCTATGACAGCTACACGGAGGATGTCCTGACCGTATTTGCTCCCATCACAATCGGCTTCGAGCAGCGGGGATACATCCTGATCCATGAGAAGCTTTCCCAGATAACGGGAACAGCCAACGGTTTCATCAACCTGACATTTTCGACTATGGGGCTTGTTTTCCTTTGTTCTTTTGTCATTCTGCTTATTTTTACCTTCGTCATCTACATGCCGATCCGGAAAATCACAGAGACCGCGGATCATTACGCCAAGGGAGAGTTTGATGAAGTGATACAGGTTCATTCCAATGATGAGATTGGCCACCTTGCAGACACCCTCAATTTTATGGCAAAGGAACTGGGGGCGCATGAGGAAGACCAGCGAAAGTTTGTCTCTAATGTGTCGCATGACTTCCGTTCTCCGCTCACTTCCATAAAGGGATATGTGGAGGCAATGATTGATGGAACGATTCCGGTCGAGATGCAGGGCAAATACTTAAATATCATCCTCTCTGAGACAGAACGGCTGAACAAGCTCACCCAAAGCTTATTGGATCTCAATCGTTTCGGGCAGCATGGCATGATGCTTGATATGGCAGACTTTGACATCAATAACCTGATCCGTTCCACGCTGCTTGCATTTGAGGGGCGGTGCAATGAAAAAGGAATCAGTTTTGATCTTGTATTGACCGGTGATGAACTTCTGGTCCGTGCCGATATGAGTAAGATCCAGCAGGTACTTCACAATCTGATTGACAATGCCGTCAAGTTCTCGCATCACAACTCATCCATCACAATTGAAACTCGTATCAAGAACGAGAAAGTGCTTGTTTCAATCAAGGATTCCGGAATCGGCATCCCTGCGGATAGTGTTAAGAAGATATGGGACCGTTTCTACAAAACGGATCTCTCCCGTGGGAAGGATAAAAGGGGAACCGGACTTGGGCTGTCCATCGTGAAAGAGATTATGCAGGCACATCAGGAAAACATCAATGTCATAAGCACAGAGGGAGTCGGAACAGAATTCATCTTTACCCTTCCCCGCTCTCCAAAAGATAACAATTAAAAAAAATCCGCCTGACCGGAGCTTTGCAGAGCTTCCGGCAGGCGGATTTTTTTGTGAGAATATGTTTTGTTTTAGAAGCGGAATTTGCCGGTCTGCTCCTTAAGCATTACGCTAAGGCTTCCTAATGCGGCAGTTTCTTCCTTACACTTATCAATACTTCCGGTAAGTGAGTTCATGGTAGCGCTTGTCTCCTGTGTAGAAGCGGCATTCTCTTCCGCAATTGCAGACAACTGTTCGATCACACTGCTGACATCAACATTCAGGTTGCTGATTCGACCGGTCTGTTCAAAGATGTCCTTAGATGCATTTGATACATCGCTGATCTCATCCTGAAGGCTTGTAAATGATCTCTTTGTCTCATCCAGCTTATTGTGCTGGAGCGTTGACGCATTATTAAGTTCGCTCATCTTCTGAACGCTGTCTGTAGAGTTTGTCATAAGCTCTACTGCAATTGCATCAATCTCAGATGCTCTCTTGGCAGAATCCTCCGCAAGCTTGCGGATTTCTTCCGCAACAACAGCAAATCCTCGTCCGGAATCTCCGGCTCTGGCAGCCTCGATACTTGCATTTAGGGACAACAGGTTGGTCTGGCTTGCGATATCCTGAATCAGTGCAACCGCTTCCTTGATCTTCTCTGATGAATGATTGGTCATGGTGGTCTGCTCCATGACTGCCTTGATGTTACCGGTCGTCTTGTTATTGATCTCGGTCAACTCGGCAAGCATCGTTGCGGACTGAGTTGCAAGCTCATTCATCTTCTTAATGGACTCTTCCAATACGCCAACGGCATTATTGTTTGTCTCAATAGCTGTACCGATATTCATAACATGCTCGCCCGCAGAAGTTGTCTCCTGCGCCTGTGAAGTACTTCCAAGAGCAATCTCTTCCACGGCTGTATTCACATTTGTGATGCTCTCGATAATTCCACCAAACTCCTTCTCAAATGCCTGGTTGCTGACTGCCAGCTGTTCACCCTGATTCTGGATTGTTGAAATAATAGTACTCAGCTGCTTATGTAAATTGTCGATTGCACGGCTGATCAGCCCGATTTCATCCTTACGGAGATTCAGTTTTGCCTGCTTCTCATTCTTTGTAAAATCAAGTCCCGCTACCTTGTTGACAATCTGGGTAAGCTCTGTAAGCGGTTTGACCATTCTTCCAACGATAATCACACCGATGATGAGCAAGATAATAAATACCGCAACCGCACTTCCGATTGCACTTATTGCCATCTGATTGACAGGAGCAAACGCATCACTTTCATCCGCTGAGATTACAAGAATAAAGCTGGATGCCGTGTCCACATAAAATGCCGCATATTTATTGACGCCCTTAAATTCATATGTAACACACGCCGGTTCATCCTTGATGCCATTCTGCAAGTCCTGCACGATACCGGTGACAACCGCATTCTCAACTGGCTTTCCGATCTTGTCCGCTGTCGGATGGTACAGCATGATTCCGTCTGCAGATACCAGATACAGGTAGCTGGTATCCATTCCATGGATTTTTACCTCTGCGAACGTATCCTTTAATGCATCAACGCTTGCAAGAAGGTCTGTTCCCTCCAGCTGGATCGTCTTTTCCAGAAGCTGTCCGTATGCCTTTGCCTCTGACAGCATATAGTGCTGTGTCACAGAGCTTATGTTTTCCCTTGTCTTGGGAATTGAGAACATAAGACTGCTGCCGGTGATGCAGATCATTGCCACCGCCAGAAGTATCAGAATCTTTGTCCTCATAGAATCCTTACGCTTAATTTTATCACTCATGATATCCCCTCCTAAAACTTTTTTATGCGCCATAAAATTCGGCTTATATTATAGATATATTATCGGATAATTTCTATCTTTTTTACACCACTTTTTATGTTTTTTTACATTATTTTCTGGCGTTTTTGTAATTATTCAGCCTTGTTCCATATGTTTCCATTTGCATCCACTACCGTCTGATTGTACGATCCGTCCAGATATTCCTGTGCACGGGCATTATCATCCTCCGTAAAACTTCCTTCCCATAGTGTAAAAACAAATGTATAACCATCCTGTGTGGCTGCCTTAAGGTAGATTTTTATAGAATTTCCTTCAACTGCCGGACTCAAAAAATGAATGTCGTGTTCCCCTCCAAGTCCGGAAACGCTGACCTCCTGTAGTGCCACATCCGTCTGCGATGCATCCGGCAGATCCGGCAGATTCTCTTCTTCCTGCTGCGCAGCTTCTGTTGCAGCTGCTGTCCCGGTGTCATCCGCGGTCTGCTCTTTTGAGTCTGCACCTGCATCATCAGCCTGCGGGTTGATCACCTGGTCTGCAGTTTGTTCCTCTTCCGCATCTATATTTTCATCCCCGGCATCATTTGGACTGTCTTCTCCCGAAGCGTCAATATCTGCTTCGGTCTGCAGTTGTGTTTCCGCCTCAGCCTGCACTTTGGCTCCACCGGTCTCGCGGATCAGATCATAATCATATACGTTCTCGCCATTTACTTCCGCCACAAGCGAAAAGCTTGTGAAATCGAACATATTGTGTCCATCTAGTTCATAGGATACCTGTCCGTCAAACTCCAACGTCCCGTCTTTATAGCTGTCACTTGCATTTGCCAATCCACCGGAAAGCGTTGTGGCAAGCTGTGTCGGAAAGCCGACATAATTGTGAAGCACCTCTGTGCTCCGCTTTTCCCCGTTTGTAAACAAAACAGTGACATTTCCATCATAATTGTTCTTTAGTGAAAGGGTTGCTTCCCCCTTATAGACAAGCCCCTGCAGCTCCAGATTGTAAGCACGTGTGCCAAAATAAATACTGGTCTGGGTGGCCTCCGTATACTCCTTCGGAAGAATGGTAATATCAACATCATAGGTCTGTTCTTGCAGATTGACAGAAGACACTTGTATTGAATAATCCTCGATCAGGCTTGATTCCTCCTCTAGGGTTGTCTCAATATTTTCCTCCATGGTGTGCAGATCCGACTGAATCATTGCTGTGGAGTCCTGCAGATAGGACAATTGGGATGCTACCTCGTTCAGCTTTGACTGCACCTGTCCGGTTTTTCTTATGGATAAAATAAGAAGAGAGATTGCCGCACCGCACAGTACAAGCAATAGTCCTCTTACAATCCTTTTTGCTAGTTCATTCATACGATTCGACAATCTCTCCTGAAATTTACAATATCAATCCCTGATATTTATTCCTCCGGCATAACGATCGCAATGTGGACATCATCCAGCTGCTTCTTGTCTACGGTCGCCGGTGCTCCCATCATAACGTCCATTGCGTTCTTGTTCATTGGGAACGGAATGATCTCACGGATGCTTTCCTCTCCGCAGATCAGCATGATCATACGGTCAACTCCCGGAGCGATTCCAGCGTGTGGCGGTGCTCCGTAGCAGAATGCATTGTACATTGCCGGGAACTTCGCCTTAACATCGTCCTCGCCAAGACCAACCAGCTCAAATGCCTTGATCATAATTTCCGGATCATGGTTACGGACTGCACCGGAAGAAAGCTCTACACCGTTACATACGAGGTCGTACTGATATGCAAGGATGGAAAGCGGATCCCGATTGCAAAGTGCATCCATGCCGCCCTGTGGCATAGAGAACGGGTTGTGGCAGAACTCCAGCTCGCCGGATTCCTCTCCGATCTCATACATTGGGAAATCAACGATCCAGCAGAACTCATAGGTATTCTGCTTCATATGCTTTTCACTTGCTGCTCCGAGTAACTTACGAAGCACTCCGGCAGTCTTCTGTGCTGCGAGGAGCTTGCCTGCAGTCAGTCCTACAAAATCACCCGGCTTCAATCCCAATGCTTCGATGACAGCTTCCTTGCGCTCCTGAAGGAACTTGGAGATTCCTCCGACAAGTTCACCGTTCTCGTCAAGCTTGAACCAATATGCCTTGTTTGCGGTTGCAATCTCGACGTCTGCACAGATCTTGTCGATCACCTTTCTGGTTGCGGTAAATCCATCGACAACAACTGCCTTTACGACATTGCCCTCAAATGGGCCGAATCCACAATCTGCCATAACATCGGTTGCATCGGTAAGAACAAGGTCAATTCTAAGATCCGGCTTATCGCTTCCGTATTTATCCATCGCCTCAAGATATGGAATGCGGACGAACGGAGCCTTGGATGCATTGGTGTATACACCATACTTTTCAAATACAGGAGGAAGAACCTCCTCGATAACAGAGAATACATCTTCCTGTGAAGCAAATGCCATCTCCATATCAAGCTGATAGAACTCTCCCGGTGAGCGGTCTGCTCTTGCATCCTCATCACGGAAGCACGGAGCAATCTGGAAATAACGGTCAAAACCGGAAGCCATCAGAATCTGCTTAAACTGCTGCGGTGCCTGTGGAAGCGCATAGAACTTGCCCGGATGGTTTCTTGCCGGAACAAGATAATCTCTTGCCCCCTCCGGTGAGGAACAGGTCAGGATCGGAGTTGTGATCTCCAGGAATCCAAGATCTGTCATCTTGTTTCTAAGTTCTGCAACGATCTTGCTTCTAAGCACGATCTTGCTCTTTACTGCCGGATTTCTCAGATCCAGGTAACGATATTTCAGACGGGTATTCTCATCTGCGTCCTTGGACTGGTTAATCTCAAACGGAAGTGCGTTGTAGATGCACTTGCTTAAAATCTCGATGTTCTCCGGTACAACCTCTATCTCTCCGGTCGGAAGATCTGCATTCTTGCTGGAACGCTCTCTTACTGTTCCGGTTACGGAGATCGTGCTCTCCTTGTTGATTCCATCAATAATCGCCATCATGTCTTCTGTCTCGATAACGACCTGTGTGGTTCCGTAAAAATCTCTTAAGATCAGAAATCCGAGATTCTTACTTACTTTTCGAATATTCTCAAACCATCCGACAAGTGTAACCTGCTTTCCCGCATCGCTAAGGCGAAGCTCATTACAGTTGTGTGTTCTCGACTGTGTCATTTTATTTTCTCCTCTTTTATCTTTTCTATTGCAAAAAGTCTGCCGCATATATAAAGGATGTCCCCTTACTGCATGTCTGACTTAATTGTTGAAAAATTCAACAAACTCCTCATAACCCTGAGCCTGAAGCTGTTCCTTCTGGAACTTCTTGTTCTTGTTCATGCGGACAACTAAAACAGTCTGTCCGTTTGCTCTGGCATCTCCTGCCTGCTTCATGACATCCACAAGCTTATCCGCCGGATACTTCTTCTCCACAAGATAAGCAACCTTCTTCGGTTTCTCCGGGATCTGGAAGCCGCTCTCCATCAAAAGAAGGACGATACGCTCAAATCCGATGGAATATCCGCACGCCGGTACATCATTGCCGGTGAATTTGCCGACCATCTTGTCATAGCGTCCGCCACCGCCGCAGGCTGCACCAAGCTCCGGCATTGCAATTTCAAAAATTGTTCCGGTATAATAGCTCATTCCGCGCACAAGCGTCGGATCAAAGACCAATTCAAACTCTGCAGCCTTTGTCGCGTTGACTGCTGCCGCGATCTCCTTTAAGCTATCTGCGACCTCCGCTTCGAGATAATCTCCAAGCTTCTGTGTCAGGATATCAACACCTTCCGCGACATCCTTCTTCCCTGCTAAAAGGGCAAACAGATCCAGGTATTTCTGGATGGACTCCTGCGCAAAGCCGTTGTCTGCAAGCTCCGCTGCAACGCCCTCTGTACCAATCTTGTCCATCTTATCAAGGGTGATGAACACGCTGTCATAATCCGCCTCATCAAAGCCGCTGTAGGCAGCCATCGCTTTTAAAATGCGGCGCTCGTTGATACGGATCTCAAAATTCTTAAATCCAAGGCGGCCAATCGTTGTTGTCGTTGCGGTGATCAGTTCGATCTCTGCAAGGTTGCTCGGCTCTCCAAGGATGTCAATATCGCATTGGGTAAACTGACGGTAACGGCCTCTCTGCGGTCTGTCAGCTCTCCATACATTTCCGATCTGAAGTGCCTTAAACGGGCTTGGCAGATCGTTTGCGTTGTTGGAATAAAAGCGGGTAAGCGGAACGGTAAGGTCATAACGCATACCAAAATCAACCACATCCGCCTCTTCTTTTGCCTGTTCTAAATTAAGTTTCTCGCCTCTCTTTAACACCTTAAAGATCAGCTTTTCATTCTCTCCGCCCTGCTTGTTGGAGAGGTTTGCAATGTTCTCCATGCAAGGTGTCTCGATCGGGGTAAACCCGAAGCTTCTATATGTCTCCTTGATCACACTCGTTACATAATCGCGGATTTCCATCTCTGCCGGTAAAATATCCTTCATGCCGTTCACCGGCTTTTTACTTAATGCCATGGTAATTCCTCCTGTACTCATCCATTGTATTTTTCGAGGTTTCAGTTGTCAATCCTAAATATGTTACTGCTCGCATCTGGATCACGTTCTTACGCAGTAATCTGACTATCATTTGCCCGCCATACATGTCTTGCACTTGCTGTATCCATCCGCAAGCAGTTCATCTAACGTCTTGTCGGTAGTCTTGACATTATCGCTTGAAGTATCCGCATACCGGCAATCAGCCAGATGGATTTTCTTCGTGGAAGTATTGATCACATAAGAGTCCGTCATTCCATTGTCTGCTGCCGCATTATCCGCACCAATTACGCCTTCGCTCTCCACAGTCTGCGCACTTTGTCCGATTCCAAGTGTGTCGGAGATTTTCGTCCAGTTTTTGCTTACGATAAATCCGACTGCGATCAGTACGATCAGGATAGTAAGAATCGTGGAAAGTGTGTTCTTACTCTTTGATTTCTTACGGCTCGTTTTCTTTTTACCGATACTGTTTAATGATTTGGTATAGGAAATCCCGGTTCCCGGAAGCGATGCCCTTACCCGCGCACCGGATCTGGTGTTAAAGGATGCACCTACATGCTTTCCTCCAACCGATACGCCAGCGCTTTTCTTTCCGATATTCAACTTAACTCCATCTGCAACTTTTACACTTTTACGAAAGTTTAACCCCATATCATTCCCCTTTACATATTTGCAAACAATCTGTTCTTACGTGCGATCATCTCATCCACACGCTCCAGATAATTCTTCACATCCTTGACATTCTCCACCCGCTCAATCCGGTGACTTCCATCCGGATTCTTCTCCGCAAAAACACGTTTGGTCGTCGAGCCGGCTCCACACGCCACGATGGTCTGTTTCTCCTCCATAATAAGGATATTATACACACCCGCCTTGCCCGGTTCGGCATATCCGACATTTTCCATATTGCCTGCCATGCCCTTCTGACGATACAGGTAATACGGAGTAAGCCCCATCTTGCGGCAATACGCTTCGCACAGCTCCATATGCTCCTGCGTATTGACCATCTGCATATCCTGATAGCGTTCCTTAAAAATCGTAAGTCTGGCAGCCCGCTTGATTGCAAGCGAATGCACCGTCAGGTTGTCCGGATGAAGCGCTTCTATCACTTCCATCGTATGCCGTACATCCGAGATATCCTCATCCGGCAGCCCGATGATCAGATCCATATTGATGTTGTCAAAGCCCAGCTCCCTCGCAAGCTTAAAGCTCTCAATCGTCTGCTCCACGGTGTGATGCCGCCCAATCAGATCGAGTGTCTCCTGCTTCATGGTCTGCGGGTTGACAGATATTCTGCTGATTCCATTCTTGCGCAATACCTGTAATTTTTCTTTGGTTATGGAATCCGGTCGTCCCGCCTCCACCGTAAATTCCACACAATGGGAAAGATCAAAGCTGCATTTGATCTTGCGGATCAAACGATCGAGCTGATATGGCTCCAATGTCGTCGGTGTTCCGCCTCCTATGTATATGGAATTGAGCTTTTTATGATAAAACCTCTGTGCGGTAAAATCAATTTCCTTTTCCAACGCGTCCAGATAAGCATCCACCTGATTTCTCCAGGCAGACAGCGGGTAGGATGTAAACGAACAATATAAACACGTACTCGGGCAGAATGGTATTCCGATGTACAGACTGTATCCGTTTTCGTAATCGATCCTCTCCAAGAGTTTTCGCTCCCGCTTGGCAATCTCAATGGCGAGTGCAATCTTCTCTTCCGTTGCGAAGTAGGTCTGCCTCATGTAATCTGCGATTTCTGTCTCGCTCTTGCCTTCCTCGAGCAGCTTCATCGGGATTTTTGTCGGGCGTATTCCGGTTAAAGTTCCCCACGGAAGCGTCTGCCCGGATGCCTGTGCCAGCAGCTCGTACAGTGCCTGTTTGAGCTGGTTCTTTTCAACCGCCCGCTCTGAAAAATCACCTGCTATCTGTTTTCTAATTTCATTTGCATTCGCCCTGTCTTTCCATAAAAGGGCGATCGTCCTCTCCTGCTCCTCTTCTGTATCCGGATAGGTAACAGCAAGAAGATATTCTGCCTCCTCAATTTTGCCATCAAGCTCTGGTCCTGCCTCGTGATGCGTGCATGCAAGATTCGCCTTTGAGGTATCGGCCTCAGCAGATGTGTAATACATCTGAACTTCTTCTTTCGGATAAAAAGCCTTTGTCAGAGAATGCACATCATATTCAAATTCCGGCTTATTAAATAATACAATAATCATAGATATGGGTTATACATCCTCTCTGTTTCTATGGTCGTAACGTCACCATGCCCCGGGTATACCACAGTCTTATCCGGAAGCGGCATGAGCTTTTCCTGAATGGAACGCACGATCTGTGACATACTTCCTCCCTCAAAATCCGTTCTTCCCACGGACATTTGAAACAGGGTATCTCCGGAAAAGACAACATCCTCATATGGAAAATAGTAGCAGCATCCGCCTTTGGTGTGTCCCGGTGTAAAAAGCACCCGGATATGGAATCCTGCAAGATCCAATTCCTGCTCATCCTTTACAAACAGATCTGCCCGATAGGTCTCCTTCTTTCCGACCATCCAGCTTGCATTAAGCTTATCGCTCTCCAGCGTCTCCTTCTCCGCTTCATGGGCATAAACCGGTGCATTACAGAGCTCGGAGAGTTCTCCGGCGCCGCCCGCGTGGTCAAAATGTCCATGTGTAAGCAAAATTGCCACCACAGTAAGTTCCTGCGCCTTAATTTGCTGCATAAGCCTTGCGGCTTCCTCGCCTGGGTCAATGACCAATACTTCCCTGGTCTCTTTATTAATTGCAAAATAGCAGTTTGTCTGCACCGGTCCAACCATATAATGTGCAATCTGTAACTTTCCCATCCTATTGCCTTTCTTTAGCCTGTTGTACGCTCAATATCGATCACGCTGTCGACCTGGCGGATTTTCTCAACAAGGCTGTTTAGTTCGCTTCTTCCCTTCGTATTGAAGGATACCTCGATTGTGGCGATTCCCTGCTTACTGGTTCTGGAATTGATTCCGTTGATATTGATGTCACGCTCGGTAAATATTCTTGTAATGTCTACCAAAAGGCCGCTTCTGTCATGGCAGAATATCTTGATCTCGCCAAGGTACTCACCAAGCGTCTCATTCTCAGCACCAGCCTGCCACTCTGCCTCGATCAGCCGTGCCTTCTCCATCTCGGAGAGATTAATGATATTGATACAGTCCGTCCGATGAATGGAAACGCCCCTTCCTCTTGTCACAAAGCCAACGATCTCATCTCCCGGAACAGGACGGCAGCATTTTGAGAAATGTACCGCAACATCATACAGGCCTTTCACAACGATTCCGCTCTTGGACTTCTTTGCCGCCTCGACAGGCTTCGTCTCTCCAACTGTTGCAAGTACTTCCTCATCGGTAAGAGGAATCACATGATCCTTGCGGTATTCCTCGTACATGCGGTTTACGACCTGGCTTTCCTTCAAGCCTCCATGCCCGATAGTTGCCAGACAGGAATTCCAATCATGGAATCCATACTTGCGGATAATCTTCTCCTGATATTCCGGCTTGTTGAAATCCGGAAGGTTCATCCCCTTTGATTTTGCATATGCAAGCAACAGATCCTTGCCATGCTGGATATTTTCATCCTTAAGTTCACTTCTGAACCATTGGTTGATCTTCGTCTTCGCCTGCGTACTCTTTACGATATTTAACCAATCACGGCTCGGTCCCCTGGAATTTTGCGAAGTGATGATCTCAATACGATCCCCATTGTGGATCACATAATCAATCGGAACCAGTTTACCGTTTACCTTTGCCCCGACCATCTTATTGCCGACTGCAGAATGAATGCTGTAGGCAAAATCGATCGGTGTAGAGCCGTTCGGAAGATTCTTGACATCCCCGGATGGTGTAAAACAGAATACATTGTCAGAGAACAGGTCAAGATCGCTCTTAAGCAGGCTCATAAACTCACGGTTATCCGACATGTCCTGCTGCCATTCAAGGATCTGGCGCAGCCAGCTTAACTTTTCTTCCTCTGTTACAGTTGTATTTGTCGCATTGCCGTTGTTGGTCTCCTTGTACTTCCAATGTGCTGCAATACCATACTCTGCGGTACGGTGCATCTCATAGGTACGGATCTGGATCTCGAACGGCTGACCGCTCGGTCCGATCAGTGTTGTATGAAGAGACTGGTACATATTAGGCTTCGGCATTGCAATATAATCCTTAAAGCGGCCCGGAATCGGCTTATATTTCTCATGCATGATTCCTAGAACGGTGTAACAGTCCTTAACCGTCTCCACAATGATTCGGATTGCAAACAGGTCATAAATCTGATCAATGGTCTTATTCTGGTTCACCATCTTCTTATATATGCTGAAAAAGTGCTTTGCACGGCCGGATATATCTGCCTTAATACCGGCTTCCTCCACCTGCGCCCGAACCTCCTTTACAAGGCTTTGCACGTACTCTTCCCTTACGTCCTTGCGAAGTGCCACCTTCTCAACCAGATCATAGTAGGCTTCCGGCTCAAGATATTTGAGTGCCAGATCGTCCAGCTCGATCTTGATCTTGCTGATACCAAGGCGCTGTGCAATCGGACAGTAAATCTCCTGTGTCTCACGTGCAATACGGATCTGTGCCTCCCTTGACTGATATTTAAGGGTTCGCATATTATGCAGACGGTCAGCCAGCTTGATCATAATGACACGGATATCTTTTGCCATCGCAAGAAACATCTTGCGAAGGTTCTCTGCCTGCATTTCTAGCCGGGCAGCATTTTTCTCCTTGGGGTCAATATTACCATCTGTCAGATGCAGATGCTGCAGCTTGGTCACTCCATCCACTAAAAGCAGAACCTCTTCCCCGAACTCCGCGCGAAGTTCCATCTCTGTCATGATGGTATCTTCCAGAATATCATGGAGAAGTCCGGCGATAATGGTCTCCTTATCCAGCTCCAGTTCTGCAAGAATGATAGCAACACAAAGAGGGTGGATAATATATGCTTCACCGGATTTACGCACCTGTCCCTTATGTGCATTATATGCTGTGGTATACGCCTTCTCAATCAGCGAGATATCTGTAGACGGATGATACTTGCGAATGCTTGCGATCAGCTCCTCATACAGATCCTCCGGCTTGGAAAACTCTTTCGGTTGTTTTAGACTGCTGTTGCTCGAGTGAAATTCTTCCTCTAAGCGCTCCAGTTCTTCTGACGAAATGTCTGCCATATCACTCACCTGCCCCTACATGTCTGTGCCACATGCACGATTCTTTCGTAAAAATAAAAACCATATATAATCCCCTATTATATGGGATTTTTGCTCTAAAAGCAATATATGTATCGCTCCATTTCCTGTCCATGTTCCATCATTTTTTCTAAAAATGTGAATCCAAGCCTGATGGCAAGTTTCCTGGATGCGTGGTTGTCCTTATGAATCAGGCAGTTGATGGCAGGAAAGTCAAGATTGTCCCTTGCATATTCTATGATTGCACGGCAGATTTCTGTCGCATATCCCTTGTTCTGTTCATCCGGCGCTATGAGGTAACCCATTTCCAGTTCAAACTGGCCGTGATACTCTCTGTGCTCAAGTCCTGCACGGCCGATCACACGGTCATCTCCGTTTGTACAGACCAGCCACATACCATATCCATAGTATCGATACATATGTTCAATATATGCACGCTGATAGTCTTCCTCTTCTTTGCGCTCATACAGTCCCTCCATATATCTGGTCACGCCGGGCTTTTCATAGAGCAAAAACAGATCGTCGAGATCCGCAAGCGTCAGTTCCCGCAGGTGACACCGCTTGGTACGCAGAATCTCCCACGGGAGATTGTGTGACCGCTCATAGCATTTCAGAAAGAAATCATAATCAACCTCTGCAAATCCCTCCACCACGATCCACGCGTCCTCAAAGAATACCCCACCCTGTGCTTCTGCCGCCGGAGCGTATGGAAGTGCGGCTATCCCAAGGTGCCTTGCAAGTTTCCACTCCGATCTTGTTGTTACAATAATAAGCAGATTTTCCGGGGCTGTACTGTGTCTGGCGCAGGTCTCCTTAATTATCTGTTCGGAAAGTGCACCGCTCCAGGTGCCACAGGAAATTCCCCGCTGCACAGCCTCGTCCTTCTCCCAGCTATGTAATTGTCCTTCCTTCGCAAGTGCTTTTTCTTCGTATAATAGCAGATTCCACTTCATGTATAATATTCCTGCTTTCTCCTGCTGTTACAGGCTCACCCGGTCCGTCTTCCTCTTTCTTTTCCATAAGGCGCAAAAGAGTTCCGACGAATCGGAACTCTTCTTAACTGTCTGTTTATCTCTTTTCCGGCTCCGGATATTCCACTCCGAAGGTCTCAACCGTCACTGTCTTCATAACCTGGTCCGCAAGTGGACGATCCCTGTAATCCGTTGGCTCCTCAGCAATACGGTTTACAACATCCATGCCCTCTGTAATCTTGCCAAACGCTGCATACTCCCCATCAAGATGTGGAGCAGCCTGATGCATGATAAAGAACTGGCTGCCTGCAGAATCCGGGATCATGGTACGTGCCATGGAAAGTACACCCGGTGTATGCTTTAAGTCATTCTTAAACCCGTTATGGGAAAATTCTCCCTTGATCTCGTAGCCCGGTCCACCTGCTCCGGTTCCCTCCGGATCTCCACCCTGCAGCATAAAACCGCGGATTACGCGGTGGAAGATTACTCCGTCATAGAAGCCCTTATTGATCAGGCTGATAAAATTATTGACGGTATTCGGTGCGATCTCCGGATAAAGTTCTGCCTTCATCACATCACCGTTCTCCATTGTAATTGTAACAATTGGATTCTGTGCCATATTATATTCCTCGTCTTTCTTCGTTATTCAGTCATTTGCGGCTGTATTCTTTATGCCAGCCGCTCATATTGCTATTGTATGGGAAACTACTGCATTTGTAAAGCTGAAACCACTTTGGGGAATTCCATAAAGTGAGACGCTTTAACCAAAACCGTATCCCCCTCTTTCACATAGTCAAGCAGTTTCCCTGTCATATCTTCCCGCGTCTTGAAATAGAAAATCTCGCATTCCGGATTAGCAGATTCCGCTGCCTTTTTATATTCCTCTGCCAATTCTCCCGCGCAGAAAAGTGTATGGATTTTCTGCTCTCCAACACACCTGCCCACTTCGTAGTGCAATGCACGCTCATCCTCACCGAGTTCTCCCATATCACCAAGCACCGCAATACTGCGCCCCTTTGCATGTGCAAGCACCTCGATGGAAGCCTTCATGGAAACCGGATTTGCATTATAGCAGTCATCAATGATGATCATTCCGTTATGGCGGATAAAATTTGTTCTTCCTGCAATGGTCTTTGCCTCAGCAACTCCCCTTGCAATCTCCTCCAGGGAAAGACCGAGTGTAATGCCAACGGCTGTCGCCGCAAGCGCATTGTATACATTGTGTTCCCCCGGTATCGAAATCTCTGCTGCAAAACTTCCGGAAGGTGTACAGATGATTGCCTTCATACCCTCGAACCCGAGATTTTCTACATTTCTGGCATATACCTGTGGATTTTTTTCATAAGAGCCGGGTTCTGACTGCCTCATGTTCTCTGGGATGCCATAGAATAACGGGCGCTTGCCGCATACCTTCTGCAGTGTGCAGAGCTTGTCATCATCTCCGTTTAGGATTGCCGTTCCACCCTCTCTCATATGAGCAAAGCATTCCGTTTTTGCCTTTAAAATGCCGTCCCTTGTCTTTAGGTTTTCCAGATGACACCAGCCAATATTCGTCATGACACAGATATCCGGCTTTGCAATAGCCGCCAGACGGTCCATCTCGCCAAAATCTGAAATTCCCATCTCAAGAACAGCAATCTGATGTTCTTTGCGGATTCTAAAAATCGTAAGAGGCACTCCGATCTCATTATTGAAATTGCCATCCGTCTTAAGAACCGAATATTTCTGTGATAAGACAGAAGCAATCATCTCCTTCGTGCTGGTCTTGCCAACACTTCCGATTACCCCGACAACCGGAATGTCCAGCGCACTGCGATAAAACGCAGCTATTTGCTTAATTGCTTCCAGGGTAGACGGAACCTGTATATATGTGCAGCCGTCCATCTGCGGTACATCCTCACAGAGGACTGCCATGGCCCCCTGTTCGATTACTGCCGGAATGAAACGATGCCCATCCACACGCTCACCCTTGATTGCTACAAAAAGATTTCCCGGGCTAATCTGCCTGCTATCCGTAACAATTCCCGTTACTTCTTTCTGCAAGAGTTCCTGGGGACCATGAAAGACTCCTTCACAGGCGTTGGTGATGCTTTCCAACGTCATATGAGGCATCGTTTTATTTTGTTGTGCACTATGCGTATCCTGTATATTCTGTTCCATCCATATACCCCTAATTATATTTTCTAAGAGAAATCTCAATCAGCTTCTCACACAGCTGGTTGAAATTCATCCCAATCACCTGTGCTTCCTGCGGAAGGAGGCTCGTCGGAGTCATACCCGGAAGAGTATTTGTCTCAAGACAATAAATGCCATCCTCTTCATTCCAAAGGAAATCACATCTGGAATAGGTGTCAAGGCCAATCACGCGGGCAACCTCCTCCGCATAATGCTGCATATTTGCGGTGACATCTGCCGGAATATCCGCCGGACAAGTCTCAACGGCACTTCCTGCCTTATATTTGTTCTTGTAATCATAGAATCCCTCGATTGGAGCAATCTCGATAACCGGAAGGGCTTTTCCCTCCATCACACCAACAGAAAACTCTCTTCCCTTTACGTACTCTTCAATAATCAGTTCATTTTCCCAATGGAACGCTTCCTCCAATGCCTCCGTAAATTCCTTCGGATCATTTACGATGGTAACCCCGATGCTTGAGCCGCCACAGCATGGCTTTACAACGCATGGCAGCTTTAGAGGAAGCTTTGTAATATCATCCTCTCTTGTCTCTCTTGTCATAGAGATTCCCATTGGTGTAGGAATCTTATTTGCCATGAAAAACTGCTTTGCCATTCCCTTATTCATCGCAATGGCACTGCTTAGATAATCGCTTCCTGTATAGCGTACTCCAAGCAGATCAAATGCCGCCTGCAGCTTGCCGTTCTCTCCATTCTCTCCATGAAGTGCCATGAAAACAATGTCTGCCATCTGGCACATACGGATTACATTCGGTCCAAAGAAGCAGTCAGACTGATCCTTTCTGGATGCTTTTACCTTCTTAAGATCCGGCGCAATCTCCGGGATATTATCCACTTTTATGCTGATTTCATCGGCTTTGTCAAAAATGCCTGTCAGATCTGTCTCTTCGTCCTTGTAACCCATGAATACATCCAGCAGGATTACCTTATGTCCATTCTCCTTTAGTGCCTTAGCCACCATACTTCCCGTCTTAAAAGAAACATCTCTTTCTGTGCTGAGGCCTCCTGCCAATACTACAATATTCATACTTGTATCCTCTTTTCTTTTCCAATTGTAACTGTTCAGTACCTGACCAATTACTACCAATTTGCATTATCCATTATACTAAAACTTTTTCCCGCGCAAAACAAGTATTGCCTGTTTTTTGCGCATTATTTGTAAAAGAAAAAGCATTATTTGAAAAGAAACGGTCACGGAATCATCCGTGACCGCATAACCGGGGTTTCATTATTCTCTTTTGTATTTTTGTAGTGGCTGCCGCCACCGGTTCATTTCCCTTAGATAGTTCTTTTAATAATGTTCTATTCTGCCGCCCTGCGGGCACAGCTGAGCGCCTGTACCATGCGTGTGAATACAACCCTTCCGATGTAATCCTTGCTGCCAAGGCTTCCACCATATGAATAGATCTTCTCTTCCAGCATATCCAGATTCTTCCAATCTGCCAGCATTGCTATCTCCCATAAGAGGGACAGCCGCTCCTGTGGAATCTGGTCTGCCAGATATGACAGGACATATTCCCATTCCCCATTTGCGATATGTTCATCTATCATCTGTTTATCATTTTCTTTTTTAGTCTTTTCCATTTCTCCTTCTTTTCATAAAAACCCCCGGTGGCAAAAGCCCCATTTTCTTCTGCCTTTTCAAGAATATCATCTACATACATAGGCAAACAAGACGCGTTTCGCGTTTGTTCCATTCTCTGCCCCGGGAATATATTACTAATAAGAAGTTGTGCCTGCCACTTCAGGATCCGTAGGTTTTCTCACGATAAGCGCATCCGGCATATATCGTCCGTTTCCAGCTTTGCTGGAGGATTTGGTGATCTGCTCGCCCTTGTACCACATAACAGCCGAACTTCCACCATCCATATTTGCGCCCTGATATGCACCATACCGGAGCATGATGTCCGCACATTCAGCAACCGTACAGCCAAGGCTGTAGCCCACCTGACGGCCATCCACGATCAGCATTAAGAAGTCTCCGCTTTCCGTCTGCCCGATGGTGGTTCGCGGCTGGATTCCCATACCAAAGCTTCCGGTAATTGATATTTCTCCATTTACAATAAGCGCCGGGAAAAATTCCACAGCCCAGCGGTACTCTGTAATATCTTCCTCGTAGTAGTTGGAAATGTAAAGCCGGTCATCATTCTTGAAGCCAAACATCTTCCATGTATCACCCTTTGGCTTTCCGTATTCCACACCATCAAGCACCAGGCAGCCCTTGATCTCACCACCTGCGCCGTGTCCCTCCGGGTCCTTGAACCCACTGGCATTTATAACCAGCAGAGCATCCGTGCGCTCCCCATAAGATTCTGCAAGTTCGCCAAAACTGCCGAGTGACTTGGACTCTACCAGATCAACCTGGGCAGGGTTCTTTACGATTGCCATTTTTCCGACATAGCCATCTCCGCTGACACCAACGATCAGCAGATTGTTCGCAACGTCCGCCACAAGAAGCTTGTCTCCCTTTGCCGTCTGAAGCCCTAGTGTATTATCCATATCTTCAATCAGAAGGGAATCATACCCATTCTCCGTCAGATACGGGCGCGCATCCAGATATGCGTGCACGGACTCCGAATCCAATTCCCAATACTGTTCAAAGAAAGCTGTCTTGCTATCCGTCTCCTCTTCCGTATTGCCGGTAACATCCTGCCAGTCACTGTTTAAGTCTTCCTGCTGCTCGAGGTCTGCCATTTTCTGGTCTACAACCTTATCCACAACGCTCTTCGGGAAAAATGCCTCCGCCAGCCACTGGTGACTATGTGTGCTCATGGCAGTTTCAATATAAAGTGTTCTCCATTTTGCGATAAATGGAATACCTGAAAATGCAACGATCAGATAAAGGATTGCAACGATTGCTCCCGCCGATACAGACCGTAGCAATGGTTTCCTCCATTTCCGATACCATCTCTTAAATCCTTTCTTTTTCTTTCGCGTCTGGTTCTCGGTATTTATCTTCTTATTTTCGTTTGTTTCTCCACTCATTATACTACTCCCAAGTGTTATATATTCGTACAAGCCTGCGCTCTACTCCATGTGCGCATTCTCTTCAATGAATGCACATAAACGCTTCGCAAGCTTTTCATGCGTAATCGCACTCGGATGGCAGTCCGTTCCCATGCCATCTCTCTCATCCTGGAACGGTGTATCCAGAAAACAGATGTCCTGATCGCCCTCCGCTCTCAGCTGGTTCACCGTCTCTGCCAGTGTTTTGTTCAGCCGCTGATCCATTATTCCGAGCACGCAGACGATCGGGGTATGCGGATGATTTTCTCTTAGCTTATGTACAAAGTTAATATAGCCCCTGTGGAACATTTCATTGCGTTCCGGGATCTCACGCGCATAGCTGCAGTCATTTGTTCCCAGGTGGATCACAATGATATCCGGGCGTTTCCTCGGATTCCACATCGTAAAATCCGCAGTCTTTCCCAATCTGGTCTCGAGTTCAAGATCCGCATATGGATAAAGCTGTGGCATAAGCGGCTTTTCAAGGCGCGGCTCATTTACCGTTTCCTCTACATAATGGGAAATAATGCCATTTCCACTCCAGCTTACTAGTTCAAAATCCATTCCAAGTGTTCTTGCCGTCAGGCAGGCATATGCATTCCACGGATTCTCCTGTGCCGTCGTGAAGACATCTTTATCCAGAACCCCCTCGATTCCATACCCGCAGGTAATAGAATCGCCAATGAATTCAATCAGCCGGTCCTTACTCTTCGGGCACGGCATAATCTCTCCGTCTTCGATTTCTATAGTCGTGATTGCGACCATGCCGAACGCATTCTCCGAATACTTCATAATCCGCACATTTGCGGCCTCTGCTGCATCTGATATAAATATTTCATACCTATGGAGACCCTTTTGCAGCGGGAAACGATGCACCGGAACATCTGCCCCGTTTACGAATACTGCTACCCACGCCTTTAAGGTCTCATCCTCTGCAAAATCATCGGATTCTATCTGCGCAGTTATCTTCCTTCCACAGAATGCAAACTCTACATAGGAAGCAGAAAAGGCCAGACAGAGTCTGCCATCCTGCCATGTATACCTTCCACCGATCCGATAATTCTTTTCATCTGCCAAAACATTCATTACGCTATCCCCTGTGCTCTACCAACTGATAACCTCATAACCAACCTCTGTCACAAGAACCTGAATCTCCCATTGCGCGGAAGGTTTACGATCCTCCGTATATACTTCCCAGCCGTTGGCATCATCAATAAAAATATCTGCTTTTCCCATATTTACCATCGGTTCAATGGTAAACATCATACCCGGCACCATCAAAATGTCCGTGCCGCGCTTCGTGTTATATCCAACCCACGGTTCCTCATGAAATTCAAGTCCGACACCATGTCCGCCAATTTCCCGTACAACCGTATAGCCATTCTCAAAGGCGTGATCATGCACCACCTGTCCCATATCTCCCAGATACCCCCACGGCTTTACCTGAGCCAGACCAAGTTCTACGCATTCCTTGGTAACCTGAACCAGCTTTTTCTTTTCCGGGCTTACCTCACCAATGCAGAACATACGGGATGAATCGGAAAAATAACCATTTAAAATAGTGGAGCAATCAACATTTATGATATCCCCATCTTTTAAAATCACCTTTTCTGAAGGAAATCCGTGACATACCTGATCATTGACGGATGTGCATACGCTGTATGGGTACCCCTCATAGTTGAGCGGTGCCGGGATTCCTCCCATCTGCGTTGTCATGTCGTATACAATCTTATCGATTTCTGCCGTACTCATTCCGGCATGAATATGTTCTTCAATATAGTCAAGCACCGCAACATTGATTTTGGCGCTTTCCTTAATTCCTGCGATCTGGTCCGGTGTTTTGATCATATCATGTGTCGGAACTTTATGTCCTAGCGCTGCCGCCTGAGCGATTTTTTCATCAAATGCGGCATGACATGCCTTGTATTTACGTCCGCTTCCACACCAACACGGATCATTTCTTCCGATTTTTACTGCCATTTTTCTTGTCTTCTTTCTTTTTCTGGTTCTCATTTTTCCCAATGTATCAGGGTAACATTGCCAAAATCAACCCTGCCCCACACATCCTCTTCAATCGTGTAGTCCTGCTTTTTTAAAAACTGCTGATACGCATCTGCGGTAAAGCCAAAGTCCTCCTCGTCCATGCCCTGCGTGATCGCATAGATATACTGCATTTTCTGGGCATATGCTATCTTGCGCATCGTCTGTGCAACATCATCCCGGTCGACTCCCAACCTCTCTGCCTTGCCGTAATCCACAAGCTCCGTCCAATATTCCCGGATTTTCTCACTCAGGGTATCTTCTTCCTTCCGGCTTAAGTTTACGCCTTCTTCTACCGCCAGCTGATAGAACAGTTCGTCATGCAGTGCCATCTGAATTGCCGCATTGCGCGCTGCAGTCCGGATGTAGGTATTGTTTGCATGCAGATTCCAATAAATATTCGTATCCTTCGGATTGTATATATACGCCTGCCGCTCCACCTCATCCTCTTCATACGCCACATAAAAAGCAAGCTGGCGTAGTGTGAGCGTACTTCCATTTACTTCTGCAGCCACCTGCTCCAAGGAATCTGCATAGACAAGCATCGTCTTTCCCTGTCCCTTCTGATAGCTGCGGATCCCCATCACTGCCAGAGCAACCAGCAGGACAGCCGTAATACACCACTTCTTTACCGGAAGTTTCTGTCTCTTTGCTACTGACAAAGCTTTGCTACCACCTGATTGATAACTTTGCCGTCTGCCTTGCCTTTAAGCTCCGACATGACAGCTTTCATAATAGCACCTTTATTCTTTGTTGCAAGCACATCTGCGAATTTCTCAGAAATGACCGCGGTCACTTCCTCCTCACTCATCATGGATGGGGCATACTCTTCAAAAATCGCGTATCTTGTACGGTACTGCTCGAGCAGATCCTCCCTGCTCTCCGGGCAGCTGTCAATCTGCTCCTTAACTGATTTCATTTCCTTTAAGATAACGCGGTTGACGAGTTCCTCCGGGATATCATCACGGCATCCCTCATCAATTGCCACCTTCTTGACTGCAGATACCAGCGATGAAATTGCATCTTTGCGTACCTTATCTCTCGCCTTCATTGCTGCAATCATATCTTTTTGTAATTGTTCCATCTGCATTGTTTTTTCCTCCGATTTCATTTATTCATACCGGCTGTCGATCCGCAGCTTCCACGGATACTATACCAGTCTTCTGATTGCTGTAATCTTGTGGCAGTTGACAGAGCGGGTATTGGTAATACCGGCCTTTGTAGACTGTGCCTCTACGATTTTTCCACCACCCATATAGATTGCCACATGTCCGTCATACACAACAACATCTCCCGGCTGCATATTGTTATAGGATACCGGTTGTCCGGATGTCTTAAATGACTGGGAATAACGCGGTGTGCTGATTCCAAAATGCTCATAGATCAAGTGTACAAATCCGGAGCAGTCTGCTCCCTTTGTCAGGCTGTTGCCCCCCCAACGATACGGGTTGCCGACAAACTGCTGCGCATAAGCCACCACATCATCCCCGGACACGTTCGTTGCCGGCTCCGGATTATAGGAATCATCGGTAAGGTATGCCGCCGATCCGAGCGAATTTGCCTGTCCGGTTCCACCACCCTCATAGGTTGCGGCATCCTGTCTCGCAGCTGCCGCCTCAAGCTGGCGGATAATTTCTTCTTCCTTGGAAATGGTTGATTTGTATTGATCACGCATTTCCTCAAGCGATGCAAGCTGTGTTGCATAGGTTCTCTTTTGATCTTTGATGTCGGAGATCATTGCGGCAAGTTCATCCTCATCCGCCTGCAAAGATGCAAGCTGTGACTCAAGACTGCTCTGCTTCTCCTCAGCCTCCCCTTGCAATGCAACAAGTTCTGACATCTCCTGCGCAAGCTGTGTGTTTAAGTCTTCGACTGCCTGCAAACTTGTCTGGTACTTGTCCATCAGTTTGCGATCAGATGCATACACATCTGCAATGTATTCCACCCTTGTAAGCATATCGGCCAGCCCATCGGCCTCAAGGATTGCCGACCAGAAAGACTCCTGCTGTTTATTCTCATACATAAACTGGATACGGAGCTTCATGGCCTCATATTCCTCGTCGAGTGTATCCTGCGCCACCACAAGATCCGCTGCCGCCTGCTCGATCTCAGCCTGCTTGTCCTCAATCTGACCGCAAAGATCCTCCAGTTCTTTCTTCGTTGTATTCAGTTCATCATTGGTTGCATCAATCTTCTGCTCGAGTTTTCTTCTTTTGCTCTGCGCCTCGGAAAGCTGGTCATCAAGATTTCCCTGCGCATCCTTTACGTCATCAATCTGATCGTTGGTATCATTTAGATTGCTCTGCGCCTCATCTCTCTTCTGCTCATGTTCGGCAGTTGCCCAAACCTTAACAGAACCATTTAAAAATTTCGGCAGCCATCCGATTGCCGGTGTGCTGACTGCCATTGCCAGAATAACCGTCGCACAGACTGCTTTCGTTCTGAAATTGTTGCTGTTCCGAAATGAATGCATCATATTTTAATCACCTCTTAAAAAAAGTACATATTTCGCCTTATACTTTTTCTATTGTGACACAATTGTTCCAATTTTTCCACCTATTTTTTTTGGCAATGCATGGAAATCTTTCTTCTGCCTGTATAAAAAACTGCGTAGCAGCCAATTGACTGCTACGCACAAGAGTCCGGATTTTCGTGCCGGCTCATTTTGTCCGGAGGCTCATCCCATCACACGCTTATCTTTTTTACGATTATCAATTTCGTTCCCGGGCGCACATTCGCAAGCTTTAAGTTATTGGTCGATGCTATTTCATCCATTGTCGTATGATAGCGTTTTGCAATATCCCACAGCTCCTCTTTCTCCTGCACAATATAACCGACAAGTCCCGGCTGCGCAGCCAATTCTTCCATATCGAGCGGCTGGGCTTCGATTGCGGCAATCTTTTCAAAGCAATTTTCTGAAAATGCAAGTACCGCAATACGGAATGCAGTCTTTACTTCAAACTCGCTGCTGTCAAGCAGATTGACTGTAACCATGTCAATATTTGCCGCATAGTCAAACCACGTATCCTTCTGCATTCCAGTGACTTCTACGAGCTGTTCAAATGGCAGCATTACCTGTGTATGCGCAACCGGGAAATTATCTTCAGCCGTAAGATAAAGAATATGTACAGTGACAATTCCTTCAAACAATATCCCATTTTCTTCCGCAGTCGCGCGGTCAATCGTTACTTTTGCGGTGCACGAACAGATCTGCAGGATTTTTTCCTGATTAGACTCCATGGATACCATATCGGCAAGCCTCACCTTCGCCTCATTTTTCATCTGGAAGCACATGGAAGCGCATTTCTCCTTTTTAAGTATCAGCTGTTCTTTCAATGAATACGCGTCCATCAACACCGGAATCTTCTTCTCGCTCCAGATTTTGTAATCTACTGCAAAGGACACGTCAACTCCAATAATGCGCATCTCGCCATCATAATCATTTCTCGGCTCGACCTCCACACTCTCCGGGCGTATTTTTACCCAAAGGATCTGTGCCGGTTCGTCGCCCAGACTGGCTCCCTCAACGTCGCTTGAAAAGGGCAATACCGTCTCCATCCATTGTATCTGTTCTTCCTCATCCGCAGCATAGAGTACACTTGCATACACGTCTCCTTGTATATGAAGTTTTCCATTTTGCAGACTGCTCTCGGTTCCTCTCAACCGCACATCGCTCCACAGTATCCGGTTGATGTTCGGTTTCGCGGACGGAAGTGTAATTTCGTTATGAAAGCGGATAATATCCCGCTCTGCTGCCACGGCGCTAAGGAGCTCCCGCTCCGCAACCTTTTGCTGACATCCCGCCGCATCCTCCAATCCCCCCGAGATTTTCTCCTCTATCTGGTCTTCCACAATCGCTTTTAAGTTAGCAACTGCACGAACCGAAAGCTTCCTTGAATTGATAATTCCGACCGAAAGATCTTCCAATTCTCCGCTCACGCGGATCGGGTCCATCTCCTGCGCCCCTTCCATGACCAGCTTCTCCTGGAATGGAATGGCCCCACTTAATACTTCCAGTTTGTGATTATCGTCGTCACTCCGGTACAATACACAAAACTCAAGTTTGCCATTGATCCACAGCGACTGATTTGTAAGCTTTGTCTCTTCAAATACGATTGTCCCATCGGTATGTATGATTTTAATAACATCCGGCTTATTATCCTTTACGATGTAATCATCATCCAGCGTGATCTGGGAAAATGCCCTGTTTTTTTCTCTTGTCTGCTTTATCATACGGCTATCTAATTCCAAAAAAATCCCTCCGCTTCGAACTTTGTATAAATACTTATTCGAAACAAAGGGATTTTATTCGTTCTGCGTAAAATATCAGCACAATTTCATGCGAATATCTTTTGTGATAACATCGGTATAAGAAAAAGAAAGTAACTGTGGAGGGTTCTCATCTCTCTCGTCGTCAACCAAGACCGTAAATACACTTGGATACGCTTTCTGGATAACACCTTCCTGAATGTCGACTTTGTTACGGCCACGATCCAACTGAATAACGACTCTGCTTCCGCATTGCTGACGTATGGACGAGCGAACCTTATTAAGGATTGACTGTTGTTCCATAACTACCTCCTTTATTTTGCGCATTGTTTTGCATCACAATACCACATATTGTGTTTTTAGTATAGCAAAGTGTTAAAGTTTTGACAATAGGGCAAAAGTACCTGTTTATTCGAAGACGACCGGAAGATCAATTGCTTCCAATTTGACTACAATATAAGGAAAACTCTCTGCCTGACTTACGTCCTCCCCATCCTGCGGCCCGTACAATTCCGTCTTGAAGCAGACCGCATTTTCTGTCAGATACAAATTTTTTACCTGGATGCTGTATCCGTTTGTCGGCTGTTTCCCATATCCATTTGCAATATATGTATATCCTCCGTCCGTATAGGTCAGTTTAAAACACTCCCCCTTTTTCTGCTCGATTTCCTGTAACAGTATCTCCGGGATATCTGCTTCCTTCTGCACTGTAAAACTTAAATCCTTGATCTTATCCGTCTTCGTAGTGGTAAATGCACAGCCGCCTGCCGCAAGGCACATTGTAAGCGCCAGCATTCCGGCCATGATCTGCTTAAACCGCTTGTTCACATGCTGCTCCCGACATCTTCTTTCTACCTATTCTATTCGGCTACTGCTTATCCTAGAACAAAGAGCCACCTTGTGGCTCTTTGCGTGCCCGTGCGGGCACGCAAGTGCATTTTCAGCTCCACGCAGGTCGCATCCCTGCGGAACATTTTGCCTTATAAGTGAAAAATTTCCTATAAGTAAAACAGCCCGGAAACTCCGGGCTGGTCATTTGTTTTATGCTGTTGTTCTTTGTCTCAATTCGTCCGCAAGCATCTGTCCGATCACCTTCTGACAGTATGCTCCCGGATGTTTCTTATCCTCCGGGCTTAATTCATTCAGCAGGATCGGTGCCCCATAAGTTATGGTAACCTTCTGCTTGTGAACCCACGGCAAGTGGTTTTCAAAGATCTCGTCTGTGCCAATGATCGCCATCGGGATGATCTTGCAGCCGGTACGCTGTGCGATCTTAAAGCTTCCATCCTTAAACGGAAGTAAAGATTCCGGATGCTCTCGATCCTTGTTGCGCGTTCCCTCCGGGAAGATACAGATAGATATACCGGACTTGACGTACTCGATTGCCTGCAGGATCACGCCTAGGCTCTGCTTAATATCCGAGCGGTCTATGAACAGACAGTTGATCCGCTTCATAAACATTGGAAGAATCGGAACCTTTTTGAGGCTGTCCTTCGCAATATATCCGGTCAATCCCGGACATAAGGAATAAGTCGTGACTGCATCAAAAATGCCTCTGTGGTTACCAATATAGAGTACGGCTTCATCCTTCGGTACGTTCTCAAAGCCTTTTACCTCAAGCTTCGTACCGGATATCCACATCACGCAGCGGAATGCCCACTGCACAAACCGCAGGGTCATAAAATCCGCATGTTTCTTGTTGAATTTACCAATGATCCACTCCACTCCCAGAACAATTGATCCGAGAATGAGATAGAAAAATACAAATATCACTGCAAGTATCGAGCGCATTGCGATACCTCCTGTCAGATATAGAATTGCCGGCTATACCTGGAATGTTCCAAGAATCTCAACCAATCGGTCAGAACGGCTCTGCAGTCTTGTAGCTGCCTCCTCAAGATCTTTGGTTACGTTAAGCTGGGTTCCTGCCGTATCATGTACAGAGGACGAGCATGCCGCGGTCTCCGCAGAAACAGTGGAAATGCTCTCGATTGCCTGCAGAGTCTCGTTGCGGGATGTATTCATTTCCTCCACAGTGCTGCTGATCGTTCCGAGTGCCTGCAGCAGGGAAGCAACCTGCTGATTGATCAGCTTGAAGGAATCCGAGGTATCCTCAACTGCACCTGTCTGGGATGCAACGATGTTCTTCGCCTGTCTTGCAATGTCTGCAACTTCCTTTGTCTTGCCTGCGATCTCCGTAACAATCGTAGAGATCTTGCCTGCCGAAGTCTGGCATTGATCGGATAGCTTACGGATTTCCTCCGCTACAACGGAGAATCCTCTTCCCGCCTCGCCAGCTCTTGCCGCCTCGATAGACGCATTCAAAGATAGCAGATTTGTCTGTTCTGCAATATCGTTGATTTCTTTGATGATCTTGTTGATGGTATTTGATTTCTCTTCAAGTTCTTCGATCGCGTCAATCACATTCTGCGTGATCGCAGTTGTGGAGTTCGCACTCTCTGTCAGTTCCTGAACAGCTGACATTCCCTGCGTGATTGTTTCCCCTGCGGATGCAGAGAGCTTTCCGATCTCATCCGCGTTGACGCTCACATCGCTGATCTTGCCTGAAAGTGAATCCATCTGGTTCAGGCAATCCTCAGAGCCCGTATCAAGCTTATTCACACCAACTTCCAATTCGGATACCACATTCTGGATATCACTGGATGTCTCCATAAAGGTTCCTGAAACCTGATTTACATAGGAAGCAGCCTCATTGAGCTGTCCGCTTACTTCGTTTACATGTACGATCAATTCCTTAACGTGGTCAACCGTCTCATTGACACCGTCACACAGCAAACCAAATTCGTCCTTGCGCTTTCCCGTCAGATGAACCGTAAGATTTCCCTTGGAAACCTTGCGCAGCTGCCGGAGAATATATTGGATCGTTCCTGACATGCTACGTGCGATCACGGTGCCGAGGAGCATTGCGATCAGTGCTACAACAACGGAAAGAATAATGGAAATCTTTTTAATGAATGCCGTCTGTGCCAGAAGAGTAGCTTCCGGAACCAAAGTGCACACCATAATATTTCCAAAGTCAAGCTTACTGTAAACAAACTGATATAAGGTGCCGTTAATCGTGACTTCATCGCTTCCGCTGTTCTCGACTGATTCCAGCGCTGCGGCATAAACGTCTGTTCCATATACAAGCGGCGTATCAAAGGCAAGATCCGCATTGGAATAGAATTCTTCTCCGTCAGCGGTAACCATGACCACATATCCACCCTCACCCGGATCAATAGACTGCATTGCATCCCTGACAAATCCGGAATCCAGATTGATAATCATGATTGCTTTAAGATTATTGCTCAGTTTCTTTACAAGGCGGAGCGCATAGCTGCCTGTATCCATGCCTACTGCCTCATCCGTTTCACTGCTCACGCCAAAGTAATGCCACTCATGCTCATCATCAATTACGGTTTTTCCCTGTTCCGTTGCAATATAGTTCGAATACGCATCCGCATCCATCTTGGTCGAGTTACTCTTTATTGTCTTTCCTTCGTCAGCTAAGAAGAAAACAGAACGAAGCCTTGAATCCAGCGTGATCTTATTCTGGATGTCTCTTGTGTAACTTACGTTCGTTGTCACATCCTTGTTCGGATCAGCAGCTTTGCTGAAATATGCATTCAGTGAATCATCTATCAGATATGACTTGAAATCGGATTTCTCGCTGTTTACAGCAAGATTCATATAAAGCTCAAGCATATTGGTACTCTGCTGGGTAGATTCCTTGTAGCTTTGCACAATCGCATTGGACGCAACTTTATAAGAAACCGTTCCGAGAACAACAATACCGATGACCGGGACTAAAAATGCGGTGATCAGCCGGAACTGGATGCTCCGGAAAAATTTAACCTCTTTTTTCTCCGTCTTTTCCTGCTTCTGCGGCTTCTCCTTTTTCGAAAGCTTTTCCTTCTTTGGAGCCTTCTCCTTCTTCGGCATCTTTTCCTTTTTCAACAATGGTTCTCTCTTCTGTGTCTTTTCTGCTTTTAGTTCTTTGCCCCTCTTCGCCATTGTGCCTTATCCCCCTTGCTATTTTAAAATACAGATGGAACCAGCCGGCATCTCCAATGTATTGCCGTCCAATGTCACCTCAGCTCCGGTTACCGACATATATCCCCGAATATTCATGCCTGCAAGATCCGTGTCTGTCAGATCGACCGTTACAGCATCTTCAAGAGATGTATTATACACGATTCCGATTGTGCTTCCATCATATGTTTTTGTAATCGCAGCCTGACTGCTATTACATAATGAACTGACTTTCTCGATCGTGCCTCTTGCAATCTCCGGGTTCTCATTGCGGATGCGTAGCCCTCTCTTGTAGAAGTTCAAAAGAGAAGTTGCATCCTGTTCCTGTTCGTCCACGCCTTTGCTCACGGACTGGAAGCTCTTGTCTGACCCCTGTGGTCCGGCTGTCATTCCGGTATCATCCGTCAAGGACCATACCATAGGAAGACGCTTATTCTCATCCTTCTGTCCGGTGCTCTGCATGCCAATCTCTTCCCCATAATATACAAATGGGTTGCCACTCATTGTAAGAAGCAGACCTGCTGCCAGCTTAAGTTTGCTGTTGTCCCCCGGCAGGCTGTTTGCCACACGCACCTGATCGTGATTGCTTAAAAATGGTGCGTCAATGTAATCCGGGTTCTTCTGTGAATATGTATTTTGATAACTGATCATCGCATCCACAAATTTGGATGCGTTCTTTCCGCTTCTTGCAGCTTTAATGATCGGTCCCTCTGCTCCGCATGCTGCAAAATTGAACATACTTGGCGTCAGACTGCCATAGTAATCTGCAATCGTCGTCTGCGCTGCCCATACCTCGGAAACCATATAAAAGTCCGGGTTCTTCGTCAGGCAGTAATTATAGAACCAATTCAGGACTTCATTGTTGAAGTCCGTATCATCCTCCTCATAGTGGAGGGCTGCATCCATACGGAATCCGTCAACGCCAAGACCAATCCAGAAATCAGCAATCTTCTCAAACTCGGCGCGAAGTGCCTCACTCTCCAGATTCAGATCCGGCATAATATAATCAAACTGTCCCTCATAGTACCAGTCTGTACCCGATACCTGCCGGTAGCCGTCCATTCCCACTTTTGAGAAATGATAATAATCAACATACGGACATACAGATGCGTCCGGTTCTTCATCCTCTCCGAGCGTCTTTAAATAAGAGCACGCCTCTAGAAACCATGGGTTCTGTGAAGATGAATGATTCATTACAAAGTCTATTATAACACGAATTCCTCTGTTGTGGGCTTCATTTATCAAATTTTTAAAATCATCGATCGTCCCATATTGTGGGTCGGTATCGCAATAGTCTACAACGTCATATTTATGATAGGTAGTAGACGGCATAATCGGCATGAGCCATATTCCATTAAAACCCATATCCTTGATATAGTCAAGCTTTTCCGTCACTCCGTTAAAATCGCCGATTCCATCTCCGTCGCTGTCGCAGAAAGAATATACAAAAATCTCATAGTAGTTGCGATAGTTGTCATCGATAATGTTTAATTCCTGCTCATACTGATAGCCGTCCGTTGCGGTTGTCTGCTCTGTATCCTCTGTCACCTGTGAGCTTTCGGTTGTCTGCTCACTTTCTGACTGCGGTGTGCCATTACCCGGCGCATTCTGCCCATTGCCGCATCCACCGAGCAATGATGCAACAAGTCCTATAATCAAAATACTGCTTAAAAATTTCTTCTTCATATTGTCTTCTCCATAAAGCCAAAAATCGGCAGCCAATTCTGACTGCCGATCCATGTTCTGTGATTAGCCTTTTACAGCTCCTCCGGTTACACCTTCTACATAGTACTTCTGCAAGCACATGAAAAGAATGGTTACAGGAATTGCAACAAGTACACCGCCTGCACAGAAGTGCGTGTAGTTTGCAGCAAGACTGGAAGCTGTTCCAATCATGTTCTGTAAACCAACGGCAACGTTCATTCCGTCTCCGGTGTTGTGCGCAATGTAGTTTGCAAACATGAAGTCTCCCCATGGTGCCATAAAAGCGGTAAGCACGGTATAAATGATAATCGGCTTTGCCATCGGAAGTGTAATCTTAAAGAGAACCTGTGCTCTCGTAGCTCCATCAACGCGGGCTGCCTCATCCAGAGACTTCGGAATGGTATCGAAGAATCCCTTGGATACGTAATAACCCATTGCAGAGCTTGCGGTATATACGAGGATCAAGCCCGGTACAGATCCTGCTCCTGTAAGTCCGAAGCCTGTCAATACCTTGTACATGATGATCATTCCGAGGAATCCAGGGAACATTCCAAGTACAAGCATGAAGTTCATCAAAAACTTACGTCCTGCAAATCTCATTCGGGAAAGCGTATAACTCATGCAAAGAACCATGATAGTCTGGATCACTGCAGTAAATACTGCAATGATAAAGGTATTTAAGTACCATCTCTTGAAGTTATACTGTGTATTGGTAAACAACCATTTGTAGTTATCCAATCCGAACTGTTTCGGGATAACGTAACCTACCTGCATCGTAGTCTCGCAACGGAAGGACTCCATAACGATGAGTATGAATGGGGTAAGCCAGATAATAGCCATAACGATCAGAACGACATATACGATGATATTGCTGGTCGTCTGCTTTGCTTTTAAGCTCTTGTATTTTTTATCGGAAGTTTTCTGACTCATTACTGGAAATCCTCCTCATTCTTATTTGATGGCAATATGTTGTAAACAATTACCGACAATGTAGCTACTACCACGAAGATCATGATTCCGACAACGGATGCCAGCTTGTAATTGCTTTCCGTTCCTGTCGTAATCTTGAACAACCATGTGATAAGCAAATCGACATCGGAAGCCGATCCACCGGAGGTTGTGAGTGCCGGGTTTGCTTTTGCATCTCCCGCAAGAAGGTAGATAACATTGAAGTTGTTGATATTGCCGATAAAGCTTGTCAGCAGGTACGGTCCTGTTACAAATAACATATATGGAAGTGTTATCTTAAAGAACTGCTGTACTGCGTTCGCGCCATCGATTCGTGCTGACTCGTACAGGTCATCCGGGATATTCATAAGAATACCGGTACACATAAGCATCAGGTACGGGATACCGATCCAGATGTTGATCAAAATAACAAGGATCCGCGCCGACATCGCATTACCCCAGAAATCATACGGGGCAGCCAAAATTCCCACTTTCATCAAAAACGCATTGATAAGTCCGCTCTTTGCAAAAAGCTTAGACATATAAAGTAAGGAAATAAACTGTGGAACAGCAATTGTAAGTACGAAGATTCCACGCCATAACTTCTTGAACTTGATACCCTTCTTATTAATAAGAAGTGCAACAATGATTCCAAGGAAGTAGTTGGAGAAGGTTGCAAAGAACGCCCACACAAGTGTCCATCCGAGGATGTGCTTGAATGCATATCCAAGGTTACCTTCACCGGTGTTGAACAGTTCTGCGAAGTTCTGCCAGCCCACCCAGGTAAACAGATTGCTGTAACCATCATGTGCTCCATCATAGCTTGTAAAAGCTACCGCAATCATGAATACGATTGGGAGGATGGTAAAGCACGTGATACCAACGATTGGAAGTGCAAGAAGCGTCTTGTAGAATTTACCATCTACCAGCTCATGCATGTCATCCTTAAACTTCGGGATCTTCCTGCCCTCCGCTTTTAATATGTCGTTCTCTCTGCTTCCCTTAATGTTCTTTCTCCAGACAAACAGGAACAGGAAGATAAACAACAGTGACAGTCCACCATACAGAAGAATCTGGAATGAATCATCATAGTGAACGGTTGTATATGCATCTAAAACAGCGTCGTATACTTCAACAGCAGCAGCGTCGCCTAAATTATCCAATTTCGATAACCACTTTACACCTGTGGTAGCGGTATATCCAACAAATACCACCTCAAAAGCCAGATAGCAAAGTCCACGCACGATCTGACCACAGGTCAGGTTTCCAAAGCCCATAATGATATAAGAGAGCTTTGTTCTCCAGGAGCCCTTAACAAAATCCAAAACAAGGTTCTTGGCTCCGTTTCCAATTCCAAAAACAATTGATTTTACAATCGAAACGATTGCTTTTCCGATCCGGGCAAAAAATCCGCCGAATGCGCAAAAGAATTTCTTAATATTATATACAATTCTCTGGCCTGTGCTCAGGCCCTGATAATCAAGATAAGAGAGTTCTTTCATAGTATTACCCTTTTTAATTTTCAACAGGAGCTACCCCGGAATATTTTCCGGAATAGCCCCGATATTGATGACCTTTGTTTTCAGTTCCGAGTCGGACTACTGTGCCTCTACTGTAAGAGTAGCGTTTGTTCCGTCGTATACTAAGGTTACAAGATATGTTCCGTCAGCATCGATTACAACGTTGTCGCCACCAGCAACTCCGTCAGCACCGAAGTTAACATCCCAGCTAAGTCCCTGACGAACCTTGAACTCATCTCCAGCCTTGAAATCAACTGTAGCAGTCCATGTTCCAGCCGGATCCTCAGTCATAGCTACATCAGTATCCCAGTTGTATCCACCGAAGGAACCGATCAGAGTAAATGCGTTCATAGTAGCCTCATCCATTGTGAACAGTCCATCGATAGAAGCCTTGTAAGAATCAAGACCAGCCTGAAGCTCTTCATCAGTTGTAGAATCTTCTGCTACGTTACCAAGTAACTTAGCGATATCCCACCAAGATCCGTGTATCTGTCCCTGTGGAGTAGCGAACTCGTTCTGTGCTGCAAGTGCTGCAAGTGCCGGGTCAGCCTGTACTTCGTCAGACTGCTGAGCCTCAAGGTTAGATGGGCCCCATCCAACAAGCTCATATCTCTGAAGCTGGCACTCTGCGCTTGTAAGGTACTGAGCTAACTTGTGAAGAACTGCTGACTTAACAGCGTCATCCTGTGGCTTAACACCCATAAGCTTGCATCCTGAGTAAGATCCCATATGATAGGTTGTTCCATCAACAGTGAAAGAAGGAAGGTCTGTTACAGCGTAGTTGTCACCAAGTGCTTCCTTAGCTGCGTTAACTCCCCATGTACCAGTTACAACTACACCAGCTGGAACTGCTGCTGCGAACTGAGCTGCATCTGAAGAAGATACATACATGTCAGACTTAACCATCTGCTGCATTCCCTTTAATGCGATAAGACCGTTTGCTGAATCGAAATCATCATCAACTGATGTAAATGTTCCGTCCTCAGCCATTGTCCAATCAGAGTGGCATCCTGTTGCGAAGAAGAAAGAAGCAACATACCAAGCAGAGGTATCTGTTTCCATACAAATTGTTCTTCCAGCTGCTTCACAATCTGCAACGATTGCTGCAAGATCATCAAGGCTGCTCTCCTGAACTACGCTCTTGTCGTAGAACATGAAGTAACCATTGTCAGAAGTAAGTGGATAGCAGTAAATGTCAGAACCAACAGTTGCTGCCTTTAAAGAAGTTGCATCGTTAGACTCGGTAACGATTGATGCTGCGTTTGTTCCAAGCTTTGTAAGTGCGCCAGCTTCAACAAGTCTGATCAACTGATCCTGTGCGAAGCAGAAAAGGTCTGCACCACTTGCAACGTCTGTGATCATGTTAGATGCTGAGTTAGACTCGGTAACACCTTCAACAGTTGCGTTGATAACGATTCCAGGGTTAGCTTCCTCAAATGCATCGATCTGCTGCTCTGTTAACTGAGCAACACCTTCAGACTCAGATACCCATACGGTAACATCATATGTTCCGGAAAGATCTGCCTCAGTAGCTGTTGGAGCCTCTGCGTCTGTGCTGTTGTCTGCAGGAGCATCGGTGCTTGCGCCGCTGTTATCTGCAGGAGTGTCATTGTTTGTTGTGCCGTTGTCAGAACCACAAGCTACCATAGATACGGTCATGGTTGCAACGAGCAAAGCTGATAATACTTTCTTTTTCATCGTTTTCCTCTCCTTTTGATAATAAAAAGTATTTTATATAAAATGCACTATGCATCCTATACCATAATGTGTGTTACCGACGGTAAACCGCGGCGAGATTTCTCAGCCATGTCCGCCTTGCTTCATCGAGTTGTTCTTCGTGAAGTCTCCAGCGCCAGTTTGAACCAACCGTTCCCGGTTCATTCATCCGCGCTTCATTTCCTAATTTAAGAACGTCCTGCATCTGTATGATTGCCAGATCCGCTGTGCTCTGGTACGCAGCCCGGATAAGCGCATCCGGAATGTCTGCAACAGTATGTATGTTCAGATACTCATACAAATATGCAAGTTCGTACTCATTCTTGTTGCGGAAATAACCCGCTATCGTTTCGTTGTCATGCGTTCCCGCGTACACAACCGTCTGATGTTCTGTATAGTTGTGTGGAAGATGTTCGTTAAACGGATCTCCGTCAAACGCAAACATGAGGACCTTGGTTCCAAGCCAGCCGCTCTTCTTCAGCAGCTTCTTAGCTCCCGGCGTAAGTACCTTCCCGCCATAGTCATCCGCGATAACTACCGTATTGGAAAGTTCATCATTCAGGCAATCCGTAAACTTGCGTCCCGGTCCCTTGAACCACTTTCCGGTTGTTGTGTCGTCTGTCAGATATGGCACGGAGTAGTTCTTAATAATTCCAAGGAAATGATCAATCCGGATGATATCAAACATCCGCTCCGCCATCCGTATCCGCTTCTTCCACCATGAGAAGCCGTCGGCTTCCATGTTTTTCCAATTATATAAAGGGTTTCCCCATATCTGTCCTGTTTCTGAAAACTTATCTGGAATTGCCGCTGCCACATATTCCGGCAGTCCGTTATCCTTCAAAAGGAAAAGCTCCGGATTCATCCAAGTGTCTGCACTGTCCAATCCTGCAAAGAATGCCACATCTCCAATGATCTTCACACCCTTGGAATTGGCGTATTCTCTAAGTCCATCCCACTGCTTGAAGAATTCGTATTGGCAAAATCCCCAAAACCTGATGTTATTATACAACTCTTTTCGGCATTTTGCAAGCGCAACCGGTTGCTTTTTTTTAATTTCCTCGTTCCATTCTTGCCAAGGCCGGTTCTCATTTGCATTTTTGATTGCCATATACAGTGTATATCCGTCCAGCCAATCCCGATTTGCCTCGCAAAACTGCTCATAACCAGCGTCTAGTACGTCGAATCGCTCAAATGCTTTTTGAAGGATCGCCATCCGGTTTTCAAAAAGTGTTGCGTAATCAACCGCACCATCATCAACGCCCCAATTATAGCATCGAATCTCTTCCTGTTTCAAAAGGCCATCTCTTACAAGAAAATCAAGATCTATCAGATACGGATTCCCGGCGAATGCGGAAAGTGACTGATATGGGCTGTCGCCAAAGCTCGTAGGCCCGAGTGGAAGTACCTGCCAATATCGCTGCTTTAAATCCACCAGCAAATCGACGAACCGATATGCTGCATCTCCCAATGTACCGATTCCATACGGAGATGGCAGACTTGAAATTGCAAGAAGTATTCCGGCCCCTCTTGTCAGCTCATTTGTTTCCAATGTTTTCCCCGCCTTGTTTGAAAAATTTTCGTGTTTTTTCGTATCTGAGTATAATTTTAGTTTGTAGGTGCTGCTTTGTCAACGTTTTTCACATATCCAATTCCATTTTTGCCACTTTGTACGTTTTTTTAACTATGAATTTGTATATAATCACAATAAGTAATCGTGTAAGTTTCGAAAAAATTTTTACCGGCATATTGATTCCCCTATTGTACTTTCGTATAATAGCTAAGAATAGATACCTATAAAAATGATATTGTGCAAATGCATATATATAGAAAGGATTTTTCCATGCCAACGATCAAAGATATTGCCAACCGGCTTGGCGTTTCCGTCAGCACCGTATCCAAAGGGCTTAACGGTGCAAGCGACATCAGTGACGAGCTTCGCCAGATGGTTTTAGACACGGCCATAGAGATGGGCTATAGCACAAAGCGTTCCCGCAAAGAAGAGAACCGGAAGCTCTGTCTCATGGTTGAAAATATGGACTATGAACATCCTGGTGAATTCGGATATGAATTGGTACTTGGGTTTAAGCAAAATGCTTACCGCGCCAATTGGGATGTCACAGTTATTCCTATGAATCCAAGCTTCCAGATGGAAGAAAAGTATGACACTTACCTATTAAGAAACGGTTACTGTGGTGCCTTTCTTGCCGGGTTCGCGCTTCATGACGAATGGATGAAGCAGCTTGAGAATACAACAATGCCAACTGTTCTTCTGGATAATTTTATTCCGGAGAATCCAAATGTCTGCTACGTCGGCACGGACAGCTATGAAGGCATCGAGCTTGCGGTCCGCCACCTATATACGCTCGGTCACAAAAAAATCGCTTTTTTGAATGGTTCTCTTTACTCTCTGGTATCTGACCAGAGGCAGGAGGCGTTTGAAAATGCAATGGAGAAATTCGGGCTTTCCGTCAGCCGTGAGCTGATGGCTCGTGGCTACTATGTTTCCGACAGTGCCAAGTATCATGTACCGGGCTTTCTGGCTGCAGGCGCAACCGCAATCCTCTGTGGTAATGATCTGATTGCAAAGGGTGTTATCGAAGAATGCCAGGAACGTGGATTCCGCGTACCGGATGACATCAGTGTGATTGGCTTTGATGACATTCCGCTTGCCGCATCACTTAATCCGGCACTTACAACCATCCGTCAGGAATTGAATGAGCTCGGGCGCTGCGCATATGTCATGCTCGAATCTCTGATCCGGCATATTCCGATCAGCAAAACCCTGATGCGCCCGCAGCTTATCGAGCGCGATTCAACTACACGTGTTCCGGTTTCCGCCGGGACCAAACATGGAGATTCTCTATGAAGCACCGCCACTATAAATGGACAGTTCTGATTCTGTGTGTACTATTCCTCTGCAGTGCATGCAGCATATCAGATCTCTCCATTCTTTTTATGAGCAAATCGGAGCGTGACACCTATGTGCATGACAATCCCCGTTTCTGGAACCAGACAACATCTGTGTTGGACTCGCCGAATCTTTTTACCTTGGAGAACGACTTTTTCTCCGGCAAGCCATACAACGACTTGTTTCGCTTCGGGGACAATCTTCTTCTTGCCGGCGAAGCAAGTTACCGCTCTGTAATTTCTGAGCGCTTTGGTGATGAAGAAGATGACTCCTACCAATATTCATTCGAATTGTACAGTCCGTGGTACAACCGTATCACAGCAACGCTTCCTCACTCTGAAGTCTCCTGCACTTCCTATCAGGTATGCGGGGATACCCTTTTACTGCTTGACTCCGTAAACGGGCAATTGCTTCTATATGATGCGGGCTTAAAGCCAGCGGGCAGCTATGACATTTCCTTTTATGAGGACATTGACGCACTCACTTTTTATGCTTCCGGCATTGATAATACGTTTTACGTATATTCGGCAGACAATGAGATTTTGGAGTGTCTGCGCTTTTCCAATGGAGCCACTTCCCATACTGCGCTTTCCATTCCGTATTACGATCTTATTCCGCTATACAGCACCCCCTCTGCACATACACTTACATTTTCAGGAGTAGACGAATCTTCTCTTCAGGATGTAATTGTTGTTTATGATACAGAGTCCGAGGCTGTTGTCCGCTCATATGCAGCAGGCAATCTATCTGAAGTCGCAGCGGATGCCAATACCAACTTCTTTCCAGACGGGAATATCCTGCAGAGGAACTATACGCTTGACGATTCCTCATCTCATTATCTGGCAGATTTTATTTATTACGACGCAAGCGGTTGCGGAATCTCATCCTGTTCCTATGATTGTGGCGATTACAGTTCCATAAAAGACTTTTATTATCTCGGCCGTGATCTCGGTTTCTTTGACGAACAGCAGCTAGGATTTTTGTTGGCATACAATTCCGATTGCCAGCCATTTCTCCTGGTATGGGATCTAAGCCAGACCCCTGTAGATATACAGCATCTTTCGATCGGCTCCAAGCAGGATGCAAAAGACAATTCCGAAATCGTATGGGGACAGCTTCTTGATCTGCGTGCACGCGCGGATGCATTAGAGCAGATCTATGATGTTCAGATATGTTTTGGTCCGGAAACACCGGATCAGCTCGGAATATACCAGCTTTCATGTGAGAATGACAGTGCCGTACTGACGAAGTGCTTAGATAAACTTTCCGCTTCGCTCAAATGCTACCCTGCCAATTTCTTCTCCCAGCTCTGTATGGGTGAAAATACTGGCATCACATTTTATCTTGCCGGCAGCATTCATAGTGACACCGATGGCATGCTGAATGAGCCTACCGGTTTTACCGACTCTGTTGATCAGCAGCTTGTCATGGTTTTAAGCACTCCTTATTGCTGGGATTGGGATTATACCATCAATCATGAGCTGTCGCATCTGATCGACCAAAGGCTGGAATATCGTTCCAATTACGTTGAAGATGCACTTTTTTCGGAGAGCAAATGGAGTTCCTTTAATCCGGATGGATGCGAATATCTAAACACCTACGATGGATATGAGGAAAGTGAAATGTACGAGCTGTATTCAGACTACTTTGCGGACGCTTACGGCCTGACCTTCGCTACCGAAGACCGCGCAGAATTGTTCGGGCTGGCAATGGCAGACTATCTTGGAAGCTTTGATGAGGATGCATTCTTCAAAAAGGATTCCCCGACCGCTGCAAAGTTCCGCTACTACTGCGAATGTATCCGCGATGGCTTTGACACAACCGGCTGGGAGGATGTCATGCCGTGGGAAGTGATCGTGCAGTAATTCCTATAAACAACAAAAACCGGATCATACGATCCGGTTTTTTCATGGGCAGAGGTGGATTCGAACCACCGAAGCAAATTGCAGCAGATTTACAGTCTGTCCCCTTTGGCCACTCGGGAATCTGCCCATTTCGTCAAGGCATCGCCTTAACACTCTGAAAGTATACCATATTCACTTTATTTACACAAGTCCTAATTCCACTCACTTTCATTCATTATCCCCATCAATTACAGAGGCATTTAAAGTCCAACCGCAAGGCATGTCAATCACCATCCCATCCCGCGCCGCACCCTCTCTCTTACCGGGAAAGCAATCCCACAAAAATTGCAGAAATTCTTTCAACCATTCCCACGGTGATAAGGTTATGTCTTTTATTGGCTTTGACACTCTTGCCCGAATGGCAGGAAGATGGAACAATTATCCATCGTCGGAAAGCCACAAAAAGTGATGGCTAAGTGGGGAAATGTGCAATAGCCATCACATGAAAATCGCAAAAGGTGATGGCTAAGCAGGAAAATGTACAATAGCCATCACATGAAAATCGCACAAGGTGATGGCTAAGCGGGAAAATGTGCAATAGCCATCACACAAAAGACACAAAGAGTAATGGCTAAGCGGAAGAATGTGCAATAGCCATCACATAAGCTTCGTAAAGTGTGATGGGTAGGTAAGAATTTGTGTATTAACCATTACCAGAGCGCCATAATGCGTGGTAGGCTGACGAAAAAATAAACACTCCCAATCCTAGGAATGCCGTAAAGAACAGTGGAAAATGGGAAAATCGGAATTTCACGATTTTATGTGGTTCTTTTAACGTGGGTCAGGGCGCGCGGGACGGGCAGGGAGATTTCTGCTGCGATTTACGTTATGAATGTCCGAGAAAATGAGTATATGAAGTTATACAGATTCAATGGAATTATATTGGGATAAAGTAAAAAAGACAGCTTCGAACGCTGTCTTTTTAGGAGAAGGTATTTTTACTATGGGGTATAGCAAAAACTATATAATGTATTGGGGGGTTTTTACGGTTATTATAATAGCATGGACGTATCGAAAAGTGTGCACAAAGTTCACAAAAATTATAGGTGTATCTTGTACAGAATGTACAGTACCTTTTTCCCATTTTCAGAAGCTTCTGCAAAAACATGCACAAAAGATGCCCCCATATTTGTATCGATATTTGAAATTAACTGTTTTCAGCCTCAAACAAGGCTTCAAACTCATCGCGGGAAATCTTTTCTTTCTGCAGCAACAGCTCTGCGCATGCATCCAACACCCCGCGGTGCTCTAAAATCATACTCTTAGCCTTCTCATAGGCATCATCGATCATATGCTTTACTTCCTCATCGATGCGTTCTGCCACAGCGTTGCTGTAACTCTTGGTATGTGCCAGATCTCTTCCGATAAACACTTCCTCATCGTCATCATCATAGCAGATCAGGCCGATCTGATCGGACATTCCATACTTGGTTACCATACTGCGGGCGAGCTTTGTTGCCTGTTTGATATCCTGGGATGCTCCCGTCGTAATATCATCAAATACAAGTTCCTCCGCCACACGGCCACCAAGATCAACGATAATCTCCTGAAGCATACGACCCTTTGAGTTGAACATCTCGTCCTTCTCCGGAAGTGGCATAGTATAGCCTGCAGCACCGGTTCCGGTCGGGATGATAGATACCGTATATACCGGTCCGACGTCCGGAAGCAGATGAAAGAGGATCGCATGGCCAGCTTCGTGGAAAGCTGTGATACGTTTTTCTTTCTCACTGATAACACGGCTCTTCTTTTCCGCACCGATTCCAACTTTGACAAATGATTTATTAATATCTGCCTGACAGATAAATGCCCGGTTCTCCTTTGCAGCAAGGATTGCCGCCTCATTCAGCAGGTTTTCAAGATCTGCTCCGGTAAATCCCGCTGTTGTCTGCGCGATCTGCTTTAAATCCACATCATCGCCAAGCGGCTTATTCTTTGCATGGACTGCAAGGATTTCCTCGCGTCCTGCCACATCCGGTCTTCCGACAACCACCTTACGGTCAAATCTGCCCGGTCTCATGATTGCAGGATCAAGAATATCGACACGGTTGGTCGCTGCCATGACGATAATGCCCTCATTGACACCAAATCCGTCCATCTCTACAAGCATCTGGTTCAAGGTCTGTACGCGCTCGTCATGTCCGCCGCCCATACCGGTTCCACGCCGTCTTGCAACTGCATCAATCTCATCGATAAACACGATGCATGGGGCATTTTTCTTGGCATCCTCAAAGAGATCTCTCACACGGGATGCACCGACGCCGACAAACATTTCCACGAAATCAGATCCCGAAATGCTAAAGAACGGAACACCCGCTTCACCGGCAACCGCCTTGGCAAGAAGTGTCTTACCGGTTCCCGGAGGTCCTACAAGAAGCACTCCTTTCGGGATTCTTGCGCCAAGCTGTGTATACTTGCGCGGTGCTTTCAAAAAGTCAACAATCTCCTCAAGTTCTTCCTTTTCTTCACGCAGCCCCGCAACCTGGTCAAACTTAACATGATTATCTTCCTCTGTGGAAAGCTTTGCCCGGCTCTTTCCAAAATTCATCATCTTGCCGCCGCCGTTCTGTGCTGCGGCATTGTTGTTCATGATCACAAACAAAATAAAAAATGCGCCAAATATAAGCAGATACGGAAGCAGCGTCATCACCCAGCTCTCTGCCGGTACATCCTGGCAGGTGTACTGCGTAAATTCATACTTATCCATAAGTGCCTGACACTCATTTACATCCGATGTATACAGGATATATTTCTGTCCATTGGTGTATACGATCTGCAGGCTTCCGGTCGGAATTTCCCGGTTCTGGACAACATTTACGGTAGCGATCTGTCCGTCTGCGAGTGCGCTCTCAAACTGGCTCTTTGTATATGATGCAGTCGATGAATTATGCCCCATCATATACCAGATCAGGATAACTGCGAGAATCAGCATAATATAAACGCCAAATCCTCTGAATGTGCTGTTTTTTCTGGTATTCAAACTATCTCTCCTTATTCTACGTCTTCTACGAATCCAATGTATGGAAGATTGCGGTAACGTTGGTCAAAATCCAATCCGTATCCCACAACAAACTTATCCGGAATTACAAAACCGGTATAATCACATACCACATCATTTACCACTCTGCGGTCAGGCTTGTCCAAAAGCGTACACAAGGTCAGGCTCTTTGGATTTCTGCTTTTAAAAAGCGGGATTAGTCTGCTTAAGGTATTACCGGAATCAATGATATCCTCTACAATAATAACATTCTCGCCCTCAATGGAATGGCTTAAATCAGTCTTGACATTTACCACCCCGGATGACTTCGTCGCTGAACCATAACTTGAAACAGACATAAAATCAATTGTCATCGGCAACTCAATGCGCTTTGCCAGCTCTGTGGTAAAAAAGATAGAGCCCTTTAAGATACATACCAGATATACGGACTGTCCCGCAAAACGCTTGGTAATATCTGCTCCGATCTCGGCAATTCTCTTATTCAGCTGTTCCTCTGTCAGGTAAACAGAGATTTTATGCTTTGTCGTGTAATCCATGAAAATTTCCTCCATTGTATTGTAATTCGAAAACCTGCGCCGTGTCCCTGCTTATCTTGTAATCTGCCCCGATGCGGCCGCCGATGATCCATGCGATCCTATGATCCTGTGCCAGCAGCAGAATATGATCCCTTTCTGATGCCGGAATCTTCTCGTTGATCATATAATCACTCAGTTTTTTATGCTGTCCATCATCGTTTAAAACAAAATAGTCGCCATTTTGGCGCGTTCTCACGAAAAATCCATCTTTAATTTTATCATAATCCAGCTGTTTCGTATATGGTTTTTTTTCAAATTCTTCTCCGCAGGCACTTCTGTCATATACACGCCCCCACAAGCTCTCTCCCTCCTCTGATTCCCAGAGGAGCACTGCCTCGCCGTTTTTGCGGCAGGAGGCAATCTGCTCTGCCGTCACCCAAAACGGAACGACTTTCTTTGCCCCGGTCAGGTCACGCCCGGTCATGCAAAGACGGCCATACTCCCTGTAGGCGGTCACTCCATATGGCAGATCCAGCCGCCTGCCGGACTGTAATTCCATGAGATGTTCCACTGCATCCACATGGACCGCCGCAATATCTTTTTGCTTTCCTGCCGACTCAAACAGCAACATACGGAGAACCTCCTGACGCAGTGCGGGGTGCAGTCCTGCCAGCTTTTCGCATTCCACCGCAAGTACACCTTCCTTCCGCCGCACATGGTCATGATAAAATTCCCCTGCCTGCTCCTGCATAAAGTCATAGGCTTCCCGCAGCCGCTGTGCACTCTCATTGATATGTGCAACCGCCTGCGGATTGATTCCGGCAAGCTTCGGCAAAATCGTGTTTCTGATTCGGTTGCGGGTATAACTTTCATCCATATTCGTCCGGTCTGTGCGATATTTTTGTCCATACGCCGCAAGATATTGTTCAATCTCATTACGGCTTACGCAAAGCAGTGGACGGATATAGCAGACTCTCCCTGTATCCCGGACCGGAGCAATCCCACACATTCCTGCCAGGCCGCTTCCTCTCGCCATTTGAAACAATACTGTCTCCACATTATCCTCCATATGGTGTGCAATGGCAATCCTAGTATGAAGTCCTGTCTTTTGGGCGCACAACTCCAATTGCTCATACCGCAGGATACGGGCAGCCTCCTCCATGCCGATTCTATGCTGCAGCGCATACTCCGGCACATCTACCGTGCAGATGGTAAGCGGTATCTCAAGCCGGCTGCACAAATCCTGTACAAAAACGGCATCCTCCCTGCTGTCAGCTCCCCGTATTCCATGTTCCACATGTACTGCGGATACCGAGATTCCAAGCAGTGTCCTGCATGCATGCAGGATCAAAAGCAGACACACAGAATCCGCACCACCGGAGCATGCCACAAGAATATGATCACCCTTCCCTGCCATGCTATTCCGGCGCATATATTCCATTATCTTTTGTTCCATTGTCTATTTCTCCCAAACTCCGGTCACAAGAATTGTCATATCATCCGGTGCCTGTCCTCCGGTAAATAACAATACATGTTCCAATACCCTCTGTGCAAGTGCACTAGCGTTATCTGTCTGAATGTCACTTAGGATTTCCGCAAACTTCTGTTCCGGATTTTTTGTATGAAGGTATTCTAACACACCATCGGAAACCATGACAAGAAAATCCCCACTTTGCAATTGACGGCGGATGATTTCGGGCTTCAATTCCAGACTCGCCCCTGCCGGGAGCGAGCCCGAAGCAATGTACTCGACCTCCTCTCCCCTGCGTATAAAAGAGGCTGCTGCCCCGATCTTGTATAGCTCTAGTTCCCCACTATACAGATCTGTTTTTGCCAGATCAAGCGTAGAGTATGCATTGTCCTGCCCCTGCAGCACCATGGCGGAATTCATCATCCGAATAGCAATCTCTTCCCCGAATCCTGCCTCCATAAATTTTTGCAGCAGATCCACAACAAGTTCGCTTTCCTGGCTTGCCCGGCTTCCGGACCCCATGCCATCCGAGAGGCACACATAATGCCTGCCGTCCTCCATCGTAAACATTGTAAAATTATCTCCATTTACCGATGATCCGTTTTTCTTTTTGGCGGCAATCCCAGCCATTGTATAAAACCGTGTGTCCTCATATACCGTAATCCATACAGGTTCTTGGGTCAAAAGTGATCTGGCTCCCTGCTCCAATCGAAGTGCCTGCCCCGTCGCCCTTTCCAACGCACGGACATAGTTTCTGGCAGGTATCCCGCCGCCCCATTTGCTCGCGACATTTGCCTCGATGTATCTCCGGTTCTGTGCATCCTCGTAAATGTGCACATCCTCCGCAATCAGTCCTCTCTCCTTTGTCTCGTAGGCGATCTTTGTAAGAAGAGTTCTGCTTTTGCCCGTGATATCCGGATCGGTTCTGTTCCATTCATTCATAAGTCCAGCAATTGCATCTAGTTGTCCGGCGATTGCAATTCTGTTTTCAATCAGCCGCCGATACCACGCCTGATTCAGCTCCATCCTGCCAAATGCGGCGATTGCCTCTTCCACCATACTTGAATATCGCGGGCATGTACTCAAATACGCTTTTTCCATGATCTCTTCACGCGGGTGATGTGCGATAACCGCCTGGAGCATCTGTCGGATACGCACCGACAGGTCCATCCGATGTTCGTTCCAGCATACAGCGCAGCCATCACAAGCCGCACACAGCTTTCCTGTAATCTCCTGTTCAAGCGCTCCGACATCCTCAGCGACCGATTTTTCCTTGATGCGATGCATGGATGTAAATGCACTCGACAACCCATCCACTGCAGTTGCAAATGCTGCTACACGTTCCATTTTCCGCTCCTGCGGTGCAGGGCTTCGCTCCTCCTGCCGATGCAGCCTCTCCGCGCTTTTGATATATCCGGCAGTCATTTCCATACAATAATAGATAGCCATGGTCAGCCCTATGATCAGAACACCTTCGCTAAGTCCAAGCAGAAGCTGTCTCCCGTCATCCATCGCAAACACATTTCCCGATATGTTCATTACCGCTATGATCGCGCCCGCAATAAGTCCCGCCACTGCGCCGGAACATTTGCGGTTTGCCCATATATAAAACCGGATTGTTACCGCAATCGCCACGAGTGCAAAACCATATTTGACCATTGACGTCATCGACAGGAAATATCCCATGCCCGCAAGCAGCCCGACATATAATAAAAGTCCGCCTTCACCGCGCAGATAGTTTGCTGCAAAATACGCCGGGATTACCGGATAGTATCCCATAATACAGAGAATACTGCATCCAAAACCGATTGCTCCCAAAATGATCTGTCTGATTCCCTTTTGTAACACATTTACTGATTCCATAGTTTTCCTCCACATCGATATTCTGCCGTCAAACGGCAAGTGTCTCGATTATACGAGGCCTTTTCAGAAATGTTTGTCAAAACAATGTCTGCCCGCAAAAAAGTTTTCGCCATTCTCTCTCTTGACGTGCGATTTGAAGGACATAAAAACGGAGATTAAAGGCTTCCCTCTAATCTCCGTCCGTTTCTTTAAATATAATCTGATTATCGTATGCAAGTCCAAGCTTACTCTTTGCCGTATCCTCGATATAATCATCGGACTTCATGTACTCTTCAAGGTCATCAATCTCGCTTGCGCGCTCCGTCTCTCCCTCGTACTGTGCCTGCAGCTCGTTCATCCTCTCGGTATAGGTATCATTCTTCTGCTTAACACGATATATCTGGACTGCCATAACCACCAGAAACAATAGTACAAATACGCCAATGCTTACGGTCCCGGCATTCGTTCTTTTCTTTTTTCTTCCAGCCATGAAATCACCTCACTTAAAGCGTTTTTCTATCATGATTGTAACCGCTTTCCTAAGGTTTTTCAATTGTTTTTTGCTCCGGTTTACCAGATACGAAATCCCCCTGACCAGCCACCTGCCGAGTAAAGCGTGATAGATTAAGGCTCCTGCCGCAATTCCACCAATGATGTAGCCACGGATCCCTCCAGAATTTTCCTGATAAAAAAAGAGAAAGGTAACCACGCATGCTGCTGCCCAATACAAAAAATCCTCCAAAGATACCCATATGATACCGCGGGGAATAATTCTTCTTACAATCCGAATCAGGTCGTACACGCCTGCCATTCCTGCACCGAGCCCCAGAGCTTTTGCCAATACACTAAGTTCCTCGAAAATTCCCTCACTGACTCCCATTACTTAAAGAGCCTTCCAAAGACGCCTGCCGCCTTCTCGCCGGGCTTCGGCACATCCGAATATTCCAATGATATAATCAGTCCTTCCATATCCACCTCTCCCTTTTCCAGATTGAGGCGGTTTACATGAAGGTCTTTCCCCTTTACGACGAGCATCCCCATTTCTGTCTCTAAAAGGATCTCTGATACATCAAAGGACAAGACATCCAGAATTCCTGTGAAGCTCCCATTCTTGCGATTTGTCAGGAGTGCTTTATGTGCTCCCTGTCTGGTATTTTCTTCCATAAAATAAGACCTCCTATATAACCAATATATTAGGAGGTCCACTTCATTATTCCATTTTCGAGGACAACATCAGGAAATATATTCAAACAGATCCTTTGCCTCTTCCTTTTTGGTCGTGTCTGCAATATTAAGCACACGTACCTTAACCGATTTCTGACCAAAAAGTATCTCTATTTCATCCCCCACCTTTACATTGGTGGATGCTTTTGCCGGCTTACCGTTTATCATAACGCGGCCTGCATCGCATGCTTCATTCGCAACAGTTCTTCGTTTGATCAGACGGGATACTTTTAAAAACTTATCAAGTCTCATACACTCTCATACTCCCCTCAAAATTTATAGCAAAAACCAGGCTCTTGTGAGCTGCCGCAGCAGCCTAGTTGACATGCAATCCGTTTTTCCCCTCCCCACCCTTTAGAAAAAAGCAATTCCGCAAAAATTGTAGAAATTCTTTCAACTACTTCGGCGGTGATAGGGTTATGTCTTATATTGGCTTTGACACTCCACACTCGGCTGTTACACGGTAGACGGGCGGGAGTGTTCAAACCTATAGAAGACAGAACTCATAAATAAACCGCCGGAGCGGTTGGATTAGAATTTCACAATTAACAGCGGTACTTTTTCCTAAAGGGAGGGAGGGGGTAAAGCGGATAGCTTATCGATTCGGATGTGAACGTGCTTCACAACCGTCTGCCACTTTCCAATAAAGAAAAAGGACTTGCCGATTGGACAAGTCCTTCTGATTCTTCAAATATCAATCAAATTAGTTGATGGAATCCTTTAAAGCCTTACCAGCCTTAAACTTAGGTGCCTTAGAAGCCGGAATAGTCATCTCTGCACCAGTCTGTGGGTTACGTCCGGTTCTAGCAGCTCTCTCAGATACTTCGAATGTACCAAATCCAACTAATGTAACCTTCTCGCCCTTCTTTAATTCTTCTGCGATTACTTCAGTAAATGCCTTTACAGATGCTTCAGCGTCTTTTTTAGAAAGTTCAGCCTTCTCTGCAATTGCAGCAACTAATTCTGCTTTGTTCATGATAAAAAGTTCCTCCTCTGGATTCTTATATTCATAATAATTCGAGTCACGTCCCAAATTATTTACATCATTATATATACTTGTTTTTTCCACATTTGTCAAGGAAAAACGCTAATTTCAGCATATTCGTCATAACCCGTTAATCAATTCTGTTAATGTTGACATATAATCTTTTAAGATATCCGCTTCGGAGATATTATCACTGCCAGATTCCGTTTGTGTCTCGGATTGTGTCTCTGTTTCTGCCTGCGTTCCGGCCTCCGGTTCTGCTTCACTTCCGGTTTCCGTCTCTGTATTTTCGTCCTGTTTTAGCGCAATCATAATCGTAGCTTCATCGGAATTGACAAAAAGGTACTTTTTGACCTCGTCATATCCATTGCAAAGAGCTCTTAGACTGTGCTGCCCATATTGGAGTTCTACCGGTTCGCTGTAATCGATCTTCTCTCCATCCACTTCAAGGATTGCACCTTCAACGTCAAACACAAACTGAATGCTTCCGTATTTCGGTCCCTCCCCCTTGATGGTATCTAAGTCCAGCTCTGTTGTCTCGCCCCTCACAACCTCCACGTTGCAGCTTCCGCCCCAGCCATTGTTTGCGACAGTAAGCATATATTCACCCTCCGGAAGTTCAAGTTCCATCTCCGGAGTGATTTCCGCAAAAATATTTGTGTTAAGCTGTAGAAAGCTGCCCTCAAACAATTCTGTATTGGTGAGCTTTAAGTTTCCGTGTCCGGTTGTAATGCATACAGAAAGGATATTTTTGTCCTGTCCGGTCACAGATAGTTTATCGTTTGTCGAAATAGAAGAAAGTGATACCTCGCTGTCGTCAGAAAACACTCTGGTATCATCGGTTATCCTATAATTTGTATCGGCTATCCGAAAGATTCCCTTGCTTTCATCAACGGAGAACCTGACAATGTCGTCATAGATCCACACGTCATCTGCCGCAGCAACTTCAGACAGCTTGCCATGGGCATCCGCATCCCCAATCGTGACTGCTTTGCCCGGGTAGAACTGAAAGACCGTGGATCTTTTGCCGTACTTATCCCGGAATACCGTATCAACCGCATAGGAAAACCGGTATTCTTTGCCATTGCGGTACCGGTAAAGCTGTATCGTCTCCTCCGGGGAATTGATTGCAGTAATCAGATACAGTTCCCTGTTTTCCTGTGCTTCTGTCATCTGGCCGCTTTCTTCATCTGCCGTGGCTGATGCATTGCCCATGTTCACCGGAATATCACTCTTTCCGGACAAGGAACATCCCCCTGACAGTATAAGCACCATCATCAGATATGTAGTTAAAAGTATTTTTCGGATTGTATATTTCATAACCTAAGTATACATGATTAACCGATAATTGAAAACAGATTTTCCAAAAAGAGCTCTCGCGCCTGTTCCTGTTCCATCATCCGGTCAAGTTTTTCAATATCTCTTTCTGACAGCCATGCCTTGTGGGAATTAAAGTAATGATTGGACAATTTCCAAAACTTCTCCGGAAACAGCAAAAGCACATACAACTGGCGATACGCATTGGCATCTAACGGATCTACGTCATTGTATGCCTCAAGAAGCCGCTGCCCCAGCGCAAAGTTCCAATCATTCTTTTCCATCATCTTGCGCAGGAAGTTGCACAGATCCGCCATCGGAAAACTTACGCTCATATTCTCGAAATTAATGATCTGCCAGCTGCTTGGCGTACAGATCACATTGTGCTGATTAAAATCGCCGTGGCACAGTCCACGCTGCTGCCACTTGGCTTCGCAGGCAGCAAGCATCGTAACCGACTTTTCTGCCTGTTCCATAAAATGTGGATAATTTTTCTGGAACTTCATTTCAAACTCATTCTTTTTCTTTCGGCTTTTAACGAAATTTTTTACCTTGATCAGTTCGTGGTAATGTTTTTCGTATAAAAAGCGAAGCGAATTTTTATCGCTGTCCGCAAACTCCGGAATTTCTACCGGACATTGTTCCAGACATCTGTGAAGCCGTGCCAATGCCTGCACCGCACAGACCATATCCGACATGTTTTTTGGATTGCACTCATCCCCCACAATCAGGTCTTTCAACAAAAATTTTCCTCCGGCATCATCCTTTGCAAGTATTTCTCCCTCCTTCGTCCTGCAAAGCTGTTCCGCTGCAATTTTCTGCTCTTTTAAATATATAAGCACTTTATCCAGCATCCATGCCCGTTCCATGGAGCCCCGAAATGCTGTCAAAGCCTTCATTCCAAGACTCGTATCACATATATAAATGCCCCGGCCTTTTGTAATTCCATTTACTGTAAGTTCGTATTGTTCCAAAATTGTTTCCGGCTGACTATACAAATAACCCCCTCCATATGAAACCTCATGTCTGTTTATCATATGAAAGGGGTCCTGATTTTATGTGCAAGTACCAATAAGTTTTCTTTTGTATTTTGTGTGGGATCATCCATCACAATCTCAAGCAATTCATCAATGACAGCGCCTATCTGCGGGCCCGGCTTCATTCCCATTGCGATCAGATCTTTTCCGTTTACCGCAAGATCCTTTTTGGTCACGCAGTCACCCTGACTTAAAATCTGCTTATAGAGGGCCTCATAAGTGTCCACATATGCCAGCTTTTCTTCCCGCTCGTATAAACTCTGTGCCAGAATGTCTGCACGTTTGATTTCAAACAGCAGGGGCAGATTCTCTGTCCCGATCCGGTTCATTGCTCTTCTTACCGTCCGCTCTGACAGCTGTGGACGATCATCATGGTAACGGATCATCCGGCATACCTGATCAATCGTTGCATTGTCATATTTGAGCCGATGCAGGATTTCCTCCGCCATCTTGGCTCCCACCTGCGGGTGTCCCTTGTAATGTGCATTCCCATCGGCATCTATTGTCTCACATGCCGGTTTTGCAACATCATGCAGCAACATGGACAAGCGCAAAACCTTGTCTGCACGGATATTCATCAATGCATGGATGGTATGCTCCCCTACGGTATACATATGATGACGGCTGCGCTGTTCGCTCTGCATCATCACATCAAACTCCGGCAGAAATACATTGGTAAGTCCCAGCTCATATGCCATACGGATCTCCTGCGGATGTGCAGATACCAAAAGCTTGCCAAGTTCCATCTGTATCCGCTCTGCACTGACCTTTTCGATTGTTCCCGCAAGTGCACGGATTGCCTGTCTTGTGCTTTCCTCCACAGTAAAGCCAAGCTGCGCCGCAAAACGCACTGCCCGGAGCATGCGAAGCGCATCCTCCGTAAAACGTTCCCTTGGATCACCCACACACCGGATGCAGCCTTCGTGAAGATCTTTTATCCCGTCAAAAGCATCCACAAGTCCATGTGTTTCGTTGTAAGCCATCGCATTGATCGTAAAGTCTCTGCGCCGCAGGTCCTCATACAGGTCAGCCGTAAATGTAACTTCCTTCGGATGTCTGGCATCCTCATACTCTCCGTCAATACGGTAAGTGGTAACCTCATATGCGGTCCGTTCCATCATAATGGTTACAGTGCCATGTTCAATCCCGGTGTCGATCGTGTGCATAAAAAGCGCCTTTACCTGCTCCGGTTTTGCAGAGGTTGTAATGTCCCAATCCTGCGGTCTGCGTCCGAGCAGGCTGTCGCGCACACAGCCCCCCACCGCGTATGCCTCATAGCCATATTCCTCCAGCGTATGAATAATCTGTTGTACATGTAATGGCAAATTAATTCTCATAAAAATGCATAATGTCCTTTTTCTGCAGTCTTTACCGAATACAGCAGATCATCTGCCCGTTTGATAAGACTGTTGATTTCTTCCTCGGAATGAACATCCGGTGCAGAAGCAATACCGATAGAGCAAGTGATCTTTCGTCTCTCATCCACCGTGATCGGATGACCCAGATAAGATTCAATCTGTTCCTTAAAGCCTTCCGTTGCATCTATCTTCTTGTAAATTTTCTTCGCGATATATTCCAATTCATGCGGATCATCTGTGCCGAGGAAAATGATAAACTCATCCCCGCCATAGCGGCAGACAAATCCCTGATCCTTCGATACTTCCGTAAAGATCTTTGCCATTCCCTTAAGAATAAGGTCTCCGATGTCATGACCATAGGTATCGTTATAATGCTTAAAGTTATCCAGATCAATAAACATAAGGCCGGTTCCCTGTGCTCCCGACTGCGCGAAATTGTGGATCTGCTCATACATTCCCGCCCGGTTATAGATACCGGTAAGCATGTCCGTGACAGCAGCAAGCTGCAGCTTGCGGTTCATCTCACGCACTTTCTGGTTTGCCTCCATCCGGTTGATGGAGTAATTAAGCTCGCGGAACAAAAGTTGATAAAGATTCAGGTCATCATCGCCGAGCATATACTTCTCTATAGAAGAATGCCAGTTTTCCTTCATACGCACATAAGCAATCAGAAGGCTGCACATTTCCCTGTTCTTATAAAATGGAACAGCAACAAATGAGCATACGTCATTCGCGTCAAAGTACGAGATCACATCCTGATGTTCGAAAAAGCTGTCGCTGATCTTGGATACCGCAAATCCCTGTGGAAATTCGCGCATTCCACGCTCGATCCCGGTAATTGTCTCCTCCGTCATCTCAACCTTTGTATCGTTATAGAGCACGCGTGGCTTACCACCCTCATACCAGATATACAGCACGCGGTCCGTGCTGAAATGGTTGATAAAGGTGTGGATTGCATTGTCAACCATATCATTGATATCCATATCTGCCACATCGATCAGCTTCTGCCATGCGGAGATGAACTCCATCTGACGCTTGTTGTTCTGGTAATCGTTTGCCAGCCCTTCCTGCTTGATAAGGGTTTCTACCTCTTCTTCCGGGATCCGGCATGGACCGCGGTCCTCGATCTGTATCTCACCGAGCATATCCAGAGAAAAGCTGGTGCGCATCTGTTTATTCATTTCTTCATACTGCTGCAGGGAAGCCCGCTCCTTCTCATAAAGCTCTGTGCGCCCCATCTGTTCCAGCAGTACCATCTTTTTCTTGCGGTAGATGCGGTATATAAAGAACTGGTTACCTTCTGCTTTTTTCAGATATTCCTCTGCCTTCTCGTAGTTCTCAAACGCCGCATCATTGTCACCCGACATATATTTAAGCAGTGCCTGTGAAAACGTGTACAGGAACATATCGTCATCGCATTTTGCGTAGTCATGTATGATCTCGGAATTTTCGTTTTCTTTCTCTCTTGCGATGATGTAATTCAAAAACTGCCGGCAGGAAAAGAGATAGCGTTCGCAGTTGAACTGATCCATCTGCAAAATGCAGGAGAGCGCCAGCAGTGCGTATAGCTTGGAAAGATTGCACACCCTTAAACTATTTAAGTGCAGCTTCTCGATGACCTTCATAGAAAGCTGAAGATCCTTTTCCGCCTCAGCATACCTGTCCAACATAATATTGTTCAATGCACGGTTATAGTATACTTCCGCAATGTCCTGTGGAAGGCGCAGTTTATAGAATACTTCTATTGCACGGTTATAGTAGATCTCCGCCTCCTCGTTATACCCAAGCGCGCTCAGATTGTAACCGATTCCACACAGAATCCTGCCATCAAAAATTGTACGCTTCTGACGCATAAACTGGTAGGTGCGAAGTGAATACAGCAATGCGATCTCATTCATTCCGTTGGTGGATGCGATCATGATATTTTTCTGATATGCCGCATATACCAGTTGTACATTGCCGATTTCCTTTGCAAGTGCAACACCCTTGCTGAAATAGAACAAAGCAGCTTCTGAACGGTATGCCTTCGCCACCACCTCCGGGCGGTTATCATACGCGTAGATATACATATGTGCCAGATGGTTCTTATAATTGTACTTCATCATCTTCTCGATGAAGGTTTCACTGATCGGAATATCTTGCACGCAGAAAAAGATGTTGTACCATCCCGACATCTGCGCCAATACAGAGAGCAGTTCCGCACGGAATACTTCTTCCTCTGTTCCATTTTCCGACGCTTCATCCTTTGCCATCTGTGCGTATGAGGCCGCATTGTCAAGCTTTCCCTGATACATATAGCAGGTCGCGATCAGATATTCGCTTTCATAGTTTATAGCATGTGCCTTCGAAGGAACATCCAGCTTTAGAATGTCCTCCACGATCTCAAGTGCTTTTGCCATCTGTCCAAGCAGAATGGACACACGGGCATACTTTAAATATATATCAAGCTTGATTTCCTGAGGAATTGCATACTCCTCGAACTTGATGCCATGCTCTATCTTTGAGCAGAAGCGTTTGGCCTGTGCAAGATCTAATAGTTCAATATTGTTACCAAGTGCAACCAGACTCTTATCAAAGTCGATCAGCTCCGTCTCCTCGGAACCAAACTGTGCACGTCTTTGTCCGGTACTTCCGATATGATAAAGAAGGCTGCTGTCCTCCACCTTTTCGATGATATCTCCCCATACTTCCTCAATCTCATCCTCATCGAACTTGGCCTCATTGATGCCGAGAACAATTCCGATATTATCAGACGGATCATGAAGCAGGGCCTGTACGGCCTTCATGCTGCTTAATGCTGCCAGATGAAAACGGTTTAACACTATCATGACCGGATGAACATCCGCCACCTTTTTCAACATTGTGACAAGTGCCTCTGTCATCTGGCTTTGCTCATACTCCACCTCATTCAGCAGCACATTCTCCTCGCGGACGCATATGCCGGTGTTATAGTACGATAAAAGCACCGGTCTCTGAAGGTAGTACACCCCACACTCCTCCAGAAACTGCGAAAAGTCCCCGCCGATGTACATCCGGTACATGTCACAGATAATATCCAGGAACGGTTCATACGCCCCTGTGACATGATCATATGGAAATTCATGCCAAATGAAGAAAACGTTATCCGGATCCTCTGAATAACGTTTTACTGTTTCGAGTTCCCGGATAGAAAAATCATTGTTGTAATTTACAATAACAATGTTCTTATCCGGCTTCCCGACCTTTGCATGCACTTGTTCAATTACGCCGTTGTAATACTTATTGATCATGACTTCCCCCAATAACCCCCGTCTTTGACAATCTGTATAGATTGGCTTTTGCAAAGCACAAATATACAATAATATTATGCTATAAGGCCTATATTGTCAAGGAAGCAACCGGGCCCGCTGCGTTTCATCTTTCCATAAATGCCATAAGCTTTTGTTTCAGACTATCGTAGTCCGAACAGCCCAGATCATAAATCTCCTGATTTTTAACGGCATCCTTTGTAAAAGTAGATATGTCGAGCGGCTTGGACGGGGCGATCACAAGCACCTTGCCCTGCTTCTCCAGCTCAAACATGTGCCGGAATTCCTCCATGTAGGCAATATGATGGTTATCCATCAATTGAATGATCTTCGGATATTTCTTACATCTTCTTGAATAAAACCAACGATATTTCTGTGGTGTCCTCTGATAGGAGCGTGCCTTTGAAGTGATAACAACCAGCTTATCGCAGCCACGCTCAAACGCACGCTCAAGTGGCAGTGAGTCCGCGATTCCTCCATCGTAATAGGGAATCCCATCGATGACTACCGGCTTGCAGACTGCCGGGATTGCGCAGCTTGCCTTGATTTCCTTATAGTCATCCCTCACAAAATTTTCTTTGGAAAAGAAGGCTGCCTTTCCTGTAAGTGCATTTGTCGCAACCAGCTCATACTCGGTAGGATTCTCCATCAATTTGTCATAGTCGAGCGGATCTGCACCATCTGAATTCGTCAAAGTCGAATAGATATAATCCAGCCCAAAAATATTTCCTGTCTTGCGGAAGCACCGAAGTCCCATATAATCCTTGTCATTGAGATGTTCGGTGTAAAAGCGCTTATTTCTTCCCTTTTGTCCGGCGAGATACGAAACGCCGTTCGCACTTCCCGCTGACACGCCGATCAGATAATCAAATTGTATTCCATCTTCCAGAAAGCAGTCCAGCACACCTGCGCTATATGCACACTTCATGCCGCCGCCTTCCAATACCAGACCAATCTTAGACATAAATTCATCCTCCACTACTATTCTTGTTCATTATGCACGTTTTGATTCTTTAAATCATTCAAATTATGCAAATGCAGGGTGCTTAGGAGTTATGGAGAAATCCATCTCTTTCCCGGTATCCGGATGTACAAAGACTACCCGGTAGGCACATAACGCCAATGCCGCACCCTCTGTCTTCGTGCCATAGCGCTGATCGCCAAGCAGCGGACATCCCCGGCTGGCAAACTGGACACGGATCTGATGATGACGTCCGGTGTGAAGGTGGATATCGTATTTGACGTATCCGGTGAGCGTTTCTGCCTCATTCCCGGCAGCTGCCACAATCCGGTACGCAAGCTCTGCCCGCTGTGCCTTCGGTGTCTTTTGTGGCACCACACGGGTGCTATTGTTCTTCTTATCCGCGAGAAGGTAATCCGTGAGAACACCTTCCTTTTTTCCATCTGGAAATGCCTGTGCAACCGCGTAATAGAACTTACCTATGCTGCGCTCCTGCACCTGCGCGGACAGCTTCGCCGCGGCCTGCGGTGTCTTTGCAAACACCATGATTCCCTCCACCGGCTGGTCAAGCCTGTGGATTACGCCAATGTAAGGATTTTCTTTCTTGGCTGCCCGATAGTTCTTCAACAGGCTCTCCATATCCTGTTGTCCTAAACGTTTCGTCTGCGTTGCGATCCCTGCCGGCTTGTAGCAGACAATTACCGCCTGATCCTCGTATATGATTTCCACTGTTACTACTCCTATCAAAGTCAAAAGGACGCTCCCCATAAAAAGGAACGCCCCCGTTTTTATACCTCAAAGTTCTGCATCGTCTCCTGCAAAGCTCCAACACTCTCAAGAACTTCTTCTGTCTCTTTCGACATATTTTCACTTGAGTAGGTAATCTGCTGCAGGTTCGAATTGACGCTCGCAGCCGCATCTGACAATTCTTTCTGTGCGCTGCTGATAGAGTCAATCATCTCGTTTATATAGTTGACGGAATCACTTACATTTTTTGCACTGATTCCAAGGCTTTCGCTGACCTGATTATAGTACTCGGCGTCTTTCTTGTAGTCGTTTGCCAGAACTTCCAGCTTGTCATAGTCCTGCATAACCGTACCATTTATAAATGCAAGGACACCGTCACCTTCTGAGGAAAGTGCCTGCACGCTCTCTGTAACTTTTGCGGTAAGCGCATTTACTTTATTGATCTCCGCATTGGTGTCCTCACTCAGCTTCTTAATCTCATCCGCGACTACTGCAAAGCCTTTGCCGGCTTCCCCGGCTCTGGCTGCTTCAATCGACGCATTCAAGGCAAGCAGATTGGTCTGTGTTGCAATTTCCTGTATTGCAGCGGAAACACTTGTTATTTCCGAGATAACCTTTGCGCTTTCCATGGCTTTCTTCATTCGTTCCTTGCTGTCAGCAGCCATATGAATTGCATTATTTTTTCCTTCCAACAGTTCACGCGTAACTCGCTCTACACGAAGCACAACCTCTTTTGCATTAACCGCCATTTCCTGTGCATCATCTGACAGCTTGCTGATATCCTGCGTTGCCTGTTTGCAGGTCTCATCTATTTTCTCAATGTTGGCCGTCTGTGAATCGATATTCGCGCCGGTCTCCTGCATTGCGGCACCAATCTCCATAATATTCTCGCTGATAGATACGACCTTGTCATTGGTTCCCTGCATCCGCTGATGGATATTACCCGACTCTGCCTTTGTCTGCCGGATCACACTGATAAACTTGTCTTCCATTTCATCTATCAGATATTGGATCTCTGCGGTCTCATTCTTCTGTTTCCTGCAATTATCGCTCCCAATCACCTTTTCCTTAATGAATTTCTTCATGTTTTCCATCGGTAAAAGGCTGCGCTTTACGCTAAACGCCGTAAGCAGCGCCACCGCCAGAATTATGATGATGCCAAGGAGTACAACGACAATTATATTCTTCATAATCTGTGCAGTCACGACAGATTGATCCTCGGTAACTCCGAATACCCAGCCGGTCGCCTCTATGTCCGCCGTACTTACAAACTTTGCCTTGCCATCGTAATCCTTCATCTGTGTTGCCTGACGTACTTCCACGCCGAGCGCATCGGAAAGGACAGTATTTCCTTCCTCCTTCGGCAGAAAATCTTCATTCGGATGGGACACTACATTGCCATCCGCGTCAAGCAGAAAGCCCTGCAGGTTGGCATCTGAGCTGACCTTTTTTACCTGCTCGGTCAGCGTATCAAGCGTAATATCCGCAAGAAATACCGCCTGTTCGCCCTGCAGTTGAAGCGGTTCTGCAATCGTTACAACCATGTTGCCGCTTGCAAAATCCTTATAAGGAGCCGTATAGATCAAAGCATTCTTTGCAATTGCCTGCTTCCACCAGTCTCTCGTTGTAGGATCCAGATCGAGTGTGGAATGATCTGCCGGGAATACTCCTCCATCATATCCAAAACACAGATAGTACATCAGAGCATCCTTATTCTCGCTGAGATTCTGCTCCAGATAATCCATGATCTGGTCGGTATCCTTCGTGTTCATAAATGCGATAGCATCTGTGATGGTGTGCATGATGTTTCCCTGCTCAAGAAGCCACTCATTTACAACTGCGGCATTGTTTTGTGCCTCCGCACGGATATACATCTGGCTCTGTGAGGTCATGTTGCGGTTTAAAGTAACAACGCTTACGATTTCACAGACTGCAAGTGCAACAAGCAGATACACGATCGTCTGTATCGTTACCTTTCCTTTGATTGTTCTTCCCATCCTTTTTCTCCTTTGTGTTAAAGCAAATCCTACAATTTTTTTAAGTGTAACACATACGCATTAGTATGGTAAAGAGAAAAAGCAAAAAACTATATTTTTAAGCCAATGGGCGCTCCTTGTGTCAAGATACCGGAGTCAAAAGGAACGTCCCTACAATTTAAACCGATATCCAACCCCCCAGATTGTTTCGATATACTGAGGCTTTGCGGTGTTGAGTTCGATCTTCTCACGGATCTTTTTGATGTGTACGGTGACGGTTGCAATGTCACCGATGGATTCCATATCCCAGACGCGCTGGAAAAGTTCTTCCTTGGTAAATACGTGGTTTGGATTTTCCGCCAGAAATACAAGAAGGTCAAATTCTTTGGTGGTAAACTGTTTTTCCTCCCCATTGACCCAGACGCGGCGTGCTGTTTTGTCAATTCGGATACCACGGATTTCAACGATGTCATTCTCTACTGCATTGCTTCCGATCAGGCGTTCATAACGTGCCAGATGTGCCTTGACGCGGGCAACAAGTTCACTCGGAGAAAACGGTTTGGTGATATAATCGTCTGCGCCTAATCCAAGGCCGCGGATCTTATCGATATCATCCTTCTTCGCCGAAACCATAAGAATCGGCATATTTTTCTTTTCCCTGATTTCCTTGCAGATCTCAAAGCCATCAATTCCCGGAAGCATAAGGTCTAAAATAAACAGGTCAAAATCCTCCGCAAGTGCCCTTGCCAACCCGGAAGTACCATCGTTTTCAATCTGGACTTCAAAGCCGCTCAGTTCCAGATAGTCCTTCTCAAGATTTGCGATATCTACCTCGTCTTCAACAATCAATATTCTGCTCATTGTTATAAACCTCCTCGTATTTACGGATTACAAAGTACATGGTCGTTCCATTGTCCTCTTTGCTTGTCGCCCATATCTTTCCACCGTGGTCATCGATGATCTTCTTTACGATGGACAGTCCGATGCCGCTTCCGCCCGTTGCTGAATTGCGGGATGCATCCGCGCGGAAAAACCGGTCAAATATATATGGGAGATCCCGCTGTGCAATGCCCCGCCCATTATCCTCCAGCTCCACCTGGATGAAGTCTCCGACATCCTTGATGCGGATATTGATAAATCCATTCTTCTTGTCCATATATTTGACAGAGTTGCTGATAATATTATTGATCACGCGGCGGAGCTGTTCCGGATCGGCTATGATCATCACATCCGGATCCACGTAATTGTAATATGCAAGCCCGATTCCTTTTGCCTCAAGATCGAGTCCGATCTCTTCAACGCAGTCCTGGAAGTATTCGCTGACATTGATCTTGGCAAAGTTATACGGAATACGGTTCGCATCAATCTTAGAGTAGAGCGTCAGCTCATTGATCAGTGTATCCATCTCGTTCGCCTTATTGTAGATGGTCCGCACATACTTATCCACCTTCTCCGGCGTGTTTGCCACGCCATCAATGATTCCCTCCGCATATCCTTTGACAGCGGTGATCGGTGTTTTTAAGTCATGGGCGATATTGCTGATGAGTGCGCGGTTTTCTTTCTCGTCCGAGATTTTCTCCTCTGCATTGTCCTTTAAGCGAAGCCTCATCTCTTCAAATGCGACCCCCAATTGTCCAATCTCGTCATCACCACTTACGTCCACGGTAAAATCCAGATTGCCATTCTTGATATTCTCTGCCGCAACCTGCAGCTTCTTAAGCGGTGTGACAAGGCTGCTGTATATCCAACCGATCATCAAAAAGGCAGTAAATACAAGGATCACAATAATTGAGATCACAATTTTGAGGAAGAAATGGCGCAGTTCCGGCACCATCTCCTCGATTCCGGTAACAATATAGATTGTTCCGGGAGTCTGGTTATCAAAGAAAAAGTCAATCTGCTTGACAAGGGCTTCACGATCCCCATCCACATAATTCGAGGCCCGGTCATTTTCCGAAACGCCTTTGCACTCCGGAAGTGTTTCGATCAGGTCTGCGTTGTCCTGCCCTCCGTTGAACAATACTTCGTTCTTTTTCTTTACGATCAGATAGGAGTTTGCATCCTGCAGTCCCTCATTGATAGTGGACAGGTAATGCGCATCCTCGAGTGCTTTTGGTCTTTCCACACTGTCAGAAAGCAGCTGGTCATATTCTTCTTCTGTCATCCGGTTCAAAAGCTGTACGGAGCTGGTCAGCGAATATCCCTCCGCATCACGTATGCCGTATGCCTGCTCGATCGTCCTTGTCTGCAGCTTCTGGAATACTGAAAGCGCCACAATCGACAGGATAATCGGTATAAAGATTACAATAAAAAAAGAAATGATAAGTTTATTTTTCATTTTCATATGTGTAATTCTCCATAACAAAAAATGTACGCATACACCCAATATGTATGCGTACATTATAGCATGTGCTTCTATGCAAAGCAAAAGTACTTCGTTAATTTTTTGTAAAAAAAGAATAAATTGGATTACTGTTCACTCAGCAGCACTCCAATAACTAAATTAGAGATACTTCTTCAATGCCTCTGCCTTGTCTGTTGCCTCCCAAGGAAGGTCAAGATCAGTACGTCCGAAATGTCCGTATGCAGCAGTTCCACGGTAAATCGGCCGGCGCAGATCAAGCATCTTAATGATTCCTGCCGGGCGCAGATCAAAATTATTGCGGACAATCTCAACTAACTTCTCATCGGACAATTTTCCGGTACCGAAGGTATCAACCATAACAGAGGTCGGCTGTGCAACACCGATTGCGTAGGAAAGCTGAATCTCGCAACGCTCTGCAAGACCTGCTGCAACGATATTCTTTGCAACGTAACGGGCTGCATATGCAGCGGAACGGTCAACCTTTGTGCAATCTTTTCCGGAGAAGGCTCCACCGCCGTGACGTGCATATCCACCATAAGTATCTACAATGATCTTACGTCCGGTAAGTCCTGCATCACCATGTGGTCCACCGATAACGAAACGTCCGGTCGGATTGATAAAGAACTTCGTGCCTGCATCAATCAGTTCCTTCGGAAGGATTGGATCAAATACGTACTTCTTGATATCCGCATGGATCTGCTCCTGGGTCACATCATCATCATGCTGTGTAGAAAGGACAACAGCCTCTAATCTGGTCGGTTTTCCTGCCTCATCATACTCAACAGATACCTGGGTCTTGCCATCCGGACGAAGGTAAGTCAATGTGCCGTCCTTGCGCACCTTGGTAAGCTGGAGTGCAAGCTTGTGTGCAAGCTCGATCGGATACGGCATAAGCTCCGGTGTCTCGTTTGTCGCATAACCGAACATCATACCCTGATCTCCGGCTCCGGTGTCAAGATCGTCTGTCAGCTCTCCTTCTTTTGCCTCGAGCGCCTTGTCAACGCCCATGGCGATATCCGCAGACTGCTGGTCAAGCGCAACCATAACAGCGCAGGAATTGCCGTCAATTCCTTTCTTACCATCATCATAGCCGATCTCAAGTACGGTCTTGCGGACAATTGATGGAATATCTAATTGTGCCTTCGTGGTAATCTCTCCTGTTACAAGTACAAATCCTGTGCAGCTTGCTGTCTCACATGCAACACGGCTCATAGGATCCTGTTCCATGCATGCGTCAAGGATTGCATCAGATATTGCATCACACATTTTGTCCGGATGTCCTTCTGTTACGGACTCGGATGTAAATAAACGTTTCTCCATTTCTTTTGTGCTCCTCTCAATAAAATTGTCGACCTACGTGGAATATGGAGATATCTCACGCATTTTCGGGGAAAATTCCCATAAAAAAATCCGCTTATCAAACAAGCGGATTCAAATACCAAGATAATCAAATCCTCTTATTGTTCGATTGCTCGCTCAGGTAGGCACCTTCCTGCAAATGCGGGGTTGCCGTGGCTTCATAGATCCTATGTATCTCCACCACTCTGAATAAGAGAAAAATACAATATAGAATTTTCAAATCTCGGTCATACAATACATCCATTTGAGCAGCTTGTCAAGGGTAAATTTTATTGACTTTCGTAAGCACAAATTTTATACTACAATATTAGAGTATGTTATGGGAGGGAATTGTCATGCGAACACTTCAGCCATATGATCTACAACCGGGAATGAAACTGCTTGAAGCTGTAATAACTCCGAGTGGACAGGTTCTTGCACCTGCCGGTTCTGAAATTACCAGACAGCTTATCAACCGCATGAAGCTCTACCGTGTTGCTTCCGCTGTTGTCGAAGGAGAGGATATAACCCTTGCGCCGGTTTCAAATACTGCTGCCAATGCACCGGTTCCTGAGCCTCCGAAGCCACGTACATACATAAATGAAGTCAAAACAGCCAAACAAAAGGTTGCTTCTTCCGATGCATTCCACACCTTCCAGATGCAGTATGCACTTGCGATGGAAGAATTGAAAAAAGTGTTTACTGACATCGTTGACTACGGAAAGGAGATCGAACCGGATACGCTGCTCGACTGTGTTGCGGATCTGTTCCGCTCACGCAATACCATTACCGAGCTTTTTGATATGCTCAACAATACCCGCACCATCAATGATTCGGTCTATGCACACAGTGTCAATGTTGCCCTGATTGCAAGAATGATCGGCCGCTGGCTGAAGATGGACACTCACGATCTAAAAATCCTGACACTTGCAGGTCTGCTGCATGACATCGGAAAGGTTAAGGTTCCGGAGGAGATTCTCAACAAATCCGGTTCCCTGACGGATGAAGAATTCGCACTGATCAAGAATCATCCGCGCTACGGATACGATATACTGAAATACCAAAGCATTGATCCACGCATCAAGAAAGCTGCGCTTATGCACCATGAGCGGTGCGATGGCTCCGGTTATCCATCCCATCTTACAGAGGATAACATCGATGCGTTTGCAATGATCATCGCAATTGCCGATGTATATGACGCGATGACTGCCGCACGCTCCTACCGTGCTCCTTTGTGTGCGTTTCAGGTAATTGGGAATTTTGAAAAGGATGGCTACCAAAAATACAATACCCGCTATCTGCTTACGTTCTTAAAACAGATTGCGGCAACCTATCAGAGCAACCGTGTTGTACTTAACGATGGCCGCGGCTGCAATATCGTAATGCTCAACCAGAATGACCTCTCCCGGCCGATCGTCCAATTCGATGACAATTCCTGTCTGGATCTCTCAACTAACCGGGATCTGTACATCAAAGCGATTATATAACAGTTGCTTCTAAATAAACAGGCAGGAGGCTGATCTTATGTTGATCATCCTCCTGCTTTATTTTTCTTCATAAACGCTTCTGTGTTATGAAACCTTCAAAACAAACTTCTGCAGGTCTTTTTCATTGTCAACCTTTTCAATCTTCGCTCCAAGGCTGGTCAGTTTCTCCTCGAGTGCCTCATAGCCGCGCTCTACATAATAGATATCATCCACCACTGTGATACCGTCTGCCGCCAGACCCGCAATTACAAGTGCAGCACCCGCGCGAAGATCCGGGGCGTTTACACGGGCACCTGTATATTTCGGAACGCCGGTTATGATTGCAATGTTGCTCTCTACTTTGATTTCTGCCCCCATGCGGGTAAGCTCATCCACATACTTAAAGCGGTTCTCAAATATGCTCTCCGTTACCGTGCTTGTTCCGGATGCAATTCCTAATAAGACAGCCATCTGTGGCTGCATATCTGTCGGAAATCCCGGATACGGAAGGGTTGTAACCTGTGTATGCTGAAGCTTTCCGTTCGAAACAACACGAACAGCATCATCAAATTCTTCCACCTGGCATCCAACCTCTATCAGCTTCGCGGTTGTTGCCTCAAGATGCTTCGGGATAACATTCTTTACAAGAACATCTCCACCGGTTGCCGCAACCGCAAACATAAATGTTCCGGCCTCGATCTGATCCGGTATAATGGAGTATTCTGTCTTATGTAGCTTCTCTACACCGACAATCCTGATAACATCCGTACCTGCACCGCGGATGTTTGCGCCCATGCTGTTTAAGAAATTGGCAACATCAACAACATGCGGTTCCTTTGCAGCATTCTCAATTACCGTTTTTCCTTCAGCCATTGCCGCAGCCATCATGATATTGATTGTGGCTCCGACAGACACTTTATCCAGATAAATATGAGTTCCCTTTAACTGTTCTGCTGACACCTTAAAAAGTCCATGGCTGATGTCTACTGTTGCTCCCATCGCACGGAATCCCTTCATGTGAAGGTCAATTGGACGGCTTCCGATATCGCATCCACCCGGAAGGGCAACCTCAGCTCTCTTATATTTGCCGAGCAGTGCACCGATCAGATAGTAAGACGCACGGATCTTGCGGATAAATTCATTGTCAACAATCACATCCTGTATAAATGAACCATTGATCTTTACCTTATGCGGATTTACACGTTCCACATGCGCACCGATCTCCTCAATGGCATGCAAAAGGACATTAATGTCGCGGACATTCGGCAGATTATCAATTGTAACGGTCTCATCGGTCATGATTGCGGCAGCAAGAATCGCCAGCGCTGCATTTTTTGCACCGCCGATCACTACCTCACCATATAAAGGAGATCCTCCCTTAATCACATACTGTTCCATTTTACACCTCAACGAACTCTTACACTACATCATATTCAATCATTGGAATTGTTCTAATAATTTTTGAACAGTTTGCTCAATATTCAGATTCTCTTCCGAGATCGTCACATCCGCATATTTCCTGTATAAAGGAATTCGCTCCTCATACAGGTCATAAAGCGTCTGTCCATCCTTTAACACAACACCGCGGCCTTTGATATCCGCAAGTCTTTCCTGTATTGCATCAAACGATAATTCCAAATATATAACCGTTCCGATTTCTTTCAGGTGCCGCATAGCCTCTTTTCCATATACGACACTTCCCCCAGTAGCTATAATCGTACGTTCCGCACATATTCCTGCATTTACGCGGTTTTCTACCTCAATAAATCCTTCTGTCCCTTCTTCTGCGATGATCTCACGCAAAAGTTTCCCCTCCTGCTGCTGAATGAGCAGGTCTGCATCTAAGAACCGGTACCCCAGTTCCTTTGCCAGAATCACACCGATCGTACTCTTTCCCACGCCCGGCATGCCAATCAGTACAATATTGTTCTTTGACATATTCTTATTCTTGTGCTGCTTCTGTGCTTTCTGTTGCCTGTGTATCGTCAGCTGCTTCTGTATCATCCTGCGCTGCATCGGCTGACTCTGTATCTTCCGTTGACTCCGTGTCCTCAGAAGCCGGCTGTGAAAATGTATTCTTGAGCTGGATCTTTGCGATCTGCTTGTCATTTATTTTCCAGCCATCATTCTCCTGCCATCCGGCAAGAACCTCATCATATAAAGAAGTCTGGCGGTCTTTGATAATGGACTCGCGGTTGGATGCGGTTGCCTCCTCATCCGTCTCCTTGTCCAGACGCACAATATAAATTGCAGAGTCTGTTGTGATAAGCTGTGACAGTTCTCCCTCATGTAATGCATCAAGCGCTGTCTTAACATCTTCATCAAGGGTTGTATTGTCTGCATCGTATGTACCGGTGGTCGGCTTTACATCATGTGCTTCTGCAACAGTCTCAAGATCTGCCGGGTCGTTGATCTCTGCATAGATGTCAGCAGCCTCAGTCTCAATTGCCGCCTTCTCCTCGCCGGTCAGCTCTACAAGATTATTGTCCTCATCGTAAGAGCCTGCGGTAGAAAATGTGAGCATTGTGTATGCACGCATATTTGCTTCTTCGTCAGATACGTTCGTATCGGCAGTGGCATAGATTGCGTTCTTCATCTTGTTCTGGATTGTCTGTAAGGTCAAAAACTCAATAACAGATTCACGGCTCGCACCGATTTCGTCTAATGTATCGGAATCGTTTCCGGCAAGAAAAGCATCCGCCGCATTTGCGATTGCTGTATTCTCCTCGTCTGTCAATGACACATTATAGTCAGCCATATGGTTCTTTAACGTATACATCTCATGCAGGCTGTCCATTACAGAACTCTTAACGGTATCTGCCATCGTTGTTCCATTTCCGTAAACATCTTTGGTCCAGACATCGTCTCCGAATATCTGACGGTAAAATGAATCGGCTACTACCTGCTGATAACGGACTACAAAGTTTGTAAATCCCATTGTAATTGTTGTTCCGTCTGTAAAAGACGCTGCTGTTGCATTTTTATTGATTCCGCATCCTGTCAGCGCAGAAACAGTAAGCGCTCCTGTCAGACATAATGCCGCTAATTTTTTTGTATTCATGGTTCCTCCTAAAATGGCTTTTCTCATTTTACACAAGATTGCTCGATATATTATAGTGCTTTTTGATGCAACTGGCAACTATTTTTTATGCTTCCTGCAAATCACCTTCATGCACACCGGGACGGCATTGCATTCAGGCCTCAGACAAACCGCCGCCCAAAAGTTTCTCCTCCATGGCTTTGAGTATTATCTCGAGTGTTTCAAGTACATTCTGATTCTTGTCTCTGGAGTTTGCCTGCATCTGGTAAATAAAATACGGATTTTTCGGTTCCGCGGCAAATCGCAGAGCCGGTGACAACTGCGTGATAAGTTCCGGAATACCTGCCGGGTTAATGCCTGCCTTTTCATACATGACAAGCTTGATTTCATTCCCCTTCTGCACAATGTCCTGCACATATAACCGGTGGGCCCGGCCTTTGAGACATGCTATGGCAAGCAGGTTCAGCACCGATTTCGGCGGTTCGCCAAAACGATCGATAAGTTCCTCCAACATCTCATCTGCTTCCGCGCTGTCCATGATGCCTGCAATTCTTTTATAGATATCCAGCTTTTGCAGTTCATTTGCGATGTAACCGGATGGGATATACGCATCGGTCACAACATCGATGGAAGTGTCAAATTGTTCTGCCGGTGCAGCGCCTTTTGCTTCTTTTACCGCCTCATTCAGCATTTTGCAATATAGGTCATATCCGACTGCTTCCATATGTCCGCTCTGTTCTGCGCCTAAAAGGTTTCCAGCGCCCCGGATTTCGAGATCACGCATGGCAATTTTGAATCCGCTTCCAAGTTCCGAGTATTCCTTGATCGCGGCCAGACGTTTCTCTGCGATTTCCTTTAACATCTTGTTGCGGCGGTACATTAAGAATGCATATGCGGTACGGTTAGATCTTCCCACTCTTCCCCGGAGCTGGTACAGCTGCGATAGTCCCATATTGTCTGCATCATGGATGATCATCGTATTAACATTGGAAATATCCATCCCCGTCTCAATAATCGTTGTGGAGACAAGTACATCGATATCTCCGTTGATAAAGTTGTACATGATGCGTTCCAGATCATTCTCCTTCATCTGCCCATGCGCAAATGCCACATTTGCCTCCGGAACAAGCGATTGGATCTTTGTCGCCACCTCATCAATGTCTTTTACCTTATTATATACATAGTATACCTGCCCATCCCGTGCAAGTTCTCTTGTGATTGCTTCTCTGACAAGCTCCTCGTTGTATTCCATGACATAGGTCTGGATCGGCACACGGTCCATAGGTGGTTCTTCAAGCACACTCATGTCGCGGATGCCGATCAGACTCATATGGAGAGTACGCGGTATTGGCGTCGCGGTCAGCGTCAGTACATCCACGTTTATTTTTAGTTGTTTGATCTTCTCTTTATGTGCAACGCCGAAACGCTGTTCCTCGTCGATGACCAGAAGACCCAGATCCTTATACTCCACATCTTTGGATAGAAGCCTGTGTGTTCCGATGATAATATCCACCTGTCCCTTTTTCAGCTTCTCGATCGTCTTCTTCTGCTCTGCGGAAGTCCGGAAGCGGCATAACAGATCCACGTTTACCGGGAAATCCTTCATACGCTGTGAGAACGTATTGTAAATCTGCTGGGCAAGGATTGTTGTCGGTGCCAGATATGCCACCTGTTTATTCTCCTGAACTGCCTTAAAAGCAGCTCTTATCGCAATCTCCGTCTTTCCGTATCCGACATCGCCGCAGATCAGCCGATCCATGATTTTCGGGCTTTCCATGTCTTTCTTGGTTGCCTCGATTGCAAGGATCTGATCTTCTGTCTCCTCGAATGGGAACAATTCCTCAAATTCTCTCTGCCAGACAGTATCCGGACCATAGACAAAACCATTTTTCTCCTCACGAACAGCATACAGGTTGACCAGGTCCTGTGCAATCTGCTGGACAGCTCCCCGTACCCTGCTCTTTGTCTTCGTCCATTCCTGCCCGCCAAGCTTGTTCAGCTTCGGCTTCTTTGCATCTTTACCGGCATACTTCTGGATCAACTCCAGCTGTGTTGCAAGGATATACAGATTGGAGTCGCCGGAATATTCAATCTTAATGTAATCCTTAACCTTCTTATCTACTTCAATCTTCTCAATGCCGCGGTAAATACCGAGTCCATGATTTTCATGGACCACATAGTCCCCCACGGAAAGATCCGTAAACTGTTGGATTTTCTCTCCTTCATATGTGCGATGGCGCTTTTTCTTCTTGTGCTCCGCACCAAAGATATCCGTATCAGTAATTACAGCAAACGGAAGGATTGGATATTCATATCCGCGTTTTACCTTACCGTAGCAGACCATGATCTGTCCCGGAAGGAGTTCATGGTCATAGTCTTCTGTGTAAAAGCTGCTCAGTCCCTCATGAAACAAATCCTCAGCTAATCGCTTTGCACGGCTTCTTGAGCCGGAGAGCAATATAATACGGTAGCCGTTCTTGCCATAGCGTTTTAAATCCTTTACAAGAAGTTCAAAACTGCTGTTATATGCGCTTACGCTTTTTACGTGAATTGCAAACTGACCATTTGATTTCAAACCGTATGTCTTTACATCGAGTGCCGCCACCGCCACGCAGGAGAACTTTGCAAGCTTTCCCATGATCTCCTTCTGTAAAAAGAGTTCCCTCATCTGTCCCGGCAGAATATATCCCATCGCAAGCCTCTGCTTCATGCTCTCGGAGAACTCGACTTCCGTCTGCTGCCCCCGCTCCACACATCTGCCCAGCTCATCCAGAAAGATCGTGGTATCCTCTGTATCAAAGAAGTCTAACAGGCACACCTTTTTGTCTGTAAAATAGGATAAATACGCATCAATTCCCGCATATAAGGAGAGTTCTCCCCACTGCTCGGCAAGCTCATCCGCCATTGATTTCACGCGGTAGGCTTCCTCGGTCTTCATGTTTCTTCTAAGATCTGCCGATACACGTTCCGCTTCTTCCTTCAGCTGTGCAATGCCCGCTTGAAGTTCCTCATCCCCCAATACCAGCTCGCACGCCGGGTAAACGATTACCTCATCAAGATTGTCAATCGACTTCTGACTCTCCACATCAAACGAGCGAATGGTATCTATCTCATCCCCCCACAGTTCAATACGGACCGGCTGTTCCTCCGTAAGTGGAAAGATATCAAGGATTCCACCTCTGACAGCAAATTGTCCACTGTTTTCCACCTGATATTCCTTCTCATACCCCATGCGGACCAGCTGCGCCGTTGTCTTCTCCAGATCAAGCGTATCCCCCGGTGTGATCCGAAGAATGGAATTCCAGATTTTTTCCGGTGGTGCCATTGTATTCATCAGTGCATCGAACGTTGTGATAAGCGTTACCTGTTCCTGTTCATGAATTGCTTTCAAAGCCGAAATACGCTGTGCCGTCAACAGGTTTCCCCGGATATCCGCCTGATAGAACAGTACATCCTTCGCAGGATAATATACGGCATTCGGATCGAAGAACTGGTAGTCTTCGTACAGTTCCTTCGCTTTTTGCTCATGAAAAGTAACAATGATCTTGTTCTTCCGACCATTGTTACACGCATAGATCATATGAGGCTTTTGTGCGTCAATACAGCCGGATATTGTCACCAGTCCGGCATTTTTCGCCTGTTTTGTCATATCCGCAAATCCCAAAAGGTCGCGGAGAGGTTCTAAAAAAGCTTTCACGTTTGCTCCTATTTCTTGGAATTATACAGATTCATCGCCTTGTCGGTTTCATCATGCATCATGAGAACGGCTGCTTCCACCGCATCCGTCATTGCTTCCTGTGCACGGCTTCGGTCTTCCTTATCCATCCTTCCCAGAACATGATCCGCCAGATCCCAGCCTTGCGGCTTTTCTCCGACACCAACCTTAATACGCATGAAATTCTGTGTTCCCGTCATTGCTATGATATTCTTAATTCCATTATGCCCACCGGCACTTCCCTTTTTGCGTATGCGGATATTTCCCGGTTCAAGGGAAATATCGTCATAGATCACGATCATTTCACTCTCAGGGTCAATCTTGTAGAAATTAATGATCTCTGCGATACTCTCTCCACTTAGGTTCATATAGGTCTGTGGCTTGGCGAGAAGTACCTTTACGCCTTCAATGGCGCCTGTTCCGCACAATGCCTTATGCTTTTTTTCATTGATATTGATATTATATTTATCTGCCAGCACATCAAGTGTATCAAATCCGATGTTGTGGCGTGTATGTTCATATTTTTTGTCCGGATTACCAAGTCCCGCTATCAAAAACATGTTTTTATCCTCCTGCAGTCTTATTGTCAAGACAACATACAAATTATAATATCATTTGCAAAGAGCGTCAAACGAAAAAGACTGCCACCTCGAAACCTCTCCGAAGTGACAGCCATTATCCATGGTTCTAATTATATCTGCATGCCCGCAGATGCATCATGCCTCATCTGCAAGTTCCTCGTGATACCGCTCAAGAATCAGATTCTGAAGCTGTTCCCGCGTCCCGGAATTAATCGGGTGTGCAATATCCCGATACTCTCCATCACTTGCCTTTCTGCTCGGCATTGCAATAAACAGACCTTTCTCTCCATCAATGACCTTAATGTCATGTACCACAAGTTCATCATCAATCGTAATGGAAACTACCGCTTTCAGCTTACCTTCTTTTTCTACTTTGCGGATACGCACATCTGTTATCTGCATATCTTCCATCCCCCTTTTACGCGATTACAATATATAGCGCTCATTCTTCTCTGATACGATCTTGATACCATCGTCCCCACAATAATATGTATTCGGCATCAAAGTTCCGTTGCTCTCCACGATACAGTTCTCTACATGTGTGTTGTCCCCGATATATGCTCCATTCAGGATAATGGAATTCTTGATCACACAATTCTTCCCGACGAATACCTGCTTGAACAATATCGAATTCTCCACCTTGCTGTTGATGATACAGCCGCTGGAGATCAGGCTGTTGCTGACCTCTGATCCAACGTTATATTTTGCCGGTGGAAGGTCATCTACCTTAGAGTATATCTTAGGGTCCTGACGGAAAAAGAAGTTTCTCACATCCGGTTTGAGGAAATCCATGTTCGTCTGGTAATAATCCTCTACTGATGCGATGTTATTCCAGTATGTCTTTATCTTAAATCCAAAGATACGCTTCACACTGCGATAACGTACCAGAATATCATTGACAAAGTCATACCTGTTCTCCTCTGCTGCCTTCTCAAGCATCTCGATCAGCTGGCGGCGGCGGATCACATACACACCGGTCGACACTGTGTTGGACTGTGCGACAAGCGGTTTCTCCTCGAAGTCAATGATACGGGATTCCTCGTTCATTTTGACAACGCCAAAACGACTGACATCACTCTGGGTCGGCATGTCTTTGCAGACAACTGTGATATCGGCCTTTTTCTCTACATGGTAATCCAGAATCTCATTGTAATCCATCTTGTAAACGCAGTCGCCGCTCGAAATGATAACGTATGGCTCATGGCGTCTCTTCAAGAAGTCAATATTCTGATAGATTGCATCTGCTGTTCCGCGATACCAATCACTGTTTTCCGCAGTCACAGTTGGCGTAAACAGATATAAACCGCCCTGTTTTCTTCCGAAATCCCACCACTTAGAAGAGCTTAAATGTTCATTCAGTGATCGGGAATTGTATTGTGTCAGCACCGCAACTGTCTGAACATGTGAATTACTCATGTTGCTGAGTGCAAAGTCGATGCATCGGAAGCTTCCTCCGACCGGCATTGCGGAAATCGCGCGTTTACGGGACAGTTCTCTCATCCGGTTGCTGTTGCCACCTGCTAAAATTATACCGATTGCTTTCATTTATTGTCACCTGCCTTAATGATTACTTCTCCGCCAAGCAGAACGTTGTCCGGGTAGTCGGATTTGTCCGTAACACCGGAGATTGCAGTATTCTTGCCGATTTTTACTCCATCCGGTATCACAGAGTTCTCACCAATGGTAACAAGACCAAAGGAGTAAATGCTTGCATTGAGCTTATTCGGAGCTTCCTCACCGATTCCAAGCTCGGCCTGGTTTCCGACTCTGCAGTTCTCTGCAACGATTGCCTTTGTAATATTTGTATTCTCCCCGATCACGGTATCCTTCATGATGATAGAGTCCCTTACTACCGTTCCCCGGCCGATCTGGACATTCGGCCCAATGACAGAATTGATGACGGTTCCGTATATCTCGGAAGCTTCCCCGATGATACTCTTTTCAATATAGGCTTCCGATGCAATATACTGGGGTTCGATCGTATCACACTTCGTGTAGATCTTCCAATATTCCTCATAGAGGTTGAATTCCGGAATCAGGTCTATCAGTTCCATGTTTGCTTCCCAATATGAGCCAAGAGTTCCGACATCCTTCCAATAGCCGTTGAACTCATAAGCAAACATCCGTTTCTGATGTTCGAAGCAATACGGAATAATATGTTTTCCAAAATCACAGCTCTGCTGGTCTTTCATTGCAATAAGTGCATCCCGAAGCACCGGCCATGAGAATATGTAAATGCCCATAGATGCAAGGTTGCTCCTTGGGTTCTGCGGCTTTTCCTCAAACTCTGTGATCCTCTTATCTTCATCCGCGATCACAATACCAAATCGACTGGCTTCCTCAAGTGGGACCGGCATTGTTGCGATGGTAACGTCTGCATGATTTTCCTTATGGAAGTCGAGCATTACCTCGTAATCCATCTTGTAGATATGATCTCCGGAAAGGATCAGCACATAGTCCGGATTGTAAGTCTCCATATAGCGCAGGTTCTGGTAGATTGCATTTGCGGTACCGGTATACCACTCGCTGTTCGTGCTTCTCTCATATGGCGGCAGCACGGTTACTCCACCGTTGTTGCGGTCAAGATCCCACGGAATACCAATTCCGATATGTGTGTTAAGCCTAAGCGGCTGATATTGTGTCAACACACCGACTGTGTCAATTCCAGAATTAATGCAGTTGCTCAAAGGGAAGTCTATGATCCGGTACTTGCCCCCGAATGAGACTGCAGGTTTTGCAACATCTGCGGTCAATACCCCAAGTCTGCTTCCCTGCCCGCCGGCCAGAAGCATGGCTATCATTTCTTTTTTAATCACGTTATCACTCCTTGTATCATACTTTATGGACATACCCTACTTCATGTGTATGCCGTACTTTACAGATAATACCAAATATGGCTACTTCTGTCTGTGTATTATTATGTTTATTATAGCATGAGCGTCTCCCTCATTCAACATTTTTCACAATTTTTCGTATACCTTATGGAAATTTTTGACATTTTCCACAATATTTACTCCCTTTCCATCTGTTCTTTTCATTTGCAAATTACAAGAATACGGTTATAATTATAAGGAAGTAATTCAAATAATCATGGGCAGGTAACATTTATGTATAAATTAAATTTTCATCATCCGATACACGTTCACTTCATCGGAATCGGCGGCATCAGCATGAGCGGACTCGCTGAGATCTTAGCCGAGGAAGGATTTACCATATCCGGCTCCGACTCCAAGGAATCCGACCTGACACGCCATCTTAGTGAAAAAGGTATACAGATTTATTATGGGCAATGCGCCGATAACATCCAGGACGGCATTGACCTTGTTGTATATACGGCAGCTATCCGTGAGGATAACCCGGAATGGCAGGCCGCAAAGCAGAAGCAGATTCCTATGCTGACACGTGCTGAGCTTCTCGGTCAGATCATGGACAATTACGAGCAGTCCATCGCCGTTGCCGGCACACACGGAAAGACCACTACGACTTCCATGATCAGCCAGATCCTGCTTGCAGCAGATGCAGATCCAACCATTTCCGTGGGAGGTATTCTCGAAGCTCTTGGCGGCAATCTTCGCGTCGGAGGCTCCGAGACTTTCCTTACCGAAGCATGTGAATACACCAACAGTTTTTTGAATTTCCGTCCAAAGTACAGCATCATTCTCAATGTCGAAGCGGAGCATTTGGATTTCTTTAAAGACCTCGCCGATGTGCGTCACTCCTTCCGGCTTTTTGCAGAGAACACAAAGTCTGATGGGGCATTGATCATTAACGGGGCAATTGACAATTACGAGGAAATTTCCGGTGGTCTTTCCTGCAACGTTGTCACCTTTGGTCTGGATGCAAAAAACGACTTTTCTGCGTCTGATATTTCCTTTGATGAAAAAGGCTGTGCAGGTTTTACCGTTATGTACAGAGGCAAATCCCTTGGCACATTAAAGCTTCGTGTCCCGGGTATTCACAACGTAGCAAATGCTCTGGCCGCTGTTGCATGCTGCACACAGGCCGGTATTTCCTTCGACCGGATGCAGGAAGGGCTTCTGGCATTCCACGGAGCAGACCGGCGTTTCCAATACAAGGGAACGATCGATGGAATTACCATCATCGATGATTACGCCCACCATCCAACCGAGATACGTGCAACGCTCACCGCAGCAGCCAACTATCCTCACAAGCGTCTTGTATTGGTATTCCAGCCGCATACCTATTCCCGCACAAAAGCATTTCTCGATGACTTTGCGGATGTACTTTCGCTTGCAGATGTTGTTGTCCTTGCTGATATTTACGCAGCCCGCGAAAAAAATACAATTGGAATCAGTTCACGTGACATTCTTGATAAGCTGAAAGCACACGGAACCGAATGCTATTACTTCCCTTCTTTTGAGGAGATTGAAAAATTTTTATTGGAAAATTGTATAAACGGGGACCTGTTGATAACTATGGGAGCCGGAAACGTTGTAGAAATAGGCGAAGCACTCCTCGGCAAATAATTATCCACATTATCCACACTGTATTTGTTGATTATCTTCAACAAACGGTGTGGATTTTTTATAACTTTGTGCATGCCCATTTTATCCGTATACCCCGATTTTATACATCATTTTGTCCACGTTATCCACATTACGGCATGTTGGCAAAATGCCTTGTTTTTTCGCTATTTTCGGGCTTTTTTCTGCTTTTCAATGGATATGCTTTGTGCTATAATTGCTGACAGACTGGTCGAGACCTATATGCAACTTCGGCCGACTTATCTGACAGAAAGAGGGAATACTATGGCAACCATTCAACTACACAGTGATTGTCCTAATTCTATAACTTGCATCCCAAATATTTTTATTGACCGATATATGCCGGAAGCAAATGGGGAATTTGTGAAGGTATATCTGTATTTACTTAGAAATCTGAACAGCAACACGGCTGAGTGCTCAATCTCCGCGATCGCTGACTGCTTTAACCATACCGAAAAAGATGTTTTGCGTGCATTAAAGTATTGGGAGCGCATGCATCTGCTTTTACTCGGCTACGGACCAGACAAGGTGCTCTGTGATATCACGCTCCTGTCCCCGCTCAGCGATTATAAGGAATATTCTGCCTCTGTATCCGCAGCGCCGCAGGTGGCTTCTGCCCCAGCGTCCGATGCAACGGATTCCACAGCTGCTTTGACCAAGAAGCCACAAGCCGCAGTTATCTCAAAAACAACTTCCCGCAGGGATTATACCTTGGATGAGGTGAAGGAATTCCGCCAGAATCCGAATATTTCCGAACTTTTCTTTATCATCGAGACTTACTTAAAGCACCCGATGGCCACAACCGACATCAACACAGTTCTGTATTGGTATGACGAGCTTCATTTTTCTACCGAGCTTATTGTTTTTCTTGTCGAGTATTGCATCAGTGAAGGACATTCAAGTATGCACTACATGGACAAGGTTGCCCTGCGCTGGAGCGAGGACAAGATCACGACCGTTGCTGAGGCGAAGGAAAATACCGCCGAGCGCAGCAAGATCTATTATGGTGTCATGAAGGCGATGGGTATCACCGGACGAAAGCTGGTGGATGCAGAGGTTGCCATGATCCGCAAATGGACCAGCGAGTATGGCTTTGATCTGGCACTGATCGGTGAAGCCTGTAGCAGAACGATTGCTGCTACGAACCAGCCGAGTTTTAAGTATGCCGATTCTATCATGAATAGTTGGCACAAAAATCATGTACATACTATGGATGATGTCAAGCAGCTGGATGCCGCTTTTGGCAAGGAGAAGAAGGCGGCTGCTTCCGGCACCGCCACATCAGGCAAGACAGTTACTGTGACAAGAAACAAATTCAACAATTTCAGCCAGCGCGATTATGACTATGATCAGCTTGAGCGCATGGCTCTGACAACAAGTGTTCACTAATTCCGGAGGATACCGCTGTAATGGCTCTTAGCAATTCACAATACGATGAGATCATGCGTGGCTATGATGCCCGCAGATTAAAGAATAAGCGCATATTGGATGAGCGCACGCGCCTTGCCTACCTGAAAGAGCCGCGTCTGGAGGAGATTGATCATGCAATTTCTTCTTGTTCTGTTGCATGCGCAAGGAAGTTGTTAGATGGCGATCGTGCCGCACTTAACCAGCTGCATGCTGAGATTGCCGATTACCGTATGGAGCGGGAGGCTCTCTTGCAGCGTCTCGGATACCCATCCGATTACTTTGAGCCGGTCTATACCTGTCCCGATTGCAAGGATACCGGATATATCGACGGGCAAAAGTGCCACTGTTTAAAGCAGGCGATCATCAACTGCATCTATACACAGTCCAACATCCGTGAGATTTTGGAGAGGGAGAACTTTGGTACATTTTCCTACGCTTATTACTCGGATTCTGACCGCAATCCTGCCACAGGACTTACCTCCCTTGAGACGATCCGAAATGCAGTTGCTGAGTGTCACAAGTTTATTGACAATTTTGACAACAAACCAAAGAATCTGTTTCTATATGGCGAAACAGGTGTTGGCAAAACATTTCTGTCCAATTGCGTGGCAAAGGAACTTTTGGATAAAAGCTACTCAGTTATCTACTTTACAGCGTTTCAGTTATTTGATATATTAAGCAAGGGCGTTTTTGACAAAGACGCCGATGCTATTGCGGCACATCAGAATATATTTGATTGTGACCTTCTTATTATCGACGACCTGGGTACGGAGCTGTCCAACAGCTTTACGACATCCCAGCTCTTCTTGTGTGTGAATGAGCGGATTTTGCGACACAAGTCCACCATCATATCCACCAACCTAAGTATGAACCAGATCGCAGATATTTACTCGGAACGTACTTTATCCCGTATTTTAAGCAGTTACACCACCATCAAGCTTTTCGGTGACGACATTCGCATTCGCAAACGTCAGTCACATTAAAGTATAAATAATTCATATGGAGGATTCATCATGCCGAATGACGAAAGAATTTTAGAGACGATGCCGAAGGGGACCTTAGGAATTATTCCTACGGACAGTTGTACAGAACTTGGCAAGAAAGTTGACCAATACCTGAACAAATGGCGCGAGAACCGCGAACATCAGCATCAGAACGAAATCGCTTTTAAGGATTATCACAAGGATAGCTACATCATCCATCCGTACACCCCACGCTTTGGTTCCGGAGAGGCCAAATGCGTGATCAACCAGTCTGTCCGCGGATACGATCTCTACATCATGGTTGATGTTACCAACTACAGTCTGACCTACTCTGTATGCGGACATACCAACCATATGTCGCCGGATGATCATTTTGCCGATTTAAAGCGTGTCATTGCAGCTGTTGGTGGAAAGGCCCGCCGCATTACTGTAATCCTTCCATTCTTATATGAGAGTCGTCAGCACAGACGTACCGGGCGTGAGTCCTTAGACTGCCCGATTGCGCTTCAGGAGCTGATCAACATGGGTGTTGATAACATCATCACATTCGATGCGCATGATCCACGTGTCGTAAATGCGATCCCGTTGAACGGATTCGAGAACGTAATGCCTTCTTACCAGTTTATCAAGGGTATCTTAAAGAACGTAAAGGATCTTACCTTGGATTCCGATCATCTTATGATCATCAGCCCGGATGAGGGTGCTACCAACCGTGCAATCTATCTTGCCAATGTGCTTGGTGTAGATATGGGTATGTTTTATAAACGCCGTGATTACAGCAAGATCGTAAACGGCCGCAATCCGATCGTCGCACATGAGTTTTTAGGTTCTAACGTAGAGGGCAAGGACGTATTCATTATCGATGATATGATTTCCTCCGGAGAGAGCATGATCGATACTGCAAGAGAATTAAAAGAGCGCAAGGCAAACCGCATCTTTGTTGTTTCTACTTTCGGATTATTTACAAACGGATTTGCAGCTTTTGACAAGGCATATGAGGATGGACTGATTTACCGTGTTGTCACAACTAACCTGATCTACCAGTCACCAGAGCTTCTCTCTAAGGAATATTACATTAGCTGCGACATGAGTAAGTACATTGCCTATCTTATTGATACACTTAACCATGATGCATCTATCAGCGATCTGCTCAACCCGTATGACCGCATCAAGAACTTCGTGCAGAAGTACAAAGATGAGCAGGCACAGAATCAACAGTAATTAAATAATTATTTATACAGAGAAGTGCTGCCGGATGACCCGGCAGCGCTTCTTATGTCATGCAATATTAAATATAAGAAAATCGGTCAAATAGTAATAAACCTTGCAAAAAGCCCCATGCTGTGGATATCATCCATAGCATGAGGCTTTTGTGTTCGTAAATATTAAACTAACTCAAGAACTACTTCAAGAGCTCCGTCACCCTTACGCTGACCGATCTTTACGATTCTGGTGTATCCACCATTACGTCCAGCATACTTTGGTGCAATCTCATCAAATAACTTAGCAACAAGATCAACTTCCTTGGTGCCCTTCTTGGTTCCATCGGTTGTCTTTACAGAGTAAAGAACCTTTAACATCTCTCTTCTAGCGTGAAGACGGGAAGCGGAATCCTTCTTGATGGTCTTCTGTACTTCATCATATACGGTAACTTTCTTGCCGTCTACAACTTCTTTTACTCTCTTGCCATCTTTGTCCTTGCGAGCAACCTTAGCAGTTACGGTAACTTCTTCAAAGTTATCCTTCTCACGGATTGCAGAAGCGATAAGTCCCTCTGCGATCTTGCGAACTTCCTTAGCCTTAGCTTCGGTTGTTACAATCTTACCATTTGCGATAAGAGCTGTTACCTGACCTCTTAATAATGCCTTTCTCTGGCTAGAGGTTCTGCTTAATTTACGATACTTTGCCATTTTCCTTTTCCTCCATTCGTGGAACATCCGGTCATGCTCTTTGGTCTTACTGCCAGACGTCGTATCTTGTTTTGATGCATCTAGGATACATCAGTTGCCACTCATGTATTTCTTCTTGCTGTGTTTCCACAGAAGAGGAAATCCGGACACCTGCCGCGCTCGTCGGTCTTACCGGCTATGCCCGCTTGAGCATATATAGTCAAACGCTTTGATTACTCCTCGCTGCGATTTAACTCTAATCCTAACTCTTTGAGCTTTGCCAATACTTCTTCCAGAGACTTACGTCCAAGGTTACGAACCTTCATCATGTCTTCCGGTGTTCTGTTGATCAGCTCAGCTACGGTGTTGATTCCTGCTCTCTTCAAGCAGTTGTAAGAACGAACAGAAAGCTCAAGTTCATCGATGTTCATCTCAAGAACCTTCTCCTGTGCATCGTTCTCTTTCTCGATCATAACCTCTGCCTGCATTGCTGCGTCAGAAAGATCGATGAACAGATTCAAATGCTCGCTAAGAACCTTAGCTGCAAGGCTTACTGCCTCATCCGGCTCTAAGGAACCATTGGTGTATACATCCAATGTAAGCTTATCATAATCTGTTACCTGTCCTACACGGGTGTTCTCTACAGTCAGATTTACTCTCTCTACCGGAGTGTAAATAGAATCTACAGCGATCACACCAATCGGTGTATCCTCTGTCTTATTCTTGTCTGCGCTGATGTATCCTCTACCCTTTGTAATTGTAAGCTCCATGTACAACTTGCAATCTGTGCCACCATTTAAGTGTGCAATCACAAGTTCCGGATTTAAGATTTCGATATCAGAATCAACCTGGATGTCTGCCGCTGTTACAACGCCTTCACCCTCGAATTCAATGTATGCAATCTTAGCTTCGTTTGTAGAGCTGTTGTTCCGGATTGCAAGGTTCTTGATGTTCATGATGATTTCTGTAACATCTTCCTTTACGCCCGGAATAGAGCTGAACTCATGCAGTACGCCGTCGATCTTAACCTGGCTTACAGCAGCTCCCGGCAGAGAAGAAAGCATAATTCTTCTAAGGGAATTACCAAGTGTTGTACCATAGCCTCTCTCTAAAGGCTCAACAACAAATCTTCCATATTTTTTGTCTTCTGAAATTTCTGCAATCTCAATTTTTGGTTTTTCGAAATCGAACACTACAAAGTCCCTCCTTTTCGGGTTTCCATGCTATTTATACATAGACGCGAAATCCGCGGAATGTAAAACCACTCCACGGCACGCGTAAGTCTGTCTTTAATTCGTCTTATTTTACTTAGAGTACAACTCGACGATAAGCATTTCATCAACTGGGACATCGATCTGCTCGCGGGAAGGTAATTCCTTAACAGTTCCCTGAAGCTTCTCAGCATCAACGTCTAACCATTCCGGAACAAGTCTGCCACCAGCAACTTCGATGACGTCCTTCATTCTCTGAATGTTCTTCTTGCTCTCTTTGATTTCGATAACATCTCCAGCCTTTACAAGGTAAGAAGGAATGTTTACACACTTGCCGTTTACAGTAACGAACTTGTGGTCAACGATCTGTCTTGCCTCTCTTCTGGTTCTAGCAAAACCAAGGCGGAATACTACGTTGTCAAGTCTTGACTCAAGGATAGTCATAAGGTTTGTACCTGTCATACCCTTCATCTGGTCAGCCTTTAAGTAGTAGTTGTGGAAAGGCTTCTCCAATACACCGTAAATGAATTTAGCCTTCTGCTTCTCTTTTAACTGAAGTCCGTACTCAGATACCTTGCGGTTAGATCTGGTTAAATTTCTCTTAGACTTCTTATCATATCCTAAATAGCTTGGCTCCAAGCCAAGGGATCTGCAACTCTTCAATACAGGGGTTTTATTAACTGCCATCTTAATCTATACCTCCTAATTAAACTCTTCTGCGCGTTGGTGGACGACATCCATTGTGAGGTACCGGAGTTACATCTCTAATGGAAGTTACTTCGATTCCGCATGCAGAGAGCGCACGGATAGCTGCTTCTCTTCCTGAACCTGGTCCCTTAACGAATACATCAACTGTCTTTAAGCCATGAATCATAGCTGCCTTAGCTGCGGTTTCTGCTGCCATCTGTGCAGCGTATGGAGTAGATTTCTTTGATCCTCTAAATCCAAGACCACCAGCGCTAGCCCATGATAATGCGTTACCTTCAGCATCTGTAAGAGTTACGATTGTATTATTGAAAGATGACTGAATATGTGCCTGTCCGCGTTCAACGTTTTTCTTAATACGCTTTTTTGTTACTTTCTTTGCAACTGTCTTAGCCATATCTAAACTAACCTACTTTCTCAAATGATTACTTTTTCTTGTTTGCTACAGTTCTCTTAGGGCCTTTTCTTGTTCTTGCGTTGGTCTTTGTCTTCTGTCCACGAACAGGAAGTCCCTTTCTGTGACGGATTCCACGATAGCATCCGATTTCCTGAAGTCTCTTGATATTAAGAGCGATCTCTCTTCTTAAATCACCTTCTACAGTCTGAGTCTCATCGATAACTGCACTGATTCTCTTTACTTCTTCGTCAGTCAAATCTCTAACACGAGTGTTAGGATCTACATTTGCTGCCTCAAGGATACGGTTAGAGCTTACTCTGCCAATTCCGTAGATGTAAGTTAAGCCGATCTCAACACGTTTTTCTCTTGGTAAATCTACACCTGCAATACGAGCCATGTGTGTTTACACCTCCATAAAATTTTCCTGATTGATAGTAACGGATATATCGCAACAATATATCGTATCCCGAAAGCCATCCTGCATACAGCTGCGGTTGCACGCCCTGAAATGTGTGTATGAAAAATGGTTCTCCATGATTGCATATTACGAGCGGGATATTCGGTATGCTATCTCCGCCTTACAGATATGCTCTGTTTATTATGAACAGCGAAAGATCTTTCGCTGCAGCCGCACATAATGATTCGAAAAGGTTCTCCTAAACGCACAAATAGCAGGGTCAAATACGATATGGTAATTAACCCTGTCTCTGCTTATGCTTCGGATTCTCGCAGATAATGCGAATGCTTCCTTTTCTCTTGATAACTTTGCACTTTTCGCAAATAGGTTTAACTGATGATCTTACCTTCACAGCAAATCCTCCTTTCTCTATAAAAGTCCCATTTTACGGCGTTTTGCCGCCTTTTCGGGTACTTTTCCAAAAGTGTCCGTTTAGTATTATACACATTGACTTTCAAGAAGTCAATACAAATTTATTTATCTCTCCAAATGATTCTTCCTTTTGTAAGATCATATGGGGACATTTCGATGGTTACTTTATCTCCCGGCAAAATACGGATAAAATTCATACGAAGTTTTCCGCTGATGGTTGCCAAAATCTGGTGTCCATTCTCAAGTTCTACCTTAAAAAATGCATTTGGTAACTTTTCTACAACAACACCTTCTACCTCAATCACATCTGCCTTTGACATAATCTTTTCATTCCTCCTGTTTGATATCTACTTGATTGTTATTCCGTCTATCGGAGCAGGTCCAGATAGCCGGCTGCTTTCTCATCCTCAGTCAGTGAGAGGATCTCCGGTTCACCCTCGGTGATCAGAATCGTATTCTCATAGTGAGCAGAAAGGGATCTGTCTTCCGTTATAACTGTCCATTCATCATCCGTCCAAAGCACTTCCGGTGCTCCTGCGTTAATCATTGGCTCTACCGCAAGCGTCATGCCCGGGCGGAGTTTGATACCCTTATGCGGCCATCTCTGCCTGAAATTCGGAACCTCAGGCTCCTCGTGCAGATTTGCACCGATTCCATGTCCGACAAGATCATATACGACTCCGTAGCCTCTTGCCGTTGCGTAATCTCCGATGGCAGCAGAAATATCATACAGATGGTTTCCTGCCTTTGCCTTCTTTATTCCCTCAAAAAAGGACATTCTGGTAACATCGATCAGAGCCTGCGCTTCTTTACTGATTTCGCCGACCGCTACTGTTCTTGCTGCGTCTGAATGATATCCATTATAGATCACTCCTGCATCAAGACTTACGATATCGCCCTCTTTTATGATGCGATCCTTGCTCGGTATACCGTGGACAACTTCCTCGTTTACCGATACGCAGATGGAAGCCGGATATCCGCAATAATTCAAAAAGGACGGAATGCATCCGTAACTGCGGATCATCTCTTCTCCCAACCGGTCAATATCCAAAGTAGACATCCCTGGTTTGATTTCTTTGCCGAGATTCTGATGAACGAGGGCGAGGATTCTCCCCGCCTCCCGCATCAATTCAATCTCGCTGTCCGATTTAATCGTAACCGACATGTTTTTATTCTCCAAGTATTCCTACGATTGCAGCAAATACATCATCCATTGGCATAGTTCCGTCAACAGATTTCAAAATGCCCTGATTCTTGTAGTAATCGATCAATGGCTGTGTCTGCTCATGGTATACTGAAAGACGTTTCTGTACGGTTTCCGGCTTGTCGTCATCGCGAAGAACTGTATCGCTTCCGCATACATCGCACTTTCCATCTACCTTAGTAGGGTTGAATACGATATGGTAAGTTGCGCCACAGTTTAAGCAGGCACGTCTTCCGCCCATACGATTTACGATATTTTCATCCGGGACATCCACATCGATCGCATAGTCCATAGACTGTCCAATCTTCTTAAGGGCTGCATCAAGAGCTTCTGCCTGTGGAATGGTTCTTGGAAATCCATCCAATACAAATCCATTCTTGCAGTCATCCTGCTGGATACGATCCATAACAAGGTCACAGGTAAGCTCATCCGGAACAAGTGCTCCCTGATCCATGTAAGTCTTAGCTTTCTTTCCAAGTTCTGTGCCGTTCTTAATGTTTGCGCGGAAAATATCTCCTGTGGAGATGTGTGGAATATCATATTTTGCAGCGATCTGCTTTGCCTGAGTTCCTTTTCCTGCTCCCGGAGCGCCTAACATAATAATCTTCATATTTTGTTCTCCTTTTTCTCAAAAATGGGGTTCTGTGAAGATACACGAATGGAGATACGGGCAAAACCTGTATCTCCAAACTTATTAATCATTCAAAAATCCTTTATAGTAGCGAACTCGCATCTGGGATTCAATCTGCTTCAAGGTCTCGATAACAACACCTACGATAATGATGATTGAAGTTCCTCCAAATGACACATCAGCGCCAAACACACCATTGAAGAAAATCGGAATTACTGCAACGATGGTAAGGCCAACGGCACCGATAAATACAATGTAGTTTAAGATCTGATTTAAGTAATCGCTTGTCGGCTTACCCGGACGAATACCAGGAACAAACCCACCTGCACGTTTCATGTTGTTCGCAATCTCAAGCGGATTAAAGGTAATCTGCGTATAGAAATATGCGAATGCGATGATAAGTACAATGTATACAATCAATCCGATAGAGTATACCGGATTCTTTGGATCACACCAGTTAGACTGAGATAATCCTCTTAAAATCTTGCTTCCGATACCGGTTCCGTTGCCCTTGCCTAACAGGCTTGCAATGATTACCGGAGTCTGCATTAATGACTGAGCAAAAATTACAGGGATTACACCACCGGTATTTACTTTAAGCGGGATATGGGTCTGCTGACCGCCAACCTGCTTTCTTCCCTGGATTTTCTTAGAATACTGAACCGGGATTCTGCGCTCTGCGCCCTGAAGAAGAATAACAAATACTACCATTGCGACAATGATTGCCACGATGATAAGTGCTGCTACGATTCCCTTAGGAATAGAGCCTGCAGAAACGATGAACTGGTTCCAAAGGGTCCCAAGGTCATCCGGAATACGGGAAATAATATTGATTGTAAGTACAATGGAAATACCATTTCCGATTCCCTTTTCTGTGATTCTCTCGCCGATCCACATAAGAACTGCTGATCCGGCTGTAAGCGCTACAATTACCTGGATCACTGTAAGAGCATTCTTGTCTACCAAGTATCCTCCACGGTAAAATCCGATGGTCATTGCAATTGCTTCAATCAATCCAAGCGCGATCGTAAGGTAACGGGTGATCTCAACGATCTTCTTTCTTCCATCTTCTCCATCACGCTGTAATTCTTCAAGCTTCGGAATTGCAATCGTAAGAAGCTGCATAATAATGGAAGATGTAATGTATGGTGTAATGTTAAGTGCAAATACGGACATGTTCAGGAATGAACCACCGGTAATTGCATCAAAAAAGCCCAATCCGTCTGCTGTCTGGTTTGCAAACCAATCCTGGAATACAGAACCATTAACACCCGGAACCGGAAGCTCGCTTCCGATTCGGATGACAACTAACATAAAAAAAGTAAAAATGATTCGATTGCGAATATCCTTCACTTTAAATGCATTACGGAGTGTCTCAAGCATTAGATCACCTCTGCTTTTCCACCAAGAGCCTCAATCTTTTCTTTTGCGCTTGCACTGAATGCATTTGCCTGAACTGTAAGCTTCTTAGTAAGTTCACCATTTCCAAGAATCTTTACGCCGTCTCTAGGATTCTTTACAACGCCTGCCTCGATGAGTGTCTCAACAGAAACAACTGCGTCATTTTCGAATTTCTCTAAAGCGGAAAGGTTAATGGCAACGATTGTCTGAGTGTTTCTGTTCTTGAAACCTCTCTTTGGCAATCTTCTGTATAATGGCATCTGACCACCTTCAAATCCTGGTCTTGGTGCTCCAGAACGAGCTTTCTGACCCTTGTGGCCCTTACCAGCAGTCTTACCATTTCCTGATCCATGTCCACGTCCGCGTCTGAAATTGTCGCTGTGAACAGAACCTTCTGCTGCTTTTAAACTAGATAAATCCATTATGGCACCTCCTTGTCTTTTATGCTTCTTCTACTTTTACATATGGTGCTACTTTACGAAGTGCTCCCTGAGTAGCTGCGTTATCCGGTAATTCTACCGTCTTGTATAACTTGGATAATCCCAGAGCTTCGATTGTCTTCTTGTTCTTAGGAACAGCACCGATTGTTGACTTAATAAGTGTAACCTTTACCTTCTTATCTGCCATTTCTCAATACCTCCTTAACCTAAGATCTCTTCAACAGACTTTCCGCGAAGCTTTGCAATTTCTTCCGGGGCTCTGAGCTGCTTTAATGCCTCGATTGTTGCAAGAACAACGTTCTGCTTGTTGTTAGAGCCTAAAGACTTTGTACGGATGTTCTGGATTCCGGCGATCTCACATACGGAACGAGCCGGACCGCCAGCGATGATACCAGTACCTTCAGGAGACTTCTTAAGTAATACAGAAGCACCTGTATATTTTCCTGTTACATCATGTGTAATACTATTGTTCTCATCCAGACGAACGCTGATCATGCTCTTGATTGCGTCTTCCTTACCCTTGCGGATAGCTTCCGGAATTTCGGTTGCTTTTCCAAGTCCGGCACCTACATGACCATTCTTATCGCCAACAACAACGAGAGCTGTGAAACGCATGTTACGTCCACCCTTAACAACCTTTGTTACACGCTTGATGTCAACAACGTTGTCAACTAATTCTAATTGACTTGCATCAATGATTTCACGTTTCATGTTTGTTTCCTCCTAAAAATCTAAGCCAGCTTCTCTTGCTGCTTCAGCTAATGCCTTAACCTTGCCTGCGTAGATGAAACCACCTCTATCGAAGACTACAGTAGAGATACCCTTATCAAGAGCCTTCTTAGCAATGATGGTTCCAAGCTTAGCTGCTGCCTCAACGTTATTGGTCTTCTCGATTTCTGCCTTTACGTCTTTGTCAAGAGTAGATGCAGAAACAAGTGTATTACCAACAGTATCATCAATGATCTGCGCATACATATGGTTGTTACTTCTGAAAACAGCTAAACGAGGACGCTCAGATGTTCCGGAAAGATGAAAACGCATTCTGTCATGCTTTTTTACACGAACTTCAGTTCTAGATTTCTTGCTTACCATTTCCTGTCCACTCCTTTACTTATTTTTTACCGGTCTTACCAACTTTACGACGGATAACTTCATCAGCATACTTGATTCCCTTGCCCTTATATGGTTCAGGAGCTCTCTTAGCTCTGATTTCAGCTGCGTACTGGCCAACCTTCTCTTTATCGATACCCTTAATGATAATCTTGTTATCTTCAACGACTGCCTCAAGACCTTCTGGATCTTCCATCTCTACTGGATGAGAGTATCCAAGGTTAAGAGTAAGCTTCTTTCCGGACTTAGATGCTCTGTAACCAACACCGTTTACTTCAAGGGTCTTGGTGTAGCCTTCGGTTACACCTACAACCATGTTGTGGATCAGTGTTCTTGTAAGTCCGTGTAAAGACTTCATCTTCTTCAAATCATTTGGTCTTGAAACGATGATTTCAGAACCTTCTAATTTGATGTCCATTTCTGCCGGGAGAGTTCTCTCCAGAGTTCCCTTAGGACCTTTTACAGTCACATGATTATTTTCTGCAATATCTACAGTTACGCCTGCAGGTACTGCGATTGGCATTCTTCCTATACGTGACATGCCCGTACCTCCTATATTTGATATCAGGTTAATAGTTTATAGTATTTCTGACCCCTGTGGTCAGTTTATACTTTGAGTTGTTTCTTTTGCCCTATACTTTACATTATAAATGCATCGAGTATATAGGCTTGATCAAGTTCCATAGGTAGTTCTCTTCGCTAAGCTCAAGCTGCGTCTTACGACTTGCTCTTGCTAATCTCAGAGAACGCCCTCGCACTAAATTCGCGCTTCGTTTTAACTCGCGCTCATTAAGTTGCTTTCGGGCTACCAAACGAATGCTAATACTTCTCCACCAACCTGAAGCTTGCGAGCTTCCTTATCAGTGATAATTCCCTGATTGGTTGAAAGAATTGCGATTCCTAATCCACCAAGTACAGAAGGGATCTCGTCCTTGCCTGCGTATACACGAAGACCTGGCTTAGAAATTCTCTTAATACCGGTGATAACCTTCTCATTCTTATCTGCGCCGTACTTTAAAGTAACGCGGATAGTCTTGAAGTTGCCATCTTCGATGATGTCGTACTTCTCGATGAATCCTTCATCAACAAGGATACCAGCGATTGCAACCTTAATCTTGGAAGATGGAATATCTACAGTATCATGCTTAGCAGTATTTGCATTACGGATTCTTGTAAGCATATCTGCGATTGGATCACTTGTCATCATCATGATATTTTTCCTCCTTAATTCTACCAAGACGCTTTCTTAACGCCTGGAATCTGACCTTTATATGCTAACTCACGGAAACATACTCTGCAGATTCCGTATTTTCTTAAAACTGAATGTGGACGTCCACAAATTCTGCAACGTGTATATTCTCTGGTAGAGAATTTTGGTTTACGCTGCTGTTTGATTTTCATACTTGTCTTAGCCATTAAAATTCCCTCCTGATTACTTTGCAAATGGCATGTTAAACTGTGCCAAAAGCTCGCGTGCCTCTTCGTCGGTCTTAGCGGTTGTAACGAAGATAACGTCCATACCTCTTACCTTGTCTACCTTATCGTATTCGATCTCTGGGAAAATGATCTGCTCCTTGATTCCAAGTGCATAATTTCCACGTCCGTCAAATGCGTTCGGGTTTACACCTCTAAAGTCACGTACACGAGGTAATGCTAAGTTGATCAAACGATCTGCGAACTCATACATCTTCTCGCCACGAAGGGTTACTTTACATCCGATCGGCATACCCTCACGAATCTTGAAGTTTGCTACTGCTTTCTTTGCCTTTGTAGTAACAGCCTTCTGACCGGTGATGGTCTCCATATCCTTAACAGCTGCCTCAAGGAGCTTTGCATTTTCCTTTGCTTCGCCAACACCCATGTTTACTACGATCTTGTCGAGCTTTGGAATCTCCATTGCGTTCTTATATCCGAACTTCTTGACCAGTGCGTCCTTGATCTCGTTCTCATACTGTTCTCTGAGTCTACTCAATGTCTTGTCCTCCTCTCTTCAATTAGTCGATAACATCGCCTGTTGACTTAGCGAAACGAACCTTCTTGTCTCCGTCAAGCTTGAAACCAACTCTGGTAGCTTTTCCCTTGTGAAGGTACATAACGTTAGATGCGTCAATCGGTGCTTCCTGATGAACAATACCACCCTGCTGGTTAGCCATGCTTGGCTTTGCATGCTTGGTTACCATGTTGATACCTTCAACAAGAAGAGTGTTGTCTGCTTTATTTACGGCAATAACCTTGCCCTCTTTGTCTTTGTCTTTTCCAGCGATAACCTTAACCATATCGCCTTTCTTGATCTTCATACTTGCCATCTAAAGTTCCTCCTATAATACTTCTGGAGCCAGAGAAACAATTCTCATGAACTGCTTCTCGCGAAGCTCACGAGCTACTGGTCCAAAGATACGAGTTCCTTTTGGAGTTTTGTCATCTTTAATGATAACGGCTGCGTTCTCATCAAATTTGATATAGGAGCCATCTTTACGACGTGCACCCTTTACTGAACGAACAACTACGGCCTTAACTACATCACCTTTTTTAACAACACCGCCTGGTGTTGCGTCTTTAACGGATGCAACAACAACATCGCCAATGTTCGCATATCTTCTGGTAGATCCACCCATAGTGCGGATAACAAGTAACTCTTTGGCTCCGGTGTTATCTGCTACCTTAAGTCTGCTTTCCTGCTGTACCATGCTTGTAGCCTCCTCTCAACTATTTTGCTCTTTCCATGATCTCAACAAGTCTCCATCTCTTATCCTTAGATAATGGTCTTGTCTCCATAACTCTGACGGTATCACCGATCTTAGCTTCGTTGTTCTCGTCATGAGCCTTTAATTTGTATGTCTTCTTCACGATCTTGTTGTAAAGTGGATGTCTTACGTTATCTCTAACAGCTACAACGATTGTCTTATCCATCTTGTCGCTGACAACTTCACCAACACGTGTTTTTCTAAGATTTCTTTCTTCCACGACTTTAAGTCTCCTTTCTGATAGGATAATGCTTACTGAGCAGCCTTCTCGGTGATAACAGTCTGAATTCTGGCGATATTCTTACGAACCTCTTTGATTCTTGCTGTGTTATCTAACTGATTGGTTGCGTTCTGGAATCTCAAATTGAAAAGTTCCTTCTTTGCATCAACGAGCTGTGCCTGTAAATCAGCAACGCTCTGAGACTTTAATTCTTCTAAATATGCACTAGTTTTCATTTGATTCACCGCCTTCTAAATCTGCACGAGAAACTATCTTACACTTGCAAGGTAATTTGTGTGTAGCAAGACGTAACGCTTCGCGCGCTACCTCTTCCGGAACACCGGAGATTTCAAATAATACTCTACCTGGTTTAACTACTGCTACCCAGTACTCTAAAGCTCCTTTTCCAGAACCCATTCGAGTTTCAGCCGGCTTAGCTGTTACCGGCTTATCCGGGAAGATCTTGATCCAAACTTTACCACCACGCTTGATGTAACGGGTCATAGCGATACGGGCTGCTTCAATCTGATTAGAACGGATCCAGCATGGCTCGGTTGCGATAATACCGTACTCACCATTGCTGATTGTGTTTCCTCTTGTAGCTTTTCCTGCCATGGAACCACGGAACTGTTTACGATGTTTTACTCTCTTTGGCATTAACATAATTACTGAGCTCCTCCTTCCTTATTAGCCTTTGTAGGAAGTACCTCGCCTTTGTAGATCCAAACCTTAACGCCAACTTTGCCGTAGGTTGTATCTGCTTCTGCGAAACCATAATCGATATCGGCACGAAGTGTCTGAAGCGGAATTGTTCCCTCTGAATAGAACTCTGAACGAGCCATATCAGCTCCGCCAAGACGTCCTGAACAGTTGGTCTTGATTCCCTTAGCGCCTGCCTTCATAGCACGGCCCATGCAAGACTTCATTGCTCTACGGAAAGAAACACGGTTTTCAAGCTGAAGAGCGATGTTCTCAGCTACTAACTGAGCATCCTTATCCGGTCTCTTAACTTCCTTGATATCAACAACTAACTTCTTATCTGTAAGCTTCTGAACGTCAGCCTTGATCTTCTCGATCTCAGCTCCGCCCTTTCCGATTACAACGCCCGGCTTAGCGGTGTAAAGAATAACCTTAACACGATCAGATGATCTTTCGATCTCAATCTTTGCAACGCCGGCTGCGTATAACTTCTTCTTTAAAAATGTTCTGATATTGTAATCTTCTACTAAGTAATCAGCGAAATCACCTTCTGCATACCACTTGGAATCCCAGTCCTTGATTACGCCAACTCTTACGCCATGTGGATTGACTTTCTGTCCCATAATGACCTCCTATCTTTCATCCAGCACGATTGTAATGTGGCTTGTTCTCTTCTCGATGCGATAAGCTCTACCCTGTGCTCTCGGATGAATTCTCTTCATTGTTGGTCCCTTATTTGCAAAACACTCTGCAACGTAAAGGTTCTCTGCTTTCATTCCATTGTTGTTCTCAGCATTTGCGATAGCTGACTCTAATAACTTCTTAACTAAGCTTGATGCATATCTCGGGTTGTATGTTACGATTGCAAGTGCAGTTGCAACATCCTTTCCACGGATTGCGTCTAATACGAAACAAGCTTTCTGAACAGACACTCTAGCGTAAGACAGCTTAGCTGAAGGTCTGGTATCTTTTACTTCATTTCTCTCTCTCTTAATTTGGGATCTATGTCCTTTTGCCATGGATGAAACCTCCTTTCACTAAATCTTATCTAACGCCTGACTTCTTTTCGTCTTTTCCATGTCCTCTGTAAGTTCTTGTTGCAACGAACTCACCGAGCTTGTGTCCAACCATATCCTCGGTAACATATACCGGAACATGCTTTCTTCCGTCATGAACAGCGATTGTGTGTCCAACGAAAGACGGGAAAATTGTAGAACGGCGGGACCAGGTCTTGATAACCTGCTTGTCACCGGAAGCGTTCATAGCGTCTACTTTTTTCAGTAAGCTTTCATCAGCAAATGGTCCTTTTTTCAATGAACGTGCCATTTTATCAACCTCCTAATTATTTGATTGCACGACCGTCTCTTCTACGAACGATCATCTTATTGGAATTCTTGTGCTTCTTTCTGGTCTTTAAGCCGAGTGCAGGCTTGCCCCAAGGAGTACATGGACCTGGACGTCCGATTGGAGCTCTACCTTCTCCACCACCGTGTGGATGGTCGTTAGGGTTCATAACAGAACCACGAACTGTAGGGCGGATACCCATGTGACGCTTACGTCCAGCCTTACCAATATTTACGAGGTTGTGATCACCATTTCCGATAACACCAACTGTTGCGCGGCAGTTGATCGGAACCATTCTCATTTCGCCTGAAGGAAGACGAAGTGTTGCGTACTTTCCTTCTTTTGCCATAAGCTGTGCAGAAAGTCCAGCGGAACGAACAAGCTGACCACCTTTTCCAGGAAGCAACTCAATGTTGTGGATCTGAGTACCAACCGGAATATTCTCAAGTGGTAAGCAGTTTCCGATTCTTACTTCTGCTTCCGGTCCGTTCATAACTTTCATTCCGTCAGTCAGTCCAGCCGGTGCAAGGATATATGCTTTCTCACCATCTGCATAGCAGATCAATGCGATGTTTGCAGTTCTGTTTGGATCGTACTCGATACCGATTACGGTTGCCGGGATGCCATCCTTATTTCTCTTAAAATCAATTACTCTGTATTTCTTTCTGTTTCCACCGCCCTGGTGTCTAACTGTGATCTTACCCTGATTGTTACGTCCTGCGTTCTTCTTTAATGAAACAACAAGTGACTTTTCAGGAGTTGTCTTTGTGATTTCAGAGAAATCAGATCCAGTCATATTTCTTCTGGAAGGTGTATATGGGTTATATGTCTTAATTCCCATTGTTTTTCTCCTTTCGATATTTGTTATCGTGCATCTCTGCACATAGTTGTGATCATCTCAGCCAATCTTATAATCCAGCGAAGATCTCGATATCCTTGCTGTCAGCTGTAAGCTGAACGATTGCTTTCTTGGTCTTAGCAGTCTTTCCTGTTACCATTCCGCGGCGCTTGTTCTTTCCGTCTGCGTTCATTGTGTTAACCTTGGCAACCTTTGTTCCTTCGAACATCTTCTCTACTGCTTCTTTCATCATGGTCTTGTTAGCTTCCGGATGAACAAGAAATGTGTATTTCTTTTCAGCCATAGCTGCCATACTCTTCTCGGTTACTACCGGCTTGAGGATTACATCATAATACTGTACGTTTGCCATTATGCATACACCTCCTCGATTGTTGCAACAGCAGCCTTGGTAACTACTACTGTATCATACTTTAATGCATCAAATACATTAAGTTCATTGGTCTGAGCTGTCTTTACAGTCGGAACATTTGCTGCAGATGCAATTACGTTCTCGTTCATGCCATCTAATACAACAAGAGCCTTCTCAACCTTAAGATTGTTCATTACCTCAACAAACTTCTTTGTCTTGATCTCATCTAACTTAAGCTCGTCAACTACTACAAACTTTCCGTCTGCTACCTTTGAAGTCAATACAGACTTAAGAGCAGCTCTCTTCTCTTTCTTATTAAGCTTGAAAGAATAATCTCTCGGTACTGGAGCGAAAACAACTCCGCCACCGGTCCACTGTGGAGATCTTGTTGAACCCTGTCTTGCATGACCGGTTCCCTTCTGCTTCCACGGTTTTCTTCCGCCTCCGGATACTTCAGAACGTGTCTTTGCTTTCTGAGTTCCCTGACGGTTATTTGCAAGCTGCTGAAGAACAGCCATATGAACTAAATGCTCATTTACTTCTACGCCGAAAATGGAATCGTTTAATTCGATAGAATCAACTTCTTTACCTTCCATGTTATATACAGCTACTTTAGCCATCGTAAAGTTCCTCCTTTCTTATTTCGCACTATTTACCTGACTTAGTGGTTTCTTTTACTGTGATAAGAGCTTTCTTTGCTCCCGGTACAGCACCCTTGATCAAAAGCAGGTTGTTCTCTGCGTCAACTCTTACAACTTCAAGATTCTGAGTTGTAACCTTTACGCTTCCCATATGACCCGGCATTCCTTTTCCCTTGAATACACGGCTCGGTGAAGAACATGCACCATTAGAACCCTGATGACGATGGAACTTAGAACCATGAGCCATAGGTCCTCTGTGCTGGCCTAATCTCTTAATAGCGCCCTGGAAACCTTTACCCTTTGAAATAGCAGTTACATCTACCTTATCTCCCTCAGCAAAGATATCAGCTTTGATCTCATCTGCTAAGTTGTAGTCCTCTGCGTTCTCAAACTTGAACTCGCGTACAAATCTCTTTCCGGAAACGCCTGCCTTAGCGAAGTGTCCCATCTGAGCCTTGTTAACGCCATGTCTGTTTTTGATTTCTTTCTTGCCGGCTGCATCCTTTGCGACAACTTTTTCCTTCTTGTCTACGAATCCAACCTGTACTGCGCTGTATCCGTCGTTCTCAACTGTCTTAACCTGTGTTACCACACATGGTCCAGCCTGAAGGACAGTAACCGGTACTAATACGCCGTCTGCATTGAAGATTTGAGTCATTCCGACTTTTGTTGCTAAAATCGCTTTCTTCATTGTTTTACCTCCTGTTTTCTACAGCGGAACGCTTATGCGTTCATCCTAGAGCAGTCAATATAGCTTCTATATTAAACCATTCAGGGATATTTCTTGATTTGGGCTCCTTATAATAAGGAATGTTTGCTTCGAGAATTACTTCTCTTTCATTTTGATATCGATGTAAACACCAGCTGGCATCTCAAGACGTGATAAAGCATCAACAGTCTTCTGGGTTGGTGTAATGATATCGATGAGTCTCTTGTGAGTTCTCTGCTCGAACTGCTCACGGGAATCTTTGTACTTGTGAGTTGCTCTTAAGATAGTAACTACTTCCCTCTTAGTCGGAAGAGGTACCGGTCCGCTCACCTGTGATCCGTTCTTCTTTACAGTCTCGATGATTTTCTTTGCGGATGAATCTACTAATTCGTGATCATACGCCTTGAGAGTGATTCTCATTACTTGACTTGCCATAAAAAAAGCCGCCTCCTTTTCGCACTTAAAATTTCAGTACGACAAGTGGTGACTGTACACTTCTCCGTGTGTGTCCTGCTTAAGAAACATGCCATATCTCTTTCGCTATCTTCACACGTTGTTTCTACCTTATGTAGACGATGTTTGTACAGTGACTTGCCGTCAGTTTCCTAACTTGACATTCGCTCCACGGAAAACCTGCCACGAAGGCAGCAACCTCACGCTTCACAGCTATCATGCCACAGCAAAAGCTATTATACATGCCTACAAAGCAAAAAGCAAGCACTTTTTACAAATTTTTTCAAAAAATTTTGTTACTATTTTTATTACAATTCTTGTTATCCTAAAAAACATTTTTGCTTTATAGGATAAGGAATTTCCTATAAGGCAAAGAAAATCCTCCTTACAGATATTCCCGTAAGGAGGATTGTGTGATTGCTTATTATTTGCTTGTCTTGATCGTAACTACCTTACTGTAAGCTCCGTTGTAGTTCTTTCCAGCTTTCAATACGGCACGAACCTTGAACTTATAAGAGGTGTTCTTGGACAGATCCTTCACACGGGCACTGTTGACAGCTCCCTTTGTGGTTGCAACCAATGTGTACTCTTCCAGATCCACATCATACATATAAACCTGATAAGAAGAAACACCCTTCTGCGTATCCCAGGTCAGCTGGATCTCATTCTTTCCCTTGGAAAGTTCCTTAACACCGGTTACCTTCTTTGGAAGTACAACGACCTTTACGCTCTTAGAAACACCACCTATGGTACAGGTAACCTTGCAGGAGCCAACTGCTACTGCAACGATCTTGCCCTTAGAGGATACCTTTGCAATCTTTGTATTGCTGCTCTTCCACTTTGCTCCGGTGGTCTTTTCATTGCCCTTTGCATCGGTGTAGCTGTAAGTAACAAAGGTGCTGTCCTTTGCGTTCATCTCAAGAGTCTCATCACTTAAGGTAAGTGCGCCGCTGGTCAAGGTCGGCTTTGCAAGGAACACCCAGCCATAACTATATGAGCCGCTGTTTTCGCTGGTGATCTTTAATTCCTTAACACCTGCAACATTTACAGAGAAGCTGATGCCCTGATGTTCATGGGTGATATCCGTATACGATTTTAGCAGCTTTCCGTCTCCGTAGAATGATACCGTGTAATTTCCTGATCCGGTATTCTTCTTTGTAACAATCTTGCCACTTAACTTACTGTACTTTCCAGCAAGATTATATGTAATATTTCCATCCAAAGATGCATCCAGGAACAGAATGTCCTTCTGTGCATAAAAATCGTCATCCGGGGTTGTAATTCCTTCATACAATCCAGAATAGTTGCTGGACTCAAGTGAGTCATTGCTTTCCACATAATCCAGCTTGACAAGGTTCTTTGTGTTGCCTGCTGCGAATGCCGGCTGCGGTGCGGCTGTAACAATCATGGCAAGTGCAAGAACTGCAGTCAGACTCCTTTTTACAATACTTTGAAACTTCATTTTTCCCTCCTTGTGTATCGCGTTGCCCCTCCTGGGGAATTATTCTACGACCGATGCTATTTTAGCACAAAGCATATCCGTATGTAAAGAGGTATCATTTTGCCTAGTAAAACCCGCCACTTTATGTTAAAATCCTATCAAATACATTAACGCACAAATTGCTATAATAATATAGAAGAAAGAGGTTTTAACATGTGGATAGCTGATCGCTGGAAAGATTATTGCGTCATTGATTGCTCCGCCGGAGAGAAATTAGAGCACTGGGGACCATACACGCTGGTCCGCCCGGACCCGCTGGTCATCTGGGACACCCCAAAGACCGATAAGGGCTGGAAAAAAATGAACGGTCATTATCACAGAAGTGCCAAGGGCGGCGGCGAGTGGGAGTTCTTTGATCTGCCGCAGGAATGGACTATTCACTACGAGCTCCCTATTGGAAAAGAGCTTACATTTCATTTAAAGCCATTCAGCTTTAAGCACACCGGGCTGTTCCCGGAGCAGGCAACCAACTGGGACTGGTTCTCCAAAAAGATTGCCGATGCAAAAGAAAAGAACCCTGATTGTGAGATCAAGGTCTTAAATCTGTTCGCCTACACCGGCGGCGCCACACTTGCAGCGGCTGCGGCAGGCGCGAGCGTCACGCACGTCGATGCCTCAAAGGGTATGGTCACCTGGGCAAAGGAAAATGCGATCTCCTCCGGTCTGGGCGAAGCCCCGATCCGCTGGCTGGTCGATGACTGTGTTAAGTTCGTTGAGCGCGAGATCCGCCGCGGCAATCACTATGATGCGATCATCATGGACCCGCCATCCTATGGCAGAGGTCCAAAGGGCGAGATCTGGAAGATCGAGGAATCTGTTTATCCGCTTGTGCAGCTTTGCACACAGCTTCTGACAAAACAGCCGTTATTCTTCCTGATCAATTCCTACACCACCGGTTTGCAGCCGGCAGTGCTTACCTATATGATGAGCACCGCCCTCAAGGACTTCAACGGAACCGTAAGCGCCGAGGAGATCGGGCTCCCGGTTACCTCCAACGGTCTTGTCCTCCCTTGCGGAGCCAGCGGCCGCTTTGAAGGCAGATAAGCGCTACAAGCCACGACTTAATTTATAGATGTTCTTGTCAGAAATAAAATTCGCTACATTATATAATACCAACACATCCGTGATCTGGTTTTCTTCTATATAAGAAGTCATATCACCACTGTAATAGCGCAGATCGGTCATGTAGAGGTTATCATAATCCTCTATCAGAAACGGAACAACGGCATTGGCAAAGGAGTCTTTTATAATAAGAAGGTTTCCTTTGCCTTTTTTTTCGGTGTGTTCAATGCGGACCTCGCCATAATTCCCGCCGAAAAAGTACGCATATTTATCCTTCTTATCCAAATATTCCTCCTGATAGATTCCCTCCAGTTCCTTTCCGTCCGCAGTTATGCTATATCCATCCATCTGCGCGGAAGCAAGTTCCTCTACTGTCGGAATCCGCTGCATAGTCTCGATCGAGTCATAAACAGAATCATAATCCAGAATCTTTGAATATAAGCTGCCCCGGAAGGAATCGGACACCTGTTTTACCTCGTAATCATCCTCATCTCGAACCGTATGTCCTGTTTTACCGCACCAATCCTGATATGCGAAAAACGCGCCGCGAGTCGTCCAATGGTGGTCTGTGTGGTAATAGACACCCTCCTGCGCATGTTCCCGCAGCACCTCCTCCGGCGAGATAAAATTGTACCCGCTCATCGCCTCTGCAATGCGCCCGATATACGCACGCTGGTCAAACAGGATCGCGTGATCCGGCAGCTTCTCCTCAAGTACCAGCCCGGAGGTCGGCACCAGCATAAAGGAAAGCCGCTTTTCATCTATAGCCGCCGAACAGTATTCCAGATAATCCGCGACCGCCGCGATATTGCGTTCTACCAGTGTATCGTCCACATCCTCCGGAAGGATCTTCTCGAAATCGTACCCGTCCTTGCCGACGTACGCCCCACCGATATCGGTATCCCCGCACAGCTTTTCAACCGCCGTCTTTACCGTGATCCAACCGTCCCTCTGCCAGATCTGGTCATTGAGATACATCTCCAGCTTGTCCTGAAAATCACCCGACCAGAAATCCGCCCACGAAAACTTTGGCACAGATGCCAGATATCTATTTTCATTTTCCGAAAAATCGCGATCCTTTGTAAGAATGCCCGCCAGACTGATTCCCGCACACAGCGCGATAAATGCAATGCCAATTCCAATACCTTGTCTCTTCACATCACACCTCCTAGAAACGGAAATACAAAAACGGATTGTAACTGTCCCCGACCAGAAAAGCCAACGACAGCCCGAACAGTAACAGCATGATCACGATTTTGGCAATCTCCGCCAAAACTGCTGACCTGCCTTGCAGCCACGCCTGCGCCTTATCAAACAGAGGCTTCCAGTTCAGTGAGCAGACGATCAGCACGACAAGAAGCACCGCATTGCAGGACAGATAATACAGCGCATCCCCATTTGCGGCAGCGGCTCCGATCCCGACCATTGCCTTCAGGTAGCGGATCAATCCGCCAAAATCGGTCTGTGAAAAAATCACCCATCCGATCACCACCAGAAGCATCGTATACACATGCCCCCATGCAGTTTGCAGAATGCGCTGGACTGTCGTGCCGCTTTTTCCGCTCCCATCCCCGGTGTCGGTATTCCTGCCTGTTTTGTCCTTCCGGACAGAAAATAAGATCTTTTCCAGCATAAGGAGCAGTCCGTAATAGAGTCCCCACAGCACAAAGTTCCAGCTCGCGCCATGCCACAGTCCCGTGAGCATCCATACGATAAGGATGTTCCGGATCTGTACTGCAAGTCCTCGCCGATTTCCGCCAAGCGGAATATACACATACTCGCGGAACCATGAGCTCAGGCTGATGTGCCATCTTCGCCAAAATTCCGTAACGCTCTTAGAGATGTACGGATGGTCAAAATTCTCCAGAAAATGAAATCCGAACATTCTGCCAAGCCCGATTGCCATGTCCGAATATCCCGAAAAGTCGAAGTAGATCTGGAACGTGTACGCAACCGCCCCAAGCCACGCCGAAGCCGTTGTGAGCTGCGCGCTCGCGGCTATCTGTGTATACAAAGCCCCGATCTGGTTCGCAAGGATCACCTTTTTTGCCAGACCAGCCGTAAACCGGAATGCACCATAGGAGAAATCCGCCCACGACTCCGTTCTGCTCCGCAGTTCTTCCCCGATTGTCTTGTATTGCACGATCGGACCTGCGATCAACTGTGGAAAAAGCGTCACATAAGTACCGAAATCCAGAATATTTTTCTGCGCAGGGACAATGCCCCGATACACATCGATCGTGTACGACATCGTCTGGAAGGTGTAGAAGGAAATCCCGATTGGCAGCGCGATCCGAAGCAACGACAATCCTGCTCCGCTGATCGAGTTGATCGTCCCGATGAAAAAATCCGTATATTTGAAAAAGCCAAGGATTGCAAGATTGCCACATATATCTACGACAAGCGCCGCCTTCGCCCACTTTTGAAAGCCTTTGTTCTTCCAATAATAGATCAGCCGTCCATTTGTGTAATCAAACACGGTCGAAAACAGCATGATCCATACATATCTCGGCTCGCCCCACGCATAGAAGATAAGGCTCGCCGCAAACAGCACGAGATTGCGTCCGCGCTTCGGGCATATATAATATAGAAGTAATACGATTGGCAGGAATGCAAACAAAAATACAAAACTGCTAAATACCATACGCGTTTTCCGTTTCCTTTCCATACAGGGATCCATCCTAAGATGCTCCGCAAAAGAGTTATCCCATAAAGTAGAAAAAAGGTGTCCCGTGATAAGCGTTGAACACCTTTTGTCTGTCTGTTTTGCTATTTAAATTGATCTTCTACAATCTGCTTTGCCGTATCAGTCTGCGCAGATACGCAAAGGACTGCGTAACGTCCCTTCTGTACCACAAGGGCATCATCAATGCGCTTTGCCTCCTCCGGCAGATAGTCCGCAAAAGAGCTTCGTTGCGCTTGCAGATATTCTTTGATATTCGTAAGCATGGTCGCTGCCGCGTCCTTGTCCGGCGCTTCAAATACGGCAACCTCTTCCGCGGTGTTGCCGGTACTGATATACATCACACCACTCACTCCATCCGCAAGCGTGATGTAATACCCGATCTCATCCTGCGGCAATTCGTTTAACGTCTCTTCAAATTGAATGCCATCCTGCAACGCCTGTGCAACTGCTTTCACATCCGGCTCGTTCCCCAGCTCATCCGAACCGCAGGCACCGAAAACGCCAACCGCCAGCACAACTGCCAGCAACATTGTCCAAATCTTCTTCATGCTCTCTCCGAATCTACTTAATATACTTCTCTTTCTGCGCACGGATCATCTCGGTATCCTCAAAGTAATTGATCTGCATTGCACGTTTTACCTCGGATAATGTCTGTGCGGCAGTCTCTCTTGCAACATCGCTGCCCTTTTTCAAGATCTCGTATACAGCAGGAATATCCTTCTCAAACTCTGCCCTTCTCACACGGATCGGTGCAAGCTCCTCCTGGATCACGTTGTTTAGGAACTTCTTGATCTTGACATCTCCGAGTCCGCCGCGCTTGTAATGTTCCTTGAGTTCATCGAGGTTCTGGTACTCTGGAAGATACTCTGCGAAGTGCTCCGGCTTGCTGAACGCATCCAGATAAGTGAATACGCAGTTACCTTCAATGTGTCCCGGATCAGATACCTGAATGTGTGTCGGATCGGTATACATGTTCATGATCTTTTTCTTTACATCCTCCTCGGTATCTGCAAGATAAATGCAGTTGCCAAGGGACTTGCTCATTTTTGCCTTGCCATCCGTACCCGGCAGACGCATGCACGCCTCGTTCTCCGGAAGAAGTACCTCCGGCTCCACAAGCACTTCATCATAGATGGAGTTGAACTTGCGCACGATCTCTCGGGTCTGCTCGATCATCGGAAGCTGATCCTCACCTACCGGAACGGTCGTTGCCTTAAACGCGGTGATGTCGGCAGCCTGGCTGATCGGGTATGTGAAAAATCCAACCGGAATGCTTGTCTCAAAGTTGCGCATCTGGATCTCAGATTTTACGGTAGGGTTACGCTGCAAGCGGGATACCGTAACGAGGTTGGAATAGAAAAATGTAAGCTCTGTAAGCTCGGAAACCTGAGACTGGATAAACAGATTTGACTTGGTTGGATCAAGTCCTACGGATAAATAATCCAGTGCTACCTCGATGATGTTCTGGCGCACCTTTTCCGGATTGTCAAAGTTGTCCGTGAGTGCCTGCGCATCCGCGATCATAATATATATCTTGTCGAACTCGCCTGAGTTCTGCAGTTCAACACGGCGTCTGAGCGAGCCGACATAATGTCCTACATGCAGTCTGCCGGTTGGTCTGTCGCCTGTCAAAATAATCTTTTCCATTTTATTATTGCCTCCCTAAAGCCTGTCTATACATAAAAACTATGAGTTGCTCATGGCGCACAGCTCTGCCAGCATCTTCGGCAATTCTGTTTCCATATTCTCATCTGTGAACTGGCATGTACCAACTGCCTTGTGCCCGCCGCCGTTGTACTTAAGCATAAGACTTCCGACATTGACATCGGAGGTACGGTTCAAAATGCTGTATCCAACTGCTGCCGAGCAGCCCTTGCCGCCTCTTCCGCTTACGATCCACGCAGAGATATTCTGCTCCGGATACATGCTGTAAATCATGAAACGGTTGCAGGTATAGATCGGATCTACACCGCGAAGGTCTGTGATGATCACGTTGCCCTCTGTTCTGGTGTACTTGGTCACCATCTCCTTAAACTTCTCTGTCTGCTCGTTGTAGACCTCGATACGCTCCTGAATATCCGGCATTGCAAGGATCTCTTCGGTCGTCATCTCGCGGCATGCAACAAGCAGCTTCTCCATAAGCTGATAATTGGAAATGGTAAAGTTGCGCCAGCGTCCAAGTCCGGTTCTTGGGTCCATCAGATATCCGACTAAGATCCATCCGGTCGGATGAAGCACCTCATCGATCGTAAGGTTGCCGGAATCTACCTTGTCGACTGCCTCCATCAGATCATCAAACTGTGGAAAACGCTCCTTTCCACCGTAATATTCATAAATGATTCTCGCACAGGACGGCGTCACGCGGCTTTCTCCTTTGTATTTTCCCGCAAGTGCCAGACGTTCATGTTCACTGGAATGATGATCGAACCAGAGCCCACAGCCCTCCACATAAGGAACATTTGCCAGACAGTCATTCTCATTTACCTCTACCAATCCGTCCTGCAGATCCTTCGGATGTGCAAACTTCCAGCTGTCAACAATCCCTGCTTCCAATAACAGTGCCCCACATGCAAGCCCGTCAAAATCCGAGCGAGTAATCAATCTCATGTCTTTCTCCTCCGTACTTTCCGTTCCATAACTGTTTTGTACTTCCACAGTTACCCCGATTCATTTTTAAATGGTCTATATATCCATTATAGGAAAATCCGCCGATTTTTCAACCATATCTTGGTCTGTTTCTCGAAAAGCGTCTCTGTATTCTTCCCAGGAAACGATCAGCTTGTTATTACTCTTCCTTCTATCTGGTGGGGCATTCTGTTTTACTTTCCATCACTGCTTTAAATACCCCTCGTTATCAAACGCAATTCCAAATTCCTCTGAATAGGAATTGAGGTTTTTGATCGTCTCCGCCGCCTCGTCACCCTCAAGGATCACCGGACTGTAATCATTCTTTGAGTTTTTCCCGGATAAGCGGCACGGAATTGCCCGGATTGCTTCCGTGTTTTCCTGCAATACTCCATCCACAAATGTGAATGTCTGTTGGAAAATCATGGAGTCCTTTTCTTTCGGGTTCTTGTTTCCACCATAGCAGAAATTACCCATACTGTATACAATATACTTTCCATTGTAAGACTCAATTCCCTGAAGGACATGCGGATGGCAGCCGAGCACCAGATCGTATCCCTGGTCAACGCACCATCTTCCCATCGTGTACTGGTCGTCCTCGATGATGTGCGTCTTGTCACCGCCCCAGTGTACCAGCGCAAACACAAGATCTGCGTCCTGCTCCCGAAGCTGCTTCAATCCATCTTCGAGGAACGTGTATACCGTATTGCCCTCGTAATACTCGTTTACGGACACGAACCCGATCTTGATTCCCTTTTCCGTCTCGTACATGCCGTACTTATCGCCCCAGACACCGCTGATCGCATAAGTAACCCCGGCATTTTCAAGCGTATCGATGGTGTCCTTTACGCCCTCCTCATTGTAATCCATGATGTGATTGTTGCCGAGGCTCACCACCTCGATGGAGCCTCGCGTCAGAATATCCACATACTCCGGGCGTCCCTTATGGTTCCACTCCTTACCCTCTCTTATATCGGTGGATTCCGTCAGCACGCCCTCCAGATTTCCAATCGTGCAATCGTCCGCAGCAAACACATCCGCCACATTCTGCAGGAAGTAGTCCACTCCATAGTCATCGTAGTATTCGTCAAACGAGCCGGCATACGAAGCCTTCTGGTTCCTTCCAAACGTCAGATCGCCCACCGCGCTGATCGTGATCTCGATGACCTCCGGCTCCTGCGTCTCGGTTTCCGGCTGCTGGGTTGTGGCTTCTAATGGTTGTGTCGTATTGTTTGATGTTTCGGTTGTGGCTTCCACGGATTGTGCTTCGGAATCCGATGATTGGTTTTCGGTATTTGTCTGTTGGTTGGCATCACCCGCCGGGTTCGCCGGATACAGATAAACGGCTGTCCCTGCCGCAAGCCCTATCATTACAACGACTGCTGCACATATCCCAAGCCACTTGTGCTTATTGGCTGATTTACTCTTCTGTTTATTGCTCTGTTCGTTATTCTTCATATTGCCCTGCTCATTTCTCCTGTTATTATTTTACGGTATATATGAATATCATTTTTAATTTGTTACCAGATACCTCATTATATCGGGTGTTGGGCGTTGGCGCAATGGGGGATTTGTTGGGAAATTTCGTTATTTCTCTATAACTTTTGTGTATTCAAAAAAGGAGCCAATGTATCTTAGCTCTTCTATCCAGAATGGAACAGAAATGATAAGATGTAATATAACTGATGGTGAAGCTGAGGCTGCGTTTATTGCAGAATATATTTTTCACTATCTCACATAAAAGTGTGATCGCTAAGCATTAAAATCAAATAATTTTGTGTTTTCGGTTGTAATCTTCATGGTTCTCGCATATAATAAAAGTGTGATTATTAAGCATAAAACTCCAATAAAAATGTGAGGAGTGATTTTATGGAACGATTTATCTTAAAAGAATTGCTGGCTTGGAAGAATTCTCCCTACCGCAAGCCGTTAATCTTGAAGGGCATACGTCAGGTGGGTAAGACTTGGATTCTGAAAGAGTTCGGCAGGCGCTATTATGAAAATACAGCTTACTTTAACTTCGACGAAAATGAAGAATATAAGCAATTTTTTGAAACAAACAAGGATGTGGATCGGATTCTACAAAACCTTATGCTGGCAAGCGGTCAAAAAATTGTGCCTGAAAAAACCCTTATCATTTTTGATGAGGTACAGGACTGCCCGAAGGTTATCAACTCCATGAAGTATTTTTGCGAGAACGCACCGCAGTATCACGTTGCCTGCGCCGGTTCTCTGTTGGGTATTGCTCTGGCGAAGCCTTCCTCTTTTCCGGCGGGTAAGGTCAACTTTATGCAGATTGACCCGATGACCTTTAATGAATTCCTACTTGCCAACGGTGATGAAAATCTGGCACAGTATCTGGAACAGGTGGACACTCTTGACCCCATCCCTGATGCCTTCTTTAATCCGCTGTATGAGAAGCTGAAAATGTACTATGTCACCGGTGGTATGCCGGAGCCGGTATTGATGTGGACAGAGGCACGGGATGTTTCTGCCATGCAGGAAGCATTGTCCGGAATCATCGGAGCCTATGAGCGAGATTTTGCAAAGCATCCTAATCTCAGCGAGTTCCAGAAAATCTCAATGATCTGGAAATCTATTCCTTCTCAGCTAGCAAAAGAAAACAAGAAGTTCATCTATAAGGTGGTCAAGGAAGGAGCACGAGCCCGTGAGTACGAGGATGCCTTGCAATGGCTGGTAGATGCCCGTTTGGTGCATAAAATTTATCGCAGCTCAGCTCCCGGTCTGCCAATTGCAGCTTACGATGACTTGTCTGCCTTCAAGATTTATCTGGTGGATGTGGGACTGCTCCGCCGTCTGGCACAGTTGGCCCCCACTGCCTTTGGCGAAGGTAACCGCCTTTTTACGGAATTCAAAGGCGCATTAACCGAAAACTTTGTGTTGCAGACTTTAATTACTCAGTTTGAAGTCATGCCCCGTTATTGGAGCCAGAACAACCCACCTTACGAAGTGGATTTCCTCATTCAGCGTGAGACCGACATCTTCCCCGTGGAGGTCAAATCCGAAACCAACACAACTAGCAAGAGTATGAAGAAGTTCAAGGAACTGTTCCCTGATAAGGTCAAGCTCCGCATCCGTTTCTCATTGGACAATCTGAAACTAGACGATGATGTGCTGAATATCCCTCTGTTCATGGCAGATCAGGCGGATCGATTGATTGGGTTGGCATTGGAAAAGAGGAAGCACTGATGTATATCCTTTCTCATATATGTGAATCAATTTGATGTGCTTGCGGTTTGCAAACATGAAGGTACTGAACAGTTAGCCCCCGCGACCGGTTTTGACCAATTACGGGGGTATCATTCTATATCATTCGCTATGATAGATCAATGTGGTCGCACTTTTGAAGTCGATAAAGCTGGAATGGTTCATCAGATACAGACACGCTTTTTCAGTGCTTACGCTCTCCATTTTTCCTTTCTCGCAGGAAAAGTTGATTTTTTCGCTTTTGCTGCCAACAGTGCTTTCATCAGCCAATAGAAAAAACACGCCAGTTTTACCAGCTCTGTATGCAAAAATGCAGGAATTTCTATCACTTCTTCCTACGTTTTCTCACATTTTTCTTCATTGCAATATTTCTGAGATAAAATTGCTTAGTAAAAGCTATTCACTACTTAAACTTGAAATACACAAGTTCCGGAATTAAACGCTCCTCATTTCCGTATGTGATTAATTCTAAAGCAAAATACTTATAATCTCCAAGCTCTTTGTAGTCTACCAAATTTGGATTAAAAATATCATTAGGATTGGGACTCTTAAGGTTCTTTATCAGTGCAGAGGCCTTGTATGTCGTTTTGTTTTTAAAAATATTCTCTTCATAATAGGTAAATGCAATCTGCCTGTTTTTATCGTCATACATTCCAACATGCGTGCTCACATTTTTCTTATCCTTGCTGTTAAATTTAATTTTGGTTCCTTTGGGAAGCATGTATACTGTTTTGCCATCTATCTCCTTGGTAGTAATTTTCTTTCCCTTAGGAGCAATAAATTTATAGTTTGATTTATAAAGTTCATCAACATATGCGGTTTCTTCACTATGGAAAATCATACAGTCAATTTTATCGTCAGCATCAAAATAAATTTTCAGATAGTGATTCTTCCCATATTCATCTGCACATTTATAATTCAAGTAATAACTCCAATTTTTCAGATTCAAATAAGGTCTAGAAATCTGCATTTCTGCAGTTATTGGTTCCGTCATGTCAATCTCGCGCTTTTTTGTTTTGCCAAACGCTTTCTTAACTTCAGAATAGGTGGAGCCAATATGGATATTCTTATTTACTAGTACTACTTTGGAATTGTTTTCGTAAATGCCCTTATAAGAGGTATAGTTTTTCCCTGCATCCATCAGGTTCCAAACCGAAGAATTTACCGATTCCCTGACATCAAAGTCCGCTTTTGTAAACGTTGCTGCGGCCTGTATCTCCATAGTATGAAACAACGGAATCAAAACGCTGGCTGCAAGTAGAAATGTAAAAATTTTCTTTCGTATCTCTTTTTTCATAATCTAATAACCTCCTGCTATCCCGGAACATAATTGTGCAATCTCTGTTTTTCCAATAGTACAGAAACTATGAGGCTGCGTCAATCTTTTCTGATTTCCAATCAGATATCCTCTCAAAAAACGCAGCAGACCAAATGCCTGCTGCGAATTTATCTAATTGCTATTCTGAAATTTTCCTGACGCTCTCCGTGTTCTGCAGTTCAAACGGGATCAACTCATGTGCCGCCGGTGTGTTCAGATCGATCATCCGAAGGAGGATCTCCACGCTGCGCGATGCGATTTCTTCATATCGCTGACGGATTGTCACGATCTTCGGATTGTAATAATCCGCCAGCATCGTTCCGTCGAATCCGATCATGGAAATGTCATCCGGCACACGCAGCCCACGGTCACAGATCGCGCGGATCGCGCCGACCGCCATCACATCACTCATTGCAAATACTGCCGTGATTGGGATCTGCTTGTCAAGCAGTCTCGTCATTGCCTGATAAGCGCTATCATAAGAGAATCGGGCTTTTTCATAGTACAGCTTTGTATCCGGCGTAAGTCCGTGCTTCAAAAAGCTGTTGCAATAGCCCTCGCAGCGCTGTCTGCTGACATGCGAGCTTTGCAGGTCACCGCCGAGAACCGCGATATTTCTGTGTCCGTTATCGATCAGATAATCCACCGCCTGCTCTGCCGCGGCAATATCATCGGTTGCAACTGACGAAAGATTGTCGAAAGACAACTCCTCCCCCTGCGTTGTGACAAGGACACAGGGGATTGTTATATTCCCAAACTCTGCTTTAAAGTAATCCGGATTACCTCCGAGGAATAAAATACCTAGCGGCTTGCGCTCGCGGCAGAGTCGGATTGCCTCCTCTACCTCATTGGCATCCTCGTCCAGATAGTGAACACCGACGGTATACTCGGAATCCTCAACCATTTTCTGAACAGACTCGATAATATTGGCAAACAGCATGTTCAGAGTACCTTTTACAACAACGAGAATAGCTTTTGTTGTTGTCTGTTTCAACCGTTTCGCATTGTTGTTCGGTACAAACCCATATTCCTCCACGATCGCGAGGATTCTTTGTTTTGCTTCCGGGCTGACATCCTTACGGTTGTTCAACACACGTGAAACCGTACTGACGGAATACCCGGATTCTTTTGCAATGTCGATTATTGTCATTTGTTTAGCCCTTTACAGCACCTGAAAGTACACCCTTAATAATATACTTCTGACCTAACGCATACACAATTACGATTGGGATCAGGCACAAAACTATCAGAGACATTGTTGCACCGTAATCAACCTTGCCGTAGCTTCCCTGCAGGTACTGGATATGGATCGGGATTGTCTTATACTCTGTCTTATCCAATACAAGATACGGCAGAAGGTAATCATTCCACACCCACATTACCTCGAGAATTCCAACGGAAATGTATGTCGGCTTCATGATCGGAAGTATGATTCTAAAGAAAATCTGCAATGGTGTGCAGCCATCAATCAAAGCGGCTTCTTCCAGTTCCAGCGGAATGCTCTTTACAAATCCCGTAAACATAAAAATTGCAAGTCCCGCTCCAAATCCAAGGTAAACAATGCATATCGTATAAGGATTGTTCAGGTGAAGCGAATCCGCCGTCTTTGACAAAGTAAACATAACCATCTGGAATGGCACAACCATTGAAAAAACGCACAGATAGTATACTATCTTACAGAACTTGCTGTCAACTCTGCTCACATACCATGCTGACATGGATGTACAGAGCAAAATCAAAGCGACAGACATTATCGTAATCACAAAGCTGTAAAAGACGGAACGATAGAACGGATAATTTCCAAACGTCATTCCTTTGATATAGTTGTCAAACTTCATAAAGGATTGTGCATCTGGCAGTGAAAACGGATTCAATGCGATTGCTGTGCTCGTCTTAAAGGAGTTGATCACTACAACAACAATCGGCATGATCCAGATTGCCGCCAGAAAGATAAATACAATAGTCAATGCCGTATTAATTTTTCGAGTTTTTTTACTTCCGTTCGTCATTATTCCTGCACCTCCCTGCTTCTTGTGAATCCTAACTGAACCATGGAAATAATACCTACCATGATGAAGAACAGAACTGCCTTCGCCTGACCTACACCAAGTGAGGTAAGATTCTCGTAGAAGGAGCTGTAGATATTAAGGGCAAGCATCTGTGTTGTACCGATTGTTCCATCATACGGCAGTCCGTTGGTGAGTGCCAGGTTCTGATTGAACAGCTTGAAAGAATTGGTCAGTGTCAAAAATGTACAGATCGTGATGGTCGGCATGATGCACGGAATCGTAATGCGGGTCAGGATCTGCCCACCGGTCGCACCGTCAATCTGTGCGGCTTCAATATAATCGGTCGGTACATTCTGCAGGCCTGCAATATAAATGATCATCATATATCCAATCTGCTGCCAGCACATCAGAATAACCAATCCCCAGAACCCAAACGTTGCATTCAGCGCAAGAGAAGAATTCCAGAATGCCTGAATCACACCATTTAGGATTATTTTCCAAATATAGCCCAGAACGATTCCACCGATCAGGTTCGGCATAAAGAAAATCGTCCGGAAGATGGTAGAGCCCTTGATTTTTCTCGTGAGTGCGAGTGCGATCGCAAACGCAATCACATTGATCAGGATCATCGTGACAACGGTGTATGCCACCGTAAATTTGAAGGCGCGGAAATAAGATGCATCCTTCAGTGCGTTTATATAGTTCTGCAATCCGATAAACTTCTGAAAACGGATCGTCTTGAATTTAAAAAAGGATAACTTGATTCCCCAAAGGAACGGATATACAAATCCGATACAAAATGCAATAAACGTCGGAATGATAAAGATTGGGGCATACTTTTTCATTGCCTTGCGCTGTATGCTGTTTACTGCCGAACTGTTCACGGTTTTTTGCTTTTTCTTCATGGCAAACTCCTATATTCCTGCTACATCCAAGAATGCTTCTTTAAAAAAGGGGAGCAAGGCAAAACCTGCTCCCCTGTCTGATGCTTTAACAAAATTACTGCTGTGAAAGCTGATACTGTTCAGCCCATCCGTCAACATAAGCGCTGACAACTGCATCCCAATCACCGGTTCCTGCAGAGTATGCAGCAAGTGCGGAAACGACCGGAGCTCTCCAGCTCTCAGTATTCGGTGTGAAGTTGAATGCCCATGATACGTTGTAGCATCCGTCAGCAACATACTGGTTCATAATGTTGCAAAGGACATTGGATACGCTCTTTGCATTCTTGAACGGAGATACAAATCCCATGTCGTCTGCAAGTGCACTAGTTCCCTCATCACTGGTTACTACCCAGTTAAGGAAATCAAGAGTAGCCTTCTGGTCTGCTTCGGAAGCCTGGCTGTTTACTGCCCAATAGTTCTCTGTACCACAGCTTAAGCCTTCCTTCTCATCTCTTACACCGATGTAAATTGGAAGATATCCAATGTTGTCATCTCCGATAGAAGAGATATCGCCGTATGCCCATGTACCATTCTGATAGAATACAGCCTGCTCGTTAACAAACTCTGCCACTGCATCGTCACCTGTCTTTGCAGATAACTCAGATGGTGCGCAGGTAGCGTTCTGTGTGTATACGTCCCAAATTGCCTTGAAGTTGTCAAGGTAGGTTCCCTTGATGGTCGCCGGCTGGGAAGTGATTCCATCCTCTTCAAATTCATAGAAAAGCGGGATGTTTGCCAAGTGTCCTGAGAATCTCCAGCTTGAAGAGCTGTCAAGACCTGCGGATGTAAATGCTGAGAATCCAAGGTCTGCACTTCTTGCCGTAATGTCTTCTGCAACTGCCTTTAAGCTATTGAAGTCCTTAATGTCATCGATGGAATATCCTGCCTTCTCAAGAAGTGCCTTGTTTGTGATGATTCCATATCCTTCGTATACATATGCAATGCCGTATACGCCATTGTCATTCTTGATTGCAAAGTCATCAGAAGTAAGCTGTTTGTATACATCTGAGTCAGAAAGATCCAAGCAGTAGTCCTTCCAAGACTCATATCCTACTGCTCCGGAAATCTGGAACAACGTAGGTGCATCTTTCTTATCGATATCAGCGGTAAGTGTCTCTTCGTATGTACCTTCGGCAGCGGTAACGACCTTAACCTCAACACCTGTCTGCTCTGTATAGGTCTTTGCAAGAGCCTGCCAAGCCTCGTCTGCTTCCGGCTTGAAGTTCAAGTAGTAAACAGAACCGGTCTCCTCTGCTCCCCCTTTTCCACAACCGGCAAGCATTGCAGCAGCCATGGAAGTAACTAATAATGCGGATACTAATTTCTTTTTCATTTTTGTCCTCCTCTAAGTATCACCTTTTCTCCTTTTCCGGTAGCGTTACCGAAAATGTTCCCGGTAACGTTTCCGGTAAGGTCAGTATATGCTTCACAACCGCTTTGTGCAAGCCCCCAATTAGCATTTTGTATACTTTAATAAAATATCATTCCGATTTTTGCGCATTACTTCCAATAGCATGCATCCTTACGGCACATTTTGTCTTATAGGGTCAAGGTGTCAAAAGACGGAACTCAGTTGTAGGCCACCTTTTGGCTCTCTGATCCTGTAAAGCAAAAACAGACCGGGCAGATTGCTCCACCCGGTCCAAAAAATCTTATGCTATTCTCAAATGTCCAGCCTGCGCAGATCCTCGCAAAGCGCATCTACATCCTCCTGCTTTGTCGCCCAGCTTGTACAGATGCGCACGGCGCTGTGCGTCTCATCCACGCGCTCCTGATAGGACAGGCAATACTTCTCCGAAAGCTCCTGTATCGCTTCATCCGGCAATACCGGAAAGATCTGGTTCGTATCATTGGCAACCAGATATGTTATTCCCTTATGGTTTAAAGCCTCACGGATCTGGTTTGCCTGCCGGATTGCATGATAGCCGCCCTTCATGTACAGGTTCTTAGCTCCTTTTTCTATATCTGCAACCGAGGCCACATCCATATATTTTTCACCGAGCAGGGTTGAAAACTGCAAACCGAGCAAGCGTCCTTTCGCAAGCATTGCGCCCTTTTGTTTGATCAGGTAGCGGAAGTCCTTCTTCAACTCATCGTTTGTGATTACAACAGCCTCACCAAACAATGCGCCAAGCTTCGTTCCTCCAATATAGAACACATCGGAAAGCTGTGCAAGATCCGGCAGAAAAACATCATTGCTGTCCGCCGCCATGCCATATCCCAGGCGCGCGCCGTCCACAAACAGATAGAGTCCGTTTGCTCGGCAGACCTTTGAGATCTCTGCAAGCTCCGCGCGTGTATACAGTGTACCAAGCTCGGTCGGCTGTGAAATATACACAAGCTTTGGCTGCACCATATGCTCAAAACTGGCATCATGGATGTGTGCCTGATACGCCTCATCGATCTGCTGCGCAGTTATTTTTCCATCTGCACTTGGAAGTCCGAGCACCTTATGTCCATCCAACTCTACCGCGCCGGTCTCATGCACATTGATATGCCCGCTCTGCGCACAGAGTGCGCCCTGATAGGACCGAAGTGCCGCGAGGATAATCGTGGCATTTGCCTGTGTTCCTCCCACCAGAAAATGCACATCGGCATCCGGTGCCTGACATTCTCTGCGGATGATCCGCCTTGCCTCCTCGCAGTATTCATCGCAGCCATAACCAATCGTCTGCTCCATATTGGTTGCGCTTAAGCGCGCAAGGATTTCCGGGTGCGCGCCCTCATTGTAATCACAATTAAAATATATCATCTTATAACCTCCGGACAAATTTACCTTTTATACTTGCTTCATCATAGCACATTTGCCCCAAGAAAAGAACTACCAATTTTCCGCCTTTTCCTGATATCGCTGGATATCCGCCTCCAACAGCGCCCTTGCATACGCGTGTGACACGTTGAACTGCCGGATGCTCTCATCCGTTTCCTCTGCCGTATCTTCTACATATACCTCATACCAATATTCCTTTTTCTGTTCCGGTGCCTTCTCTTCAACGTATTTTTTTATCACAGGCGCTGCATCGGTAGAAAGTGTGGTCAGATACCAATGGTCAATATCTTTCTTTTCGTTCTGCGAAATATTCAGATTGTACTGTGCGATCCAGTAATCCGGCCGTCCGAACGATAGCGCCAGATAGCAGACTGCAAAAACAATCATTCCATACCGAAACAGTGGAAAATCACTCTTGTAAATCTGGATCATGATTCCCGCAAGCGTCAGGGCAATCACAAACAGCATCCAGAACGTCAATACGCGCAGGAAAGACAGATAGTAGTTCTTCACGTACAAGGTCATCCGAAATGCACTCGAAGCCACCATCACATACGTACAGCAGGATATAACTGTGAGCAGAACCTTAATGACCGGGCGCTTTTCAAAGTGCTTCAGTACGAAAAGTACGATGAGCAGATTCAAAACGCATACAACAAGAAGCTGGAAAAATCCCTCTCTTGCATACTCCGCATAAGTGTAGCCCTCCGGCAGCTCCATTCTTCCGCCAAAGAGATAAACAACCTGAATACCGCAGAAAAAGATATACACGGCCGAAAGCAGCCATAGTACAGTTTCTGCAATGAGCGGTTCATGCTGTTTTGGCGTTTTTTCCGTCCTATCGATTGTTCCCTTCCCCAGATAGCGAAGGCCGCAGTAGGCAGCAAAAAATGCAAACAGGAACGTCACTACACACCCTGCAATATCACTGACATCCCAATGAATGTTCTGTATTATGGAGTAGAAAACTGCATCGGCAGAACAGAGCATCACTAACACAAAACCCAGCAACGGAACAGAGATCAGCAATCCGATCAGCACATATAGAAGACCGGAGCGTGTCTTGCCTTTAGATTCCTTCTGATAACAGGAAACATCCGAAAACGGATCCCCGATAGAGCCAATTGCGCCGAATACTGCTGAAAAAATTGCTTTGATGTGCTTCCCAAAGCTCCATCCACGGTCCTCATAGAAACTATGAAGCAGCATACTGATCAAAAGCAGTGCCATCCCAACTGTATTCCAGAATACAATAAATCCGCTTCCTGTAAGGAAAGAAGATACTCCAAGCAGCAACATTCCCGCTACATACATATTATTGCTCTTCTTCCATGCAACATTCATTCTTCCCATGCAAGTTCTGCAGTAAATAATTGTTGCAATGACCATGAAAGGCATCGTAATACCACTCATATTGTGATAAAGGAAAAGTGTATAGACCAGCGCATACACAACGGTTGGAATTATCACCGCCTCAAAATGAAGGGCTCTCCTGTGCTTATCCTGCGGGCTCTCCTCTGTAACCGGTGGACGGTACTGTGGTGGAATCTGTGGGGCTAGGTGTTGCACGGCTGAGTGTGGCTGTTCTGTTGGTTGCACACCGGCTTGTGGTTGCTGTGTTGGCTGCATGGTTGGGTGCTGCTGTGCCGTTGATTGTGACTGCGGTTGTCCGCTTTCCTGTAACTGCCCTGCCTGCGGCATGGTGTAAGAAGATTCTCTATTATCCATGATCTTATTCCTCCTCATCCGGTCGATACTCCAGCAGGTCTCCCGGCTGGCAATCAAGCGCTTTACATAATTTATTCAGTGTATCCAATTTAATGGCTTTTGCCTTTCCGTTTTTTAAGATAGAAACATTCGCCATCGTAATATCCAATTTCTCTGATAGCTCGGTTACGCTCATTTTCCGCTTGGCGAGCATAACGTCAATATTTATTATAATTGCCATATTCACACTCCACCTTTATATTGTCAGCTCGTTTTCCTGCTTCATCTCATAGGCATTTAAGATCAGTCTCGAAAGTGCCTCGCAAAGCACAACAAACACAAGTGCAATCAAGATCTCTGCCACAACAAAAATACCAAACTGCATCGTCAATGCCTGCTCCACCGCCAGATACAACAGCCGGATTGCAAAGCCGATGATTGCAAGCACCCCGCACATTCCCATCCGGTGAAAATGGCTTGCGTTTTCTCTCGAAAAAGAGTTGTCCTTCCCAATCTGTGTGCATACTCTCCAGAACTCAATCAAGATTCCATAACAGAACGCTGCCGTGTACCAGCTCGCAAAAATGAAAGTCCAAAATAAGTTCTTCGGCTCATCCGCCCGCAAATAAAACGCGTATGCGGTCAGCCCTCCCCAGAATGCAACTCCCATAACCCCAAGCAGGAGCACGATTCCCTTTAACCAATACGATATCTTTTTCTGTGTCATAAAATCCTCCTTCACAACTCTGTGCAAGACTTCTGTCCTTTCTTTTGTCCTATCTTTAGTTCTTTCTTTAGTCCTCACCTTGTAAATTTGCGTTTCCCCGGCATTTCCTAACTGCCAGCAAGACTACTGCATCGAATTTATTACTTGAAAATGATATCCGATGCTTTCTCTGACCTGTTCATCGAAAAAGCGCTTTAGCATCTATTTTCGATGCCTTTTTTCATCCGGTTCATCGAAAACGCTCTCTACCATCTATTTTCGATGCTTTTTTCGCCGTTTTAGGCAATTTCGAGCATCGAAAAGATAATATATTTTTTATTCCGATGCTCAATATGCAAAAATAGCCATTTTTCTGCATCGGAATGGCAATATGAAAGCAAATTTCGATGCTTTGCCTTCGGAGGGACGCTGACCTCTGCATCGGGATTGCGAAGTGAAACCGAATCGCGTTGCTTTGCCTTCAGGTCTTGATGCTCTCCTTCCAAAATCGGAAGCAATATTGTCACGCGGAAAGCAGCTATCCATTTTGCAGCTTTTGGTAAGGCTATCATTCTTCATTGTTATTCCCGCGTTTTTCATAGTATAACTCAAGGGATTCGATTTTGCAATATATTTTTATCGTATTACGATAATTTTTTGTCGTATTATCAATTTTGCATTGAATCAGACGGCATTTTGACAGTTTGCATTGAGATGGACGTTGTTGAGACAGGCGGCCTTTGAACAAGCGGTACTTGGATAGACAACTTATTGATTGACACCTTGCAAACACGTTGCATTTCTTTTGCCAGCTGCATAGAGCACAGGTGCATTTTTACCTCACACAAATCACATTCTTCGGGAACAGTTTTGTCTTATGAGATCAAGAGCCCCTATAAAGCAAAAAAGTCCCGCAATACACGAAACTCAAAGGTTAAACCAAACCGTCTAACGATTGTAGCTCTGTGTATTGCAGGGCTAAAAATACAACCTATTCTTCTATTTTCTTTTATCTTAAAAATCCCTGTACGATTTTCTCCTCTGCCTCTGCTTCGGATAACCCTAACGTCATGAGCTTCATAAGCTGCTCACCGGCGATTTTTCCGATCGCGGCTTCGTGTACCAGCGAAGCATCCACATTTGCGGCATTTAGCTGTGGGATGGCAAGAATCTTTGCCTCGTCCATGATGATGGAGTCGCATTCTGCGTGTCCTGTACATGCGCAGTTGCCGTTGATGCCGAGGCGGATTTCCTGCGTGCTGTGCTCTTTTGCCACGCCTCTGCTTATGATGTCACAGCTACTGTCTGCGCCATCCATATCAACCATGATTTCTGCGACTGCTTTCTGGTCGCCGGTTGTGAGAATCTTGTCATGGATTGTAAGCGTTGCATTTGCAGAAAGCTTTGCTCCGGTCGTGCGCACTGTGTCATCCACACCTGCGATCTGGGATGTCTCAAGCTCCATCGTGGAGTTCTCGCCAAGCTCGATCCTCGTTTCCGGGTTCATGATACGTTTTCCGGTGCCGTTGCCCTCGCCATAGTGCTTCTCCACATAGCGGACTTTGCAATTTTTGCCAACATAAAATGTATGGACACCATCGTGTCGGCTTGTCTGGTCACCGCAGTTGTGGATACCACAGCCCGCGATGATCGTAACGTCGCTATCATCACCGACAAAAAAGTCATTGTATACGCATTCTGTTAATCCGGTCTGACTAATGATTACCGGAATATGGACACTTTCCTTTTTCGTTCCGGGCTTTATAATGATGTCAATTCCAGGCTTGTCCTGCTTGGTTACAATATCAATGTTTGCAGAGCTGTTACGCGCTACGCTTTTTCCATCACTTCGTATATTATACGCGCCCACCGGGAGCGCATCCAGCTCTGCCACCTCGTGCAGCAGATTTTTCTCAATCTCGTTCATGTATTCCTCCAAATTGATATGCGCTATTTCTGGGCCTGCAGATCTGCAATGATCCGCTCACTCTCCGCATCGTCCACAATTTTTCCGTTTTTCAGATAAATGATCTTGTCGGCGATTGCAAGGATACGCTCCTGGTGGCTTATGATAACAATCCCACCGGAAGTCTCCTTCTGCATCTTTTCAAACAGGCGGGTCAGGCTCTGAAAACTCCACAAATCGATTCCTGCCTCCGGCTCGTCAAATACCGAAAGCTGTACCCTGCGCAAAACTGTCATTGCAATCTCAATCCGCTTCATCTCCCCACCGGATAACGTGTCATTCAGTTCTCTGCCCAGATATTCCTCCGGGCTGAGTCCTACTTCATGCAGAATTTCGTAAATGTCATTCTTGTTCTGGCTTTCATTGGCAATCTCCAAAAGGTCCCTTACCCGAAGCCCCTTAAAGCGCACCGGCTGTTGGAATGCATAGCTGATCCCTTTCTTGGCGCGCTCGTTGACGGAAAGTTCCGTAATATCCTCGTCGTTAAAATAAATTTTTCCGCTGGTAGGTTTTATCAATCCCATAATGATCTTTGCAAGCGTGGACTTCCCGCTTCCGTTCGGTCCGGTCACTGCAATGAACCGATCGTCAAATTCCACATTGATATCGTCCAAGATCACTTTATCATCAACTTTATATCCTATGTGCTCTAATCTCATCATAATATGATAGCCTCCAAATTTCGCGGTGATATCATCATACTATCAAATCCACTGCAATTCAAATGAGAACTTAAAAAAGTACAATCTTTCATGTACTTTTTATTGGTTTCTTAGCTTTTTCATTCACTTGCAGACGTTTGCGTTAATATATTAAAACAAAAATGGTAAAAATGAATCAATATCTAAGTCCCTATGTTTCCGTTTTTGCACGCCCAAAACCAAGTGCGATCGCCAATATCCGCGGCAACTCCGGGAATCCGCTCCTGAAAGGGGTCGCGTCCTTTTACAGTATTCCCACGGGTGGAATTTTAATTCAGGTTGAGGTGTTCCGCCTGCCGGATCAGCAGTTTCCGGATCGCTCCGGATTTTTCGGTATGCACATCCATGAAAACGGAGACTGCACATTACCTTTCGACAAAACCGGTCTCCACTACAATCCGACCAATCAGGAGCACCCAAACCACGCGGGCGATCTGCCGCCGCTCTTGTCAAAAGATGGCTATGCATGGATGGCTTTTTACGATGGGCGCCTAGCGCTTGCCGACGTTCTTGGTCGATCGCTGGTCATCCACGATATGCGTGATGATTTTACAACGCAGCCTGCCGGTGGCTCCGGGGAAAAGATTGGCTGCGGGGTTATTGAGGTTGTAACGTAAAAGAATGAGGGCAGATGCCCTCATTCCACTTACCAAGATTTTATTTCCACCGAAAGCTTCAGATCCTCGCAGTCATACCCGACAACCTTCAATCTGTTGTAGCCTTCTTTCATATCAACTGAGTAGGATGTCAGATCTTCTACTTCGGAATCCGGTGTACATTCAACGATCGTGGTCACATTGCCGTCCTCATCCACATGCACCAGCTTCGCCCTCCCGGCAGCCAGCGTAAAGGAAAGCTTGATCCTGACCTCCTGATCCTCGTCGTAATCTGCTGACCACACGCATTGTCTCCCATCAAACTTTCCGACAGTAAGTGTGACACTATTATCGTAGGTGTTCATCACCGACATGCTTTTTGAATAGCGATCGCTGTTCTGCGCGATCAGCTCATCCGAATCGTACTGCTCCTTGGCAAATTCGTTGCTGCAGCCCATTAACAAAGCTCCTATCAGCAGGATTAAAACTATATTTACCTTTTTCAAACTTTTCATCCCTTTAATCTTCAACTCCTAGAAATGTTTACTTTGTCATATACATTATACAGAGAAAGCGTCTGTACATAATATGCAGGCGCTCACATACTCCTATCTGGATAGCGTATCGCTCTCACAGAAATATTCAAACTGATTTTTCTGTTGTCTGCCAACCGTCCGCCTCTCTATGCGCGGCTTAACTGTGGAGTTTTTCTGTTGCTCCCCAACCTGCCAGCCTACGAACTGGCTAAAGTATCAGATTTTTAAGGTGTCAGCCCACCCAGATAGATTCCTCTATCTTTGTACTATTACTATATAAATTCCCTCGTTTTATGTCAAGCGGGCTAAACATTTTATCGAGCTTTGTAGAATCCATATAGCATGACACGCGCCTGCGGCGCTTTCCGCTGCTTCGTAGCTGTCATGATCAAATTCTCCGCTCGTCAATCATGCGAGCATGTTGTCTCGCTTGCACTCATTATATCATGTGCTTTCGCACATGATAGATGATGCCTTATGCGCATCCGTGCTTCGCACTCCGCGTCTGATATAATTTCGCTTGCGCTCATTATATCATAAAATATGAATGACTAGACGCTCTAATTTTATCTAAATATTTGCGTAATATCCTGATACCGGTTCACAACCCGGTATATCTCCACAAACTCTTTTCCAATCTTATACAGCACAACATAATTCCCACAAATCACATACTTATAATCCGTCCGGAAGCTGACTCTCTTAGCCAGATCGGCTCCCATATACGGAAATTGCTGTATATTCTCAAATCGGGAATATATCTCCTGAATAGTCTTTACTGCCATTTCCGCATTGTCTTCTGCAATGTACTCTTTGATGCTTTTTAAATCTTGTGCAACAATAGGGTTGATTCGCAATTTCATCATGCTTTATACCCCTACCGATTTCTTGAGTTCATCCAAGCTCATCCAAGCGTTTTCATCTTTTACCGCCTCTTCCGCCTCCTGTAACTTTAAAAGAAGTTTCTTCTCAGCCTTTTCACGCTCGTAGTCCTCCATATCCATTACCACAAACTTTCCTCTTCCATTTTTAGTCAAGAACACTGGTTCCCCAACTTGGCAATTTTTCAATACTTCATTATAATTTCTTAAATCAGATACAGGTAATATATTCGGCATAAAATCAACTTCCTTTCTTAAAAATGTTTGCTTTTACTTATATATTATTATACAAAATAAGCTGTAAAATTCAACGAAGAATTTTACAGCTTATAGAGAATTTATGCAAATTGCTTTTTCTTATAAAACATTGCTCCCTTCAACAAACTTTTCAATGAAACGAAAAAGTCCCATAAACAGTGATCAGATATACAACCTGATTTGTTTATGGGACTCCTTAATTACATTTTATACCCTTTAAAAAGTGTCCAGCTCCTAGCAAACACCCTGAGCGAGCATAGCA
>JALEKN010000063.1 GCA_022769125.1 Agathobacter sp.
ACCGGAAATTGCCAGAATATGTGATATTCCCGCTTTCTGATAAAGACTTTTTGTTTCCGTATCAATCCGGCTCTTATCACCCACCAGCATGACCGACAAGACTCCGGCAAGCGCTTGATCCATTGCATTCCGATAAACCTCCGAAATTCTCTGTCGAAGCCGCCACAACCATTCCGACGTCGGAACACGCAGCCCAGCCAGTCTGCTATTTTCTGGCGCGGCACGTTCGATCTTTGGATCTTTTACTGCGAAATCAATTTTCTGGCTAAAATAGAAATTTCTTTCGTCGAATCCACCTTCATTTGTTGCAGGAGTAAACATATGAACTTTTCCATTTACTAAGAGAATTTCTCCGATTGGATATTCATCGGATTGCAGATAGAGAATCACCTGATTGCAGGCGACTTCTGTTTGTTTGGATACTGCATAGCAGTTTTTTAGATAAACACGCAATTGTTCCTTGCGATATTCCTTTTTATGAATCTCTCCGCAGAGGAAGATGTCCGCTCCCTCGCGTATTTGTTCCAGTTCCCTCTCTCGGAACTGTATCTGGGATTGCATGTGTATACAGCCACATATAAAAATCAGTGTCAGACTGCAAATCCGAATTGCAAGTCGTTTATAATTGTGCTGCACCAGATATGGCAATACTGCATGGCAGGCAATAACTGCCGCAGCAGCCAATATTGCAATAGTCAAAGTGCTAAATCCTTCCAACATAAAATGGCCATCAAGCAGTCCCAGACCAAAGACGCACGCCCATAAAAGCAGTGGTCTTTTTCTCACTCGGTTATTGTCTCCGTTTCTGTTGTTTCCAGTGTTTCTTCTTCAGTTTCCGTACCCGGTTCAGCTTCCGTGCCATTCTCGGCAACAATACTGTAATCTGCCTCATACATTACAGACAGATCATAGTTGTAACGGCACTTTCCCGAAGTATCGCCATTTACGGATATCTGTACTTTGTCTACGCTTTCAAGTTCTGACAAAGAATTGACAATAGAATACAACACTACCTGCTCGGTAATTTCTTCGTTCTGATTTCGAAACGTCTCATCCAGATTGACATAGCATACGCCATCTACTACCGTAAGCGTGATGAGTTTTGTTCCGGATGGAATTGTCGGCTGAAGTCCTTGTGTTTTCGGTCCACTCGTCAATTTTTCAATCACAAGCTTTTCCAGGGAAATATTGGAACTATAGTAGACATTTCGTTTCTCCGGAACCAGCTTCGTTCCATCCTCGTTTGCAAAATACAAAGTAAGTGTTGTCTCCACACTGGAATTGATCTGCTCCCCCGGATTCTCTACAAAGCTGTCAGTATTCATACTTCCGACCAGATTTCCATTTTTGTCCTTATATGGTTCTCCCTCTACGGTAAAGTTGACATAGGATACTCCTTTGATCTGAACCAATGTTTTTACTACCGCCGCACGAAGCAGAACCTCATCTGCCGGAGGAAGTGAATAGATTCCCTGATTGAAATCAACCGCCAGAGAATACCCGGTGAAAACAACCGATTCCACATTCACGCTGTCCGGAATCGTCTTGCGAAGATCCGATTGTTCCGGATCCTGTTTCAATCGATCCAGCAGATCCGTTGCAATCTGTGTTGTCTCCTCCCCGGTTGGATCACAATATGCTGTCTCAAGTTTTGTACCGTCAATATTCAAATAAAACAATTGATAACTGCCCTGATTTTTTTCATTCTTACATGCGCCAAGCATGAGAACCATAAAAATTGCCAGCACAGTCAAAATAACCTTCTTTTTCATAGTGCTCCTAAACAATATATTTCAATGGGATACGAACATCAAACGTTGTTCCCTCTCCAACTACGCTATAGACCTTGATTGCACCTCTGTGCATCAGAATACTGCTTCGAGTGATGGCAAGTCCAAGTCCGGTTCCGCCAATCTCTCTCGAATGAGATTTATCTACACGGTAGAACCGCTCATAGATCAGGTCAAGGGATTCCTCCGGAATGCCTATGCCCGAATCTTCAACCTTCAGATAAAAATACTGATGATCTGCGTTTAACGACACATGTACCCAGCCTTCGCCATCATCTCTGTTGTATTTGATTCCATTTTCCACAAGGTTTGTAATCGCAAGCGTCAGCTTAACCTCATCAACATCTGCCGTTATCGGGCGGAAGCTCTCAAGAACTAGTTCCACCTTCTGCTTGTCAGCAATAGGCTGAAGCCTTTTAAGGATCTGTTCCAGCAGTTCATTGATATTAACTGTCGTAATATTCATATCCGCCGCCGACTTGTCCATCTTGACAAGCGACAAAAGATCGTTGATTATCTTTGTCTCACGGTCAATTTCATTGGTAATATCTCCCATGAACTCCTGATACATTTCAAGAGGTGCATCCGGCATACTGTTAATGGAATCTGCAAGCACCTTCATGGATGTAAGCGGTGTCTTAAGCTCATGTGACACATTCGACACAAACTCCTGCCTTGATTCATCCATCACACGCATACTCGAAAGCATCTCGTTAAACTTCGTGCATATCTGTATCGTTTCGGTGTAATCCGTCACTTCAAGCTTATCTGCCCCATATCCCTTTTGAATTTCATCAATCCCCTGCGATACTTTATGCAGCGGCCGTACCAGATAAATGACATAGAGGATCCCAAAGAAGATAAACAGGGACACAAGCACCATTAAAATGGTCATTGCATTCTGCCGAAGATAACTTTCATTCAAAATGATATTGTCCGTTGACACACTGACAAGCATGACACCAAGCACTCTTCCATCCGTATCATCCGGATTGATGATCGGTGTCGTCATCTCAATGTAATGATTGATGGAATCATAATTGACAATCGATTCCCCGGAAAAGCTCTTAATAACCTCCTCTGAAATAATTGTCCGGTTACGGTCCAGATTATATGTGTCATAAACAATCTTGAATGTATCATTTACAATGATTGCACGGCCATCATATATCGTCGTAAGCATGTCGATCTGGGCCTGGATATTTGCCGTGCTGTCTGTCGTATCCGTCAGGAACTGACTCGTGGCAACCTGGTTGGCAAGGATCGTCGTCTGCCGCAGGACTTCACTCTCCCGGATAGATACCGCACGGGATTCATAGGAGTTTAAAACTCCTGTACACAAAATAACACTTGGCAGGACCGTCAATATAATGATCAGAAGGATCAGCCGAAACTTCATACTTTTTATAAACGCCCATAAGCGCGACTTTTTTTTCATTCTTTTCTCCATCCGCTACTTCTGGTAGTAATAGTATCCCACACCCCACTTGGTATGAATGTACTTCGGCTCGCTCGGATTGCTCTCCACCTTCTCACGCAGGCGCCGTACATGAACATCCACGGTTCTTTCATCCCCCGGGAAATCATTGCCCCATACCAGCGCAAGAAGTGTCTCCCTGCTGTACACTTTGTTCTCGTTCTTGATAAAAAGCTCCATCAGATCAAACTCCTTTGCGGTAAGGTTGACCTCTCTTCCAAGGATGAATAATCTCCGGCTGTCTGTGTCGAGACGCAGATCCCCTTTTTCAATGATAGATGGATTTTGTTCCTTCTTCGGCTGCGCCGAGGTGCGCCGCATAATTGCCTTGATTCTTGCCTTGACCTCAAGGATATTGAATGGTTTAGTAATATAGTCATCCGCCCCATACTCAAGACCTAATATTTTATCCATGTCATCCCCTTTTGCCGTGAGCATGACGATCGGCATATCGGAGAATTCCCGGATTGCCTGGCAGACCTCAAACCCATCCATCTTTGGAAGCATGATATCAAGCAGGATCATATCATAATGATTTGCTTTTGCCATAGAGAGAGCTTCTTCTCCATCATATGCACAATCCACTTCCATTCCATCCTGCTCCAAACTGAAACGGATTCCTTTTACAATCAGCTTTTCATCGTCAACAACAAGAACTTTTTTTGCCATTTTACACCTCAATCAACCGTAATATATTCTTTTATTTTTGAAAAAACAGCTTCCTTGATTCCCGGAATCTCCATGATCTCCTCGATGGAAGAAAAGCGCCCATGCTCTGTTCTGTAGGCGATGATGTTCTTCGCTTTCGCCTCGCCGATGCCCGGAAGACCGGTAAGCGCCACCTGATCCGCAGTGTTGATGTTTACTAGTCCGGCTGTCTGCGGCGACTGGCTGGAGTCCGAAGCATTCTGGCTGTCCCCCTGTGGAATCGAATTTCCGGTGTCCCAGCCATCCTCCGTCCATGAATCAGCCTCCACAATTGTCGGAACATACACCTTCTGTCCATCACAGATTGATCCGGCCAGATTCAGGTAATCTGTACTGGCATCCTCCGAGAAACCGCCTGCGGCCTCAATAGCATCCCAGACACGGCAGTCCTCCTTAAGGGTATACACGCCCGGACTATCCACAGCGCCGCACACATGCACCACAATCGTCTGCTTCTCTCCATGAGCAGATTCTGCCTTCTCTGGCAGCGGATCGTAATCCGTGGAACCGGTATCCTCAGTTTCTTCCGGGGGAAGCAGGTCAGCACTCTCTGTCCCGCTGCTTTGAACCGTATTGATCAAAACAGCTTCATTTCGGCTGCCACATCCGCACAAAAAACAGATTGCCGCAGCAATCAAGGTCATTTTTATTCTGTTTATCATATTGTCTCCCTTCGAATCGGGAGAAAGATTAGTGTCTTTGTTTATTTTAACGACTTTTTACACCTATTACAAGTGTGTTTCATTATTATTTCACTTTTTTCAGGTGAAAGAGCCATCTTAAACCTCCTTAAACACCTATGGGGACACGCAAAGTGAAAGCGCCCGTCTTACAATCCGGGCGCTTTCACACACAAAACAGTTATCTGTTTTAAAAAAATTATTTCATTTCATCCAACGTCTTTTCAAGCTTTTCAATCATTTCATCCACATGCTCTTTCTCTATGACAAGAGGTGGAACAAAACGCAGCACATCGCTTCCCGCAGTAATCACAATCAGTCCATTTTCAAGTGCCTTTGCAGATACTTTTCCAACTGGAAGCGTGCATACAAGTCCGCGCATCAGTCCCATGCCCCGGTGTGCAGTCAGGCAGTCATATTTGTCTACCAATTCATCCAGGCGTCTGGCAAGATATGGTGCGACCTCATTCACGTGATCGATAATTGAAAGTTCTTCAAACTGATCAAATACTGCCGATACTGCTGCCCCGACAAACGGGTTACCACCATAAGTCGTTCCATGGTCTCCCGGTGCCAGCGATTTGTCTGCTACTTTCTGGGTCATCAAAAATGCGCCGACCGGAACGCCGCAACCAAGAGCCTTTGCAACTGTCATAATGTCCGGTTTCACATTGTAATTCTGCCATGCGAACATCTTTCCGCTTCGTCCCATTCCGCATTGGATCTCATCGAGAACCAGCAAAATATCATGTTCATCACAAAGTGCCCGCACACCGGATAAAAACGCCTCATCTGCCGGATAGATACCACCCTCGCCTTGTACCGTCTCCATGATGATCGCACAGGTCTTATCCGTAATAAGCGCTTTTACGCTGTCCAAATTGTTAAACTCTGCAAACTTAACTCCCGGAAGCAGTGGCTCAAATGGTTCCTGATAATGCGCATTTCCTGTTACAGATAGCGCACCGATGCTGCGTCCGTGAAAGGAATGCTGCATCGCAATGATCTCATGCCCCGCATGTCCGTCTCTTGTATAGGCATATTTCTTAGCGGCCTTTATCGCCCCCTCAATTGCCTCGGTTCCGCTGTTCGTAAAGAATACACGATCCATGCCGCTTGCTGCCAGAACCTTCTGTGCAGCAGCGATTGTTGGCTCGTTATAGTAGAGATTTGAAGTGTGAAGCAGTGCATCTACCTGATTCTTTAGTGCCGTCTTATGTGCTTCGTTGCTGTATCCAAGCGCACATACTGCGATACCTGCAGCAAAGTCCAGATATTTTTTTCCATCTGTATCATACAGATAAACGCCCTCACCGTGATCAAGCACCAACGGAAAACGATTGTACGTATGCAGCAGACTGCTCTCGGCAGCATTTATGTAATCACTTTTATTCATTGTAGAATTTATCCTCCTGATCTCCCAAAATAGCAGTTCCGATTCCCTTGTTTGTAAAGATTTCAAGGAGCAGGCAATGTGCGATTCTTCCATCAAGGATGTGCACTCTTGAAACACCATTCTCGATTGCATCAATACAATTGTTCAGCTTCGGCAGCATACCACCTCCGATAAATCCATCCCCGATCAGCTCTTTCGCCTCGGAAACCGTAAGTTCGGAGATAAGTGTGCTCTTGTCTTCCGGATCTTTGTACACACCTTCAATGTCCGTTAAAAAGGCAAGCTTTTCTGCCTCAACCGCTCTTGCAATCGCGCAGGCAGCATCATCCGCATTGATATTGTAGGTCTGGTAATTCTCATCCATACCGATTGGACATACGATTGGAAGGAAATCCTTCTCCAAAAGGTCGTGCAGAATCTTTGGATCAACCTCTGTGATTTCTCCGACAAAGCCGATATCCTGTCCGCCGGACAACTTCTTCTTAACCTTGAGCAGCCCGCCGTCCTTACCACTGATACCGATGGAACGAACACCAAGTTCTTCCACCAGTTTGACAAGCGATTTATTGACTTTGTTTAGCACCATCTCAGCGATTTCCATCGTTGCCTCATCCGTCTTACGAAGACCGTTGACAAACTCAGGCTCCATTCCAACCTTCTCAACCCAGCGGCTGATCTCCTTGCCGCCGCCGTGAACAATAATCGGTTTAAACCCAACCAGCTTTAATAGGGTTACATCCTGAATCACCTGTTTTTTTAATTTTTCATCCACCATCGCAGATCCGCCGTATTTGACAACGATGATCTTGCGGTTAAAACGCTGGATATACGGAAGTGCCTCGATCAGCACCTGTGCCTTGGCCAATAATTCATCCATATTCTGCTCTGCCATTTTAATGTCCCCTTTTCTAACGGTTAAAATTTGTTATATTCTGATCATTTAACGTAAAATCATAATAGTTTAAATCCTCGCGAAATGTCCAGCCCTCGCCTTTCCAGAACTGATTTCCGATTTCGTTCGACTTAAACGCAATCAGGTTGACCTTGTTGATATGCTCTGCCTGAAGAGCACGCATACAGGCAACCGCCATTGCCTTTCCGATTCCGTGCTTGCGGTAGCTCTCATGCACACACACATGATACAGACAGCCTCTGCGTCCATCATGCCCACACAGAATAGCACCTACAATCTTACCATCAGCAATCGCAACCACGCTTGTGGAAGGGTTTCTCATGAGGAAGCGCTCTACTCCCTCCCTTGAATCGTCAATAGATCGGATTCCAAATCCATGAATACTCATCCATAGTTCATACACTGCATCATAATCCGCGATTGTCATTGTCCGAATTTCATAAGAAAAATCCGCCATGCCCTGCACCTCTTTCTATGGGAACATCGGAACCATCCGAAGTCCTTCCGCTTCCTCGAACCCAAACATAAGATTCATGTTCTGGACTGCCTGTCCTGCCGCACCCTTTACCAGATTATCAAGCGCGCCCATCATGATGATCCGACCGGTACGCTCGTCAATCACGAAATTGATATCCACATAGTTGCTGCCTTCTACCCATTTTGTCTCCGGACACATGCCCTTTTTCAGCACGCGGACAAAACGCTCATTTGCATAATATTTATCATATACTGCTTTGATTTCTTCGTAAGCAGGATACGTTCCATCCGGCTTCTTATTTAATGTCGCATACTCGGTTGCAAGAATACCGCGGTTCATCGGAACAAGGTGCGGTGTAAAGCTGACGATGATCTGTTTTCCGGCTGCATAACCAAGCTGCTCCTCAATCTCAGGCGTATGGCGGTGTGTTGCCACGCCGTATGCTTTCATGCTCTCATTGACCTCACAGAAGAGATTTGCAACCTTTGCGCCTCGCCCGGCGCCGGAAGTACCGGATTTTGCATCGATAATAAGCGTATCCGGATCTATCAATCCTTCCTTTACCAACGGATATGCCGTCAGAATTGAACAAGTTGTATAACAGCCAGGATTGGCCACTAGTCTTGTATGCTCTGTGATCTTGTCGCGATTGATCTCACAAAGGCCATAGACCGCTTCGTCAATAAACTGTGGGCTCTTGTGCTCAATCTTGTACCATTTCTCGTACACCGCAACATCTTTGATACGGAAATCAGCGCTCAAGTCAATGATCTTTACTTTATTTAAAATATCCTCTGTAAGCACGCCTGCCAAAAAGCCCTGCGGTGTTGCAGTAAAGATGACATCTACCTGATCCGCAAGTTCTTCCATATTGTCATCCATGCACTTGGCATCCACGATCTGAAACAGATTACCATATACATCCGCATAGTCCTGATCCACATAACTTCTTGATCCGTACCATGCAATCTCCACATCCTTGTGATTCATCAGAATGCGCACCAGCTCTGCACCAGCATATCCGGTCGCGCCGATTATTCCTGCTTTTATCATAATCGAAATCCCCTTTATCTCATTCCACTTATTCAATCCCTTCCCCAAGGGAAGAGTCAGAATAGTTACTCTGCTTAATAATATAGTATACCTTCCTTATCTCGTAAAGAGAAAAAGTGCACAAAGTTTTGCATATTTATACATTGTTTTGTATATTTTTTCACTTGCGTTCCTATATGATTTGATGTATAGTTATCGTGACTAAAAAAAGAAAGTACTTGATTAAGAATTATACAAAAAGAAAGGGTGTTACTATGAAGGAAAAAGTTGTTTTGGCTTACTCCGGTGGACTTGACACCACCGCAATCATTCCGTGGTTGAAAGAACAATACGATTACGAGGTAATCTGCTGCTGTATCAATTGCGGACAGGGAGAAGAACTTGATGGCCTTGAGGAGCGTGCAAAGCTCTCCGGCGCATCCAAGTTATATATTGAAGATATCACCGATGAATTCTGCGATGATTATATCGTTCCATGTGTACAGGCCGGTGCTGTATATGAGCACAAATATCTGCTCGGAACCTCTATGGCCCGTCCTGGCATTGCAAAAAAGCTGGTTGAGATTGCAAGAAAAGAAAACGCCGTTGCAATCTGCCACGGTGCAACCGGAAAGGGCAATGACCAGATCCGTTTCGAGCTTGGTATCAAGGCTTTAGCTCCGGATATCAAAGTAATCGCGCCTTGGCGCCAGGATAACTGGCAGATGGATTCAAGAGAGGCCGAGATTGAATACTGCAAGGCACACGGAATTGATCTTCCATTCTCAACTGACAGCAGCTACAGCCGTGACCGTAACTTATGGCATATCAGCCATGAGGGTCTTGAGCTTGAAGATCCATCCCTCGAGCCAAACTATGAGCACCTTCTTGTTCTTACCTGTCCACCGGAAAAGGCTCCGGATGAGGCTGAGTATGTAACCATGACTTTTGAAAAGGGTGTTCCTACTTCCGTAAACGGCAAGGAAATGAAGGTGTCTGATATCATCCGAGAGTTGAATCGTCTTGGCGGCAAGCACGGCATCGGCATCGTTGACATCGTTGAAAATCGTGTTGTCGGAATGAAATCCCGTGGTGTATATGAAACACCGGGCGGAACTATTCTCATGGAGGCTCATGACCAGCTCGAGGAGCTGTGCCTCGACCGTGCTACCATGGAGGTAAAAAAGGAAATGGGCAACAAACTCGCTCAGGTTGTTTACGAGGGCAAATGGTTTACTCCGCTTCGTGAGGCGATTCAGGCATTTGTAGAATCTACTCAGGAATATGTGACCGGTGAAGTAAAATTCAAGCTTTACAAAGGAAATATCATCAAAGCCGGAACTACTTCCCCATACTCTCTCTACAGTGAGTCCCTTGCAAGCTTTACAACCGGAGATCTCTATGATCACCATGATGCAGATGGTTTCATCACTTTATTCGGACTTCCGCTTAAAGTTCGTGCAATGAAGCTTCAGGAAGTAAAGAACAACCAGAAATAAGAAATCCAGGTTACAAAAAACGGATGCCAGATGGCATCCGTTTTTTCGTTATATAACATTTTTTCTTTTCCTGCTATCTGGCGCTTCTGAGCTTGGCTACAATTTCCTCCTTCAGATCCAGCCCCCGATTCTTGATATTGCTTCCCGCACTTCTTGATGTCAGGAGTCTTGAAAGGAAACGATAGGAATCCTCATACTTGTCCAATGCAAATGCCATCTCTGCCAGAAGAAGATCCATTGTATTCTGATCCATGCCGCAAATTGGAAATGATTCACTCGCGATTGCTTTGATAAGACCATCATATGCCTGCGCATAATAAGTTTTCTCATCCGCTTTGCATTTCTTTACAACATCAGAATCCTCTTCATTGCCGTTTTTTATAAGTTCTTCTGTTTTACCTCTGCAAAGCCACGCCAGTTTCAGGCAGGTATAAGCCTTCTCGCTGGTCGATCCCTTCTTGATTATCGTATTGAACAAAGACAGCTTATGATGTTCAATCGCATAGTCGTAATCAAAAGTCTCCGGAAGATCAAGTGTCGTTGCGGTAAATTTGGAAGATACACCTTCCCGGATAAGCTTGATCTGCAATGAGGAAAGATGTTCAAAATAACGGCTCATCGCAGTATATCCGCAGTAAGGACAAGAGATCACATCATATTTGAGTGTATCAATATACTGAAAACGTGGGCGTAAGTCCTTGTCCGGATCCAGCCTGCGCAACTTAGAGGACTTTACCGATCTTGTCTTAAACTGGCGGTCGCACACAGTACAGCAAATGGTGCGTTCCAGCAGAAAATCCTTCTCGTCCGGTTCTGCCGGCTTAGATAAGCCATCCGCTTCGGCATTCTTCGCATTCTTCGCATCCTTCTTGTCCTCTCCATACAGGTCAACCTTGCCGGATACATCCAGCCCAAACTTCTCTAACCCATCAAAAATATTCATGTTTTCTCCTTGTCTTATAACTTAAATGAACTCTTCAAGGACACAATACGGTTAAATACTGGCTGTCCCGGCTCAGAGTCCTTTACATCCGCACAGAAAAATCCCTGACGGACAAACTGAAAACTATCATATGCTCTTGCTTCTGCAAGCGCCGGCTCCACCATACAATGATCCAATACGGTAAGAGAATTCAGGTTCAGATTTAAGCTTCCGTCCTCATTGTATACGCCAAGCTCTTCGTTGACGATATTCTCATATAAACGTATCGTAACCTGCTTTGCGTGTGCCGCAGATACCCAGTGGATCGTTCCCTTTACCTTTCTGCCATCCGGGCTGTTTCCGCCCTTAGATGCAGGATCATAGGTACAGTGAATCAGCGTGATATTACCGTTCTCATCCTTCTCAAAGCTTTCACACTTTACAAAATATGCGTTCATCAGGCGCACCTCATTCCCCGGGAACATACGGAAGTATTTCTTTGGAGGCTCCTCCATAAAGTCATCACGTTCAATATAGAGTTCACGCGAAAATGGCACCTGTCTGCTGCCAAGCTCCGGATTCTCCAAATTGTTCTCAACAGTAAGATATTCTGTTTCTCCCTCCGGATAGTTGTCGATCACAACCTTTACCGGATCAAGAACCGCCATCATGCGGGAGCGCTTCATCTTCAAATCCTCGCGGATGCAATACTCGAGCATCGCATAATCTACAGAGCTGTTTGCTTTGGAGATACCACAAAGATCCACAAACTTCTGGATAGCCTCCGGGGTATAACCACGGCGGCGGAGTGCTGCAATGCTGACAAGGCGTGGGTCATCCCATCCGTCAACGATCTTGTCCTCAACAAGCTTCTTGATATATCGCTTACCGGTAACAACGTTTGTCAGATACATCTTGGCAAACTCAATCTGCTTTGGTGTCTCCTCAGGTGAATTCTTATAGCCAAGTTCCATAACCACCCAGTCATATAGTGGTCTGTGGTCCTCAAATTCCAATGTACAAATGGAATGGGTGATTCCCTCAATCGCATCCTCAATCGGATGTGCAAAGTCATACATCGGGTAGATACACCACTTGTCCCCGGTGTTGTGATGGGTCATATGAGCTACACGGTAAAGGATCGGGTCACGCATATTGATATTGGAAGATGCCATATCGATTCTGGCGCGCAATACCTTGCTGCCATCCTCAAACTCTCCGTTCTTCATGCTTTCAAACAGCGCAAGATTCTCCTCTACGCTTCTGGCCGCATACGGATCATCCTTTCCCGGCTCGGTAAGAGTGCCACGATACTCACGGATCTCATCCGCGGATAAATCGGATACATATGCTTTTCCCTTCTAGATCAGCTTGATTGCTGCTTCGTACATCTGGTCAAAAGAGTTGGATGCATAGAACAGATTAGCCCCGTAATCAGCTCCCAGCCACTTAACATCTGCCTGGATTGACTCTACGAACTCTGTCTTCTCATTGGTCGGATTGGTATCATCAAACCGGAAATTAAACTGCCCGTTATATTTCTTTGCCAAACCATAGTTAAGTAAGATGGACTTGGCATGTCCAATGTGCAGATATCCATTCGGCTCCGGTGGGAAACGTGTCCTTACCGTCGTGCAATGTCCCTCCGCTAAGTCTTTCTCGATGATCTGCTCAATAAAATTCTTGGATACTACTTCATTTTCCATTTCTTTTCCTCCACCGCTCCGCTTCGCCGCCGGAGCCATCATAGTGCAAAACGAGGCTGATGCACGCATGCAACAACCTCGTTTCTGCGATATTCCCATTATAAAATCCAACACAGTCCTTGTCAACTCTCATTGCTGACGAATCCGAAAATCTGCATGCCGGATATTGTCTGCTTTCATACTGCGTTATACTTCTTCTGCTTTATCCCAAAAATGCTCCTCAAGTTCCTGGGAAGAATCTCTCAAATGATTGATCTCATCGGATAACCGGAATACATTCTCGGTCTGATTTACGATATTGGTTCCGATCTCAGATGCCATCGCAGCATTCTCCTCGGAGGTAGCAGCCACCGTATTTAATTCCCGCTGGATATCATCAAACTCATTTTGTACTTTGCGGATGATCTCATACTCATCCTTAACAATAGCAGTAGCTTCATCCGCCGAGCTGTTTACCACTTCAAACTGTCCGATCAGCTGATCCATCTGCTCTGAACTTACTCTCGCCGCATCGGCCCCCGCCATGATTTTCTCTGCGACACCGTTTACCGTATCCGTAAGGGTTGTAATGATCTGCTTGATGCTCTCTGCCGACTTGCGGCTATCTTCAGACAACACACGGATCTGCTCTGCCACGACCGCAAATCCCTTTCCGTGCTCTCCTGCTCTTGCTGCCTCGATGGACGCATTCAAAGACAGAAGGTTTGTCTGTCCCGCGATTGCATTGATGTCATTGAGGATACCGGTGATTTCCTCCATCTGTCCAAGCAAGCCGGCGGTTGCATCGCTCGCAGCGCTGACTGTATGCGACATCTCAAGCATGGAATCCTTAACCTCTCTTGCCTCTTTGTTGCCCTTTTCCACTGCTGCAGTAACTACTCCGAAGCTTTCCTCGATCTGTTTTGCATAATCGGAGTTCCTGTCAATATATTCCCGCGACATATCCAGCTTCTCGCTGACCTTCGAAATTGCATGGCTTGACTCATCGACTACCTGTTCCATCTGTTCTGCCGAAGTCTTTACCATCTGGGCATGTGCTGTCACCGCATCTACCTGCTGCCCGCACGCGATGATATCTTTATTCAGCTTCTCCGCGATCTGGTTGGCAACAATTCCGTTATTTTTTACCTCATCCAATGCCGTCTGTGCCTGCGAATGCTTGTCCTGCCCTGCCTGGGTTCCCAGATACAAAAGGACAGCCGTTGCAATCCACAACACAATCTTTGACGTTGCCGCAATCACATTCGTATCAATCGTGTCAGGGTAAATGAACATCACCGCTATGACCGGAATCATAAATGCAATTGAATAATATTTAACAATCTTTTTGTCAAAATACCGCACCGACATACCAAGCGTGACAAAGCTTGCAACGAATGTGACCGAATTGCCTCCGCACAATGCAGAATACACCAGCATCGCGTAGGATGGAATTAAAACGATTATCATTGCCTTTGCAAAATCACTGATCTTAAGAACCTTTGCCACCACTACAATCAAAAGTGTCACCCAGAGTACCGCGCAGCACGCGACCGTCTTTGCCGATACGCCGTATGACCATACCGTTGTGGCGGTAAGTGCTAGTACACAGCCAAGTACCACCCACAAATTCGCCTTATGTACTTTATTCATAATTTTCTCCTTCGTTGTCCCGATAACTAAAATTTTTACAGATTATACCATATTTAGTATACTTATGAAAGGTCCTGCCTGCGAGAAATTTCGCTCAAAAAAAGTCAGGACGCTTATTTCGGCTGCACATGTGTATGCGTAAACAGGTGATCCTGACAGTACTCATAATTACCCGCGCATTTAGAGCAGTAGCGGAAGGTAAGTGTCGGATCATCCAATTCCGTTCTTCCGCAGATCGCACACTTATGCTTTGCAATCCCGGAACCCGGTCTCGGCTGTGAAAACTGTGCATGGAACTGTTTCTGCCTGCGCTTCTGCTTCATGGAAACATGGTGTTTGCAGGCATGTACAAACACGATAAGGTTCACAAATGCCAGCACGATCTCGGTGCTGAACATAATGCCGTACATCCAGCCCATCTTAAAATAAGAATATACTTCATATGCCAGTTCGATCACATAAAGGATCGTCAGCCATTTCATCCGGATCGGAAGTACAAAATACAGACGTACCTCTGCTTCCGGCATCAGAAGTCCAAGCAGTAAATACAGCGAGAACAGAATGTAGTACATTGTCAGGTAGATTGGAAGTCCCGATACCATTCCGTCATACATCACACGCACGCCACACAGATACGAGATTCCGCCAATCAAAAGACCTCCGATATCACTGATTAAGATTCCCCCCCAGAAATAGACATTCATGCGGAAGGAGCCAAGTGCATATTCGAGATTCTGTCCAAGCATCAGCAAGCATAGAATAAACAGAAGGGACCAGAAACTAAGTCCGCTTGTCGGAACAAACACCCAGGTCACCAGCCGCCAGATCTGTCCGTGGAAAATATGTGCAGCCGAGAAATCCAGGTAACTCATTATCGTTGACAGACCGGCTGCCTCAAGAATGTAGCCGATCAGGTTTGCAAAAATCATATATCGCGTAATATTCGGAATTGCATATCGTCCGAATTTGCGTTCCAGTTTGTCCATCCAATTCATAGGTTCACTCTCCGATTTGCTTTATAGTTGTACCATCTGCCGATCAATCCGCCGGGTTTTGCACAGTGTCCATTATACGGACTCTTTGCCGTTTTTGCAATGAATCCTTTCTATAGTTCATAAAAACTTTAGAAATATCGGCGTTGTTTTTTGTCATATGGTGTCGTATAATGTTATGTACTTGTTTGGATAAACATTTTAATAAGAAGAAAAATCCTTTTTTCATCTATGGAGGATCGTATACATGCAAAATCAAAACCTATACAAATTGGGAATTGACATCGGATCTACCACGGTAAAGGTGGCTTTACTTGACATGGATAACCAGTTGATCTTTTCCGATTATGAACGCCATTATGCCAACATTCAGGAGACCTTGTCCTCCCTTCTTCAAAAGGCACATGATATCGTTGGTGACTGCACCGTCACCCCGATGATCACGGGCTCCGGCGGACTTACGCTCGCAAAGCATCTTGACGTTCCTTTTGTGCAGGAGGTTATCTCTGTATCGACTGCGCTTTCTTTTTATGCCCCGCAGACTGATGTAGCCATTGAGCTTGGCGGTGAGGATGCCAAGATCATCTACTTCGAGGGTGGCAATGTCGAACAGCGTATGAACGGAATCTGTGCCGGTGGTACCGGTTCCTTTATCGATCAGATGGCAGCTCTCATCCAGACGGATGCATCCGGGCTGAATGAATATGCCAAGAATTACAAAGCAATCTATCCGATTGCAGCGCGCTGCGGTGTATTTGCCAAGACCGACATCCAGCCGCTCATCAACGAGGGAGCTACCCGCGAGGATCTTTCCGCTTCCATCTTTCAGGCGGTTGTCAACCAGACAATCAGCGGCCTTGCCTGTGGCAAACCGATTCGTGGGCACGTAGCGTTTCTCGGCGGTCCGCTTCACTTTTTATCCGAGCTTAAGGCAGCGTTCATCCGCACGTTAAATCTCGACGATGAGCATGCGATCACGCCGGACAACTCCCATCTGTTTGCGGCGATCGGTTCCGCATTGAATTACAAGGAGGATGTGACCGCATCCCTTACCGATATGATCAGCCGGCTTTCCGCCGGAATCAAGATGGACTTTGAGGTTGCGCGCTTAGAGCCGCTTTTTGCAGATCAGGCCTCATATGACGCCTTCACTGAGCGCCATGGGAACAACCACGTAGAGACATCTGATCTGTCTTCCTACAAGGGAAACTGCTACCTCGGTATCGATGCAGGCTCAACTACGACCAAGATCGCGCTTGTATCCGAGGATGGCAAGCTTTTATATTCTTTTTACAGCAATAATAACGGAAGCCCGCTTGCCACAGCAATCCGCTCTATTCAGGAGATCTATGAAAAGCTTCCTGCGGACGCACATATCGTCCACTCCTGCTCCACCGGTTACGGAGAGGCGCTGTTAAAGGCAGCTCTCATGTTGGATGACGGCGAGGTAGAGACGGTTGCACACTACTATGCCGCTGCTTTTTTCGATCCGAAGGTTGACTGCATCCTTGACATCGGCGGTCAGGATATGAAGTGCATCAAGATCAAGAACCAGACCGTTGATTCCGTACAGCTTAACGAAGCATGTTCTTCCGGCTGCGGTTCCTTCATTGAGACATTTGCAAAGTCCCTAAACTACTCCGTTCAGGACTTTGCCAAGGAGGCACTTTTCGCAAAGCATCCAATCGACCTTGGAACACGCTGTACCGTATTTATGAACTCAAAAGTTAAGCAGGCACAGAAGGAAGGAGCAAGCGTTGCGGACATTTCTGCCGGACTTGCCTACTCCGTTATCAAGAATGCTCTCTTTAAAGTTATCAAACTCTCCGATGCCAAGGACCTCGGTGAGAATATCGTTGTGCAGGGTGGTACGTTCTACAATGATGCTGTTTTGCGCAGCTTCGAAAAGATTGCAGGCGTACATGCTACCCGTCCGGACATTGCCGGTATCATGGGTGCATTCGGTGCTGCCCTGATTGCAAGGGAACGTCACGAGGCCGATTATCAGACAACCATGCTCTCCATTGAACAGATCAACGCTCTCTCCTACACCACGAAGCTTGCGCGTTGTCAGGGGTGTACGAACCATTGTCTGCTTACGATCAATAAGTTTTCCGACAACCGCCAGTACATTACCGGCAACCGTTGTGAGCGTGGACTTGGAAAGGAAAAGAATAAAGAAAATATTCCGAATCTTTTTGAATATAAGAATAAGCGTATTTTTGACTACACGCCGCTTTCCGCCGAGGAAGCAGCACGCGGCACCGTAGGTATTCCGCGTGTGCTCAATATGTACGAAAACTATCCGTTCTGGGCAACCTTCTTCACGAAGCTCGGATTCTCTGTGGTACTCTCACCGCAGTCAACCCGCAAGATTTATGAGCTAGGTATTGATTCCATCCCAAGTGAATCCGAATGCTACCCGGCCAAACTTGCCCACGGTCATATTGCATGGCTCGTCCACCAGAATGTGGATTTTATCTTCTACCCAGCCATCCCATATGAACGCAAGGAGTTCCCGGATGCCAACAACCACTACAATTGCCCGATCGTCACCTCCTACTCGGAGAACATCAAGAACAATGTTGATGAGATCACAAACGGCAATGTACGGTTCTACAACCCGTTTATGGCATTTACCAGCGAGGAGACCATATCCAAACAGCTTGTTGCCTGCTTTGGTGCACCGGAATTTGCGATCCCGGAGGCAGAGATCCGCGATGCGGTAAGCGAGGCATGGAAGGAGCTTGAGGTCACACACCTTGAGATGCAGAAAAAGGGCGAGGAAGTCCTTCATTATATGGAAGAGACCGGTCGCAGAGGTATCGTCCTTGCCGGTCGTCCGTACCATATAGACCCGGAGATCAACCACGGTATTCCGGAGCTGATCAACAGCTACGGCATCTGTGTGCTGACCGAGGATTCCGTCTCACACCTTGGCAACCTGGAGCGCCCACTTATCGTCATGGACCAGTGGATGTATCACTCCAGACTGTATTCTGCTGCCAATTATGTCAAGACGCGCGATGATCTGGATCTCATCCAGCTCAACTCATTCGGCTGCGGACTTGATGCCGTAACCACGGACTGTGTCAGCGACATCCTGACCGGCTCCGGCAAGATCTATAGCTGTTTAAAGATCGACGAGGTAAATAACCTCGGTGCCGCGAGAATCCGTATCCGCTCTCTGCTGTCTGCGCTCCGTGTGAAGGAGAAGCAGCATGAAAAGCGCACTCTTCGCCCATCCAACTACGAACGTGTCATCTTCACAGAGGAGATGCGAGCTAACTACTCCATCATCTGCCCGCAGATGTCACCGATCCACTTTGACCTGCTGCTGCCTGCATTCCGCGCAGCCGGATATAATCTGGTCATCCCGGATGTGCCTGCGCGCGAGTGTGTGGATGTCGGACTTAAGTTTGTAAATAATGACGCCTGCTATCCGTCCCTGATTGTCGTCGGGCAGATCATGAGTGCCGTCATGTCCGGAAAATACGATATGACAAAGACCGCGATCCTGATTTCACAGACCGGTGGTGGCTGCCGCGCGACCAACTATATTGGATTTATCCGCCGTGCCCTCATCAAAGCGGGCTATCCAGATGTTCCGGTTATTTCCATCAACATGGTAGGTCTTGAGAAGAACCCTGGCTTTACCTTCACGCCGAAGCTGATCCAGCACGGTCTGTATGCGCTTGAGTTTGGCGATATCTTTATGCGCTGCCTCTATCGTATGCGCCCATATGAGAAGGTTCCAGGAAGTGCGAATGCACTGCATGAGAAGTGGAAAAAGCGCTGTATTGAATTTATTACACAGGATAAGTTCCTCTCCCACCGCAAGTACAAGAAGATGTGCCGCGAGATCATCCGCGACTTTGATAATCTTCCGACCACCGATGAGAAAAAGCCGCGTGTCGGCGTTGTCGGTGAGATCCTTGTCAAGTTCCTTCCTGCAGCCAACAACTATATTGTTGATCTGCTTGAGTCCGAGGGTGCTGAAGCTGTTGTGCCAGATTTGACAGACTTTTTGCTGTACTGCTGTTACAACACGAATTTCAAGGCTGATTATCTCGGAGAGTCCGAGAAATCGCGCAGGATGAATAATCTTGCGATTAAATTCTTCGAGTGGATGAGAAGTGCTGCAAGAGATGAGTTGAAAAAGAGCAAGCACTTTGAGCCGACCGCTTACATACAGGATCTTGCCAAGTTAGCAGAGCCAATTGTGTCCTGCGGCAACCAGACCGGTGAAGGCTGGTTCTTAACCGGAGAGATGCTTGAACTGATCCATCAGGGAGCTTCCAACATTGTCTGTGCGCAGCCATTTGCATGTCTGCCGAACCACATTGTAGGAAAAGGCGTTATCAAGAAGATACGCCATGAGTTCCCTTCTGCAAATATCGTGGCGATTGATTATGATCCGGGTGCGTCCGAGGTCAATCAGTTAAACCGTATCAAGCTGATGCTCTCCACAGCTCAGAAGAATCTGAAAAAGGAAGCAAACCAGTAGTATTCATCAAAGTAATGATTTCAGACATAGCAAAAGCGCGAATGGCAATTCAACCATTCGCGCTTTTGTTTTTAGGAATTAAGAATCCATAGAGACACTAACAACCTTTTGAGTATTCAGATATCCGCAGTTTTTGAGTCCTTCAGAGATAACTTGATGCCACTCTCGTTCAGACAGTCTGCGTATCGTGTGATCGTCAAGTTCAATCTCACATGCTCCATCCGCTTTACAATTCGCCCCGCAGGATACGCGGTAGAGATTATTTCGCCGGATAGCGCCGATTTCTTCAAGCAGATTGATCATGCGATAGACAGTTGCAGCTCCAAGAGAAGGGTCTAAAGCAGATGCCTTGTAATAGATTTCCTTGCAGCTTGCACATTGCTCCAGCAGGATAATATCCAGCAGCAACTGACGCTGCTTTGTGATCCGATAGCCCTTTTTCCGCAACAGCTGAAGCACAATTGTCTTTTGCATCGTTGTTCTGTGGTAGTCGGTGACCGATTTATTCTGTTGTTCCCGCAACTGATTTTTCATATGCACGCACCTCTTTAGCAACCGCCGCAGCCGCCGCCCAAATGACCTTTTTTGTACTTCCGACACTGACCTGCGGAAGGACACCCGATGCATCTTATGCCCTTTTTCTTTTCCTTTCGTATGTATACGATCGCTGCTGCCAAAATAGCAAGCACAGCTAACACTACAATCAGATTTTCCATATAGTCTCCTTCCCGGTCAATTTATTGGAACTAGTCAATATCTGCCCAATTATATCTTACTTTAATGCGTACTCATCAGCAAACTTGCGGTTAGATCTTACAATAAGAACTACAAGAACAGCAACCATAGCAAGTACAGCGATAAGTCCAGGTACAAATCCATTACCAACAGATCCGGTTGTGATCAAAGTACCAATCTGGTATACCAGAAATCCTACGGTATATCCTGTGCAAAGCTGAAGTGCAATTCCTGCCCACAGCCATTTCTTACTCTGCATCTCGGAGTTCATAGCACCAAGTGCTGCGAAGCAAGGCGGTGTATAAAGGTTGAACATCAGGTATGCAAGTGCTGCGACCTTGGTAAGTGCCATTGCGCTGGCAACAACATTTCCGTCTCCGACAAGTGCAAGCTCATCGGTATCGATGAATGCGCTAAGTCCATAACATACTGCAAGAGTACCTACTACGTTCTCTTTTGCAATAAATCCGGTAACTGCTGCTGCTGCAAGCTGCCAAGCTACAACACCACAGATTGGGAATAACAGGTAAGCAACCGGATGAGCGATGCTTGCAAGGATGGATGTTCCCTCCATGCCTTCCTCGACAACCTGGAACTGCCAGTTGAAGGACTGCATGATCTGTACGATGGTGTTACATACAAGGATGATAGTACCAGCCTTGATGATGTATGCTTTACCACGCTCTAACATGGAAAGTGCAGCTCTCTTAAGACTTGGAGCCTTATACTCTGGAAGCTCGATGATGAAGAATGACTTTCTGTATTTGTAACCGGTAACTGCCTTAATGATCAATGCCCCAAGTAAGATAAGAAGAATACCTACAAAGTACATAAGCGGTCCAACCCATGCAGAATCCGGGAAAAAAGCTCCTACGAACAATGCAATAACCGGAAGCTTTGCACCACATGGCATAAATGTGGTCAGCATAGCTGTGGTTCTCTTCTCTCTCTCGTTACGGATGGTACGGCATGCCATGATACCAGGGATTCCACATCCGGTTCCGATGATCATAGGAATAACAGATTTTCCAGAAAGACCAACACGCTTGAAGATTGGATCAAGAACTACGGTAGCTCTTGCCATGTATCCGCAATCCTCTAAGAGTGCGATCAGGAAGTACAGTACCATAACCAGCGGAAGGAATCCGACAACGGCACCTACACCACCGATGATACCATCAACAAGGAGTGACTGTAAGAATGGATTTGCATTCTCTACAAGGCCTGCAACCCACTCCTGGAAAGTCTCAATCCATCCTGTCAGCCAATCTGCGATCCATGTACCAACCGTTGACTGTGAAATATAGAATACGAGGAACATGATCAATGCGAAGATTGGGATACCTACCCAAGGGTTTGTAAGAACTGCATCAATCTTATCCTGTCCGTTCTTTTCCTTTGTAAGGACTTTACGCTTTTCAACCTGGCTTACGATTCCCTTTACGAAATCGAAACGCTTTCTATCAGCCTCTTCTACGGCTTCCTTACTATGTAAATCGACATTGCCCTGAACGTATGGAGCTTTCTGTCCTTTCCCCTTTAAGGATGCTGCAGTCTCAACAATCTCCTTGAGTCCGCCTGCCGCAGTAGATACGGTCTTTACAACCGGGCAGCCCAGCTTCTGGGAAAGAAGTTCTACATTGATCTCGGTATCTTTCTTCTCGTTGATATCACTCTTATTCAAAGCTACGACAACCGGAATCTCAAGTTCAAGAAGCTGTGTGGTAAGGAATAAGCTTCGGCTTAAGTTGGTTGCATCTACGATGTTGATGATCGCATCCGGATTTTCATTCTTTACATATCCGCTGGTGATGCTCTCCTCTGACGTAAATGGGGACATTGAATATGCTCCCGGCAGATCGACTGCGATCAGTTCTTCCTTTCCATCGTAATAAGCCTTCTTGATCAGGCTCTCCTTCTTCTCAACGGTAACGCCGGCCCAGTTTCCGACCTTTTCGTTTCTTCCGGTCAGTGCATTGTACATGGTCGTCTTTCCACTATTCGGATTTCCCGTTAATGCAATTCTCATGACGAATCCTCCTCATTTTATTAATTTCGTTAAGGGTAACCACAGTTAGCATTTTCTAACCATTGGCCATAAAAAAAAGTGAATGAATCACTTTTTTATATTGAAATAGCTTTCGCTAATTCAGTATCAATGTTGTATCTGGCATCCTTGATTGCAACTACGCAGCCACCTTTGATATGTGAGATAACCGTGATTGGCTCTCCCGGATAGCAGCCGAGTGAAAATAAGAATGCTTCCATCTCATCGTCGTCTGTAACGAGTTCTTTAATGATGTATTCAACACCAGCCGTTGCTTCCGCTAAACTCATACGTTTCACCTTCCGTTTCTATTTATTTCAGAAATAAGCCTTTGAGTTAGCTTTTTCTAACCATGCATAGTCTATTATAACTTTTATCAGTTTTCAATACTTTTTCTCAATAATTTTTTATTTTTTTCCATCATATTCCGGCTTCTTTTTCCAGCCGCCGTTTTTCCTTTTTTGTCTCCACAACATGTGATATTGCAGCCACCGGATGATGGAACACCATCCGCGGTCCCGCAAAACGCATCACCTGCCGGATCTGCTCTCTCATGTCCTTCTTGTAACAATGTACCCTGCAGTTGGAGCAAAAAGTCTTTGTCGCCATGAACGGGCATTTGTCGCTGCGTTCCCTCGCGTATGCATCCAGCGCCGCACATTCGCTGCACAGCCCACCCTTTGCATGGTGTTTCTTCTTACAGTAAAGTGCGATCATCTGTGATACCAGTGCCTTCTCCCTTTCTCGCTTAAACGATATATCTTTTGGCATCAGCTTACTCTCCCATGTTCTACAGAATAAATCTTGTCGGCGATCCGCATGGTGGACAGCCGGTGGGAAACCAGCACCACTGTCCGGTTCTCTTTTTCCTCCCGAAGCGATTTTAAGATTACCGCCTCATTGAGACTGTCCAGATTACTTGTCGGTTCGTCTAAGAGCATCAAGTCAGCATCATGTAAAAATGCTCTCGCCAATCCAAGCCGTTGGCGCTCCCCGCCGGATAAAGTATCTCCCAGCTCACCTACTGGCGTATCATAGCCTTCCGGAAGCTTTTCAATCCATTCATGGATGGATGCTTTTTTGCAGGCCTGTACAAGTTCTTCGTCTGTTGCATTCCACTTTGCGACACGCAGGTTATTTTGAATGCTGTCATGGAACAGATGGGTTTCCTGCGTTACAAAACTCTCCATATCGCGCAAATTCTGCGTGTTGATCAACTCTACATCCGTATCGGAGATCCGGATACTTCCCTTGTCGGTCTTCCAGAAGCGCATAAACAGCTTTAGCAATGTAGACTTTCCGCTACCACTTCTCCCCGCAATACCAACCACGGCTCCCTTTGGAATGTCGACAGAGACATTCTGCAAGATAGTCTCCTGTCCATAAGAAAATGTTACATTCTGTGCCTGTGCTCCGCCAAACGTCACAGGTGGATGTCCTGTGATTTCCTCTGCCACCGGATTCTCATCCAAAATATCCAGCACACGATTGGCAGCAGCAAAGGTATTCTGCAGGGTACTTCCTAAATTTGCAAGAGCTACGACCGGACCATACGAGCTCATAAGCGCGATAACTGCAAACAGCATTGCCGAAAATCCAATCTGTCCGCTGTTGTTCAATAGCGCAGCCACCAAAAGCATCACTAGGTCAAACACTAGGATTGTCGTGTTGGTAACCGCCTGATTTTTGCCTGCCGTATATTTCAGATTCCGTTCTTCCTCCGACATTGCTGCAGTTTTTTCGTTCATTGCCGCCAGCCGTTTTTCTCCCTGCCCATATTGCAGGATCTCTCCCAATCCACGCAGGCTGTCGAGTACAAAGCCGGAAAGCTCCCCGGACTTTTTACGGAAACGCATGCCGTCATCGCCACCACAGCTTGCGATCCATAGCGGAATGCAGACACCTACCGCAAGGTATGCCGTCAGTGCGATCACACCTAAGATCCAATGGAAATGTCCGATATAGATGCACATGATTCCGGAAAAGATCGCTGCAATTGCGATTGGAGAGATTGTATGTGCATAGAACACCTCCAAAAGCTCAATATCCGAGGTGATCACAGCGATCAGATCTCCCTTGTCCTTGCCCTCCAGCTTTGCCGGACAAAGACGTCTTAACGCCCCGAATACCTTGTCGCGGATCAGTGCCAGAAGCTTGAACGCAATAAAGTGATTGCAGGACTGCTCCGCATAGCGCAAAAAGCCACGGGCAATGGCGAACACGCACACAATGATAAACAATGCATACAGTGGAAGCGTATCCGCTATTCCTGCAACATTTGCCGCGGCATATCCGCTGCAGATCGTGATAAAAGCTGCAGCGAGATTGCCGAGGATTCCCATGAAGATTGCAAGCAGCATATATCCCGTAAGGGGCTTTACCAGTACGAGCAAACGGGCTGCGATCTCAAATCCACTTCTCTTTTTCATGCGGTCTGCTCCTTCCTCTTATAATTCTCAAGTTCCTGCTGTTTGTCCCAGAGCTGTCTATACACGCCATTCTGCTCTAACAGAATTTCCTGCGTGCCATATTCTGCGACCACACCCTTGTCCATGACATAGATTCTGTCTGCGCCGGTCACGTTTGCCAGACGGTGTGAGATCAGGATCACAGTCTTTGTCTTTGCAAGTGCGCGGATCTGCGCCATGATGTCATCCTCACTCTCCACATCAATGTTGGAGGTTGCCTCATCAAAGATGTACACTGGGCTGTCATGCAGCAGCGCTCGTGCGAGCGAAAGTCTCTGACACTGTCCGCCAGACAAATTGGACGCACGCTCCGTAAGTGTCGTCTCAAGCCCGCTCTCCTCCCGCAGGAAGTCTGCAAGCTTTACTTTTTCAAGAGCCTCCCACATCTGTTCCTCGGTCGTATTTGGCGCACCCATACAAAGATTATCCCTTACCGTACCCTTGAACAGATAATTTTGGTGGCTTACATAGGTAATATTTTTCATAAGGCTTTGTTCTTTGATCTGTCCAAGTTCTATTCCGCCGATCGTCACAGAGCCTGTATAGTCCTTATTTTTCCCTGTAAGAATCGATGCGATGGTGGACTTTCCGCAGCCAGATTCCCCGACAATCGCGACAAAGCTGCCGCATGGAATGCTGATATCAATTCCGCGCAGAATCTCACGCTCCTTATCATAAGAAAAGTGAAGAGCTTTGCAAAGGATCTCACACGTACCGGTAAGTTCCTTTTCACCCTGCTCTTTCTCCGGCAGATCAAGCAGAGCAAAAATCTTATCGCTCGCCGCCATGCCGTTCATCGCAATATGAAAATACGAGCCAAGCAGCCGCATCGGGATGAAGAAATCTGCGGATATCAGAATGATAAAAAGGCACTCGGAAAACGTGATATTTCCGCTCCTATATTGGGTTACAGACAGGATCACTCCAAGCGCAGCCCCGCCGTAAGCGATCAGGTCCATGATTGTAATGGAGTTAAGCTGCATGGTAAGCACCTTCATGGTGATCTTGCGGAACTTTTCCGATTGCTCGTTCATCTCCTGATGCTTTTGGGCATCTGTCTGATAGATCTTTAGCGTTGTAAGCCCCTGCAGATTCTCCAAAAAGGTATCGCCCAATGCAGTATATTGTCCCCAATACTTTGCCAGAAGTTTTTTTGCCCAGCGTTGTACCATAACAATAGTCACCGGAATCAGCGGTACACATAGAAACAATACCAATGCACACGGCACATTCACAAAGCACAGCACAACAAACAGCGTAAGCGGTGCAAGCATCGCATAGAAAAACTGTGGCAGATATGCCCCAAAATAGGTTTCTAACTGCTCTACACCTTCCACTGCGACCTGTACGATCTCTGAAGTGTTGATCTGTTCTCTATGTGAATTTCCAATACGAAGCAGTTTGTCATAGATTTTCTCCCGAAGTGTCTGTTTGACCGCCTTGGATGAAAGATAGCTCATCCGGCTGCTCCCCATCGTGCACACAAATCTTGTCAGAATTGCTATCGCACATACAAGCAGCGTACGCACTATAAAGGATACGCCCACTTTCTCCGTCAGCAGTCTGCCAAGCAATGAAGTGATTGCTGCCATCATTGTGATATTCGCTGCCAGTGCTCCCCATTGGCATAGGACATTTCCCGCAATGTACTTCTTGCTCCCGCTTACTGTTTTGATCAGTCTCGTGTTTATCATCATGGTGGTTTTGTTCCTTTATGAAATACTTTCTACCTTATAACCTGCACGCTCGATTGCAGCGCGAATCTCATCATCACTTACTTCAATCTCCATGGAAACAATTGCTGTTTTCTTTTTCAGATTTACCCTTGCGGACACTCCTGCAAGTTCATTCAAGCTGCTTTCTACACGGCTTCTGCAATGTTCGCAGGTCATGCCTTCCACGATGACCGTTCTCTGCCTTATTACATGATCCAGCTTCTTCGGCTTTATCTTGACATCCGGGCCTCCGCCGCAGCAGCCGCCCTCACCCTTAAAATGTTTAATGGTAGCACGGATTCCAAACAGCATCATCACAATCAGAACGCCAATAATAATTACATTTGCCATATATACTCATCCTTCTTTCAGTTAGTTTTTGCTAACATAGTTTAGCACCATCTCACCAGAATGTACAGATATTTTTTTTCAGTTCCGTCCGAGTCAGCTGCATCCAAATAAAAAAAGTGCCAGAACCGACATTTCTATCGGAACTGGCGCTTTCCTATCTGTAACTTATTAGCAAGCCACCTGTATATCAATGGCACCCTTTGCAATTCGTGCAGTCTCCTCCACAGGAGGAGCCTCCGTTCTTTCTGTTTTTCCAAATGCTTCTGACAGCAAAGAAAACAGCTGCCACAAGCATCGTAATTACAACTGCGGTTCCCATTCTACTTGGCAAGCTTTGCATTTGCTTTTGCCTGGAACTTCTCCTCGAAGATGATGAACCTCTCATGTTCACCTTCCCCGATCAGACCCGTTTCATCATAGGCTTTTACTGAAAATGTAAGTGCTCTTCCATCCACCTTGATAAGTTCTGTCTCGCAGGTAACTTTCATTCCAACCGGTGTTGCAGATACATGCCTGACATTAAGGGCCGTACCGACAGTTCCACAACCAGGGTCTAACTTGTCTGCAACACTCTCAAATGCGGTATTCTCCATAAGCGCAATCATTGCCGGGGTTGCAAATACGTCAAGGGCACCGCTGCACATGGTCTTTGCGGTCTTCTCCTTCGTCACTACAATCTCTTTTTTACCTTTTATTCCTGTTTCCAGCATCTGCTATTTCCTCTCTTATTTGGTAAGTAAAAGCATAATATCATTGCTTCTCTTGATAAACTTAGTCATTGCATCTACAGACAATGGCTGGTTTGAGATCCTTGCAAGATCATACAGCTGCTCTGCGAACATCGGTACATTCTCAGAATCCTTATTGTTCAAGATGTATTGAACCAAAGCATTGTTAGCATTTAAGGTCAGCGTCTGATCCGCTGCAAACATATCCGGATCCATTCCGCCCATGCCACCCATTGCGTACATCTTCATCATATCCTGCATACGTCTTCCCTGTTCGGAAAGAGTAAGCACAGATGCAACATCCGCGTTCTTAAGATTCTCAACCTTGATCGTAAGCTTGTCATTGTTTAATGCTTTCTTGAATATATCGGTCAACGTTGCAGAAGCCTCGGTAAGATCTGCTTCGGAATCATCCTTTAAGGACTCGGTAACATCCGCATCAATACGCATAAACTGATAATCTTCATTTCTCTGCTCAAGCTGTGTGATAAAGGATGTATCAATATTATGGTCTAGGATAACAGCATTCATGCCCTGCTCTTTAAACAGATTGATATACTGACCCTGCTGTACGCGGTCGGTTACATAATAAACCGTCTTTTTCTCCGGCTCCTTCTTGTCCTCCGCCTGATTCTCAGATGCAGCATCCTTTGCATCTGCGGCATCTGCAGATTCCTCAACAACAGTCTCGCCCTCGGTGTTCTCTGGCTTCTCAACCGGTGCAAGCAGCTCCGGAAGTGTCTGATACTTATCATTGATATCCTTGAACAAGATATAATCGTTCATCTTGTCACAGAACTTTTCATCCTTTAAGCAGCCATACTTGATAAACGGAGCAATGTCGTCCCAATACTTTTCATAGGATTCCTTCTCTGTCTTGCACATACCGATCAGCTTGTCCGCTACCTTCTTGGTAATATACTCTTCAATCTTCTTGACAAATCCATCATTCTGTAAAGCAGAACGAGAAACGTTAAGCGGCAGATCCGGGCAGTCGATAACACCCTTTAAGAGCATCAAAAACTCCGGGATTACCTCTTTGATATTGTCTGCGATAAATACCTGATTGTTGTACAGTTTGATTGTTCCCTCAATGGAATCATACTCCGTATTAATTTTCGGGAAGTACAAAATACCCTTTAAATTGAACGGATAATCCATGTTCAGATGGATCCAGAACAATGGCTCTTTATAATCCATAAATACTTTGCGGTAAAATGCCTTATATTCTTCTTCGGTACAGTCATTCGGATTTTTTGTCCAAAGCGGCTGTGGATCATTCAGTGGAACCGGTCTCTTTACGATCTTTAGTTTTTCCCTGGCAGGAGATACCTCAACGGTCTCCTTTGTTCCATCTTCCTTTTCCTTCTCTTCGGTCTTTGCAGCCTCATGGATTTCTTCGATGACCTTATCCGTGTCACGCTTATCTGCAACGTCAATTGTCTCGTATTCTTCCGGTGCGTTTGCCTTAGAAAGGTAAATCTCGGTTGGCATGAAAGAGCAATACTTCTCAATCACCTCGCGGGCACGATACTCATTTGCGAATTCTAAGCAGTCCTCATTTAAGTACAGAGTGATCTCGGTACCAACCTCATCCTTATCTCCGTCTACCATGTCGAACTCTGTACCGCCATCGCATGACCAATGTACCGGAACAGCGCCTTCCTTATAGGATAGTGTATCGATGGTAACTTCGTCCGCAACCATAAATGCGGAATAAAATCCCAAGCCAAAATGTCCGATGATCTGATCATCCGTTGACTTGTCCTTATACTTCTCAATAAAATCCGTTGCACCGGAAAAAGCGATACGGTTAATATACTCTTCAACCTCATCAGCAGTCATACCAAGACCATTATCGATAAACTTCAAGGTCTTTTCTTCCGGATTTACAATTACCTGGATCTTTGCTTTATAATCGGCCGGAAGTGTATATTCTCCCATCATATCCAGCTTTTTCAACTTAGTAATCGCATCACAGCCGTTTGAAATCAACTCTCTGTAAAAAATGTCATGGTCTGAATACAGCCATTTCTTGATAATCGGAAACAGATTATCACTATCAATTGAAAGATTTCCATGTTTGTTTTCCATTGCTTTTGTCTCCTTTTCTGCAAATCTTTATATTATTTTTTAAGCATGGTCTCACTTTTGCCATACTTTTTGTTCGTAAAATGATGATAAGTCTGCTCTGGGCAAAAGTCAATACAAAATTAGCACTCTTTTTAAAAGAGTGCTAACAAATTGCCAGAAATGCTGATTTTATAAGGTTTTCCAATTTCTTAAATCTTTATAAACTATTGCTTTTTGCAGTCCTGTTCCACACAGAGCACACGGCAAGTGCAACCACGGTTCCAAGTACAATGCCAAAGAATACATCCGTTGGAAAATGTACAAAATTGTAAAGTCTTGAAAATGCGATAAGCGTGGCAAGAACTAATGCCGGAATTCCCAGCTTCTTATTATTATAAAACAGGGCTGTCGCCGCCGTAAATCCATTCATGGAATGTCCGGACGGAAATGAATAATCGCTTGGTGCCGCGACAAGCAGTGCCACCGTTTCATCGATCTGACACGGTCTGGCCCGCATAATTGCATTTTTCAAAATCAGGTTGCCAATTACAAAGGTGATGATGATTGAAAGCATCATCTGGCACCCTGCCGGTCTAGTCCTCCTTATGATCATCAGGACAACCGCGAGCAGTATCCAGAAAATTCCGGCATTTCCCATATCGGAAAGAACTGCCATCACACGGTCTAGTACCAGATTATGGATTTTCTGTAAGGCGTACAGCCAGTCAAACTCCCAATTCCAATAGAATACATTCATATTGCCTGCTTCTTCCCCTTTTGTCCTTCTAAATTATTTATTCCTCTGACTTAAAATGAGAATCATAGAGCGCAAAAAAGTCGTTGGTGCGTATCTGATCCTCCATCCCCTCAAACGTAACAGAATCCCATAATTCTTCGTTAAGTTTATAGACTGCATCCGCCGTAAACGCGGCATACGCGTTCTCAAACTGTTCCTTTTCTCTTCGCTGCAGGATGATTTCCTTATTTTCTTCCGTCAGAGTCTCGTCAAATTTATTTAGGCAACGGATAAAATAATAACATCCATCTACCTCAATCCGCCCTGATGTTGCATCATTGTCAAGATTGAACGCAATCTGCTCCACAGCCTCCGGCAACTGTCCGCGCGCCGCAGTGATTTCCACATTATCCGCTTCATTATAAGTTCCCGCCACTGTAAGGAAATCTTCTCCTGCTGCTAACTTTTCCTCCACAGTGTCTGCATTTTGTGCATCTGTAAGGTAAATCTGCTGGATACGTATCACACGGGCCTCATCATCACTTACTTCCTTCTCCACACCGGTCGTAAGCGTGCTATACAGCTTCCTTGCCAGCGCATAATGCTCATATGCCGTCTCCACATCCGCCGGCTTGACCCCCATAAATGTGATCTCGTCCTCAGAAAGCGATTCATAATAATCCTCCGCTGCCCTTGCAACGAGTTCCTTCTCCGTGTCATCCAATTCCATTTCCCGCTCTTTTGCAATCAGGTCCATGCAGGTAATCCGAAGAAGCTCGTCAATCGTAATGTCCTTTACATATGTCTCGAGAGATTCCTCCCCGAAATCATATCCCCACAGGTCAATCCCGTATTCGCTTCCGTAAAGGTTCTTGTAATTGCACAGATAGATCATGGCCTCCGGGAGCTTTGCTTTGGTGTCATTGACCCGGAATACCGATGTATCCTCGATCACTTTCGGAGCACGGAAGACATACTCCTTCCCACCGATTCTGCATCCACTCAAAAGGCAGGCTGTCAATCCAAGAATTGCAAAAAAAAGTCTGCTTCTTTTCTTCATATATTTATCCTTCAACAACCAGATATCGTCCATCCGGAATTGCAAACACTTCACTGGCATCTAGCAGTTCCTCGTCCGACATATCCGCTACATCGGCTATCTCATCAAAGTACTTACGTACCTCCTTCAGGTTCTTACAGACAACCGCCATGCAATCCTCCAGAAAATACTCAGCTTCCTCCCTTGTTTCTGCAACCGGCTCTGGAAAAAGCCGATCCTGTTTTTCTAAAAAAGTGTCCAATACAAGTTCATCATATTCGTTCATTGTTCTCTCTCCCATATGCTTGTGATTATACCATTCATAATTGTGTTCTATATATTACCATAAATATAAATCAATTCCAAGAGAAAGCAGTTCCTGATACAATCTTCCTACCGGAAGTCCGACGACGTTATTGTAATCTCCGTCTATTTTTCTGACGTAGACCGCACATTTTCCCTGGATGGCATATGCGCCTGCTTTGTCCATCGGTTCCTGTGTTGCAATGTAGCGCAGGATCTGCTCCCTGCTCATCGGGCACATGGTAACGTCTGTCTTCTCATAAAAGCTATGCTCTCCGGTTTTTCCGTCCGCACTGATGAATACACAGGTCACCCCGGTATACACACTATGTGTATTCCCTGCCAAAAGTGTAAGCATTTTCTCGGCATCCTCCTCGTCTTTTGGTTTTCCAAGAATTCTATCCGCATAAGCCACCACTGTATCTGCGCCGATTACTAAAATATCCTGTCCTTTTGTCTCGCCCATAAGCTGGGATGGCAGCCCATGTTCTAAGTAGGAAAGGATTCCCCCCGCAACCTCTTCCGCTTTTTGCCGGGATAATTCAAGCACAGCCTCTCCCGGAACTATTGTCGTAATGATTTCCTCCCCTTTTGCCGGGCAGATTTCAAATTCCAATCCGATCTGCTCCAAAAGCTCCTTTCGCCGTGGAGACCCCGAGGCCAAAATAATCATACTCATACTCTTACAACCTCCTGTAACGCAAAGGCGTAGATCAGACTCTCCTTTGCTTTTGTTTCGTGTTCTTCATCGGAAAAAATTCTTGACAATGCGTCTGCGTACAGGGCAAGCTGTGTCTGATATCTCAAAACCAGTTCCGATGCCTGTGCTACGCGGTCCGTCTTGTAATCCAGCAGGACAATATCGCCATTCTCCACCCAGAATACATCGACAATCCCCTGTACAAGCACTCCGAGATGCTGCATGACAAACGGCTTCTCCCGGAACAGAACACCGTCTTTGTCGGCCTGTGCCATCCTAAGTGCCACGCTGCTCTTAACAAACCCTTCAATCATTGCTGGATTTACCAGCCGGTGCATCTCCTCCGGCAGCTCATCCGTCCTCTTCATACGCTCTAGTTCTTTCTTCACAAATGCACTCACTGCCTTATCATCTGTCGTATCCACCGCAAGAATTCCGGCAAAGTCCAGGCACTCCATCACACGATGCACCGCCGTTCCTCGCAATGCCCCCCGACTAACCCCATATACCTTGTCCACGGATTCCGCTTCATCTTTTTTCTTTGCGAAGTCCGGAATATAAGATTCTCTCTCCTCCGATAAAAAGTCAGGGCGTTCTGCTTCCGCTGCTTCCTCATCATACTTTTGCACCATAGACATATGTTTAAGTTCTGAAACAGAATATTTAATCTTGCGGTCTGCCTCTGCCTTATATGGATATTCATACGAAAATGCATCCTGCAGCGCTGCCACGCGAAAGTCCGGTGCCTGACGGATCTGCTGCATCAGTGTCTCATACCCCACCTTCTTCTGTCCCATGTCTTCCACAGTCTCCCACACCATGTCCGCCGGGCTGCAGAACGTAAGCGCATACGTATCCGGATACGACAACAATGCCGGAATGATCCAGTCCAGATAACAAGTTGCCTTCACACGATCCAGATACGGAAGTGGTACATGCTTTAACACGTTCCCTGTATATTTTGTGTAAACATCTTCCTCACTCTTAACGGTTCCTGTCAGGATAAGCTTTTCCTTTGCCCTTGTAAGTGCGACATACAGCACACGCAATTCTTCACCAATCGACTCCCGTTTTAAGTACTCGGCAATTTCCGTCCGAAGCAGGCTTGCAATCCTCCGCTTGGGTTTTTGCTGCATCTCGACAAGTCCCAACCCGAGATTTGCATGGACCACCATCTTATCTTTCGAGTCCGACAAGTTAAACTTCTTAGCCAGCCCCGACACAAACACAACTGGAAACTCCAGGCCTTTACTCTTGTGGATTGTCATAATATGTACGACATCCGCATTTTCACCGGTCACATCTGCCTCTCCGAAATCGACCTCATATTTTTCGAGCAGATTGATATAGCGGACAAAATGAAACAGCCCCTTATAGCTTGTCTGCTCATATGCAATTGCTTTTTCTACCAGCATCCTGAGATTTGCCGCACGCTTTTGTCCCGCAGGAAGCAGAGATACATAGTCCAGATATCCGGTAGTGGAAAGAATCTGCATGATCAGCTCATGAATCGGCAGTTCCCCGGTCTTTTTGCGCAAAGTCCCATATATCTTATAAAATGTATGCAGACTCCCCTCTCCTGCTTCCTTCATTTTCTCCATCGCTGCCGCTGCAAACGGAAGCTCCTTATGACTAGCTGCTATCTCTGCCATGTCCTCATCGCTTAGCCCTGCCATTGGAGATTTTAACACGGCAGCCATCGGAATATCCTGATAAGGGTTATCCAGAATGCGCAACATGTTGAGCACTGTCTGTACCTCAATCGTAGAGAAATACCCGGTAGAAGATTCTACATGGGCTGGAATCCCCATCGATGCAAGCACATCTGCAAACACACTCCCCCAATCCTTAAGGCTTCTGAACAAGATCACAATATCCGAGAAACGGATTGCCCGCAGCTGCCCTGTCTCTTTGTCTGTTATCTTTGTTTCTTCCATCAGCTTCCTGATACGGTTTCCAACCAGATATGCCTCCAGTTGTTTCCTGTCCGCATCCTCCGGCAGCTTTGCAGCCGATTTGTCTGTCTGTCCGCCTAGTAGTGGATTGCTTTCATCCAGCAAAAGTACCTCCGGCACAAATCCATCCGTTTCGGGGTAAGAGGCGCCACAGTACAGTGCAGCATCCTCATCATATATGACATCTCCCAGGTCCTCCTGCATGATCTTATAGAAAATGTCATTGGAAAAATCAAGCACCTCCTGCCTGCTTCGGAAATTTCTATGAAGCTCAATCCGCTTATGTTCTTCCGTTTCCATCTCATATGCCTTGTATTTTTCCATGAAAAGTTCCGGGCATGCCAATCTGAACCGATAGATGCTCTGCTTGACATCCCCCACCATAAACATATTGTATACCCCGTTTTCATTGCCAGAAATCGCGCTTAAGATTGCTTCCTGAACCTGATTGCTATCCTGATACTCATCAATCATGATTTCGTCAAATTGTCTGCGAAATTCATCAGCCGTTGGTCTATTTTGCTTTGTCTTCTCATCCACCAGAATCCGAAGTGCAAAATGCTCGATATCCGAAAAATCCATAATTCTCATGGAGCGTTTTTTTTCGTCCAATGCATCCATATAAGCAGTTGCAAGCCGGATAAGTTCCAATGCAAACGGCCGGATTCTTTCTGTCTGCGCAAAGATGATTTCAGCAGATTGGGAAAAATAGTCTGCCTTTAGCTTGTCAAACTCTTCTTTGATTGCTTTTCTGCCTGCCGCCACAGCCTCTTTCTTTTTTATATCCCCATCAAATGACCGGATAACCGGCGCACGGGAAAAACCGGTATTCGAAAAGGCCTCATACAGTCCCCTATAGCCGCTCTGCCGCCTTGCCGCATCTATAGCCTCCATATCACTTTTTAGCATTGCTTCATATTTCTGCGGACCATCCGGTTCTACTGCAATATCATACAAGCGAAGTGCTCTTTCATATAAGCTGTCCAATACCTGTTTGCAGTGTATTGCAATTTCCGAAAAAATTGGTGTGGAAAGCTGTTCTTCAACCGATGCTGCCTCATAGTTTTTTGCAAGTCCTGCAAGCCACTCCCTCGGCCACGGACTGCTGGCCGACATATCGTACAATTTTGCCACCATATCTTTTACACTACGGTCATTCCGTTTTCCGGAATATGTATCCACCAATTCAAAAAAGGCCTTATTATCTTCTTTTGTCTTTCCATATTCCAATTCAAATACAGCCTGCAACACATCTTCTTTCAGCAGCCGTAGTTCACCTTCGTCCGCAATCCTGAAATTCGGGTCCAGATTGATTTCTCCGAAATGATTGCGCACAACAAAAAGACAAAAACTGTCTATTGTAGTTATCATTGCATTGTGAATCAGGGAAGCCTGACGGATAAGATTTTGGTCATTTGGCTGTTCCTCCCTCTTCTTTTCAATTGCAGCTGCTACACGTTCCCTCATTTCTGCCGCTGCTGCCTTTGTAAAAGTCACCACAAGAAGTCTGTCAATATCCATCGGATGCTCACGATCTGTAATCCGCCTTATGATTCGTTCGACAAGTACCGCTGTCTTCCCCGATCCGGCCGCCGCAGATACAAGAATATTTTTCGCTCTTGTATCAATTACCTGCTGTTGCTCCGGTGTCCATGAATGTCCCATCTGGTTGTTTTCCTCCCTTGATTCCTTCAGCCCTGCCGCATGCGTTCTAATGCTTCCTCTCTGGTCAAAGCTTCAAGCTTCCGATACCCATACCCCGGTATCCGCTCATCTAGTCCGCATACAGCCCTGTATGGACAGTACATGCAGCTGTTCTCCTGTCCATCCTTGTACGGATTGACAGCAATTTCACCATCATAAATACGGTTTCCCTCATTTACGATTTCCTTTTTTACATAATTCTCGATTACCTCAAATTCCTCGGTACTTGCGACATGCGATCCGCGCTCTGCCAGCTCCCCGTTTTTTTTGATTTCAACCGGTATGACAAGCGATTTCTTCTCAAAATCGCGGTCCATCGAGCGGTATATTTCTTCCTCGGAATTAACCAGACCATCCGGTCTGAGCGCAAGAAGCAGTGCTTCCTTTTGGTCGCTGTCCGCATCTTTTTCATCCAACACCGGATCATCAATGTGATAATACAGAATGCCACCCGGAAGTATACTTCCTGACGGATGCATATTCCTTGTGTACTCCATTGCGGCATTCATATAGACCACCAGCTGCAATGACAACCCCCGGTAAATGCGGATCAGGTCAAACTTTGTGGAACCGGATTTGTAATCAATGATCTTGACCAGAGTTTTCCCATTTTCCTGTGCAAGATCCAGCCTGTCGATGCGTCCCTGCAGCTGCATATACCGGTGATCCTCCAGTGCTACCCGAAGTGAATCCAGATTGTCCATCCGGTCAAACGAAAGTTCAAATTCGGTCGGCACAAATTCTCCTGCCCGTACCTGGCTTGTGAGTGCCCAGACAGTCTGGCGGAAAATGTCTGCCATCCGCTCTGTCATATGGCGATTTTCTGCGGTATCATAAATTGCCAGATTCGTGTATTCATCCAGCGCCTCTTGAAAAGCAGCCGACGCTAGTTCATCTCTTTGTTCTTCCGGCACTTTAAACCAATCATAGTCGGATTCTTCCAGGTGCCTGCTATATTTCTCTAACGCAGCATGATAGAGATTTCCGACATCAACGCTTTCCATTCCGCTCTCTTCCCTTGGTTGCAGATGCAGACCATATCTCAGGAAATGTGCATACGCACAGGCGGCAAACTGCTCCAGCCGCGTTACACTTCCCTGAAGACTCGGTCCATAAATTGCCTTTGCGACTGCACGGCTGATCGGTTCTGCTTCATAGGAGCGATAAGGCGCCCTTAACAGTTCTTCGGTGGAAATCACTGAATTATCATTCTCCAGAAAATACTTTGCCAAGGCTTTCCACGCTTCATCATGCTCACCGTGAATCAGATAATCCCAGGCAGCCTGCGAAGTAGAGTAATCAGCGATTTGATAAATATCCGGAATTTCCTCCTGTCCCAATCGCGGAAACAGCTTCCTTATAACATTGATCAGATAAGATGGACTGACTTTCTTTCCCTCACTGTCAATCTTTGCATAACTGATATAAATTGCGTCCGATGGCTTCGTCAGATTCCGATACAGGTAGAATCTCTGAATAAAAGCCTTCTCCCGAGCTCCGGGAGCTAATTCCATATGATACGACTGCATCATTTGCCGCTCATATTCAGAAATAATTCCTCCGGTATTTGCATTCTTCGGAATAACCCCATCATTTACGCCTACAAAAAATAAAATTTTGATATAATTAAGTCTTGTTCTTTCAATATCACCGATCGTCACATTGTCATACCCCGGTGGAATTGCCGCTACCTGCGAAGCCGACAAACCCGCCTCCAGAATCTCTGTAAATTCCGCAATTGACAAATGCTCCTCCCCGAGCAGCAGGTAAAACTTATCCAGAAGTTCCATCACAATGCGGTAAATCTGCCCGTATTCTTTGGCCTTCGCCTGTTCTCCGATTTCCAGATATTCCTGTTCTCTGTCCCTAAGCTGTGCCTCTAAATCAAGCGAACATATCAGCCCGTACAGTGCTTCAATCTCTCCCTTCGCCGTGCCGTTCTCCTTTGAAAATGCATTCGCCAGCGGAGCCAGCAGATCATATACTGCTATACGGATTTCCTCCAGATGTTCCATATCATAAAACTGGCTGTTCTTCGGCTGACGCAGCCATCTGGTTCCCCACGCCCGCTGCCCGCGTATTCCGGTTGCAAGCAGATAATTATCCAGACAGTCAATCTCTTCATCCTCCATCCGGCAAAATCCACATCTTAAAAACCTCATAACGGAATTATAATCAAATCCAGATTCAATAATTTCAAGTGTAGCGCGAATAAATTCAATAAACGGGTGAAATAAAACACCGGTTGTCTGATCTAAGAAATAAGGAATCCCATACTTAGAAAAAATCGCCTCCACATAATTTCCGTAGGTATCTACCGCCCCGGTCACGACTGCTATATCCTTGTAGCGGTATGCCCCGCTCTGTACCAGGCGGTTGATATTACGAGCCACATAAATCAGCTCCGATTGTGCATCCTTTAGACTTGTAATATGAATATCTGTCACACCGTCATGACATTTTTTATACCATGTCCGGAACAGATTCTGCTCCAAGAATCCAATTCCCGGTGCATTTATAAATCGCTTCTTTCCGGCATCTGCCAGCACAACGGGATCTAAACACTCGATTTTAAGTTCCGCCGCCATATCTGTAAGGGTACGGATTGTCTTCTTCGATAAATAAAACAGTTCATGTTCACCCTCACAGTGATAAAAATCTTCGGCTGCATCAATAGTGAGAAGAACGTGAATCCGGTCAGCAATTGGAAGAAGCTTATAAAACAGCCGATTTTGAACCGGTGTAAATCCGGTAAATTCATCAAACACCAATACGCTGTCCCTGAGAAGGCTTGATTTATCTGCAACCGAAATCAGCAGATTAAGTATTTCCTCCGCGGTGATATAAGTTCCCTCCATATAGGCTTCAAACCCACGGTACATTGTTACAACATCTTTTAACTTTTGTGCAAATGCAGGAGGAAGGTTTTCTCCCTCCGCAAAATTTTCAAGCTGCTGCCAACCGATATTATACTGTGCCAGCTCCGAGATAAAGGATTTCAGTTCCTCAATATATCCCATACGGCTCATATTCGGGCGAAGCACTGTCAGGTCTGTTTCTCTTTCCTGTGCTACCTTTCGCAGAATAAGGTTCTTCCCTGTCTCCTCCAATACATTTAGATTCCGGATTCCCATGTCATCAAACACGCGGTATGCCAACCGCTTAAAGCTTAGAACATCAATATTCATGATTGCATGATTGGGGGCCAGATCCACAAGGGTCTGCTGGGTGGCAAGCGTAAACTGCTCCGGCACGATAACCAGGTAGTTTTTGGCTGGGTGCTTCCCCGCCTCCCTGACAATCTGTTCAAACATATATTTTGTTTTTCCGCTCCCTGAGCTTCCTAAGACAAACTGAAGTGCCATGTCTTTTCCCTACCCGTCTATTATTTTTCGTTGGAAGTAATAACGATCTTGCCATCCTTCACTTCCATCTTTACCTTGCGGTCCTCAATATGCGCTTCCCGAAGCAGATGCTCCGGAAGCTGCACCCTCCCATGACGATCGAGAATTGCGAATTCTTCCTGTTCAAGTTCTTTCGTACTTTCTGCCTCAAATCCCGACGCATCCGGTATTACCTTCGCGGTGCGTTCAGTGCTGATCTTGCCATCACGGATTGCAACGACACGCGGCACGCGTTTTGCCAGTTCCATATCATGCGTGACAATCAGAATGGTTTGCCCCCATTCCCTGTTTAGCCGGTTGAACACGTCAATGATATAGTCTGCGGTCTGTCGGTCCACGGAGCCTGTCGGTTCATCCGCCAAAAGCAGTCTCGGATGATTCGCTAGTGCGATCGCAATTGCAATGCGCTGCTGCTCGCCTCCGGACAGCTGACTCAGCCGGCTGTTCTTCTTTGCGTTCATCCCGACCAGATCAAGAAGTTCCAATGCGTGTTCTCTCCGATTCTTCCCCGGTGTAAAGCGCATCGGCGTCATCACATTCTCAAGTGCACTCATATACGGCAAAAGATTTCTGGCATTATTCTGCCATACAAATCCAACGGTATCCCTTTTATACATCACGCGTTCTCTCTCTGTCATGGTAAAAAGGTTCTTTCCATCAACAAAGAGCCTGCCTGCGCTCGGTTGATCCAGACCTCCCAGCATATTAAGAAATGTAGATTTTCCGCTTCCACTATTACCAACTACTGCCAGCAGTTCCCCTTCCCGCACTGTCAGATCCAGCCCCTGCAGTGCCATAACTTCAAGTTCTGAGGTCTTATATATTTTTACCAGATTATCTGCAAGAATCATATACCCATTCTTAGATTCCCCCTCGCTTATTCCACTCATACAGCATCCTCCATTCTCCCGGATTCGAGGGTAAAGGTCCGGTCTCCTGCGCCCAGAAGTGACATGTCGTGTGTTGTCATAAGAATCGTTAGTTTTTCTTCCTCTACAAGATGCCTGAATAACCCAACGACTTTTGCCGCAGTGGTACTATCCAGTTCTGCGGTTGGTTCATCCGCGAATACTATGGAAGGTCTGTGAGCAATCGCCCTTGCAATTGCCACTCGCTGCTGCTCCCCACCGGAAAGTTCAGCTGGCATATGCATGATTCTCTGAGAAAGTCCCACCAAAGATAGTACCTCCTCCACGCGCTTTTGATGGTTTTCCTGATACCTTCCAAGACGAAGGGCAAACTCAACGTTTTCATACACCGTCATCGTTGGAATCAGTGACACCGACTGAAACACAAAACCCATTCTTTCCCTGCGCAAAGCTTCGAGTTTGTGCTCTGAAAGACCTGTAATTTCTATTCCATCCAGATATATATTTCCTTCGCTCGGCTTATCCAATGCACCAAGCAGATTGATAAGTGTTGTCTTACCGGAACCGGACTTTCCACGTAATATAGATAGCTTTGCGCGCGGAATTTCTATTGTTACATCCCGCAAGGCGGCAAAACTTTCCCCGATTCCCGTTTTGAATATACGTGACACATGTTCCGCCCAAATGATATGTTCCATCGTCTAATCCTCTCCTAATTTGAGTGCCTGCACAATCCCGGATTTCAAAACCTGACGTGCCAGTAACACAAAACACACCAACAGCAAAGTTCCAATCATAGCGAACAATTCTGTCATATCCGAGCGATTTAAAACCAGTTCCATTGGCAGCACCTGATCTGATGCGGAATATGCAATCTGAATCAATGGTACAAACAGCTTAGACGCAAGCATTCCGATGCCCGCTCCGAAAAGCACAGGCAAAATACTTGCAAAAAACTGCTCGATGGAAAGCATCCATGCGACACTTCCCTTTCCAAGGCCCATTGCCCGCAAAACACCGAAAAGCAGTTCGCGCGATTTTACCAACAAGATCCAATAGATCAGATAACCGATGCCACAGAGGAGCAGCACGATGATAAAGCTCATAGTCAAAATACCGTTGGTTCCCTGAAATACTGTATCCTGCCGTATCTTGTCCAAAGATTCCGCCAGATCAACACACTTCGTCAAACGAAGATTGTAATCCTCGGCGAAACGATAAAAGCCCTCCGTGGTAGCACCATCCGCAAGCTTAAACCAGATTTCATATGGGATCGTTCCCCATGCCTGTTGCAGCGTGGAGAGGTTGGCCACGATCAGATAGTTGTACTGTATATAGGAGGAGCCATCCGGATTAAGTGCAACGTGCTGCGGCGTAAATCCCGGAAAATAATCCACGAAATCTGCAATGACACCAACAACCGCAGGATTATCTCCTGATTTGTAAGTGATCTTATCCCCGGCCTTGTAGCCCAATACATCACGGAAAGTTGAACTGCAGAGGATGTAATCTGCATTTACTGCCATTTCATTCAGATAAGTATAATAATGCCGTTCCATGCAGCCAGCCGGAAGCGACGTTGTCTCCCCAAATGTCTTGGTGTGGATTCCATACAACGTAAGTGATTCCTTCGAGTAAGTTCCTGACAATTCTGCATTTCTGTCTGCATAAACCTGTGTCTTAGAAGCAATCCCCTCCATCAGATCATATTTTCCATAGTCAGCTTCCGTGTAAACCAGCGGAATTGTCTCATCAAATCTTCTCTGTGAGGAATTATCCTTCCACTTTTCCCGAATCACAATATCTGCTCCGACATGGTAGGCTTCGTTTGTCTGCGCATTCGTCTCGATTGTTCTCGCCACGCATGTGCTAAAACAGCCCATCGCAACTGTCAGCATCAAGAAGGTCTGTATAAAATATAATCTGGTCCCGGTTCGCTGCAATTCAAGAAAAGCAGCGTATGCCGCCGGTTGCCAGCGGTTCTTCCGAATCAGGTAAACAAACTTTACCAGATAGGGCCAGATACGCAGCACCAGAAGTGATGCTCCTAAGATGAATAGAAAGGAGGACAGATATAAAAGCGGGTCCAAAGACTTCCCTGCAACCACCGCCGCCTGCAGTGTCTCCTTCTGTCTTGAAAAGCTGTAATATCCGTACAGCGAAACCGCAAGTATAATTAAATCTATATATAATTTCTGCCATATTGGTCGATTGTTTCTTGCTTTCTTCCTCTTTTGTTCCACTATTGATGCATTTTTTCCATTCAGTGCCGGAAGTACCATCATGACAATGGAAGCTGCAACCGCAATGAATGCATAGAGTACTGTTTCCCCGGTGATACGCACCGTAAGTGCCCTTCGCTGTGTAAATTCCATGAATGCGCCCGTGGAACCGATCGCCCGGCAAAACAAACTGCCAGTCGGGAGGCCGAGCATCAGACCTGCCACACCAAGCACACCCGCCTGAAGGAGATACAGGGAAAACACCTGCGTTCTGGATGCACCGCGGCTTCTGAGCAACGCAATCTCTGCCTGTTCTGACGCATACATCTGTCTGGATATCATAAAAAGAAATGCACACAAAAGCGCCAGCATCGGGACCTGCAGAATCGTAAGCGTTGTCACAATTTTCTGCCGGCTCTTTGCAAAGGATTCCATAACGCTTAAATATGCCGGGGTCTCCACCGTCGCATTACCGCCACGGTAAGTATTGAGAATAGAATAGGTCTTTTGCGTCAGCGCCGTTGTCTCCCGATAGTCAATCTTTGAATAGTCAAAGGTAAGATACCATCTGGTGATCTGCCCATACTTTTTGACATTGTCACCACACACCCAGTCATACATCCGGTCGGAGACAAACACCTCCTCCTGATACTCATCCGGGGAAAAGATCCAATAATCATCCGTGCTGTCCGCCCAAGTCACAATTCCGACAATTTTTATTTTAAGTGGATTTCCATCCGCATCCTTCAAGTATTTAAAGTCAACAATCTCATCCACCAGATAATCCTGTTCAATTGCGGCTTTTAAGGTCACAACCGCTTCGACGCAGCCGTCTGCGGATTGTGTGTCACTGTACATTCTTCCACTGATCAGCTTTATATGATCCGGTAGCTCTGACATGGATGCAATCGAAATCTTACTTTCCGGATCCTTGTTTTCCTTCGAAATTCGGGAAATCACCGTTGTTTTCTCTAATGAGTCAAAACGTACTTTGTCCTTTTGAAAAACCCCCAGATTGCTGCAGAGGGTATCAGAAAGTCCTTCTGCCCGGAGATAGTCTGTATCATCGGTTGAATTTTTTGAGATGCGTCCCGTAATCGTAAGAAGCCCGGGACTTTCATTGTGGGCTGTAACATACGAATCAAAAGCCTCCTGCAGCATCCAGGAGAGCGAGGCATCCTGATACATAACATGGCTGGTTGCCACCGCTACGAGCAGGACAATTCCGACCAAAAGACTGAGCATCATCCACTTTTTATGTAATAATTTCTGCACCATCAAATGAAACATGTTCCTACTCCGTTGCAAGCGTCATGCCTGCTTCCAATCCATCAATTACAAGACAGGCACCATTTACCGTCTTCCCTGATGTAAAATATCTTCTTCTTGTCCCGCTATCCAGCACCTCGACAACATATGAACCATACTGATCTGTGTATAATGCCTCTGCCGGAACTACCAGCACGTGATCCAGGTCAACCACATTGTAGGTGACCTCCAATCCATACCGCTCCGCGGCTTCAATCTCATCCTGGCAGGTCATCAGCGCATTCTGCCGCAGAAGCCCATCATTTATTCCAAGTGTGTTACTTCCTGACACAATGACTGCATCGTGTGTATTCTTCCTCTTATCAGAGAGGGTAACCCTCTGACCATACCGCATCACTCCAGCCGTATCCGCGAAATCGTACAACGCCTCATCTGTGTTGCAGATCCATGCAACTGCTGTCTGGGGATTGATTCTGTCATCCTTGCGGTAGGACTCCAGATACATGATCGCCCCATCACACGGTGCAAGGATCTGTGTCTGCGCCTTTGCCTCCTCCGCAAGTTCCAACTGCTCGGAAACCGTAGCAAGATTTTTCTTTGCGGCAGAAATTGCACGTTCATTCTCCAATTCAAGCTGCTCCAGCTCGTTCTCCAGAAGTTCCTTCTCGGTGCCGGTAGCTGCAGCGACCGCCGCTTTCTTCGCTTTTTCCGCGGACTTTGCATTTTCCTCTGTCTCTTTTTTCTCGCGCTTTAAGCGCTCCTCCTTCAGTTCCAGCTCCTTCTGCGCGATCTCGTCCACCGGGACCGTGATCTCCATGATTGGCTGCCCCTTGGTCACTTCATCTCCTTTTACAACCAGCCAATCACCATATATGGCATCTCCATATTCGCAGGCATAATAAACCGGAGTCTGCATCGGATAATATACATCCGCACCAACCGATACACTTACCGAAAAATCCTGATAATCAAGTGTTACCGTATTATAATTACTTGAAATCGCACGCTCCTGCACGTACACGCAATCCCCTTCCGACAGACCTTCTTTGATCTGCGCATATTGGGCACTTTTAACTCCCGTTGTAACATTCACACGGGAACGGTTTTCGCCATCCATACGGTAAACATATTCGCCATTCTCATCCGAAAACAGCGCCGTATTCGGAACTGCAAGCACATTACTGATCCTGTTATATATCAGGCAAATTACTGCGTATTTTCCAACAAGTGATTCGTCCCCATCCATCACACAAAATGTCGAATACGCATCTTCCTCATTCATCCGGATTGCGCTAAGTTCCGTATCATCAATCGGAATATATTCCAATTCATATTCCTTGTCCCCAATCATCGCATACATGCGGTTACAGGATTCAATTGTCTGCGAGGGTATATAGTCACACATGACATATTGTGATTTTGGGTTTGCAAGCGCAAGAACAACCGTATCCTCTGTCACATAGCTGCCACTGCGAAAGTCTGCCATCGCCGCGATCACCCCATCCTCCGGCGCACACAGATAGCCATCCGACAGATGTTCCTGCAGCCGGTGGATCTCACCCTTTGTATAATCGCTCTCCAACTGTTGCAATTCTTCCTGCTGCCTCTGCATCAGTATCTGTCTGTCAACGTCATTATCCGTACCATACACCTCATTTTCCAACTGTGCATGTTCGATTTTTAGCTGCGTCAACGCATTGTTATAGGAGTCATCTGCTTCCGTCTGCTCTTGTTGCTCGCATAGTGCCTCATATGCCGTCGAAGTCCCCTCCAACGTTCCAAGGACTTCGTCCGCTTTTACTTCCATTCCGATGTAAGCATCCAGCTCGTCTATGACCCCGCTTTCCGGAAAAGAGAGTTCTGTCATCTCCGGAATCACAGCGGATTCATAATATGCCACTTCATATACGTCCTGCCTTGTAACCTGTGCAGTCCCGATTCCGGGCGAAACCGGTTCTATGAGTGCTGGAACCTCCACTGTTGCAGTCGCACATCCACCGGAAAGCACGCAGCAAAGCAACGCTCCGCCTAGCCTCTTTATTCTCCCTTTTAAATAGTTACTTATCATTTTCTGATTACAACGTCTCCCTCTCCAAGTCCGTCTATGATCTCGGTATAAGAATCACCCTTCATCCCGACCGTCACATTTTGAATACTCTGCATCCCGTCCGCATTCTCAACAAATACATAGCTCCGGTCATCTGCCGTATAAATACAGGAATTCGGCAGGTACAAGACATCGTGCCGTTCATCCAGCACAAGCGTAACATAGCCTCTGGTTCCCACCTCCAACGAGGAATCAATCTCATCTGGTTCCAGATAAACGGTGTAAGTATCTGATGCTGGTTGCCCCGCAGTGGTATCCACTTCGTCTGATGCCACAATGCGTTTTACCGTTGTATCGTATCCCAGTTCATCATTGATCTGGATATGTACCGCCTGTCCACCCTCAAACCGATTTCCATATTCCGAATTTTCCAACCGAAACAGACACTCATCGGAATTGATGATACGGTATACCGTAACATCCTCGTCTGACGTGCTTTCTCCCAATCTTGGCAGAATAAATGTCACCACACCGTCAATTCCGGCATATATCTTACATCCTGCCAACTGTGTCTCAAGTTCCTGGATGCGCAGCTCTATGATTGTAAGTGTATCGTCATTTGTGTCGGTCGTGTCTGTAAGACTCTGCTTTAGCAATGCTTTCTGGTTCGTCCCCTCAGCCTCGGTCAGAACGCCGGTCTCGACCGCCTGTTCGACCTTTGCATAGTCATACGCGTAAAGTTCCTCCGCCTGTGCATTCAGCCGCTCGTAATATTCCTTTTGATAATAATAATTGTCGAGGTCGGTCTGCAAATCCTCGCTGTAAAGTTCCGCAAGAAGCTGCCCCTTTTTCACTTCATCCCCGACCTTGGCATACACGCTTTCCACTCTGCGTCCCCCGGTCTCAAAATGAAGCGCTTCCTCCGTGGTCTGTGCATACAAAAAGAAAAGCTTCTGTGTCAGATAGATATTCCCTCGCTCCACTTGGGCCAGATTATAGCCGGTCTCCTCTACTGCTTCAACTACGACATTCGGGTGTTCGACTGTCTGCTTTGGCAAGACACTGCACCCGCCCGACAATATAGTCCCCGCAAGCACAAATGCGATCAAACATGTTCCTTTTCTCACAATAGTTCCCCCATTTTTTCTACCTTTCATCATACCTTATCTCGCTTGCTTTTTAAATAGATTTCTTTGATTTATTCTTTCTGGTTTTGCCCGACGCACCGGACTTGGGGCATCATGGCTACCTCTAGCAAAAAACAGCCGGCATATTCTCTATGCCGGCTGTTCCCATTATCAAATCTATTCTATTCCCATATTCCTGCCTATGCTTCCTACCACTGCTCCGATCCAAAGTCCCCGGCAATTTCCTGCATCTGTGCATCCGCCTGTGCCATCAGATCTGCACAATTCTTAAGCTTATCCTGCAGTTCTTCGGAAAATACCCGATCCTTTTTATAGCGCAGCTGATGCTCCGTGCTCGCCCAGAAATCCATTGCTATCGTCCGTATCTGTATCTCTACAGGAATAGACCGTGAAGCCTCTGCAAAATCCACTCGGACTGCCGCGATCAGATGAAGGCTCCGGTACCCGTTCGGCTTTGGCTGGCGGATATAATCCTTAACTTCAATCACTTCAATATCCCGCTGCTTCACCAGCATACGAGCCACATAGTACACATCCTCGATAAACGGGCAGACTACACGGACTCCTGCAATATCATGCACATTTTTAAGAAGAGAGCTGACCGTCATTGGCACTCCCTTCTTATGCATCTTGTATATAATACTCTCCTTCGACTTGATTCTGCTGGATATTGTTGAAATCGGATTGCGGTCATTGTTGAACTGAAACTCGCCCTTTAAGATATTGAGCTTTGCAACCAACTGCTGCACGGCTGCCTCATGGATATAAAGCAGCTTGCGATATTGCAGATCCATATCCAGATACTCAACTGTCTGTGGCAGATAGACATCATTCTTGTTTTCTGGTCCTATATTTTCTTGCGACATCTGCGTTCTCTGGAACTCCGTGGCTTCCTGCACCAGCTGTTCCGTCGTGGGCTGTACCGACCTGCCTGTGTTTTCCGATCCCTGTGCCGCATCCTCTGTTCTTTGATATTCAATTACTGTGTTGATCTTCATTTGTTCTTCCATAGCTTCCATTATATACCATCGGAGCTTAAAAAGAATAAACATTCCATGAAAGAATTCTTAAAAAATATTTTGGTATGTTAAAAGCGCTCATCCATCAGGATGAGCGCTTAATTAAACTTCCCTATTAAGATAGTTCACTATGAAATTAGTGATGGAACAAACGCAGTCCGGTAAAGCTCATGACCATATCGTGCTTGTCGCAAGTAGCGATTACCTGATCGTCGCGGATAGATCCGCCCGGCTGTGCAACATATTTTACGCCGCTCTTGAATGCACGCTCGATGTTGTCACCGAATGGGAAAAATGCATCGGAGCCAAGTGCAACATCGGTGTTTTTGTCAAGCCATGCACGCTTTTCCTCTGCGGTAAACACATCAGGCTTAACCTTGAAATACTTCTGCCACTCGCCCTCAGCGAGAACATCCATGTAATCCTCACCCATGTAAAGATCGATGGTATTGTCACGGTCTGCACGCTTGATATCATCCACGAAAGGAAGTCCAAGTACCTGCGGAGACTGACGCAGCCACCAATTGTCTGCCTTTGAGCCTGCAAGTCTGGTGCAATGGATACGGGACTGCTGTCCTGCTCCGATACCGATCGCCTGTCCACCCTTGACGAAGCATACAGAATTGGACTGTGTATACTTTAAGGTGATCATCGCGATCGCAAGATCCATCTTTGCCTGCTCCGGCAAATCCTTGTTCTTGGTCACAACATTGCTAAAGAACTTGTCATCGATCACCAGCTCATTTCTTCCCTGCTCGAAAGTGATTCCAAATACTTCTTTGTGCTCGATCGGTGCCGGCTCGTAGTCTGGATCAATCTCAATGATGCAGTAATTGCCCTTCTTTTTCTCCTTTAAGATAGCAAGTGCCTCATCGGTGTATCCCGGTGCGATGATACCGTCGGATACCTCGCGCTTGATAACGGTTGCTGTGCTTGCATCGCACACATCGGAAAGTGAGATAAAATCTCCGAAGGAGGACATACGGTCTGCGCCTCTTGCGCGGATATACGCATTTGCCAGCGGAGTGAACTCAATATCCAGATCATCTACCCAGTAAATCTTCTTCTCAACATCGCTGAGTGGAAGTCCCACTGCTGCACCAGCCGGTGAAACATGCTTAAATGAGGTTGCTGCTGCAAGTCCGGTCGCTCTCTTTAACTCGCGCACAAGCTGCCAGCCGTTAAAAGCGTCCAGGAAATTGATATATCCGGCTCTGCCGTTTAACACTTTGATTGGAAGCTCTCCATCCTGCATATAAATGCGTGATGGCTTCTGATTTGGGTTACATCCATATTTTAATTCATATTCCTGCATGATCTTCTCTCCTTATCTGACTTAGCGAACGTTCTTATTTACAATTCTGCTCTCGTATTTTCCGGTTTCGATATCAATAAAACGCACGAACAGAGAAACCTTATTCTCCTCGTTCAAATTGTCCCATACGAGCTTGGTAAAGCTGTCGATGTCTCCATCAATATCCACCCCGGCCGGCTCTCCTTCAAAGCTTGGAAGCGGGTTGCCATCGCCCATGTAAGTGTGGATAAAACGTCCCTCGCCTGCAAGCGGGTTCTCATAAGCAAATGTATAACGGTTGCAGGAGTCCGGATTACCGTTGTTGCTCTTTAAAATAGACATTGCATAATTGTACTTTCCATCTTCAATGTGCATGATTCCTGAGATACGCGGGGTAAAATTCGGAGCATCCGGCTCAAATTCACGGGTTCTCAAAGACTGCTCGAAGGTCATCTGACGATCCATCAGATCATAGATCGTATCGGTCTGGTCACCGTTGGTCACGATCGTTTTATTTCCAAGAACACGAACCGGCGCGTAGATGATCAGGCTCGGATCAACCAGCTTCGACGGATCAAATGCCTCGGTGCGGATTCCCTCTCCATCCTCTACAAATACACGATTGCGGCTGTTCTCGCTTCTTCCCATGATAAAATAAGCGGTAACGGCTTTCTTTCCGTCCTTGGAACGTCCGATCACGATTCCTCTGCCCGGATAAGTAGTAGCTGACAACTCTGCTGCAAGTGACTGCAATTTCATGTTTTTTCCTCCTTGTGAAAACCTGCCTGTGCTCTCTTTTTGTACATCTGGGTACAAAAAAAGCCAACTCCCCCAGGCATCGCCCAGACGGTCGGCATTCTCTCGTTATACTCCATGTGGTTATTCCACTTCCGCCAGTCATATAACAAAATAATTTAACCACGGAAGTGGAAGTTTTGTCAAGGGGTGTTTTAATTGTCACCCCGGTTGTACCCGTTTTTCATGTGGATGCTTGCGTCATGCAGAACCTTGTTTAAGGTATCGATGGTTTTCTTCTTTGCCATCTTGCAGATTTCCTCATTCGCCTCGGCAGAAAGTGTATAGTCCCCTGCCTCAGCCATTTTCTTATCGTATTCCTTTACAAGCCGTCTGCCCTCCGCAGCTACTGCATTCTGATACCGCTCCACAAACGGGATGCTGCTTGCATAGTTTGCGTCTGCGAGCGCACCGATCAGGCGGCTGCCCCAATACAGGTTCTCCGTTGATGTGTCGAGTGTCACATCGTTTATGTATTTTGGAAGCTTTGTCACATTCGTGTACACCGGAATAATTGCGCCAAATGCGGTGGAACCATAGCAGATCCACTCCAATCCCTGCAATGCCTGCGGCACATTATCGCGGATCTGGCAGATGGAGGTAACACCAGTGCGGTTGATTCCGATGGAGCGGTACTTTCCCCTCACTCCGGTATCTTGACTAGTGTACGGGTTAAACGCAGTCCCCTGATAATAGGAAGAAAGCATGTATTTTACATCCTCGATCGTGACCTTTTTATCCGGGACAAAAGACCAAGGGATATTGTCACTTTCCGGTGTAAAATCGGCATTTTCTCCTTCCCACTTATACTGTGAAGGAGCAAGGTAACGTCCCATGAACCATGCTCGCGGTGTATTGTATATGTGATCCATATCGGAATGGGAGCCAAACACATAGCGAGGATTGAATTTGCCCTCTTTGTTGAGGTTTAAATCGTTCTCCTCCATGAACTCCTTTAAATCCTTCGAGCACATATATTCCTTCTGCTCTCCGTAAGCATCCTCAAAGTCAAAATAGTCCATCCCGAACTGGTTCGGATTGACCACGCACTCATCGTCTTTTACCCTTCTTGCCATCCAGTGATGACCACCGATCGTCTCCAGCCACCAGACCTCATTGACATCGTTAAACGCGATACCGTTTGACTCGTATGTACCGTACTGCTCCAGCAATGATGCAAGACGGACGACACCTTCTCTTGCAGTGTGGATATACGGAAGAACCAGAACGACAATGTCCTCCTCCCCGATTCCTCCGATCTTATCCTTTTCGCCCCGCTTCTTGGCTTTTTCATACGTCACCATCGGATCTGCTGCCAGCACGCGCGGATTCGTCGTGATCGTCTCCGTTGCTGTCATTCCGACGTTTACTTCGTTAATTCCGGTTGCAGCCCAGATTCCATCCTTTTTGTCCACACTCGGACAGGAAGTGTAGCGCATCGGGTTATCCGGCAGCTCGATCTCTACATGTGACAGCGCACTTTTGTATTTTCTTGGCTGCTTTTTCGGCTCCACGACCACCATCTTTTTCACATCAAAAAATCCATCATCGGTTCTTGCGATCATGGTTGAGTTGTCATTGGTCGCTCTTTTTCCTACTAATACTGTTGTACAAGGCATATCTATTTCCTCCGAATTATAAGTTACTCTTTTGGTGTCCGCGTGGAGTAGCCCCGCGCATTTTCGACATCTTCTTTTAAGATATACTAACTTCTATAAAATATTATGTCAATATCGCCAAATGATAACTCCGGAGGCGTATCTGAATGAAAATGCGTAAATGTGATGACAGGACTGTCCAGACGCTCTATAATGTTAAAATGATATATGGGAAATTTTAAAGGGAGATGATCAACATGCAGTATGAATTAGAAAATCACATTATGACAGAAAACGAAAAACAGATCGTTTGTTCATGGAAATATTCAAATGAATATGCGCTTTACAATCTTCCATCATACGATGAAATGAAAGCCCAAAAGTTAGGCTTTATGAACCCTGATTCTGCAAACAATTATTATTCGTTTTACGATCATGATATATATGTTGGATTCGTTAATATTTTAGAAGAAGCCGAGGAGGTATTTATTGGGATTGGAACAAATCCCGATTGCTGCAATAAGGGATATGGACAGCAGATGTTACAAATCGCGTATGAAATTTCCAAAAAGCTATACCCCAAAAAGCCACTGTATTTAGAAGTCCGGGACTGGAATAAGCGTGCTATCCGCTGTTATGAAAAAGCCGGATTTGTAATTGATGGCTCGCCATACCAACTTGAAACCAGCATCGGATTGGGAACATTTTATAGAATGACAAAGAAATAACGGACGATAATAATAGCCTGCCACCGCCGCAAAACTGCTTGACAGAAAGATAGGTCATGGCTATAATGACTGATATGCTCGGAGGGCGAGTTGTTCAGAGAAGCAACAGCCGGATAAGAGGCAGATTGAGATATCTGTTTCTTATCCGGCTATTTTTTATGCAAAGGGAGGAATATCAAATGGATTTTCTGAATGGAAAAATCAAACTAATGTACCTCAAATATCTGTCTGCGGCATTTGGCAGTGCCCTGATCACATCCGTTTATTCTATTGTGGATACCGCAATGGTCGGACAGTATCACGGACCGCAGGGAACAGCCGCACTTGCAGTCGTTGCGCCGGTCTGGAATATCATATACAGTCTTGGACTGCTGATGGGTATCGGAGGCAGTGTAATTTTTAGTATGAAATGCGGCAGCAAAAAGGGTGATGGCAGCGAAAACCAATACTTCACAGCCGCGGTAATCGGCGCAGTAATCTTATCTGTTCTGGCATGGAGCGGAGTTATATGCTTTGAACGCCCGATCCTTACCTTTTTCGGCGCGGATGAATCGCTGCTTGTAATGGCGCAGCGATATATGCGTCCAATTAAATATGTGTTTCCGCTGTTCCTGTTCAACCAAATGCTGGCGGCTTTTCTGCGGAATGCCAAAAATCCGGGGCTTGCTACCCTCGGCGTACTGTCCGGCGGTCTTTTCAATATCTTTGGCGATTACTTTTTTGTATTTTCCTGCGATATGGGTATCTATGGTGCAGGTCTTGCAACTGCCATCGGTTCTGGCATTTCGTTTCTTGTGATGATGACTCATTTTTTCAGCCGCAAAAATACACTCCGGCTGACGAAACCGGAAGGACTCTTCCGAAAGTTCCGGGAGATTTCCGTTACCGGTTTTTCCACATTCTTTATTGATGTGGCAATGGGCATCCTGACAGTGCTGTTTAACCGCCAGATCATGAAATACCTTGGCGCAAACGCATTGGCGATCTATGGACCGATCATTCAGGTCAGCACCTTTGTGCAGTGCTGCGCATACAGCGTTGGGCAGGCAGCCCAGCCGATCATTTCCACCAATTTTGGTGCGGGAAAAGGCGCGCGTATCAAGGAAACGCTCCGGCTGGCATTGTGGACAACAACGTTCTTCGGAATTTTCTGGACAGTTCTCAGTATGGCATGTCCGAACGTTTATATCCGCATTTTTATGGCACCTACCCCGGAAATACTAGCTATAGCACCTGCCATCATCCGAACCTACGCACTGTCATTTTTGCTGTTGCCGTTTAATATCTTCTCTACCTATTATTTTCAGGCGATTATGAAGTCAAAGGCAGCATTCATTGTATCGGTCGCGCGTGGACTTATCATCAGCGGCATCCTAATCATGGTTCTGCCTGTTCTGACCGGGGCAAATTCCCTATGGTTTGCAATGCCGATCACCGAGTTCCTGGTTATGATCTACGCGGCTACAACAATCCGCAAATACACAAGAGCGCTGTCGTAATGTGTGATTGAAGATTAGCCGGAAAAATTGTTTGGAAAAACGATTGAAGGATGGTAAAATCACATTAGAAGAATTTCGAAAACTGCTCATAACATTTTCGAATTTAGAAAATTATATTTCCGAGAAGGACGAATACGTCAAGCAGGAGGTAGCAAGTATGGGTGATAAAGATTACATCTGCTGGTCAGACCGCATTGAATTAAAAGCAAAGGCAGAAAGCATTGCTGCATTTGAGGAAGAAATAGAAAAAGGAGCCACCACTTTGACAAATAAATTTGTCACGCGGTGTCTCCTTTCTTATTTTCATCGCTTATGCGCGTTAATTCTTAAAACTATGTACTGGGTCTGGTATTCTGCCGCCGCGGTTTACGAATGCGTCACAGGAGAACTGGTTGACCGGCATAATCGGTGCATAGCCGAGCAGACCGCCGAACTCTACGGTCTCACCAACTCCCTTGCCGATTACCGGGATCAGGCGGACTGCGGTGGTCTTCTGGTTGATCATACCGATTGCCATCTCGTCTGCGATAATTCCAGATATCGTAGTTGCCTTGGTGTCTCCAGGTATTGCGATCATATCAAGTCCTACGGAGCATACGCAGGTCATTGCTTCGAGCTTTTCAAGGGTAAGCGCGCCTGCCTCAACCGCATCGATCATACCCTGATCTTCGCTTACCGGAATAAATGCTCCACTCAAGCCTCCGACGTAGGAGGATGCCATAATGCCACCCTTCTTTACCTGATCATTAAGAAGCGCAAGTGCTGCGGTTGTTCCCGGTGCGCCTGCATGCTCAAGTCCGATCTCACAAAGGATATCTGCTACGCTGTCTCCGATTGCCGGAGTTGGTGCAAGGGATAAGTCAATGATTCCAAACGGAACATTCAGTCTCTTGGAAGCCTCTTTTGCCACAAGCTGTCCGACACGGGTAACCTTGAACGCGGTCTTTTTGATCGTCTCACAAAGAACCTCAAAGCTCTCTCCGCGCACCTTCTCAAGTGCTGTCTTTACAACGCCCGGTCCGCTGACTCCGACATTGATGATTGCGTCAGCTTCGGTCACGCCATGGAATGCCCCCGCCATAAATGGATTATCATCCGGCGCATTGCAAAAGATTACAAGTTTTGCGCAGCCTAAGGAATCCTGCTCCTTCGTATATTCTGCTGTTTCCTTTACGATCTCTCCCATCAGCTTGACTGCGTCCATATTGATGCCGGTCTTGGTAGAGCCGACGTTGATGGAGCTGCATACAAGCTCTGTGGAGGAAAGCGCCTTCGGGATTGAACGGATCAGATTCTCATCCGCGGTTGTCATTCCCTTAGATACCAATGCGGAATATCCGCCGATAAAGTTGACCCCGACTTCTTTTGCTGCACGGTCAAGCGTCTTTGCGATCGTCACGAAATCATCCGGACTCTTGCAGGCTGCCCCTCCAACCAATGCGATTGGGGTAACAGAAATGCGCTTATTCACAATCGGAATACAGTAATTATTCTCGATGTCTTTTCCTACGGCAACAAGATCCTTTGCCAATGTAGTGATCTTATTGTAAATATTTGCATTGACTTTATCCAAATCGGAGTCGATGCAGTCCAAAAGGCTGATTCCGAGTGTGATGGTACGCACATCGAGATTTTCCTTTTCAATCATGGCATTGGTTTCTAATACTTCGCCAATATTAATCATTTTTCATTCTCCTCTTTAGATGCGGTGCATTTTTTCAAAAATTTCTTCTTTCTGACACTTGATAGCAACTCCGATGTTCTCCCCGAGTGCGTCAAGATCAGAAGATACCTCAGCAAAAGATTTTGTTGAAGATGCAAAATCTGCAATCATCATCATGTTAAAATAACCGGAAACGATTGTCTGTGAAATATCAAGCACATTGATACTGTCCTCTGCCAGATAAGTACAAACCTTCGCAATAATTCCTACCGTGTCCTTGCCAACAACTGTAATAATTACTTTATCCATTTTATTCTCCTTTTTATTGTACCCGGATGATTGGCGACGGCTCATCCCGCTTTGCAATATAGATTGGGAAATCCTCCGCTGTATATGGATTATCACTCATAGTGATCTCTGAGCGTACCGTCTCATATGCCAGATCCGGATAATTATTTTCTTTACTAAGGTGTCCCAGCATAACCGTGCCAAACATATCGTGAAGTATCTCTCCGAGGAGCTGCCCACTTCTCTCATTCGACAGATGCCCCCGCTCTCCTAAAATACGCTGTTTGAGCGGATACGGATAACTACCTAGCTGAAGCATCCTCACATCATGGTTTGCTTCTAATAATAATGCATCAAGCCCCTGCAATTCGTCAACTATATTTTGATCGTAATTTCCAAGATCTGTCATCACAGCCATTTTGTGTTCCCCACTCTCAAAGCGATACGCAACGGGATCAGCCGCATCATGCGAGATTGCAATTGGGTGAAATGTCATGTCACCGATGATAAAATTCTCCTTCGGTTCAATTGCCCGGAAAAGCTGTGGATCGATCTGCCCGACCGACTTGGTGTGTAAAATTGCTTCAATTGTCCCGGCTGTCGCATACATTGGGATTCCGTATCGTCTGGCAAGAACACCTAGCCCTGCAATATGATCAATATGCTCATGGGTGATCAGAATTCCCTCCAGATCCTTGCAGCACAGGTCTGCCATATTGAGACCGTTTTCGATTCGCTTGCCACTGACTCCTGCATCAATGAGCACATGTGTATTGTCCGTTCCCACGCAGATGCAGTTACCACTGCTTCCGCTGGCAACACTATATAATTCCAGCATTTATTTCTCTTCCCAATATAGTTCTATTTTATCTCCTTCATGCAACGCTTCCGTATACTGTGCCTCTCTGCCGTTTAGCAGCGTAATAATGGCTCTTCCTCCGCCTGCATTCAGATCGAACGTAATCCGTTCAAAAATGTCCACAAAGATATAACGCTCTTTGCCGAATAATGTGACAAGCTCTCCGTTTACAGTAACGTTGCAGACAGTTGTATGTACTTCCTCCTCCAAAGGCTGCGGTTCTTTTGCCGCCGGAATCTCATCAGCTGCCGGATATTCTGCTTCGCTGAAATTCTCCGTCTCTGCGCTTGGCTCATCTGATCCGTTCTGTACATCCTGATTCATGGCATTGTCCCACTGCGTCCCATAATTGTTTCCAAATGGCTCATCGCCTGCAGTCCATTCAATAGAGAAATTTTCATAGACGAGCGTATCCAAATCCGCCTCCCGGTTATTGACCATGATTGTATGATCCGGATCAATATGAATATCCATAAACTCCGCGACCTGTCCTACGGTGTAAAAGTTTCTTGTTTCAATCACATCGCCCTCTTTGATCTCATAAGAACCAGGTTCAAGGCT
>JALEKN010000003.1 GCA_022769125.1 Agathobacter sp.
ATTTGCTTTAATTGAAACAAACATTATTAGACAGAACAAACAAAAGAACATATCCATTGTTGCCTGTGCAATTTCAAGACTTGTAATATTCATCTATTTTTCTCCTCGTCGGTTGATACTCTTTTTTACCTTATATTTGAATTGATGGATAACTCAGATTTTATCTCTTCTGAGAATTCATCTTTATCCTGTTTTCTATATTTTATATATTTGTATGGCATTGCCTGTTCATATTCATAATCATGTATCATAGCGAACTACCTCCATAATGATGGTAGCACATTAACTTTTCTTTTTCCATATCAATTAGTTAATACCCCCACTTTTATAGATAGGGCTATACATGCATCAAATCCACCTAAATAGGGGTGTACAGTGCATCAAAGAAACCCAAAATAAGAAAAGACGGGCGATGACATATGTCAAAGTCCGTCTTTTTCATAAAATTATTGTTTTTCTGTCAACTGTATAATTCAAAGAACTCCAGTAAAATCAAGGCTTCTAGCCTTCTTCGCTCATGCGGCTTAACTTCATCGCCTGGTCGGCTGCGATACAGGCATCGATAATCTCCTGAATGTCACCATTCATGATCTTATCCAGCTTGTACAGGGTAAGATTGATTCTATGGTCGGTAACTCTGCCCTGTGGGAAGTTATAGGTACGAATCTTCTCAGAGCGGTCTCCGGTTCCGATCTGGCTGCGGCGCATCTCTGATTCTGCATCCTGCTTCTTCTGCAGTTCGAGGTCATACAGTTTTGCACGAAGAAGGGCAAATGCCTTTTCCTTATTCTGGAGCTGCGACTTCTCGGTCTGGCTGTAGATAACAATACCGGTCGGATAATGGGTCAGACGAACAGCGGAGTCTGTTGTATTGACGCACTGTCCACCATTTCCGGATGCACGCATAACATCAATACGGATATCCTTCTCGTTGATCTCGATCTCGACATCCTCTGCTTCCGGCATAACCGCAACAGAACAGGTCGATGTCTGGATGCGTCCCTGCGATTCCGTTTCCGGGACACGCTGTACACGGTGTACTCCTGACTCATACTTCAAAACAGAATACGCCCCCTGCCCGGTGACCATGAAGTCAACCGATTTCATACCGCCGATTCCCGTCTCATCCGCTTCGAGTGTCTCAACCTTCCATCGGCGGCTCTCTGCATAATGTACATACATGCGATAGATCTCTGCAGCAAACAGCGCAGCTTCCTCTCCGCCTGCACCTGCACGGATCTCCACAATAACGTTCTTGTCGTCGTTCGGGTCCTTTGGCAGAAGAAGAATCTTAAGCTTATCCTCAAGCTCCGCAACGCGGGCTTTGGAATCATTCAGTTCCTCCTTTGCCATCTCACGCATTTCTTCGTCAGATTCCTCATCCAGCATAACAAGCGCATCATCGATATTCTGCTTGCACTGCTTGTACTCCTTGTATGCATCAACGATCGGAGCCAGATCACTCTGTTCCTTCATCAGCTTCTGGAATCGCTTTGCATCATTGGCAACATCCGGTTCACTCAATGTATTCATAAGCTCCTCGTAGTGATGGAGCAAATCTTCTAATTTATCAAACATTCCACATTATTCCTTTCTATATCCGTAAATCTATTCTTATAATCTCATCAATCAAATGGTATTTCTGTACTCTGCGTCCGCTACAGCTTTCCGAACACAACACGGTCATGGTGCGCCAGATCCTGAATCACCTGCACCTCGGAAAATCCTGCATACCTCATCATCTTGCTGACCGCATTTCCCTGATCACAGCCGATTTCAAACAAAATCATCCCATCCGGCTTTAGAAAGTCCTTGCATCCAGAAATGATTTTCCGGTAAAAATACAATCCATCCTCTTTTCCGTCCAATGCAATATTAGGTTCAAACTGTGCCACCTCCGGCATCAGTGTTACAATTTTCTCCGTTGGTATATACGGTGGATTGGACACGATCACATCAAATGTATCCATAACGTTATCGAACAGGTCACTCCGCTCAAAATTTGCTGCAACATCATTTAGCTTTGCATTCTCTTTTGCCACAACAAGGGCCTGCTTGGAAATATCATATCCCCAGCCTTCCACACCTTCGCAGTTTTTCAGAATACTGATCAAAATGCATCCGGAGCCTGTACACATATCCATAACCTTCATACCTGGTGTAATGCGCTTTAGTGCCTCCTCCACCAAGGTCTCCGTATCCTGTCTCGGAATAAGTACATTAGAGTTTACACGGAATCGCAATCCCATAAATTCCTGCTCTCCGGTTATGTACTGAAGCGGAACATGTTCACCTCTTTTTCTAATCAGGCACTCATAATTGTCAAGCTGTTCCTGATCCATTGGCTCATCCATGTTCACATAATAAAAAGTATGGTCTATCTGGCATGCCATCGCCATAAGAAGCCATGCGTCATTCTTCGCATCCAGAATATTTGCTTGTTGTAAAATTTTCTCTCCGTTATTCAAAGCTTCCCGATATGTCATAAATTTTGTTCCTTCTGCCATGTTTTCCAGTCAAAAACTGCCTCAACAGACGCAATCCCGACTTCAATCATATCGTCATCCGGCTCTGAGGTCGTAAGGCGCTGCATCCATAGTCCGGGTTTACTGAGCAAATTCACAAACCAATTATCATAACGCCCCGCGAGACGGATAAACTCATAAGAGACACCTGCTATTACCGGAATAAGAAGAAGACGGATTACAAGGCGAAGCCCCTTGGAATCCACTCGCACAAACATAAAAAACACGATACTGATGAGCATAACGATCAGTAAAAAGCTCGTTCCGCAACGCTTGTGCTCTTTTGAGCTTTTGCGCACATTCTCCACATTAAGCTCCATCCCATGCTCAATACAGTTAATGCACTTATGCTCTGCTCCATGATACATAAACACACGCTTAATATCCGGCATAAAACTAATCGCATAGATATATCCGACAAAAATAGCAAGGCGGATAACGCCCTCTATCAACGCAATCCACATTTCTGATTCAATAAATTTATGAAATAACCCCGACAAAAAATACGGAAGCACAAAAAAAATTGCAAGTGCTAAAACAATTGACAGTGCAACTGTCCCGCCCATCAGAAGTTTATCCTCTTTTTCCTGCTGCGCGCGGCTCTTATTTTTCCCTTTTTCTATCGTTTTGGCATCTTTTTCATTCTCTTCATCCTCAAAAAAGGACGCAGAAAACATAAGTGTACTCATACCAAGATACAACGAATCCACAAAGCTGATCACCCCCCGCACAATTGGTATCTTTCGCAGGATATGTCCGTTTCCCGGTCCTTTGTAATGCTCTGTCTTAACTTCGATCTCATGGTCAGGCTTTCTTACCGCAACTGCATATGTATCGCCATTGCGCATCATAACGCCTTCCATTACTGCCTGTCCGCCGACACCTGAATACTTCATTTGATGACACCTCATAATAGTAAAAAAGGTTGAGGCATCACTACCTCAACCTTATCCGCTGATTGATCATGAACTAGTTCATGCCATATTTCTTGTTGAACTGCTCGATACGTCCACGTGCCTGGTTAGCCTTCTGCTGTCCAGTGTAGAATGGATGGCACTTAGAACAAATTTCAACGTGGATTTCCGGCTTGGTAGAGCCTGTAACAAATGTGTTACCACAGTTGCAGGTTACAGTTGCCTGATAATAATCTGGATGGATTCCTTCTCTCATAATTTCACCTCTTCTATGTCTTATCGTTTTAATAAATGTTACATTCCTCTATACCCGTATACCCGATCCGTATATGGTACTTACTGCGAGCAATGACACGATCGTCCGTTTACATCCCGATAAACAGCTTATTAATTGTAGCATAGCGAATTTATGATTGCAATAGTTATTTTTAAAAATATTCCTTATAAAATACGATTTTTGCGGATCATATTCACCACTTCAGAGTTATTGCGGGTATGAGCGAACATATTAAGGATATTTTCCACTGCCTCATCCGCTCTCATGCCATTTAAAGCTTTGCGCATGTTATCCATTGCCGCCTGTTCATCCGGTGTAAGAAGAAGATCTTCTCTTCGTGTACCTGACTTTACGATATCAATCGCCGGGAAAATACGTTTTTCGGAAAGTTTGCGGTCAAGTACCAGTTCCATGTTACCGGTTCCCTTAAACTCTTCATACACAACATCATCCATTTTGCTGCCGGTATCGACGAGGGCCGTTGCAAGAATGGTAAGGCTTCCACCTTCCCGCATATTTCTGGCTGCACCGAAAAAGCGCTTCGGCATATGGAGTGCTGCCGGATCAAGTCCACCGGATAAAGTACGTCCGCTTGGTGGAACCGTAAGATTGTACGCTCTTGCCAGACGTGTAATGCTATCAAGCAGGATAATAACATCCTTCTTCTGTTCTACTAATCTCTTGGCACGCTCAATTACCATCTCAGAAACACGTTTGTGGTGCTCCGGCAGCTCATCAAAGGTAGAGTATATAATCTCGACGTTGTCTCCCTGAATTGCTTCCTTGATATCTGTAACCTCTTCCGGGCGTTCATCGATCAGTAAAATAATCAGATGCATCTCCGGATTGTTGCAAAGAACAGATTTTGCCACTTCCTTTAAAAGAGTTGTCTTACCTGCTTTCGGCTGGGAGACGATCATACCTCTTTGTCCCTTTCCGATCGGCGACACAAGATCAACAACGCGCATGGCCACACTTGCGCCCGGACGTTCCAGACGGATTCTCTCATTCGGGAAGATCGGTGTCAGGTTCTCAAAGCTCTTTCTGCGCTGTGCCTCCCCCGGGTGCATTCCGTTTACCGCAGTCACGTACAAAAGAGCGGAAAACTTTTCTTTTTCTGATTTGATACGAGTATTTCCGGACACAATGTCCCCGGTTTTCAGATTGAATCTACGAATCTGTGACGGGGAAACATAAATGTCATTCTCTCCCGGCATATAGTTCTCGCTTCGAATAAAGCCGAATCCATCCTGCATAACTTCAAGGATTCCACTGACTCCAATTCCGCTGTCAAGCCCCGCAATGTCCTCCTTGATGGCATTTGCATCATCAAGTGGCTGCTGAGGTGCAGGTTCCGGGCGTCTGGCGCTTCTTTTTTCTTTTTCCTTTTCATCTTCCTGAAGCATGCGCTCGACAAGCTCCGCCTTTTTCATAGCGGTAACACCTTTTATATTCCTTGCCTTCGCCAGATCCTTTAACACGGTCAGGGACAAGCTCTCATACTTTTCTCTCATTTATTACTCCTTATCTTCAATTCGTCCTTTTGGGGTAAAAAGCCGAAACGGCTACAAGATTACTATAGATATATAGTATACATCATCCAATCCAAAAAAGAAAGTCTTTTTTATTGATTTGATTCATGCAGAATGGTATCATAGTGATACTATGAAGGAAGTATAAACAGGAAGGGAAATCATCATGGATCAAAAAGAAAAAGCACTAATGATGCACAAAGAATGGAACGGAAAGCTTGAAACAATCGCGAAATCCAAGGTTAATTCCAGAGAGGATCTGGCAATTGCATATACTCCGGGTGTTGCAGAACCATGCAAGGTAATCGCCCAGGATAAGGAAGCTGCGTACACCTACACCTGGAAATCCAATACGGTCGCTGTCGTATCCGACGGAAGCGCTGTTCTCGGTCTTGGCAATATTGGTCCTTATGCTGCAATGCCGGTTATGGAAGGAAAATGTGTTCTCTTTAAAGAATTCGGGAATGTCAATGCAGTCCCAATCTGTCTCGATACCCAGGATACCGAAGAGATTATTTCAACCGTCAAGAACATTGCACCGGGTTTCGGCGGCATCAATCTCGAGGACATCTCTGCTCCCCGCTGCTTTGAAATCGAACAACGCCTGAAGGAAATCCTCGATATTCCTGTTTTCCATGATGACCAGCACGGAACAGCTATCGTAGTTCTCGCAGGCATTATCAATGGTCTCCGGCTTACCGGCAAGAAGAAGGAGGACTGCAAGGTTGTTGTCAATGGTGCCGGCTCTGCGGGTGTTGCAATCACAAAGCTTCTCCTCACCTATGGATTTAAGCATGTTACAATGTGTGACCGCCACGGAATCATCGGAAAGTCCTACCCGGATCTTAACTGGATGCAGAAAAAGATGACCGAAGTTACCAATCTTGAAAACGCATCCGGAACACTTGCTGATGCATTGGTTGGCGCTGACATTTTTGTCGGTGTCTCTGCTCCGAATATTGTCACCCCTGAGATGGTATCCTCTATGAATAAAGATTCCATTTTGTTTGCGATGGCCAATCCGGTCCCTGAGATTATGCCGGACGTTGCAAAGGCTGCCGGTGCCCGCGTGGTCGGAACCGGCCGAAGCGATTTTCCAAATCAGGTCAATAATGTCATCGCATTTCCTGGAATCTTCCGCGGTGCTCTTGAGGGACGTGCGACACAGATTACAGAGGAAATGAAACTCGCCGCAGCTGAAGCACTTGCGCACCTTGTAAGTGATGAAGAACTCCGGGATGACTTTATCATGCCGGAAGCATTTGACCCGCGTGTAGCCGATGTTGTCAGTGCCGCTGTAAAAAGCCACATCGTAAGGTAGAAGGATGAATCGCTACTACTCCTTTAATGATTATTGTAAAGCAACCTTCGGGGAAAAGGTCTACCGCCTGTCATTGAATGCAGGATTGACCTGTCCCAATCGCGATGGCACACTCAGCACCAGCGGGTGTGCCTTTTGCAGTGCCGGCGGTTCCGGGGATTTTGCAGCAGATGCCTCTCTGTCGATTCGCATGCAGCTTATCAATGCCCGGGAGCGCATCCGCAGCAAAACAGACTGCCGCAAATTTGTCGCCTATTTTCAGGCTTTCACAAACACATATGCTCCGCTCTCCAGACTGCGTAGCATTTACGAGGAAGCACTTGCCTGTCCGGACGTTGTCGCACTCTCCATCGCGACACGCAGCGATTGTCTCAGCGATGAAGTTATTGCGCTCCTTGCCGAATTAAGCCAGGTCAAGCCGGTCTGGATAGAACTTGGACTACAGACAATCTTTGATGACACACTTTCCAAAATGAATACTCAGACAACATTTGCGCAGTTTGAACATGCGCTGTCCCATTTAAGTGCCAATGGAATTCCTGTTATTGCCCATCTGATCTTAGGACTTCCGGGAGAGACAAAGGATATGATGAGGCAATCTGTCTCATACATCGCCAATTCCAATGTCTCCGGTGTTAAACTGCAGTTGCTTCATGTCTTAAAAGGAACAAAGCTTGCGCAGATGTACCTTGAGAATCCATTTCCTGTTTTTACTTTGGAGGAATATTGTGATTTTGTAATCGACTGTATAGAAATGCTTCCACCACACATGGTCATTCATCGTCTGACCGGTGATGGCCCAAAGAATTTGTTGATTGCTCCGCAGTGGAGCGCTGACAAAAAGAATGTACTCAACACATTAAATCGCCGCTTCGCCGAACGCGACAGCTGGCAGGGAAAGGAATATTACAATGGCTGAACCATTTACCATATATAAATTGACAATTCTCTATATGTTAGACCGTGCAGGATTTCCGTTGTCCAACACACAGCTTTCAAACTTTTTTCTGGAGCAGGAGTATACAGACTATTTCCGCGTGCAGGAGGTAATCGGAAATCTTGTCGATGCCAAGTTAATTGACGCAAATACCATTCGATCAACCACACAATACTCTCTTACCGCCGCCGGCAAAGAAACGCTTGGTTTCTTTCGGGAAAAGATTACAGAGGGCATTGAAGAAGATGTACGCACCTACTTTGAGCAAAACAAATGGGAGTTTCGTCAGGAAAATTCCATCATGTCCGATTACCGCCGATTGCGGAATCAGAAATATGAAGTTCGCTGCCAGGTCAAAAATGATGGTGATACCATTATTGACCTGACACTTCAGGTAAGCACAAAGGAACAGGCAGAAAGCATCTGTGCCCATTGGAAGCAAAACAGCGGCGATGCCTATGCATATCTGATGGATACACTGTTAAATTAATGCATTTTCTTTACACTGTATCCAAATGATCCAAGCAATTGCCCTAGACTGTAATACTGTCCATGAGAATACATAACAAGTCCGGTGTCATTCAGATGGAATTTTCCGTTCTCATCCATATAGGAATCTTCCACTGTGACACCAACCACTTCCGCAAGAAACATTGTATGACTTCCCAATGGCTTCTTTTCCACAATTCGACACTCCATATTGACAGGACTTTCTGCAATTCCCGGAGCTTTCACATGTGGCATAGTCAGTCTCGTCAGATGCATTGCGTCAAATTTGTCAACATCCTTTCCACTTGTCACACCGCAGTAATCACATGCCTTTACAAGTTTATCATTCGTCAGATTGATTACAAATTCCCCACTTTCTTCCAACATATGATAAGAGTATCTCTCCGGGCGGACCGATATGGATACCATCGGCGGGTTTGTACACACTGTGCCTGCCCACGCAATCGTTATAATATTGTCTTTTCCGGCAGCATCAGCCACACTGACCATAACTGCCGGTACCGGGTTAAGCATGTTGCCACCTTTCCAATTCTGTTTTCCCATTCTGTTCCTTTCATAAAATTAAATATAAATTTTATTTTATCAGTTTATGCAATTCTTTCACCAATTCCATACGGTGTGCATCCTCTATCTCCGTCAACGGAAGCCGTAAGCCCCCGCATGGATATCCAAGCTCTTCCATTGCGGCTTTTACCGGAATCGGATTAACTTCCAAAAACAAGGTGTGCACAAACGGCAGATACTCAAGCTGTAATTGCAATGCGGCCTTAGCGTTCCCATTCAGATATTCGGTGACCATGTCATGCGTCTGTTGTGGAAAAACGTTGGCAAGCACAGAAATAACCCCTTTCCCTCCAAGGGAAAGAACCGGAATGATCTGGTCATCATTTCCCGAGTATATTGCCACGCGGTTTCCTACCAGCTTTGCCAGATCCGCAACCTGACTGATGTTTCCGGACGCTTCCTTAACTCCCGCAATGTTCTTACAAGAATCCACCAGCCTTTTAACTGTCAGCGGCAGTATATTGCATCCGGTTCTTGATGGGACATTGTAGATGATCACCGGAAGTGTTACTGCATCCGCGATCATTTTATAGTGCAGATACAATCCGTTCTGCGTTGCCTTATTGTAGAATGGCGTTACAACAAGAATCGCATCGGCGCCAAGCTGCTGCGCCTCAATCGCATTCTCGACAGCACTTTGTGTGCTGTTTGCACCGGTTCCAACAATTACCGGAATACGTTTTCCTACTCTTTCTATGGTATGTCTAATCACCTTCGCCCGTTCTTCCAGAGACAATGTTGCCGGCTCCCCGGTCGTCCCGCATATGATAATAGCATCCGTATGTGCATTTACCTGCCGGTCAATCAAAATGGATAACATCTCATAATTGACCTGCTTATCTTCATAGAAAGGTGTGATAAGTGCCACTCCTGATCCTGTAAAAACCTCCATGACAACCTCCCCTTTATAAACTATTTCTGTTTCATTTCTCTGAGAATATCTGTAATCAATTCCCGCTCATCCATATGATGCTTTACACCCTTGATTTCCTGGTAATCTTCATGTCCCTTTCCGGCAAGAACAATGATGTCTCCCTCTTGTGCATTCTTCATACAATATGCAATCGCTTCTTTTCTGTCCGGGATAGTAACATACGCCCCATTTTCCTTTTTCACACCGACAAGAATATCTGAAATGATATCCATCGGTTCCTCGTTTCTTGGATTATCCGATGTTACAACCGTAAGATCTGCAAGCCGTGAAGATACCTCTCCCATCTCGTACCGGCGGGACTTTGCCCGGTTACCACCGCAGCCAAACACACATACCAGTCGTCCCGGTTCATACTCACGCAGCGTTGTCAGAAGGCTCTCCAAAGCCATTGCATTATGCGCATAATCAATCATAATCGTATAATGTGGCGATACTGGCACTAGTTCAATTCTTCCCTTAACGTGTACATTCTTTAATGTGTTTTTAATTTTTTCTTCCGATACAGAAAACTGCTCACAAATCGCAATTGCCGTCAGAGAATTGTACACACTGAAAGTTCCGGGGACATTTACCTCCACATCAAAGTCTGCCATCCCGGCAACATGATATTTAACCCCAAGTGCTCCGTTGTCCTTTAAAAGTTCTACATTTTCTGCCCGTAAATCATTGCCACTTCCATAACCAAAAGTCAGCACCTTGCAGGTATGCCCCTTAAGGATTCCCTCGAGATGTTCACTGTCTCCGTTAAAGATTCCCACTCTGCATTGTTGGAACAGCAGGCTCTTGCAATGCATATAATCCTCAAAGTCCTTGTGTTCGTTTTCTCCAATATGGTCCGGCTCCAAATTTGTAAATACTCCGATGTCAAACACAAAGCCTGCAACACGATCAAGCATCAACGCCTGAGACGAGACTTCCATTACAACCGCATCAAGTCCCGCATCCACCATTTCTCGAAAATATTTCTGGACCAGAAAAGATTCCGGTGTGGTATTTGCAGACGGAGTATGTCTTTCTCCGATGATCGTCTCGATTGTCCCAATAAGTCCAGTCTTTATTCCTGCACCGTCAAGTATGGATTTTACCATATAAGTAGTTGTCGTTTTTCCCTTTGTTCCGGTTATTCCGATTGTCTTAATATGCTCTGCCGGATAACCAAAGTATGCAGCTGACATATATGCAAGAGCCTTTCTGGAATTGTCTACTTTAATGTATGTGACTCCCGGAAGATATTCTACATTCTTCTCAACAACCACAACCGCTGCGCCCTTTTGGACGACATCCGGAATAAAGTCATGTGCATCCCGGACAGTTCCGGAAATACATACAAAAACCGAGCCTTTTTCTACCTTTCTGGAATCGTATACCAAAGTGGTAATTTCCGTCTCAACATTTCCACACAACAAAGTATATTCCATACGTTCAAGCAATTGTTTTATCTGCATTTTATTTTCCTCCTATGCTTCATATACACCACTGAATACTTCCGTAGCCGGCCCCGTCATATAAATATGGTTATTTGTTCTATCATATGCAATTGTCAAATCTCCGCCACGCAAATGCACAAGCACCTCATCATCGGTAACTCCATTCAGAATACACGCCATAACTGTTGCGCATGTTCCTGTTCCACATGCCCATGTCTCAGCCGATCCTCTTTCCCATACACGCATTGCGGCCTCTGTTCTCGAGATAAGCTGGACAAACTCTGTATTGATTCGCTTTGGGAAACGCTCATGTTTTTCAAAAAGTGGCCCATACGTTTCAATTGGGAAGTTCTCCACATCCTCCACAAATACTACCGCATGCGGATTGCCCACAGATACGCAAGTCATTCGCCACTCCTTATCTCCAACCCGGATTGGTTCATTTACAACAGGATTACAATTTGCCACCACCGGAATACTTTTTGGATTTAAAATCGGCTCTCCCATGTCTACGCGGACTTTAGCCACCTTCCCATTCTCCGTATAAAGCGTCAGATATTTAATTCCTGCCCCAGATTCAACAGAAATTTCCGTCTTGTCTGTCAGTTTATGATCATACACGTATTTGGCGACACACCGAATGCCATTTCCGCACATTTCGGCTTCCGAACCATCCGCATTGTAAATACGCATCCGGAAATCAGCAACCTCCGATGGTCCGATTGTAATGAGACCATCCGAGCCAATTCCAAAATGCCGGTCACTGACCGCAATAGAAAGTTTAGAAGGATCAGCAATCGTTTCCTCAAACAGATTCACATAAACATAATCATTTCCACACCCATGCATTTTCGTAAATTTCATATTTCAATTCCTCCTGTTTCATATATTCTCATTGTCTTCCTAAATTTATCCATTGATATCCGTTCATGACAGCTCCAATATTCAAGAGACTTATCTGGACATGCTTACACATTATTCCCTCATTAATTCTAGTATAATCCGCACTTTTTATGTAATAAACACATTATGTGTTATTTTTATTGCAAATTGTGCTTTCGCGATATAAGATGTAATGGGTGGCGAATTTGATCACGGCAGCTGCAAAGCAGATACATGCATCTACTATTTTTCGCTATATTATAAGGAGAATGCTATGTCCGATTATGAAAAAACAGGTTATTTAGATTCCAATTTCCGCATCTTTCATCTCCTGGATTCCAATATGAAAGAAGTCGGTTTTCATTTTCATGATTTTCATAAAGTACTTATTTTTCTAAAAGGAAATGTCTCATACCAGATTGAGGGCCGTTCCTATGCATTGCGCCCGAATGATATTGTATTTGTTCCGGCCGGAGAAGTTCATCGCCCAATCTTATTGGATAACTCTACATATGAGCGGATTATTATATATATATCCCAGGACTTTTTAGACCAATATCGGCAGGATAGTGCAGACCTTTCCCTGTGTCTGCACCGTGCACATGACAACCATTCCCATGTACTGCGCGTGCCGGCATTTGAAAGCAGCCATCTTGGTCAGATTATCCGCCAGCTCCTACAATCTTTTGAGAGTGATGAATACGCAAATGAGCTGTATCATCACATTCTTTTTTTAGAATTTATGATACAGCTCAACCGTGCAGCTCTTAGGGATGGAATTGAGTACATACCAACCTCCTCTCCCAACCAGAAGATCCTTACCGTATTAAATTATCTAAATGAACATCTCTCCGATGATATCAACATTGAGAAACTTGCTGACACTTTCTACATCAACCGTTACTACCTGATGCATACTTTCAAAGAAGAAACCGGCTATTCCATCGGGAACTATCTTTCCACGAAACGACTTCTTCTAGCACGCGACCTGATTGCCTCTGGGGTTCCTATAACCACTGCCTGCTATGAGTGCGGCTTTAAAAATTACTCCACATTTTCCCGGGCATATGTTAAACTATTCGGACACACGCCCCGCGAACAACAGCTTAAATAACAAAGGCTTTTCCCGAAAAAACTATCGCTCTGCAAGTGCGTTCATCAAAGCCGGAATCAGCTGTTTTTTTCGGGAAACGACACCCTTAAGCTCGATCTGTGACTTCTCAGCTGCTCCAAACGCGTCCGTAACAACGTCTTTTGCATCTTCCCCCACAAAGATAAGCCTTGTGGATTCCTCTAATATATCCGTCAGCATCACAAAGATCATCTCGACCTTTTTCTCTAAGAGCATCTGCGGCAGGATTGGAGCAACCCGCTCCTCTACCCTTGCAAGCTCTGTTTGGCTCATCGCGCTGATCTGTGCAACGCCGAAGCTGATATCCCCGGAATGAAAAATTTTAAAATCCTGATTAAAGATTTCTTCGTCTGTTTTATTTTCAAAGTCACTTCCCGCCTCGAACATCTTCTGTGCAAATTCTGTTACGTTGATCTGTGCAATCCGTGCAAGAGCCTCCGCCGCTGCCCGGTCTGCAGGTGTACAGGTTGGAGAACGGAACATGAGCGTATCAGAAAGAATTGCAGCACATAAAAGTCCCGCGATCGGCTTTGCAATTTCTATCTGCTGTTCCTGATACATCTGATAAATGATCGTTGAGGTGCATCCTAACGGCTGGTTTCTAAAGTATACCGGAGCGATCGTCTCAAGGCTTCCAAGTCTGTGATGATCAATAATTTCCAGAATCTCCGCCTCCTCGATATTGCTGACCGCCTGCGATTTTTCGTTATGATCCACCAGAATAACCTGCTTTTTCTGTCCACTTAAGAGATTACGTCTGGAGATCATTCCGACATAATTCTGATTGTCATCGAGCACCGGAAAATCACGATGGCGTATTTTTGTCATCGCCTCTCTTACCTCATCCACATAATCGTCCATATGAAAATGAATAATATCATCTTTTGTCATAAAAAACTTAATCGGCATACTTTGATTGATCAGACGGGCTACCGTAAATGTCTCATATGGTGTACTGATTACCACCACATCCCGTGTTGCAGCTGCGCTAACAACCTCCTGTGACACCTCAAGTCCATTGGTAACGATCAGGCAGCTGCAGTTTTCCTCTATTGCGAGAAGCTGCGCCTCCTCGCGGTCGCCCAGGATGACCAGATCGTCCGGCTCGATGCAGCCACCGAGATTTGCCTGTATCCCGACTCCGACTACAACCTTTCCCTTGACAAAATATCCGTGTTCATTACCGGTAAGAACCTTTCCCTGCAAAGTCTCCACAATATTTTTATACTGTGTACGTGCAGTCGAAAGAACATAATTGTCATATACATCCATGTAGGACTTTGCAATATCTCCCGTCACGATCAATCCCTCAAGCTGATTCCTGCTGTTTACAACCGGAAGACTTACCACCTTTAGGATCTTCATCATCTCCCATGCTTTTTTCATGGAAATATGGCTGCTTACTCCTTCCGTTCTGCGGATGGAAATATCCCGGATCTGCGTGCCGACATCACTGATAAGCTCCGGTGCTTCCTCGCCGAAATACTGCAATACATACGAGGTTTCCGCATTGACATTCCCGGCTCTTTTTGCAATATATCTGTTCTTCTTTCCGCTAATTGTCTGGTTTTTGGTTTCTAGCAGATTCTTGTAATCTGCATATGCAATCGCTGCACAGATTGAATCGGTATCCGGGTGCCGGTGACCAATCACCCAAACATCACGTTCTTCCATTTTTCATCTCTCCCAATTTAAGATGTAGTGATACATTTATCTCTGCTATATGCAGTAGATCCATTGACATTTCAATTTATCCTATCATCAAAATCCTTGTAACTTTATTATCCTTTATAGTAAAAATGACTTCATATGTTAATCCGCCTATCTCACTATATATATTATTAAACGTTTCTATACTTCCTTGTTCTGTACCAATGTCTACCATATACTCAATGCTTATATTCTTATCCAGCTTTATTCTATAATACCTGTCCTTAATATTCTTTTTATCTTTTGTTAAACTTCCATATAAAAAGAGATACCCATCTTTGATTTTAGCTTTCAAAAAGCTTGAACCACTCTCTTGGGAATATACATTATGATTTCCTTCATATTTTCCATTTGCAAGATCTGATACCGGATTACCAAACACCAAAATATTCCCCGTATAATTTGTATCATAGTACGCAACATAATTTGAAGTGACTCTTTCCGGCATGTAGACTTTGCTTGTCTTTTTTAATACCTTTGACTTTTTTGATTTATAATTAAAACGTACTATTTTCGTATTATTTCTATGCTCATATTTAAAGTTTTTGTCAGTAGTTACCAAATATATATTTTTACCTTCTATTCCATACACCAGACAATAATCGGAAATCTTATAGGTCTTATTTGTCTTTATATTATAGGTCATCAAAGAATATGGTCCCCATTCCCCCATGCCTTTGGAAGGGCTCAATAAGTACACTTCATTTGTTAATTTCCTGTCAAATGGACAATCTGCAACTTTTGTAATTTTCTTCTTTTCTATATTGCATTTATAGAAAGCATCGCTATCTGAAAAATATAAATTTCCACCGTGATAACTATTTATCGTATATTCATCTCTATACTTTAATTTTGCAATAACCTTCTCATTTTTTCCATTTTTATCTGTTCTTATCAGCTTGCACTTATCACTACCAATTTTACTTGTAAAATAAAATGTATATTTACCATTTTCAAATGCATTGGAAATAATATCTTCTCCTGTCTTTATCAGTGTTTCGTCAAAATTCCACATCATAATATTTCCAAAAACATAGCCGTCATCGGGCGTAAACGTGGCACTCGCCCAATACCCTTCATATGTACCAACACCCTCAGCATATACTGATACCAAATATGTTCCGTATGCTTCAACATAGTATTCGTTTCCATAAGTTATTACCACTGTTGCATTTGAAGGTATCCCCAGACCGTCTTTTACACTTGCTTCTGTCAGTTTTGAATTATAATTATTTTTTGAA
>JALEKN010000044.1 GCA_022769125.1 Agathobacter sp.
CAGGATGGCACCACTGATTTTTGTATCAACTCTTATCACACACCTTTTTGGCGGTTCAGCCGGTCGTGAAGGAGCAGCCCTCCAGATGGGTGGAAGCATCGGCAACTCGATCGGAAAATTTTTCAAATTTGATGAAAAGGATAAGCATGTAATGATCATGTGCGGCATGAGCGCTGCTTTCTCTGCATTGTTTGGCACTCCGATGGCAGCAGCCATCTTTCCGATGGAAATGGTCAGCGTCGGCGTTATGTATTATATTGCGCTGGTTCCATGCGTGATCAGTTCGCTGGTTGCTCATGGAATTGCAGTTTCCTTCGGTGTCTCCAATGAACTGTTTCTGATCGGGGAGGTTCCGGAATTTGGCATTTTATCCTCTGTCAAAATATCCGCGCTCGCCATCCTGTGCGCATTGGTCAGCATCCTCTTCTGTGTCATTTTGCATCAGACAGAGCATCTGTACCGGAAATTCTTCAAGAATCCCTACCTCCGCGTTTTTGCAGGCGGCTGCTTTGTTGTTCTTCTTACCTGTCTGGTAGGAAGTCAGAGCTACAACGGCACCGGAATCAATATTATCGAAAACTGTATCAACGGAACTGTACGCCCGGAAGCTTTTCTGCTCAAGATGGTTTTTACCGCGCTTACACTCGGAGCCGGTTACAAGGGAGGCGAAATCGTCCCATCCTTCTTCACCGGAGCAGCCTTTGGCTGTTTGTTTGGCAACCTGCTTGGATTCTCCCCGACACTTTGTACTGCGGTCGGCATGACCTCAGTTTTCTGTGGGGTAACCAATTCTCCGATCACCTCACTGCTCATCAGCTTTGAACTTTTCGGCTATGACGGGATGCCATACTTTCTTCTTGCAACAGCCTTTAGCTACATGCTTTCCGGTTATTTTGGTCTCTATCGCAGCCAGAAGATTGTCTATTCAAAGTACAAAACAAACTACATCAACAAGACAACCCACTAGTCATCCATCTGCTTTGACTGCACTGCGATCAGTGCAGATTTCGGCAGGATTTCGGTATTCTCTGCAATGCTGTAAAGGATATCACATCCTGCCTTTTCTCCACTTACATACACCTGAAGCCGTCCGTCAAAAGGAAGCTTCACTTCTTTTTTCTCCCAATTGGCATTCAGCGCAACATATATCTTTTCTTCCGGCGTTTCAATCCAAAAAGCTACAACATTATCCGGAGCATTATCATCAAAATGCAGCTGCATGCGCACCTGGTCTGCACTTTCAAATCGAAGTGCCGGATGTTTTTTGCGAAAAGCGATAAGCCCTCTGTAATAGTCAATCAGCAAGCGGTGTGCATACGCTGCATCATAGCGGATATTATTGGTAAATCTAGGCATATTGTAGCTGTTTTCACACAGCTCCCCTGTCCCCTCGATCGGCTTGCTTCTTCCAAACTCCTCACCTGACAGAAAAAATGGGATTCCCTGGCTGGTTAAAACAACTGCCGCTCCCAGACGGTTCATCGCAAGAAGTTCTTCCTCTGTTGCGTCCGGGCAGGTTGTCTGAAGCTTATCCCAAAGCGTCAAGTTGTCATGGCAGGAAATATAATTAACAACCTCTGCCGGATTTGCCGCCCATGGTCCGGTCGTCGTATAGGTATAGGCCCTATAATCTACCTGTGGATGCATCGTTGCACCTGTCACCGAATAGCGGATGTCATTCTCATAGTGCTCTTTTCCATTGATGAACCCGGTCTCCAGATGGTAAAACACATGTCCACGGACCGTATCTCTTATATCATCCGAGAAGGCGCCGATTCCCTTGATTTTAGATATATTTGCCTTTAAGGCACGTACATCATCCGGCAGGGTGGATGCCCCACCTGTCCAGCCCTCACCATACAAAAGCACATCCGGGCGGATTTTTCGAAGTTCATCCGAGATCATCTGCATTGTTTCAAGATCCAGGACCCCCATAAGATCAAACCGGAACCCATCGATATGGTATTCCGTCATCCAATATTTCAAAGAATCTATAATGTACTTACGCACCATGGTACGCTCAGACGCAATTTCATTTCCGCAAGCGGAAGCATCTGAATATCCGGTTTCCGTTTTACGGTAAAAATAATCCGGGGCAGTCTTCTGAAAGCAGCTGTGCTCAATATCGTAGGTATGATTGTATACCACATCCATGATCACACCGATTCCCTCTGCATGAAAAGCCTGGATCATAGTCTTCATTTCACGGATCCGGACTTCTCCATGAAACGGATCGGTCGAATAGGAACCTTCCGGAACATTATAATTAACCGGATCATATCCCCAATTATACTGTTCGGTCACAGTATCAGCTTCATCAATACTCCCAAAGTCATAGGAAGGCATGATCTGCACATGCGTAATACCAAGCCACTTTAAATAGTCAAGTCCCGTAGGCATTCCCTGCGGACTCTTTGTCCCCTTCTCCGCAAGTCCTAAAAATTTGCCCTTGTGGCGTACCCCGGAGGTTGCATCATTCGTAATATCCGCAACCGACACTTCGCAGATGATTGCATCTGTCGGGGATGCAAGAGCCGGCCCTTTCTCATCTAAGAAACCATCCGGATTTGTTTCCAGAAGGTCAACCACCATTGCCCGCTTGCCGTTTACTCCGGCAGCCACCGCATACGGATCGACCGTCTCCCTTGTCACACCATCGATGGTAACAAGATAGGTATAATAGATACCCGCAAAATCTGCGCGGCGTTCCAGCATCCATGTTCCACCCTTGCTTTTTGTCATGTCAGCCGTTGTAATAAGGCAGTCCCCGTCTCCTTCTTTGTACAGACACAGCTTGACGTTTTCAGCCGTTGGCGCCCACAGACGAAAAATTGCCTTCTCTGATGTATATGTGACGCCAAGGTCATTTCCAAGATAGGTCTCCCATTGCTTTTCCATTCTTTCACCTCTTACAAGACACATTTCGCAAAAATATTTTCGTTTTTTTTCGTATTTATTATATTTTATATATTTTCATCTGTAAATCGTGACTTTTACTAACTTTTAGCAAATCTTTTGGGCTATTTTCACATATTGCCACGAAACAATTTTCGTACTTCGTCCATTACAGACTCGCTAAAAGACGGACTGTGTCTTACCGCTTTTTCCACGGAACAAATGATTTTTGCCAATTCCTCCTCGCAAAGATCTTCTTCCTCTTCATATGCGACAAGTACAAAAAGAATCAGACAGCAAAAATGAAACATGCTTTTTATGACGGGTCCCAAAATATAGCAATCCGCCTGTGCTTCCAGATAAGATTGCATAAGAATGTAAGAAAAATAAGCATGAAACAGATGCATCAGTTCCGGCTTTTGCGACAGCATCTTCTCCATCCTCTCCTCAAACACTGCATCGGCTGCAGCTTCGTACAAGCTGCCAAACTGATTTTTGTAGTGCCGGATCAGACGGTGCATATAAGGATTGCGTGCCTTCGTGCAGGATGCAGTCAGCCTCCCGTAGATAAATTTATTCAGAAAACTGATTGAAAAAAGACCATACTTTGTCCCCATTTTTGCAATCTCCGGCACCCGGATTTTCTCCTTCTGTTCCTTTGTAAGAGGAATACTTAATGCTTCTGCCGCCGCAACTCCATCACTTCCAAGTACATACTGTTTGACGTAAGTATGTTCGTAGATTACTTTCATGCTATGCCGCCATTGTCCCGGATGCTCGTCCCAATAAGAAAGAACCCGGCTGCGGTCACGCATGAAAAAGGCAAACAGCTCCACGTCCATATGCTCTACTTCAAAATATGCTTCCGTTGCTTCATCCGTCTGCTCATATCCGATTGTTCCAAGTGTATCTTGCTTTGCAGCTCTTTGAACAAAAAGCCGTGCCGCCTCATAGCATGCAAGTTCCAGGCTAACCTCACGATAGTCCCCATATGCGATACACCGCCGCGGGAAAATACGGCAGATCTTTGGCATCAGTTCCTCCCTGCTTTTACATGCCAGCTCACACAGGCGATCCCCAGTAAAAAATGGGCAGCGCCCATCCGCCGAGAACCGTACCTCCCGCTCCGCCGCCTTATTTTGATACGAAAAAAGGCGAAGCCTTGCTCCCAGCAGGCCTCGCTCATTTTTTTGTCTCGTATAGGTTGCATCATCGATCAGGATTCCCCAGCCCTTGCAACAGGTGAACGGGCATTGATCCTTGATACAGGTAAAATCTTTTCCAAAATCAACCACATGATTCATGTAGTCTTCCTCCTCGCCATCGCGTTTCCCTTATTCGGCGAGAAGATTTGCCTTTCTCAGTGCATTTCTTATTGCAATCGCGATCAGATACGCCGCAGCGACTGATGCGATATCCTTTGCCAGATAAGGAAGCGATCCTACTGAAAACGCATACAAAAGTGTAGTGCCGGCAACGAATTTCAACTGGATGCTTCCGAGAATGTGGCAGCATGCAAGTCCGACCGCTGCAAACACGATCGACAAGCCAACACCGGCTGCCTTATTCTTCTGCTTGCCTCTGATATCAAACGCAAGCCCGCTGAAAAACGCCATCAGGATAAATCCAAACAGATATCCGCCGCTTGTTCCAAACAACACACCCGGACCAGCCTTCATTCCTGCGTACACCGGTACGCCGACAAGGCCAAGCAGCACATAGAGTGCAGCAGACGCTGTACCGCACTTTTTTCCAAGAACGAATCCGGCAAGCGCGATCGCAAAGGTCTGTAAGGTAAACGGAACTCCCCACAGTGTCGGGATCGTAAGGATCGACAGCACGGAGATCACCGCAGCGAACATAGCAATAAAACAAATGGAACGAATCGATAATTTCATAACACAAAAATCCTCCTCTTTTTCATCTATCGATGTCAAGGAGGATTCTAGCGCAATTGTTTTTAATTGTCAACCATATCTTAATATTAGTTTACAATCTTTTCTGAAAGATCAGATCGTAATTGATCTTATGGTAAAACATTTCTTCCTGCTGCTCCTGCCGGATGTTGGCAAGCAGCCACATCAGCTTCGCGACAACGGACTCCAATGTCATGTCGTAAGACTCTAATATGTGGCAGGCACTCTTGATCTCATTGCCAACCTCATACACCGTCATGTCACTGCCCTCATGCGCCACCTGCGTTGAGATGACCACCAGCTTCTGTGGGAACTCCCTGCACAGCCCGGCAAATGCCGCCCGGATGGAATGCGGGATACCGCCCACACCAAAGCTCTCCACGATCAGCGCATCATAGTTTTCAAAGATCATGCGAAGGAATTTCGGACTGATGCCCGGTATCAGCTTAAGCAGAAAAACATTCGGGTTCATCTGTGGGTAAAAGCACACCTCCTCACGATAAGGCTGCATTGGAATATAGCGCATGACCGTCCGGTCCTGGATCACGGCAAGTGAAGGGAAATCGATGCTTGAAAATGCGTTGTAGCTCTTCGAGCGCACCTTCTTTGCGCGCGTCCCCGCGATCACCTTCCCGTCAAATACGATCTGCACGCCCTGCGACTCATCATCCGCCGCATACAAAAAGCTGTCCGTCAGGTTCGTCTTTGCGTCCGTGATATCGAGATCGATCGGCTTTTGTGAACCGGTGATCACGATCGGTTTACGGGAGTTCTGGATCATGTAGGACAATGCCGCCGCTGTGTACGCCATCGTGTCTGTCCCGTGTGCCAGCACAAATCCGTCATACGCCTCGTAATTGTCCCGGATGCACTCGGTCATCTTCTTCCAATGCTCCGGCTCGATGTTCGTGCTGTCCAGATTTAACAGCTGGATCGTCTCAACCTGACAGATGTCCCGCACATCCGGCACATACGAGAGCAGCTCCTCCGGTGTGATCTGCGGTATCAGTCCTGTCTGTGAACGCTTGGATGCGATCGTCCCGCCGGTTGCGATCAGTAAGATTTTTTTCATGTATTATCGGTTGGTAGCCTCGATAAACGCCTCCAGCTTCTGCAATGCCTTTCCGCTGTCAATCAGCTCTGCCGCAAGGGCAATGCCCTCCGCGAGGGTGGATGCCTTCTCCCCGATATAGAGGGATGCACCTGCATTGAGAAGCACGGTGTCTCTCTTGGCTCCACGCTCCTTTCCGCTTAATATATCGCGCGTGATCTGCGCGTTTACTTCCGGTGTACCGCCCACTAAGTCTTCCTTTTTGCAGCGGGCAAGTCCGAAGTCCTCCGGCGCAATGTCATACGTCCGGTAATTTCCATTGTTAAACTCGCACACCATAGTTGGTCCGACCAATGAGATCTCATCTAAGCGTTCTCTTCCGAATACGACCATGCCGTTCTTAACGCCTAAGCTGTATAGCACATGTGCAAGCGGCTCAACAAGTGTCTCGTCATATACACCGAGGAGCTGGCGCTTCGGGTGTACCGGATTGGTCAGCGGTCCTAAGATATTAAATACGGTGCGGATGCCAAGCTCCTTGCGGATCGCTCCAACATACTTCATGGACGTGTGGTATTTCTGTGCGAAGAAGAAGCACAGACCGGTCTCTTTTAACAGTTCCATGCACTTTTCCGGCTCCAGGTTGATGTTGACTCCGAGTGCCTCCAGACAGTCAGCCGTTCCGCAGCTTGAGGATGCCGCACGGTTGCCGTGCTTGGATACCTTCATTCCGCCTGCCGCTGCGACAAATGCAGAGGTGGTCGAAATGTTAAAGCTGTGCGCATTGTCTCCGCCTGTGCCAACGATTTCAAAGGTGTCCATATCTCCTGCATCGACCGTCAGCGCATGTTCACGCATGGCTGCCGCACATCCGGCGATCTCATCAATTGTCTCTGCCTTCGTGCTCTTTGTCGAGAGTGCAGCTAAAAATGCTGCATTCTGTGTCGGGGTTGTCGCCCCGCTCATGATTTCATTCATGACTGCATACGCTTCATCGTATGTCAGATCCTGCTTATCTACAATTTTAACAATAGCTTCTTTGATCATTTTATCATCCTCCTACATTGCATTCAATTCTTTCTTAAAATTCTTTATGTAATCCTCGGCAGCCTTTGCATCAAAATTATTTTCACGCAAAAGCTCAATAAAGTGTGTGCCGACGATTGCTCCGTCGATATGCTCCTTCACCGGGGCAACATCCGCTGCTGTGCGGATTCCAAATCCCATCATGACCGGGATCTTTGACTGTGCCTTTACCGAAGCAAGATACTCTGCAACCTTGCTGTGGAAGGCGGCGCCCTGACCTGTAACGCCCATCTGGGATACGCAATAGACAAATCCTCTCGCATTCTTAAGAATCATCGGAATACGCTGTGCCGATACCGGGGAAACTAATTGCAACAGTATCGTTTTGTCGCTGTCTGCAAGCGCCTGCATCAGCTCATCCTGCTCCTCAAACGGCAGATCCGGGATGATCAGCCCATCCACACCTGCCTCCTTGCACTTATCTGCAAAAGCCTGCACACCATAATGGACAATTGTGTTGTAATACATCATAAAGACGATTGGAACCTGCACCCCTTCCGCACGAAGTTCCTCCAGGCAGGCGAATATCTTTTTTAAGGTTGCACCGTTTAAGATTGCCTCGTAGGATGCCTGCTGGATCACCGGTCCATCTGCAATCGGATCGGAAAACGGGATTCCAAGCTCTATGATGTCACAGCCGGCGCGTTCCTGCGCCTTTACGAGTTCTTTCGTTTTTTCCATATCCGGCAGCCCTGCCGTCAGATAAGTGATAAAAGCCTTTTCCTGTCTCTCTTTCAAATTATCCAGACATGCTTCGATTCGATTTATGCTCATTGTCTCTTCCTCCCTCGTCTAGTTCATATAGCCTTTTCCAGCAAGATAATCCGCAATTGTGTTGACATCCTTGTCGCCGCGTCCGGACAGACACATCACGATGGACTGATCCATCGTCATCTCCTTTGCCAGCTTAAATACATACGCCATCGCGTGCGCACTCTCAATTGCCGGGATGATGCCCTCCATCTGGGTAAGTTCCATGAGCGCGTCCATTGCCTCCTTATCCGTGATGGAAACATACTCGGCACGCTTCGTATCCCTAAGGTATGCATGCTCCGGTCCTACCCCCGGATAATCAAGCCCTGCGGAAATAGAATGTGCAAGCTGTACATTCCCGTCCGTATCCTGCAGCAGATACGAACGCATGCCGTGCAGCACGCCCGGCTGTCCAAGAGCCATTGCAGAAGCATGTTCCCCGGTCTCGATTCCCTTTCCGGCAGCCTCGACACCGATCAGTCTTACGTCCGGCTCATCGATAAAATCCGCAAACATTCCGATGGAGTTGGAGCCGCCGCCCACGCAGGCAACCACAACGTCCGGGTTCTTTCCCTCCGCTTCCAGATGCTGTCTCTTTGCCTCCCTGCTGATCACCGACTGAAATTCCTTGACCATCTTCGGATACGGATAGGGTCCGACCGCAGAACCTATGATATAGAACGTGTCCTCTGCCGTCTTTGCCCATGTACGGATTGCCTCGTTTGTGGCATCCTTTAGCGTGTTGCTGCCGGATTCCACCGATACAACCTTTGCGCCGAGCATCTCCATACGCATGACATTGAGTGCCTGACGCGCGATATCTTCTTTTCCCATATAGACCGTACACTCCATGTTAAAAAGCGCTGCGCCAGTCGCTGTTGCAACACCGTGCTGTCCTGCACCGGTCTCTGCAATCACCTTCGTTTTTCCCATCCGCTTTGCAAGCAGGATCTGTCCAATGACGTTGTTGATCTTGTGTGCTCCGGTGTGGTTTAGGTCCTCTCTCTTTAAGTAGATCTTGGTGCCGTACTTCTCACTTAAACGCTCCGCATAGTACAGCGGTGTCTCTCTTCCGACATACTGTGTGAGATAATAGTGATACTGCCGAATAAATTCCGGGTCGTGGATTGCCTCCTCAAACGCCTTGTCAACCTCCGCGAGTGTATTCATCAATGACTCGGACACATACTGTCCGCCAAATTCTCCGTAATATGCTTTCTTATTCATGCCTTATATCCTCCCTTATGTTCTTTACCATCCTTGTGATCTCTAAGACCTTTATCTCATCCTTGCCGTTTTCGCCCTCCACCTTGGAGCTTACGTCGATGACATCCGGTGCAAAAAGTGTCATCGCCTGCTGTACATTGTCACTTCCGATTCCTCCTGCAAGGATCAGCTTCCTGCCGCCAAACACATCCGAAAACCGTGGTTCTTTGCGCAACTCCCGCAAAAGCTCCCAATCGAATGGAATTCCGCTACCGCTTCTTGCCCCATCGATCACGATTCCTTGTATCTTCACTTCCAGCTCTTTGGGAAGTTCCTTGAAGAAGATCTGCTTTTCGGTCAAATCTGCTTCCTTGGCAATATGAAATGCGTACCATACCGGAAGCCGTGTATTTTCTAATACCTCACGGCTCAGCAGTCCATGTACCTGAAGGATATCAAAACCACTTTCCTCGATTTGCTTTGCCAATGCCACATCCGGTGATACCGTAACTGCCACTCTTTGAATACATCGATCCAACCGTTTCATAATTTGCTGTGCCTGTGCAAATGTCACATTTCGTTTACTCTTTTCGTAAAAGACAAATCCTGCGTAATCCGCCCCGGCCTCATTTAAATACTGTGCTTCCGTTTCTTTTGTCAAACCGCATATTTTAATCTGCATATCTCATCTCCTGCCAATCAAAGATTTTCCTGCTTCCAGCGTCTTGCCAGAAGCCTTGGATCTGCCGCTTCCATAAGCGCCCTTCCGATCAGGAATCCATCGGCACCAACCCTCTTTAGATATGCCACATCCGCATCACTCATGATCCCGCTCTCCGCGACAAATATCTTATCCTTCGGCACTTCCTTCCGCAGTCGTCCGGTAGTCTCAAGCGAGATGGAAAAGTCGTTTAGGTTGCGGTTGTTTACTCCGATGATCCTCGGATCAAACTTAAGTGCACGCTCGATCTCTTTTTCGTCATGTGTCTCGACAAGCACATCCAATTCCAAAGACCTCGCAAGCTGATAAAAATCTTTCATCTGTACATCATCGAGAATTGCTGCTATGAGAAGCACAGCATCTGCACCGATTGCCTTCGCCTCATAGAACTGATACGGATCGATCATGAAATCCTTCCGCAGGATCGGCAGCGTTGTCTGTGTCCGGATCTCTTTTAAATACCCGGTGTTCCCTAGGAAGTGATCCTCCTCCGTTAAGCAGGAGATTGCATCCACCGAATCGCTGTATGCCCTGATCCGCTCGGCAAGATCAATTCTGCTGTCAATTTTTCCCAGACTCGGAGAGGCCTGTTTGAATTCCCCGATGATGGAGATACCCGGTTTCTTTAGATTGTCATAAAAGGTATTGGCCGCATATTTCCTGTCCATTGCTTCCTCTGCCATGCGGCGCATCTGCACTGCGTCTATATTCTTCTTATGTTCGGCCAGCCTTATTTTTTTGTCTTCAACAATTTTATCCAATATCATATGCTTTTCCTTTACATCTGGTCATTTACGAAATTTTCAATCATGCGCTTGCCATGTTCCGTGTAGATGGATTCCGGATGAAACTGCAATCCAACAATTGGATACTCTCTATGCCTCATTGCCATAATCTCTCCATCCTCCGTTCTTGCTAGTACCCGTAAGCACTCCGGCAGGTCTGCTTCCTGCACTGCCAATGAATGATATCTGGCAACTTTGATCGGGGAATCGATCCCGGCAAACACGCTGCTTCCATCATGGGTGATCAGGGACTGTTTTCCGTGGAACAACTGTTTTGCATAAGTAACGGTTCCTCCGAATGCCTCTCCGATGCACTGATGTCCGAGGCAGATGCCAAGGATTGGTTTTACCCCTGTAAATTCCTTTACTACATCCATGCAGATACCTGCTTCCTTCGGGCTTTTCGGTCCCGGCGATAAAATGATGCGGTCAGGGTTCATCTCTTTGATCTCCTCGATCGTGATCTTGTCATTTCGCTCTACCCGGATATGCGGTTCAAAAATCCCAACATACTGATAGAGGTTATAGGTAAATGAATCGTAATTGTCGATCAGCAGAATCATAAATTTTCCTCCTCCACAAGTGTCTTTGCAAGAGCCATTACCTTGTTACAGCACTCAGCGTATTCATTCTCCGGAACCGAATCTGCAACAATTCCGGCTCCCGCCTGCAGGTATACCCGCTCACCTTTTTTGATCATGGTCCGTATTGTGATGCAAAAATCCATATTACCTGAAAAATCAATGTATCCTGTCGCACCGCCATATAACCCTCTTCTTACGTTCTCTAGTTCATCAATAATCTCCATTGCCCGGATCTTCGGAGCTCCGGAAAGCGTCCCTGCCGGGAGAAAGGAAGATACCAGGTCAAGCGGATGGGACTCACCTTTCTTTCTGCCCTCTACCTCGGATACGATGTGCATCACATGTGAGTAATTATGTACCTGCATAAACTGTGTGACCTTTACAGTTCCAAACTCTGCAATGCGTCCCATATCGTTTCTCGCCAGATCCACAAGCATCACATGTTCAGCTCGTTCTTTTTCATCCTGCAGCAATTCTTCCTTTAATCGTTCATCCTCTGCTTCGTCTCTTCCACGTTTTCTGGTTCCCGCAATCGGACAGGTGTAAACCCTGTCTCCCTGCTGCTTAACGATCATCTCCGGCGAACTTCCAATCACCTCAAATTCTCCATAGTTAAAATAATAAAGATATGGAGACGGATTAAGTTCCCGAAGCTGCCGATACAGATCAAAACCATCCTGTTTGGTTTCAATCGTCCAGCGCTGTGATAATACCGTTTGGAAAATGTGACCGTTACGGATATATTCTTTTATCTTCTCTACTTTCTTGCTATACTGCTCAAGGGAATCCGACTTCTTTATGATTTTTCCGTCATGCACAAATACTTTTGCCTGCGCATCCGCTCTCTTGTTTCTTACCGTAGCAATCATTTCTTCTATCTTCTTCTCTGCTTTTTCCCTTCCGGCCCCATCATCTGTTTCAAGCACCACAGCTGTCAAAGTCTCCGCCACATGATCGATCATGATAAAATGTGTCATCAGCATCATCTGGATTGTCTCAATTCCAATCTCATCCGGGTTGTCATCCGGCAGATTTTCTGTATATCTTACAAAGTCATATCCGAGATTTCCCACCAGACCTCCCGGAAAGTGGATGCCATCTTCGTCCTTTACGATTTCAAACTCACTATAATATTCTTTTAAAAGTTCTAACGGATTTCCTTCCCTGACCTGCTGTGTCCCGTCTGGATAGGTGATTACAAGCGCATTTCCGCTTGAAGTGATAATCTCTTCCGGATCTGCACCGAAAAAAGTATATCTGTCATAATTCTTATCGTAGCTTTCCAATAAAAATCCCTTTTTCGTTCCGACAAGATTCTCATACATTTCCATCGGTGTCTCGCTTACGATGCTGATTGTCTTTTTGTATACTCTTAGTCTTCTCATATTCTTTGTATCCTTTCCTGCACTTGTGATTTATGCCAAGCATTTATTTTCTGTTGTGAAAAATTTTCTCGTAAAGCAAAAAAGTCCCTGACAAGACTTACTTTAAGTCTTGTCAGGGACGAATAATCGCGGTGCCACCCTTGTTCGCTGCATAGAATCAAAAAACAAAAAGGCGGATTTCCTAATCAGAAAATCCGCCACTAATTATGCAACATCTCTATGATACAGAAGATTACTCTTCGATATCTCACCCCTGTAACGTGGGGATACGGCGCCGCTACTAGCCTGTGCGTTCACTTTGCATCTTACGAATCCATTCCATTCAAACTATCCTGTCTGCTCTCACCACCGCAGGCTCTCTGTGAGGAATCACCTGATGTACTACTTTCGCTCATTGATTTTGTCATCGTTGATTATTTAGGAGTTTAACCCATTAACGCATCAGTGTCAACCCCATTTTTCAAAAAAATTAATCCAATTTCATAAAAAGCTCTACAACACGTTTCACACAATGCTCCAGATCGCTTCGTTGCAGTTCCCCGAGTTCCATTGCTTTCTTTACACGTTCCGGGAATCCGGCAGCCATCTTTACATCATTTCCGGCTTTGATTTCCTTATACTGCTCACCACGATTCCACCAATCTGTTGTCACAAGTCCTTTAAAGCCCCACTCACCTCGCAGAATATCCTCCAAAAGTTCTTTGCACTCGGATGCACGATAACCATTGATTGCATTATAAGCAGACATCATCAGCCACGGATCGGCCTCTTTTACAATCATTTCAAATCCCTTCAGATAAATTTCGCGAAGTGCTCTCTCTGAAACACGTGAATCACTGTTTTTGCGGTTGGTTTCTTTATTATTGCAGGCAAAGTGCTTGACCTCAGCGGCAACACCATTTGATTGGATTCCCAAAACCATGGCGCTTCCCATCTTTCCGGTCAGATACGGATCCTCGGAATAATACTCAAAGTTACGCCCACACAACGGATTTCGATGGATATTTACCGCAGGAGTCAGCCAGATTGCGAGATTGTTCTCTTTAAGTTCCGCTCCGCCTGCTTCACCGATCTTCTGAACAATATCCGGATTCCATGTGGATGCAAGCAGCGTTGCACATGGCCACGCCGTTGTACAGATTCCACACACATCAGCCAGACGCACTCCTGCCGGTCCATCGGCCGTCATCGCACTCGGAATTCCGAACTCCGGAAGGTTACCGATTCCCCAGGTATTTGCCACGCCAAGGTTCGGCTGTCCTCCAAGCAGATGAATCAGTTCATCATCCGAAAGCTGTGCAATAAAGTTCTCCACAGATATCTTTCCATCAAACACATCGATAAGCGGATGATTCTTCTCCCCATAAGGTTGCATCAAAAGCCAGCGATCCCTTTCACGTACATGCGGAACGATAGCTTCCTCGGAACCCGGAAGCATCTTTTCGAAAGCACAAGCATTCATATCATTGGGCTCAGATACAGGAAGTTCCTCATAGCTGCCATCCGCAAGCAGACGTCTCTTTAAGCTTGTAGGTGCAAGATGCTGTGTAAGCTGCTCCACAATTGTATCTTTTTCGATATGGAATACCTCTTCAAGTTCAAATGCATCTCTGACAGAAGTTCCCACATATAGCTTATAATCTCCTGCTTCCAGCACATATGCAGACCTTGCAATTTTTCCCAGGTCATCATAAGATGCCATCTGTTTCTTGTCCAATACAAAAGAAATCACACGGCTCTCACCCGGTTCAAGAAGCTGTGTTTTCTCAAATGCATACAATGCACGGCATGGCTTCTGAAGCTTCCCCTGCGGTGCTTCGTAATATACCTGGACAACCTCTTTACCTGCACGCTTACCGATATTGGTCACCCGCACGAACAGATTGATCTTATCCTCTTCATCCCAGACATCGGTTGTCTGGATCATAAAATCAGTATACGAAAGTCCATAGCCAAACGGATATACAACCGCATCTGCGGCACCTTTTATCGTTTCAAAGTAACGATACCCTACATATATATCCTCTTCATACTCCACATAATGCGGAGATTCATGAAAACGTTCCGTGGATGGATAATCGTTTAATCTCTTCGCGAACGTATCCGGAAGCTTACCGGACGGATTGACAAGTCCGCAAAGAATGCGTGCCATCGCAAGTCCACCCTCCATTCCTGCCTGCCATGCCAGAAGTGCCGCGGAAATATGCTCATTGTCTTTGATCCAGCTCGTATCTACCACGCCTCCCACATTCAAAACGACAATCACCTTCGCAAAGGATGCGCTTACCAGCTCTACAAGAGCTTTTTCTTCCCTGGATAAATAAAAATCCATATCGGGAAATACTTTCTCTGACAGCTGTGGCATTGTAACTTCTGATGCCCACGGATTGTACTCCCCATCATAATCAACCGAAGATCTGTCCCATCCTTCACCGGAGAAACGGCTTAGCGTAATGATTGCTGTATCCGTATAATTCTTAGCCCCCAAAAGCAGTTCCTCTGTCACAGCAGGCTCCCGAAACATTCCAGCCGCAGCACCGCCTGCATACTCCGATTCCACGTATCCACGGTAAAAGTCTGCTACCGGCTCATAGATCTGTACACGCCCGGTCTCCTTGAAGCCTTCATAAATATTGCGGACGTATCTGGTATACACATCTCCACTTCCGCCACCGCCCTTTACATAATCAAACGTTCCCTTTCCAAACAGGGCAATTCTTGTCCCCTTCTTCAGAGGAAGAACCTGACCTTCATTCTTGAGCAATACCATACCTTCCTCTGCTGCCTGCAGGGAAAGTGCAATATGCTCTTTGCTGCACGTTACATTATGCTCCTTCAAAGGCTTATTCGGCTGATACAGTATTCTTGTCCATTTATTCATATTGAATCCTCCTGCTTGTTGTATATTGATTATAATTTAAACCATTATAAATCCAATCAAAAGTATCCATTTTTTAGAACCGTCTTGGAATTTTATTTTTGGAAATTCGGACCGAGCTTCCCCTCTCTGTGATGTTTCCGGCACAGCGCGATATAAGAATCATTGCCTGCCAGATATACCTGATCCCCCTCGCGGATAATTCCATGATCATTAAAGCGGGCATTGAACCGGGCTGCCTTTCCACACCAGCATACCGTCTTGATCTCCTCGATCACATCAGCCCATGCAAGCAGCCACATGCTTCCTTCAAACAGTTCATTACGAAAATCTGTGCGAAGACCATAACAGATTACCGGGACATTCAGATCATCCACAACATGAACAAAGAACTCAATCTGTGCTTTTGTGCAGAATTGAGACTCATCCACGATTACACATGCATATTGCTTTATCTGTTCATCCGACATTTCCGTCAGTTCTTCTACCAGCATACATGGTCTGGCAAGTCCGATCCGCGACTTGATGATAAGCTGCCCGTCTCTCGAATCTGTCCTTGGCTTGCAGAGAATCGCTTCCTTTCCACGTTCTCTGTAATTGTACTCAACCATAAGTGCGTTGGCAGACTTGGAACTGCCCATTGCGCCATATCGGAAAAACAGTTTTGCCATTGTTCTATTCCCCTATTCCTCTTCCTTTTCTTTTTGTTCAGACACTTGCATATCTTCATTGATTGTACCCGTTTCCTGCATAAAATACAAGCGCGAACCAAAATCCTGGAAGAAACGCACCTCCTCATTATATCCGGTGGCACCAAAGCCCTGCTTTAACTTATATCCGCCCTCCATCAAAAGCGAGCCTGACACAGCCGCAGCCTCCTTCTCGCCCGGCATTGTGACAAACTTTGCTAAGATATTGTGCATGATGGAATCCTGCCGGATATGCACTGGGGATGCGGTATTGACCAGATCCCCGAACTCCTTGATATTATATCTTAAATCACGATTATATAAATTGTACGTCTTGTCCGCATCTAGTCCCTTCGGAAGAAACTGTTCAAACTGCATATTCGGTATTACCAGCTCCTGCAGGATCATTCCGACCGCCTGCGTCTGATCTTTAGACACACACGTCCACTCATGGATGTTTCCGTTTCTGCCCCGGAAAAAGCGTCCGGTCTGCAAGGTAGTTCTCCACTCCTTATATAGGCTGATCTGTGCCTTGATTTCGTCCAGCTCCTCTTTCTTCATATCACACAGATTACACTCGTAGCCCAGCGCTCCGAATGCCGCCACTGCAAACCTTGTGGAAAGCGGTGTCGTTCGGAGCGTCTGGTGGTTCGGACATGCGGAGACATGCGCGCTCACCGTATTCATCGGGTAGCCGTAGCTGTACCCAGTCTGTCCGTTCACACGGTACAAAGCATCCGTGTCATCGCTCGCCCAGATCTGTGGGAAATAGCACAGGATTCCAAGATCAAACCTGTTGCCACCCGCCGCACAGCCCTCGAACAGTATCTTCGGGAAACGCTCCGTCAGCTCTTTCATCATCCGATATAGTCCCATGATATAGCGGTGTGCCATCTCCCCCTGCCGTTCTGGTGGAAGATACGGGGAATAATAATCCGAGAAGGTACGGTTCATATCCCACTTTACATAGGAGATGTCCGCAGAAGAAAATACTCCGGTCAGAAGCTCGGTCATGTAGTCTGCCACCTGCGGGTTCGCAAGGTCTAGGATATACTGGTTGCGCCCCATGGAATGTTGCTTGCCCGGAATGCGCATCACCCATTCCGGGTGCTTACGGTAAAGGTTGCTCTGCTCGTTTACCATCTCCGGCTCCACCCAGATTCCAAAATCCAGCCCTAAGCCTTTTATCTTGTCCGCCAGACCTTTCAGCCCGCTCGGCAGCTTCTTGGCATTGACGATATCCCAGTCTCCGAGCGAATGGCTGTCATCATTGCGCTCCCCGAACCATCCGTCATCCATCACGAAAAGCTCGATCCCGACGTTCTTGGCTTCCTTCGCCAGACGAAGCAGCTTACTCTCGTTGAAATTAAAATAGGCAGCCTCCCAGCTGTTAAGTAGTACCGGGCGCTCCTTCTCCTTCCACTCTCCCCGCACGATGCAGTTTCTCACAAAATCGTGCATGTTCTGGCTCATTCCGTTAAATCCGTTCCCAGAGAACGTCATGACCGCCTCCGGAGCCTCAAACTCGTCTTGTGGCTCCAGCAAAAAGCAGAAAGACTGCGGGTTGATTCCACTTACCACACGGGTCTTTCCGTAGGCATTTACCTCTGCGACCTCATAATGGTTGCCACTGTAAATCAGGTTAAATCCGTAGCACGCTCCCGCATCCTCCGTGGTCTGCTCCTTTGACAGCATGACAAACGGATTCGCCCGGCTTGACGAGCAGCCGCAGTAGGAGGCATTCACATGCTTGCCGATCCGGATTGGGATATCATAACGCTTCATCTCGCGCGCCCAGCCTCCGTTGAAGGTCGACAGCACCCAGTCGTCCGTCTCCAGATCAAGCTGCATACTGAGCAGCCGTGTAAGCCTTACCGTCTCCTCACTCTTATTTATTAACTTTGCGCTTCTTGAAATTATATCGTAATTTAAGAAAGCGTAATAATGCAGTTCCAACTCAATCGCATAGGAATGGTCGATCAGTGTGATGACCAGTTCGTCCACCTGCCCCTTTTCCTCGTAGGAGGAAGGAAGCGTCTTAAGCGGTGCCTTCCCCTCGCAGATTCTGGCATGGTCATACACGAAGTCCTGTGTCGCACTTCCGTCCGCGTGGATCACCTCCACGAACGGCTCCCGGATATCGCCCTTTCCGTATCCAGATATTTCAAGCCGCATATCCTCCAGGGAATACTGCGGATGCTGCTGGTCATACAGGATCGAGTTACCCGGCGCAAAGGCGTGTTTTTCAAAAAGTGCCTCTGCCTCCTGCTCCGATCCGATGCGGATGTAGCTGCCATAATACAGATGCTCTAATTGTCCTGTTTCCAATACCCGGAAACAATAGGTGGTATGCGCGGTGTCAAGCACAAACACCTTTCCAAGCTGTCGTATCATATCTTCTCTCCTTTTTCAAAACAGGAGGCCGCCACGATAGCTGCCTCCCTCTTTTTGTTCTCTTACTATTTAGGCGTTCCTTTCCGCCTTTAACTGTGCACTGATCTCCTCTAGCTTCTCATCGGTCAGGATGTAGTTCTTGCGGAATACGATCAGTCCGATGGTCAGCACAACGATCGGGATGATCGTCATGCACATGCGAAGTCCGATCCTTGAGGATGTATCGATCGCGGTCAGCACCTCCGCAGTCTCATCCTTCTGGATGTGGAAAATAGAGATTACAACCGATGCAGCAAGTGCTGCGATACCGGATGCCAGCTTAACCACAAAGGTCTGCATGGAGAAAATGACAGACTCGTCTCTTCTGTGGTTCTTCAATTCCCCATAGTCTACGGTGTTTGCAAGGAATACCGTCACGATAACATTGAGCATTCCGATCGCGGACATGATGAGGAATGCCGGAATCAGAAGCAGATATACCTGCTGTGTGCCGGAAAATGCGATTCCAAGCAGAAGCACATATCCGACCATCGCCATTGTAAAGCTCACATAGAAGATCTTCATGGTATTCATAAACTTGCGCAGCAGCGGGAATAAGATCATCATCGCAAGGATCTGGAATCCACCGCCGAAGGTGTTAAACAAGGTATAGTTTGCCTGCCACTGTGACGGGCTGAAATCATATTTAAAGAAGTAGATCACAAGGTTTGAGGTAATGTAAAGCGCGGTGTTGATCATTACGATCGCAACAACCATCGTCATCGCCTGATCATTCTGTACCAGTGCCTTAAACATCTCTTTGACCGAAGCGGTCTGCATCTCAACAGAAGACTTTTCCTTGATCTTGACACAGGTGATCGTCGTAAAGATCACAAATAACACTGCGATGCAAAGTGCAAAATATTTGTAGCCGAGCCGCTCAATATCGGTAGCCGTTGTGCCACCCGCCATCTTTCCAAGTGCGGATACGCTAAGTACGGTGATGATGGAGATCAGTGCAGATCCAACGCCTGCGCAGGAACGTGCAAGTGCGGAAAGTTCCTCTCTCTCCTTGCCGCTCTCCGTGAACGCCGGAACCATTGACCAATATGGAATATCCATCATTGTGTAGGTAACACCCCAGAGAATGTAGGTAGTTGCCGCATAAGCAACCAGCCCGCTTCCGCTCAAGGTTGGCGGTGCGGCAAACATCAGGTACAGCACGATCGCATTCAAAACAGTTCCCACAAACAGCCACGGGCGGAACTTGCCCCAGCGTGTCTTTGTCTTTGCTACCAGCACACCCATGATCGGGTCATTGAACGCATCAAACACACGCGCCACAAACAGGATGATTCCCATTGCTACCGCACTCACACCCATGATATCCTGATAGTAATAAAGGATATAGGATGCGGAAAGCATATATACCATATCCTTTCCGACTGCCCCGATGCCGTATGCGAACTTCTCGCCAGCGCTTAATTTCTTTTTTGTTTCCATCTTCTTTTCCCCCTGCTCTTTATTTGTTTTCCTTCATTCCCATTGCAAGCTCCACAACCTTGTATGCGCCGTCATAGATGCCGATCGATTTGTTGACCATGATGTTATTGCACATATCGTTTAAAATCAAATCGTCATTTAATAACATATCAACCATCTGTAAGGTGTGTGGAATATCTCTGCACTCTAGTGTGCCATCCCCGATCTCCGCAGAGTGGATCGCGCCCCACATCTCATGCTTTCCGACTCTCTTGATGAACAGCTTCGGGATCGGATAAAAGGCAAGCTCACTTGGCTTCGTCACAAGGACATCGGCGCTTCGTATCAAAAGGTTCGTGCAATATACTGCCTCAAAGATATTGGCATGCCAGAAGCCGTGAATGCCGGTCACATCCTGCTCCGCGTCAAGTGCCTTTTGTGCAAAGTCTTCGGTCTCCTCCCACTGATCAAAATGTTCCGTTGAGAGTGCCTTCATCTCCGGAATTTCCTGCAACAGCGCATCCCACACGTTCTTATAATCTCCGACATTGACGTAGAGTGCCGCTTTCTGCTCCTTAATGTACGGGATCAGATACTTGATGATCGCTGCAAAGATTTCCTTCTGTGCGCCTGCTCCTCCGATCGTCAGGAGAAACCGCATCGGCTTTCCCGCTGCCTTGCGCTCCATGCGGGCTTTGCAGTCCGTCTCGATGTTGGAGACAAGCTCATGGTCGATGTAGTGTCCGGTATAGACCAGCGCACCATCCGGCATCGGCTTGTTGACCACATCCTTGTTCATGCCGTTTAAGATCTTGTAGCCCATGTATGCGTTGTGGCACTGGATCGTGTGTACGCTTCCCTCTGACAGATGAAGCGCCATCGGCCAGTTGTCCGGGATCGCGTTGACAACGTGCTTCATGCCTGCATGGATTGCTGCCTGCGCCGGCCATACATGCGTTCCGATCACCGGGATCTCCTTCGGGATATTGCGGTAGACCGGAGCCATCAGCTCGGCATTTTTCTGGTCTGAGGAATTGTAGGTCAAAGCCCGGAAGCCCTCGTAGTTCATCGGTTCCCACACTAGACGGTTAAACAGCGGATTCTTGGACAGCCGTGAGCCGAGCGAATACAGATCGTTCTGCGCCCCGATCACCTTCGTGCAGGTGGTCTGCCGGTAGGAATTGAGATCCATCCAGTACGGCGTATAGCCCATCGCCTTTGCCGCAGATGCCATCGCCATTGAGATCCGGTAGTGTCCAAAGCCCATCCGGATATTTCCGACGATGATTCCTTTTTCGGTATCGAACGCTTCCTCCGGAAAATGGTTCTTCGGATCGTAATGCGCGTTCTGCTCCAGATCTCCGATGAGGACATTTCTCACACCGAGCGAATCCCCGATGTATGGATTCTTCTCAATCCGTACCGGATAGTTGGCGTTAGAATCATCCCCGTATTTCTTTTGATACTTCTGTTTGGATCTTACGGCTTTTTTGTAAGCCTTGCCGCTGATCACATTGCCAAAAATGACCTTTGATCTCTCCTGCATAGTTTCCTCCTGTAATTTGTTATCCTCTTATTCTTTTCTATTTGTTCTGGTCTGCTTCGACCCTAAATTGAATCGTGATTTGTTTTGCGTTCTGGCTGGATAATGTGACGGTTGCCTCACCGGCTGCTCCGGTTGTGCGGATATACACTCCTGTCATTCCGCCCTCAAAGGAAATAACCTCCGGTCCGATCAGCTCGACCGGTCCTGTCACCTCCACGCGCACCGGATCGTTGTAAAAATACAACTGGTTGTCATTCTCATCCCGCATTACCAGCCGGATCTGTGCCACGTCATAGGTTGCGCCCTCCACAAGCGTTGTGTGCGATGGCGTTGCATCTATGTGAAGCCGGTGCATCGGCTCCTTTACGATCGTTTTTACAACCTTGCCGTCCTTTACTGCCTCAAACCGGTACACCGTCGAGGTTGCTCCCCAATCCCCGACATATTTGTTGTACAAGCCGACCGCGGTGTTGGGGTTCATGTGATAAAGCACGATGCACTGAAGCGCCCAGCCGATCATGCGCGGCGGGAATTTATACCCGTGCAGTGCCACATGATTTAAGATCTTTTTGATCAGATCCGCCTGCTTCTCTTTAAAATCACCGCTTTTGTGAACCGCATCCCCTATGAAATCATCGATCAGGATCGGACCATGTTTTAAGTTCTTGTAGGACGAATCACCGGTCTTGTATTCTTTTATGAAACGGTCGTTTTTATACATCCGCACACTGTCCGCATTGGAAAAGATGTAGGTATCTCCACGGTTGCACGCCGGATGCTCCCCGATATCCATCGTTGAGCTAAGCTCAAGCACCGGGCTTTCCTCCTGCTGGCAGGCATAGATCAGTGCAGCAAGCTTCGGATTGCGGAACATATCCATCACTCCGTGATAACAGATCCGGTCTCCGCTGCCGAAGTCCTTGTGCGTATTATAGTCAAACATACACCAGCCGAAGCTTCCTGCGATATCCGGCTCCCCTGCCACCGCATTCAGCACCGCTGCATGACGGAGGGCGTGTTCCACACGATGTTCCTCACCATCATACGCCTTTGTCGGATACATGTGTCCGTTGTACTCACTGACCAGATAGGCCTTTTTCATATCCGGTGTGACCCTTTTTTTCGGCTCGCAACCCCGGTTTGTTCCATTATGGACAAAGTCATTGTAGGTATACACATCTTCTAGGAGCTGGCTTTTCTTATGTGCCCGCACACCGCCGGTCGGTCTGGAATCATCCAGCGCATGTGCCACCCGGTTCGTTTCCCGGTAAAAAGCCTCATCATCGCCGGATTCATTGATTCTTACCCCCCACAGGATAATGGATGTATGATTGCGGTACTGACGGATCATTTCCTCCACATTCGTTACGGCCTGCTCCTTCCACGCCTCATCACCAATATGCTGCCATCCCGGCATCTCGGTAAACACCAACAGTCCGATCTCATCGCACCGGTCGATAAAGTGGTGGGACTGCGGATAATGGGATGTGCGCACCGCATTGCAACCCAGCTCGTATTTTAAGATATCCGCATCCTGCCGCTGCATGGAAGTCGGCATTGCGTATCCGACATACGGATAGCTCTGGTGACGGTTAAGCCCGCGAAGTCTTAGCTTCTCTCCGTTTAGGTAAAAGCCGTCCGCCTTAAATACCGCCTCACGGAATCCGATCCTCGTTTCCATGCAGTCAACGATTTTTCCATCCTTTACAAGCTCCGTGACGAGTGTATAAAGCTTCGGTTCCTCCGTCGACCAGCTTGTGAGCTTATCCTGCTCATACGCGCATTCCCGGTAACCGTTCTCGCCACTCTTTAACTGCTCACAGCTGTGCTCGCCGAGCAGCCGTTCTTCCGCTCCGTCACGCAGTACCTGACGGATAAAAAACTCGGACGCCTCCTGCACTCCGCATAGCTTTATCCGCGTCGTCAGACGGTATTTGTGATAGCTTCCCAGCGCTTCGCTCTTGTAGAAAACGTCCTCAATGTATGCCTTTTCCTTCACATCAAGGTAAACCTCTCTGGTAAGTCCGCCGTAGGTCATATAATCGACAACATATCCGAATGGCGGAACGTTAAGGCTCTCCCTGCTGTCCAGCCGGATCGCGATCACATTCTCGGCACCGTACTGCACATACTCTGACAGCTCTGCGGTAAAAGCCGTATATCCACAGCTATGCCTTGCCACAAGCTCGCCGTTGATATATAGGCAGGCATCGTGCGCGGCGCCGTCGACCGTCAGAAGCAGCCGCTTGTCTTTCCATTCCTGCGGCACAAAAAAATGCTTGCGGTAGCAGCTTACCATCTGATATTCCTGCTCATCAAAGTAATGGAACGGAAGCTCCTTTACCGTGTGCGGCAGCCGAACCTCTGCAAACTCCCGGTCATCATATCCGTAAGCTTCCATTCCCGCCTCAAACGTCTCACAGAATTTCCAGCCATCATTTAAATGGATTCGCTTCATGCCTCTGCTCCTTTCCCCGGACGGACGATAATTCCGTCCACGATCACCCGGACTACCTCGTCAAGTGCCTCCTTGTATGTCAGTCCGTTGCGGATCAGGATATCCCTCGCAAAAAACTGTTCGATGGAAGCCTCAAGCATCATCTTCACGATCTGCACATTGACCGGACGGACAATGCCCTCTTCCATTCCCTGATTGATCAGCGCGATCGTCTTTTCCCAGCCACTCTCCAGACGCTGTTCCACCTTGCGGTACGTCTTTGGGTATTTCTCTTTCAGGGAGTACAACTGTCTGAAATCAATATCCATATAGCTTTCCGGCAGCACGCCTAAGATCTGTCTGATCTTCTCTGCGGTCGAAAACGACTCATCACTTAGGACGGCATCCTCGCTCTCCTTGATCTTGTCGAAACAGTAATCGACCATTTCAAAAAGCAGTGACTCTTTATCCTTAAACACCGTATAAATCGTTTTCTTGCTCATGGACAATTCCTTTGCGATATCGTCCATCGTGAACTTTAATCCCTTTTGATTGAAAACCCGTATGGTTGCCTCTATGATCTTCTCTTTCATACGTCACCCCTGCCAAGAAACTATTTTTTTGTTTTTAGTTTCCTATATTGGTATTGTAGCATTGTACCTATTTCTTCGCAAGAAACTGAATCAACAAAATTAGTTTCCTCTTTTTGTGCAGAATCACAAAAGCCGCTTGAAAAAGCGGTATGAAACCGGGCAGAATAGAAAGAACCGGAATAGAAAAATGCTGCGGAAACCAACTCTGTACCAAGACAGATGATACAAAATGTGGTAAAATAAGCGAAGCAAAATCAGACGCATGTGTGTGGTAACCGTTTCCTGCATACATGCCCTGATATAAAATGAAATTATCAGTTTGGATCATAAAGGAGAATTAATTAGGATATGTCTACCTTATATATTGAATGTAAAATGGGTGCTGCCGGAGATATGCTGATGGCAGCCTTATACGAATTGCTCAGCCCTTCCCAGAAGGAACAATTTCTAAATACGATGAACGCATTGCTTCCGGGCGAGCTTGAAGTCCATGCCAAAAGCGATACCAAATGCGGCATCCGCGGCACGCATATACATGTTCTTGTCCACGGCAAGGAGGAAGCGCCGTGTATGCATAGTGAAGAGCACACACACCCCCATGAGCATCACAGCTACCACTCCATCTTAGAGAAAATCAGAGCACTTCCGCTTCCTCCGGAGGTTGCTTCGGATGCTGCCGCTGTCTACCGTCTCATCGGGGAGGCGGAGGCTTCTGTCCACGGAAGTTCACTCGATCAGATCCACTTCCATGAGGTAGGCTCGCTCGATGCACTCGCAGATGTTGTCGGATGCTGCCTGCTGTTCCATGAAATAGGTGCACAGCGGATTCTCGTTTCTCCAATTCATGTCGGAAATGGAACCGTACACTGTGCGCACGGCATCCTGCCTGTACCGGCTCCAGCAACCGCAAAGCTGCTTGAGGGGATTCCTTTTTATACCGGAAATATTATGTCAGAGCTTTGCACCCCTACCGGTGCCGCTATCCTGCGCCATTTTGCATCAGACTTTTGCGCAATGCCTCCGATGCTTACCAGTCAGATTGGGCTTGGACTCGGAACAAAGGATTTTCCGGTTGCAAACTGTGTGCGCATTTTTCTCGGTAAAACTGTAGATGCTTCAGACGTTACCTCCAATACCGGCTTCCAGCCAGCAGGGGAAGCCACAACCGAAACGTTACAGGCAGATCACATCGTAGATCTCTCCTGCAATCTCGATGATATGACTGGGGAGGATCTCGGCTACTGTATGGATCTGCTGCTTGCCGAAGGCGCTTTGGATGTGTTCTACCAGCCGATCCAGATGAAGAAAAACCGGCCAGGCATCCTGCTCCACTGCTTCTGCGAAGAGGCTGACCGTGACCGCTTTATCCGGCTTCTGCTTCTGCACACTACGACGCGCGGTGTCCGCTACACAAACTATTCCCGTGCCAAGCTGGTCTCACACTTCGAGGAGGTTCCCACACCTTACGGCACCATCCGCAACAAGATCAGCACCGGATACGGAGTCACAAAATCCAAGTACGAGTACGAGGATCTCAAAAAAATAGCCCAGCAGGAACAGATCTCCCTTGCTGAGCTACGAAAACAAATATAGATTTATATTACTGTATATTGTTCTGGAGAAATTCTCGGATCATCTGCACATACGCATCCACCTTCAGGACGGTAGAAAGATGTCCTCCTGAAACATATTGGATCTTAGGATTATGCATCAAGCGAATAAGATCCTCCTGCATCTTTCCCGAAAAGAAATCCTGATTTGGAAGTATCAGCAATATTTTTCCCGCTACTTCCTTAAAATCAGCCTCGGTAACAGGTGTCTGGTTCATCAGATCCGCGAGCAATCCGGTGATATGTACGTCCTTTTCCTTGGTATAATCCCTAAAGATCGTCTCAAACATATCCTGCGTATACGCAACTTCTTCGGCACTCTCATTGCGGATATGCCCCATTCCGACCTTTATCAGCCTTGGTTTCATCTTTTCATAATTGCTATGCTTCAGGAGGAACAAAAGAACAGGTGCCATAAAATATTTCCGCTTAAGGCTCTTAATCGTTGCTGCATCCATACCACCAGTTGAGACAAGAATAAGTCCGCCCACTTCCTTTGGGTACTTCTGCATATAAATCTGTGCAACCATTCCACCGTCGCTTGCACCAACAAAAATCGGCTGCCGGATTCCAAGCTTGTCAAAAAACGCATGCATGCCTGTTACCAGCTCCTGATTCGTCCGCAGCTCCCGCGGATAATCAAATAGTAACACCTGATAGTCTGCAGATAATGCATCAACGTATTTCATCCACATTTCCAGCACGTTCATTCCGCCGTTTAACATTACTAGTGTTTTGGCGTCGTTTTCCCCTTTTCGTACATAGCGGAATGTTGCGCCATCGATCACAACACTCTCATATGTATGCGTTTTGGCAAATAATCTCAAATCATCTGAATATGACATAAGTTCTTCTCCCTTCTTGCTCCGATAAGGAGTTAGTTTTTCCTAACTAATGTCATTTTATCATATAATTTGCATAATACAACCGGTTATTTATATATTATATCATGTGCTTTCGCACGTGATAGATGATATCTTATGCGCATCCGTGCTTCGCACTTCGCGTCTGATATAATTTCGCTGCGCTCATTATATCACCACACCATTGCAATGATCGATCTCATGCTGGATGATCTGCGCGGTAAAGCCTGTGTACTTGCCGTGCTGTGGTTTAAAATTTCCGTCCAGATAGTCCACTTCGATCTGCTCGTACCGTGTACAAGGGTGTTCCCCATCTAGTGAAAGGCAGCTCTCCTTTGTCTGGTATTCTCCTGTTTTCTTTGTGATGACAGGATTGACCATGGCAAATTGAAAAGGTCCCGCCGCAACGACGATAATTGATTTATTCACGCCGATCATATTGGCAGCCATTCCGACACAGATTTCCCGGTTTGCCCGCAGCGTGTCCAAAAGATCTGTTACGACCTGCCGGTCTGCTTCCGTAGCCGGCTGTGCCTTCCTCTCAAAAATATGTCTGCCTTTTACAATACTCTTAACCATAGCACTGTCCTGTTAGAAGCCGAGTGTATCGTTTACTAAGATCACATGGATTCTTCCCTCATGGCGGGAGTATCTGGTGATCAAAAACTGGCAGCAGATGGTATCCGGAGATTTGCAGTCAAAACATTTGCCCGTCTCCTTACAAGGAGTTTTCACATCAAATCTCTGTGCATTCGCCGGTGCTGCTACATTTCTGGCGCGCTTCATCGCCTCGTCCAAATCGGAGCACACCTTATTCATTCCGACAATGAATACGACTTTTCTCGGTCCCTGTGCGATGCAGGAAACACGGTTTGAGTTTCCGTCAATATTTACCATGATGCCATCGCTTGTTATCGCATTTGCACTAGAGAGAAAAACGTCCGAATCGTATGCAGCCATAAGCCCTTCTCTCGGTGAAAGCTTGGCGCGGTCGATATAATTGTAGTTGCCATCCTCCAGCGCTTTTATCAGTCCGATATCGTGTGCGCTCTGGCAGCCGCCCATTGTTACAGTGCTTCCCTCGCCAATCAGTTCAAGTGCCTGCTTTACGGCATCTTCCCTGCTTGCAACGTAATATCCGGACATATTCCGGGACTGCAAACCCTTGATAACTACCTGTGCAAGCTTTTCATTTCGCATTACCATATTCTCGTTCATCTTATTACCCCCACTTAATTCTCATCAATCGTCAGTAGCCGTTCGTTCACATCAAAATGCAGCGCATCCGGGTTAGTTCTTTGAAGTTCCAAGATAGAAAGCCAGAGCATGTGGATATTGTAGGTAAGTATCTGGTCAGCTTTCACCGCATACGGCAGCAAAGAATGAATGTCAAAGAACCGGATTCCAAGTGGCGGCAGAAATACCAGATTCGTGGTTTCTTTTTTCTCTCCCTTGCTGTGAATCATCTCATATGTGATCATCAAAAACTCCGTTCCTCTGAATTCACAATGATACGATACAAAGCACTCATCAACGCTCCAAAACTCTCCGTCCTCACCCTCAACCATCGGCTTTTGATCTTGTGGATTATATTCCGTTGTCTGGCATTCCACGTCCCAATAAATTTTTCCGGACTTTGTATCCTTAACCATCTCCGGAAGCTTATGAAGTAATTCTTTCTCTTTACTCATCGTCTTCTCCTTTGTCCTCAAATCCCCTTTCCGGCTGAAGCTTTAACATCTCATCAATGTAGTAGTCTACCGCTTCCTTAGAGTTGTCAAACGCATGCCACTCTGCCGGCTCATTCTCTCTCTTTATGCAGACTTTATTGTAATTGTAATATGCGACTTCTGCCTTTATGCTGCCATCCGGATTCAAAACCTGCTTCTGCATGACAGGGGCAGCTTCCGGCAATGTTGCTTTCTGCGCCACCGGTTCTTCCTGCACTTTTTTCTCCTGCACAGCTTCTTCCTGTTTAAAGTCCGCTTCAACAACCTCTGCCTCATCCACATTCTCCGCACGTTCCTGCTTCGGCTCCTCCTCCGGGATCAGGGAGACCATCTGCACCTGGGCGCCATTCTCCGGCTGCACCAGATTGTCCCAGAAATCGAACATATTCAGTTGCCCAGCCATCGAACGTCTCGCCATAGGTAGCCTACTCCCTTACATAAATGTCGGACAGGTTGTTAAAGATTGCCTCAAGCACATCCGGCTTATTCATCGAATAGATGTGGATGTGGTTCACTCCATTTGCAACAAGATCGATGATCTGCTCTGTCGCATACGCAATTCCTGCCTGTTTCATAGCATCCGGGTTGTCCGCAAAACGCTCCACGATACGAAGGAACTTCGGTGGAACAAGATTACCGGAAAGTGTTCCGATCCGCTTGATCTGATTTGCATTCGTCACTGGCATGATGCCCGGAACAACCGGTACATTGATGCCATGCCGCAATGCCTTAAACATAAAATTGTAATAGATATTGTTATCAAAAAACATCTGTGTTGTCAGATAATCTACACCGGCATCGACCTTCTCCTTCAGGTGAACAAGATCCTCCTCCACAGAAGCTGCCTCCGGATGCCCCTCTGGGTAACAAGCTGCTCCGATGCAGAAATCTCCGCCAGACTGCTTGATCTCCTCAATCAGTTCCACTGCGTGATGATACTGATCCGGAAGCGGAAAATCCGCGTTCTCCGGGATGTCACCACGAAGCGCAAGAATGTTTTCGATATGACGGTCTTTTAGTTCTCCGATAACACTGCGTACCTTCTCCTTTGTAGAAGACGCACAGGTCAGATGAGCAACCGCCGGAACTCCGCAGGCATTGATCGTCTCTGCAATCTCAACGGTGTAATCGCTTGTTCCACCTGTTGCACCATAGGTACAGCTTAGAAAGGATGGTTTTAATGCCGCCATCGTTGCCGCAGTCTCCTTATATTTGTCCAGCAAAATCACCTTTTTCGGTGGAAACATCTCGCAGGAAATTGTTACATTATCCGTCTTTAAAATTTCTGATACTTTCATGTTAACCTCTCTTATGTATGTTAAAATTTGCGAAGCTCATCCGAGCCATCATCAATAGTATTCTCAATCCGTTTGATCTGCACAAAGTAAGAATAGTCATCATTGACCCTTACCTCACAGCGATCGCCCACCTTATGTCCGAAAATTGCAGCACCAAGCGGTGACTCACGGCTGATCAGATTCTTGAGTGAATTGCTTCTAACCGTCGTGACCATCTTATAAGTTTCCGTCTCATCATCCTCTTCAAAATAAACATCCACCGTGTTATTCATGCCAACTTCGTCTTCAGCAGAATCCTCAGAGACAATCACAGCGGTACGGATCATCTTCTCCAGATAGCGGATACGCCGCTCATTCTCATTTTTAAACTGCTTGGCTGCCTTATATTCGAAGTTTTCAGATAAATCCCCCTGTGCCCTTGCGACCTTCACATCCTCAAGCGCCTGCTTACGGATTACAAGCTTACGGTGCTCGATCTCCGCCTCCATCTTCTGTATATCTTTTTCGGTCAATTCATCATACATGATATTTTCGCCTCCACCTATTATCGTATCATTTCTTGCGCCTGAACGCAAACCGGAAATTCAACTTTGCAGTGTTCATCCGAATACGCACTGAGCACATAGCCGCCCGGTAAATGAAACGAAGAAAATCCGTTTTCTTTAAGCACCGGGATATCCAAAAAGTTCATTCCAAGTCCCGCGCCGTTTGCCTTTGCATAGCTTTCTTTTCTCGTCCAGAGTTCTGTTGCACGCATGAGTTCCGCTTCACTTATCGCAATTCCTTCAGCCGCTTCTTTCAACGCTTTGCCGCTGCTTTTCAAGTCTTCCTGCCGATTAGCTTCTGAAACGCCAAAAATCTTTGCACGCTCCGCTTCTGTAAAACACCGCTCCATGATTCCCATAAAGCGCTTCGCCCCACGTTTGCCGTTAAATCTCTGAAGCAGACATTCAATATCAACTCCGGTCTCTGTACTGCCTGCCACAATCGCAGCAAAATCTCCGGAATGACTTACATTAAAATGAAATTCCTCCGCCATTGGTTTATGATGTGCTCCCTCCGCAAAATAAACCTCAGAATAATCCAGATTCAATTCTTTGCAGGCATACCTTATCAGAAGACCGGCTGTCAGGGACCGGCATTGATCCTGCCTTTTGCTACACGCAAGAACCTTTCGCTTTCGAGTCTCATTTACAAGAGAAAGACCTTTATCAAAAAGGTCTTTCTCCAAAAAAGCATTGCAATTTGCATAATAAAGCTTCAGAACCGGTGTCATATCCATCAGATTACTCCTGCAAGACCCGCTGCAAGAACAATTGCGCCAAGTACGATACGATACCAGCCAAATATCTTAAAATCATGTTTACGGATATAATCCATCAGGAAGCGGATAACAATCACAGAAACAACAAACGCAACTATCATTGCAACAATAAGAATTCCTGCTTCCACTGCCGTAAAATGGAATCCAAACTTATAAAGTTTAAGAAGACTCGCGCCAAACATGACCGGAATCGCAAGAAAAAATGTATATTCCGCTGCAACAGAGCGTGATACCCCGATAAGCAGAGCTCCTACAATCGTTGCACCGGATCGTGAAGTTCCTGGGAACACCGCTGCGATAAGCTGAAACAATCCAATCAGGACAGCGCTGGTGTATGTAATGTCAGCCAGCGAATTTATCTTTGCATTCTTACCCTTATTGTGGTTTTCTACCAGAATAAAAATGACACCAAACAAAATGAGCATGATTGCAACCGTCTGGTAATTGTAGAACAGTTCCTCCAGCTTCTCGTCAAACAGAACACCTACAATGGCTGCCGGGACACAGGATACTAAAATGTGAAACCACAACTTAAAAATGTCACACTTGATCCAGGCCCCCAGGCCATGTTTTGTAAGAGGTTCCTTATTATCTTTTTTGCCAAACGGCCAGATTGCATTCCAGAATAAAAGCACAACCGCAAGAATTGCCCCGAGCTGGATCACCACCTCAAACATACTGTAGAATCCATCCGGATTGTCGCCGACACGAAGTGGAAGAATTTCATTCAGTAAGATCATGTGCCCCGTGCTGCTGATTGGCAGCCACTCTGTAATTCCCTCTACAATACCGAATAAAATTGCTTTTAAAAATTCAATGATCATCTTGTTTCCTTCTTTTCTTTTATAATATAGTGTATGCGCTCTTCCATTTTGCAATGTAATCCGCTATAATATAGACAATCTTAAATCTATGGAGGATTCTATCATGGAAGAAAAAGCATATAAAACAATGGGTTCAGCCGGAGTTTCCAGTCTCATCATCGGAATCTGCATCATCGCCGGCGCAGTTACTTCAGGAATTCTTTTAATTGTACACGGTGCGCGTCTCTTAAATAACCGCAAAAATATCTTGATCTGACCCGCAAGACAAAAACAGTCCAATACCATACTGTTAAGCGTCTTCAAATTCAAGACACACAACAGTCCTGCCTTGGCAGGGCTGTTTTTAGTTGCACACACTATTATATTATAAACTATTTTTGCCGGTTATGCACGCACTTTCACGCATTTTTCCTACTTTAAGAGTACCGCTTCATAAGCCTTAAGTTCCCCGGAAAACAGCCTATCTGTCAAAAGATCCTGTTTTCCCCGGTACCTCGGTGCCAGAATTGTCCCATCCGAAAAATGATACAGCAGATGTAACTGTTGCCCGTCAAGTTCTCTTGTAATAAATAATGTGCCATCTTCATCGCAGACGCTCTCCTCCACGATCACACCATCCAACAGCACCGGATTTTCTTTCCGCACGGCGATCAGCTTCTGATACCACGCAAGCATCGACCGATCCTGCCGCTTTTCATCCCAGAGCATTCCTCGCCGGCAATCTGGGTCCGGTCCGCCTTCCATCGCGACCTCATCCCCGTAATAGAGCATCGGCATTCCCGGCATCAGCAGCATGACCGCCGCGCCAAGTCTCTGCTTCTCCTTACGGTTGCCGCAGCTATGTAAAAATCGCTCCGTATCGTGACTGTCCATCATATTAAGTAGAAGTGGAAATACCTTGCTGTGCAGATTTCCCTTTAAAAATCCGATCCTGCCCCAGAACTCGGAGACCGGAATGCTCCCATCCGCAAGCACCGCCTTAAGCGCCTTATAAAACGGATAATTCATGACGGTATCCCACTCGTCACCCTCCAGAAAATCCGGTGCATAGTGCCAGATCTCCCCGATGATGATTGCCTGCGGGTTCACTGCCTTTACCTCCCTGCGGAACCGCTTCCAGAAGTTGTGGCTGACCTCATCCCCGACATCCAGCCGCCATCCGTCAATGTTGCACTCCTTCATCCAGTGTGTCGCGACACCGATCACATAGTCCTGCACCTTCGGATTGGAGAGATTTAACTTAGGCATCCCTCCAAAATAGGAAAACGTTTTGAAATTCGGCTTTTTTCCCCACTCCATCACAAGCGGGAAGCCCTCGATATAATACCAGTCCACATACTCGGAAGCGGATTCCTTTTCCATTATATCGGCAAACGCGAAAAACTTCGGTGATGTATGATTGAATACGCCATCCAGCACCACGCGCATATCCATCTGGTGTGCACGTTCCACCAGCATTTTCAAATCTTCTGTATTTCCAAAAGACGGATCAATCTGGTAGTAATCAATGGTATCGTACTTGTGGCTCGAGTCTGACTTAAAAATCGGAGTCATATAGATCACATCAATCCCAAGTTTCTTCAGGTAATCCAGATGCGCAAGAATCCCCTGCAGGTTTCCTTGCAGATTATCCATATGCCCAATCGGAGCTTTATACCACAAGTTGTCGTCAACCTGCTCTGTAGTTGCAAACCTGGATGGAAATATCTGATAAAAAACCTTGTTCTTCGCCCAGTCCGGAACGAGGAAGGCTTCCTCCTCCCGCAGATTCTGCGGACAGTCAAACATATTCTCGATATCCTCTATCATCTGGTTATAAAAATCATAATTGCCGTAAAAAGTACGATTTCCATCCTTGTCGACCAATTCAAAAAAATATCTAAGGCATACCACATCCATTGTAACGACCGTTTCAAAATAGTCATGATACACATCCGAAGTCCGGCGCTCCATCTCCTGCGCACTTCTGGTATCCATGACACGAAGCGGCAGATATTTGTCCTGCATGTGCAGGATCACCTGCCGGATGTCTCCCTTTTTGACCTGAATGCGGAACAAAAACTGCTTGTTGCCAAGTGAAAAGCAATAGTTCTTATCACTCTTGTGGCAGATTGCTGCGTATTCCATGCTCTGCTCCCTCCATCCGTTATTTTTCCTTATTTTGCACTCAAATTATGAATCCAGACACCCTTTTTTACAAGAATAAATCCGACAACACACTTGATGATCTCAAGCGACTGGCAGATCAGATAAATCGGCACGACCGGAATATCCGTACAAAATGCCAGAATTGCGGCTGTTGACACACATACCACCCACGCATAGCAGCTGTCAAACAAAAAAGTAATTACCGTCTTGCCGCCTGAGCGAAGTGTGAAATAGGATGCATTGGTAAATGCGCAGAACGGCATCAACGCTGCCATGATCAGGATAAACTTTGTTGCAAGGTGCCGCACCTCGTCCGTTGTATTGTACAGAAGCGGGAAAAATGGTGCAGTTGCTGCCATCACAAGCGCGATTCCTGCGCAAAAGCACACCGAAAACGTGATTAGTTTGCGGGCAGAATCTTTTGCCTCATCAAACTTTCCTGCACCTAACAACTGTCCGACAATGATCGATACCGCATTTCCAAGCGAGATCAAACCGATATTGAACACGTTGTTGATCGTGTTGCAGATATTGATTCCGGCAACCGCCGCAAGCCCTCTTGTGGAATAGCAGAAGGTGAGAATTGTCATTGCTGCCGACCACATAAACTCGTTCATAAGAAGCGGTGTTCCCTTGGCAACCACTTCCTTAACAATATGTCCTGGAATCGAAAAACGGTAGAAAATACGATGCATATAATCGTAAGTCTCCCTCTTTGCCATAACCCATCCAAGGATAATCACACACTCGGTCACACGCGCGATCACGGTAGCAATTGCAGCGCCTCTTACTCCGAGCACAGGCATTCCAAGCTTTCCATAGATGAGCACATAATTAAAGCAAAGGTTGACAACAACGGAAGCGATTCCTGCCTTCATCGGAAGCAGCGTCTCTCCCGTCTCCCTGAGTGTGCTCGCATAGCATTGTGAGATCGTATATGGGATCAGTCCAATCACCATAATATCTATGTAATCAATTCCATACTGTAAGGTCGCGTCCAGATTTCCGGTCACACTTCCATCGTGCAGAAACTGCGAGATCAAAAACGACTTTCCAAAAAACAGGATACTGACACCAAGGATCATAATAATTCCTGCAATCAGCATCTTCATGCGGAATACATTCTTCATGCTTTCACGGTCATTGCTTCCATAATACTGTGCGATAAAGATTCCCGCACCGGATAGTGCCCCGAAAATACTTAAGTTGAATACGAACAGCAGCTGGTTTACGATCGCAACTCCCGACATCTGATCTGTCCCGATTCTTCCAACCATCAGGTTGTCCAGCAGGTTTACAAAGTTGGTAAATCCATTCTGTACCATGATCGGCAGTGCAATCAAAAGCACCTTTTTATAAAATGCGCGATCTCCGAAATAGCGCTGTCTGATATGTTCCATTTTTTCTCCTTCGTTCCGCAACAAAAGGCATCCAGAATTAAACATATACTTAATCCTGAATGCCTTCTGATCGCGCTTTCTCTCGCGCGCAAGCGTTCTTAATATTCGATTATAATGACCTTCCGGCAGACTGTCAAGACTGCATCGCTGCTCGGATGATCGATTCTGCCTCCTTCGCCTGCTCCTTGGTAAGCTGCGGCGTATCCTTTAGCGGATAATCGATTCCAAGGCTGTCATACTTGACCTTTCCCATGGAATGATACGGAAGCACCTCAAGCTTTTCCACGTTGTGAAGCGTCTTTAAAAAGGCTCCCAGCTCCGTAAGTTCATCCTTATCATAAGTGATTCCCGGAACGACCACATGCCGGATCCAGACCGGCTTGTGTATAGAGTCCAGATACCTCGCAAACGCAAGGATGCCGGTATTGGAATGTCCGGTAAGGCTCTTGTGCTGTGCTTCATTTATATGCTTGATGTCAAGCATCACAAGATCCGTCACTTCCATCAGCCGTTCCAGCTTATCTGTCGGAGTTCTGTCCATCCCGAACATGATCCCCGAAGTGTCCAGACAGGTGTGGAAGCCACTTTGCTTTGCAAGCGAAAACAACTCAATTAAGAAATCAATCTGAAGCATAGGCTCACCACCCGTTGCGGTAATCCCGCCCGTCCGGTAAAAGGAACGGTTGCGCTCCAGACGGTCTATGATCTCCTCCGCCGTCATCTCCTCCCCGCCATTTACATCCCAGGTGTCTGGATTGTGACAGTACAGGCAGCGCATCGGACAGCCCTGAAAGAACACGACAAAGCGTACTCCCGGACCGTCGACCGTACCGAATGTTTCTAATGAGTGGATCTTGCCCATATCAGACTCCTTTTTCTACATCCGCTCGTGGAAGGTACGCGCGATAACCTCATCCTGCTGCTCTTTGGTCAGCTTGATAAAGTTTACCGCATATCCGGACACGCGGATGGTAAGCTGCGGATAAAGCTCCGGATGCTTCTGTGCATCCAAGAGTGTATCTCTGTTTAATACGTTGACATTCAGATGGTGTCCGCCCTGTGCCACATAGCCGTCAAGCAGTGAAACAAGGTTCTGCTCCTGTCCGTTTTCATCCTTTCCAAGTGCATCCGGCACGATGGTAAAGGTGTTTGAGATACCGTCCTGTGAATCCATGAACGGGATCTTGGCAACAGATGCAAGCGAAGCGACTGCACCATGTGTATCGCGTCCGTGCATCGGATTTGCTCCCGGTGCAAACGCAACGCCCTTCTTTCTTCCATCCGGTGTTGCTCCGGTATTCTTACCGTAAGACACGTTGGAAGTGATGGTAAGGATCGAGGTGGTCTGGATACCGCCGCGGTAGGTGTGGTTACCCTTTACATATCCGATAAAGGTGTGAAGCACCTGCTTTGCGATCTCATCCACACGGTCGTCATCATTGCCGTATTTCGGGAAATCTCCCTCGATCTCAAAGTCGACGGTCACGCCGTTCTCATCACGGATCGGCTTAACCTTTGCATACTTGATTGCAGAAAGGGAATCCGCCACAACGGAAAATCCTGCAATACCGGTCGCAAACCATCTTCTGACGTTCTTGTCATGAAGTGCCATCTCAAGCTTCTCATAGCAATACTTGTCATGCATATAGTGAATGATGTTGAGTGCGTTGACATAGACACCAGCCAGCCACTTCATCATATCCTTGTACTTATCCCAGACCTCATCGTAATCCAGATACTCGGAGGTGATCGGACGGTACTTCGGTCCGACCTGCTTTCCGGTCATCTCATCCACACCGCCGTTGATCGCGTAAAGGAGACATTTTGCAAGGTTTGCTCTTGCTCCGAAGAACTGCATCTCCTTTCCGATCCTCATGGAAGATACGCAGCAGGCAATGCCGTAATCATCCCCGTGAACCACACGCATGATGTCATCATTCTCATACTGGATGGCAGAATGCTTGATGGAAGTCTCAGCACAGAACTTTTTGAAATTGTCCGGAAGCTTTACAGACCAAAGAACAGTCATGTTCGGCTCCGGTGCTGCACCGATGTTGTTTAATGTATTTAAGTAACGGTATGACATCTTCGTTACCATGTGTCTGCCATCAACGCCGATTCCGCCGATTGACTCTGTAACCCAGGTCGGATCTCCTGCAAAAATGGTGTTGTATTCCGGCGTACGTGCGAATTTTACCAGACGCAGCTTCATGACGAACTGGTCTACGATCTCCTGGATCTCCTTCTCGCTGAAGGTTCCCTCTGCGAGATCTCTCTCCGCATAGATGTCAAGAAAGGTAGAGGTACGTCCAAGTGACATAGCCGCACCGTTCTGCTCCTTCACAGCCGCAAGGTAAGCAAAGTAAACTGCCTGTGTCGCCTCTAATACATTATTTGCAGGTTTTGAAATATCACAACCGTAAATTTCTGCCAGTTTCTTTAACATCTCTAGTGCACGGATCTGCTCGGACAACTCCTCTCTCTCACGGATAACATCAGAGTACATGATGGTACGGGTGGTGTTGAGCTGCTCCTTCTTGTCCTCGATCAGACGATCCACACCGTAAAGCGCCGGTCTTCTGTAATCGCCGATGATACGTCCGCGTCCGTAAGCATCCGGAAGTCCGGTGATGATGTGTGCGCTTCTGCATGCACGCATCTCCGGTGTGTAGGCATCAAATACGCCGGCATTGTGTGTCTTTCTGTGTGTGGTAAAATACTCCACAACCTCCGGATCAACGGTATATCCGTTATCCTCACATGCCTTTACTGCCATGCGGATTCCGCCATATGGCTGCAATGCGCGCTTAAACGGCTTGTCGGTCTGAAAGCCTACAATCTTTTCTTTGTCTTTATCTAAATATCCCGGTCCATGGGAGGTGATCGTGGAAATGATCTTCGTATCCATATCTAAGACACCGCCTGCCTCACGCTCCTGCTTTGATAACTCTAATACCTGAGCCCAAAGATCGGTTGTATCCTGTGTCGGTCCCTCTAGGAAAGAATCATCCCCATCATACGGATGATAATTCTTCTGAATAAAATCCCTAACGTTTACTTCTGTTTCCCAGGCTCCGCCCTGGAAGCTTCTCCATTCTTTCTGCATGTTTCTCTCCTTCTGCTACTCGTGTAGCCTTGCATGATGCAAACCTGCTCATTCTGATTCTTGAGGAATGCATAGTACCTTTCGGTTAGGTTAGACTACACTAACTAATATAGTTTGTCAAGAGTCCTACCTATGTATTTCCAGCCGTATTGAAAAAAATACATAAGGTCCAAAACGGTCTTTTTCCCAGAAAAAGGAAACAAAAAAACCGACACGTCCGGACTCTTTCGCCCAGACGGTCGGCATTTACTCGTTATACTCCATGTGGTGCTCTCCACATCATTCCGTCAGTCATATAACATATATATTGTATCTTGAGTGAAAAATTTTTTCAAGTATTATTTTTCATCCATCTCCTTCTTTTTTTCGAGCATTTTTTCATAAAGCTCATTTAACAGATTCCGATAACATACAAAATGCTGCTCTGACTGCATCAATCCCACATATAACGTCACCGGGATTTCCTGACCCTCATAATTGATCGGCTGTCCATTTTGCGCTAAGAGCTTCTGTACAATCTGCTCTGCATACGCAGCATCCCTGCTGCCTGTCAGCATTACAAATTCGTCCGCGCCGATCCGAAACACATAGTCCTCCTGCGAAGCCGCTGCATTCATGCGGTTAAGTGCCTCAAGGATCGCAAGGTCTCCCGCTTTTCTGGAAATATCGTTGATCCGCATCAGAAACCGGATGTCGCAATACACCAGATAGCAATCCTTCCTCTCCGCAAACAAGTCATAAAGCTCACTGATATCTACATTTTTTCTTTCCATCTGAATACCTCCATCACCAACTTGAACATAGCTTACATACTTTGGAAACAGCTCCGCGAAATGATCTTTCTTACGAAATTCCGACGGTGTACAGTTCCATACCTGATAGAAGGAACGGGTAAATGCTTCATTGCTGGTATAGCCAAAATCCATCGCGATATCAATGATCCGCTTGTTGGGATGGACAAACAGTTCCCGCCCCGCAAGCGTCATGCGCCGTCTTGTAATATAATCGTGAACACTGATATTCTGCAAACTCCGAAAAATATTCTCAAGCGAAGTTTTTGAGCAATAGCAGCTTGCTGCAACCTGCTCCGTTTTGATCGGTGCCGCAAGATTCTTCTCGATATACTCCAATGCATTTGTCAGGATTTCCAATTGTTGCATATTCCGCTCCTTATGTTGATCATCGATGATAGCTATACTATAACAGATGATGGAATTGGAGGTTTGATTTTTTGACCAAAATTCCGGTCTACTCAGTTCCGATGAATCGCTTCCAGTTCTTGCGGTCTTTGAAAAGGAGGGAAAAGGCGCTAAAGAGCAGATACCCGATCGCTCCGCCGCAAGTATTTAAGAGAACATCATCCACGTCTGCAGATCTTCCGATGAAATACTGCATAAACTCGATGCAGAAGGATACGCCCATCGTACACAGGATCGTCCATCTGCCTCTGCGCAGCCGCTTATACACCGCCGGGAAAATAAATCCAAGCGGAACAAACATCATGACATTAGCGATTTCCTGTGTGATCTGCTTGCGAGTGCTCATGCCCCACTCCGTGGTGATAAACTGGAACGGGATCAGGTTGAGCGAGTGCGTGGCAGACAAAAGCGGCATGCCGTCCGCGATCCGGATGATCACCGTCTCGATTACCGTTGCACCTGCGATCACAAGCACGCACCCGATAAACAGAAAATACGCCAGCTGCCGTTGCAGCGAGATCCGCTTCCTCAAGATAAAATAGACCGGCAAGTACAGCACCACCAACAGGATCAGCCCAACAGCACCGATCAGAACATAGCAAAGTAATTCCTCCAACATTAACATATCTCTTCTCCCTACTACGATTTCGCAGGCATTTAAAACCGCCTGCTTTTAGGCTATTGTAGCATCTGCGCCGAGCGCATACCATCAAGATTCCCTTAACTTTCCTTACAAATTACTTACACCACCTGCACGGAGCAACTCATTTGCCTCTTCTACCGTAAGTGGAAATCCAAATGCAAGCTGCAACAACTTATCTCGCCTCGGTCTCTTTCTTCCGTCAAAGATCTGGTAGCCGTATGTGATATCCAGCCCAGCCTCCTTTATAACCTCGCTTCTCGTTTTTTGATACTTTTCCAAAAGCATTTCTAACTTCTGTACAAGTGAAACATTCCCGAATTCCCCGACATTTTCCTGAACAAACTCAAAGCAATCGTCTGCCCTTTTTAACTCATTCATTAACTCATTTGTACTCTTTTCCACGCCGCATAATACCTCTTTAACTTTTCTTTGCATGGTTTTAGAACCCTTTCCTTATTTTATTTTTTTACCGTGCAAAAGTCTTATGCTTGCGGCATAATTCGACATTTTTCACCTTACTAAAGCTTATCTTTATACCGTACTTCAATTTGGTAAGTGCTTCCACTCCCTGCAACCGCATTGAAATACAGATATTCTTCGCCCATATTTTCTTCAAAAAATTCGGCCGAAATTTCAGCAATTCTTCCATCTTCAGAAATACTATACAAGGAATCATCTAATGGGGTTCCTTTCATGGTTGTAAGGTAGCCGATTTTATCATTTGAATCTTCTCTCACTGCAAGATGAAGTTCTTTCGTTTTTCCCGGATAATATGTAAAATTAGCACATTGTAGCCAATTCACGGTTTCCTCATACTCATCACTCTCTGCAACATACATATAAGTCGTAACCACTATTGCATATCCATCTATGCTTCTTGCCCCTATATCAACACGATAATATCCATCTTTAAGCGATTGTACCTTTTCATTTGAGATACAGATCATCCCATCTCTGAAATCCACATCACTCATTTCAATCCATGAATATTCATTGTCTAAGTAGTAATACAAACGTATACTATGCAGCTCCGCCCGATTTTCTTCTAATGTTTGCAGATGGTAAATATCTCCCTGCCAGCCAGTCTGTCTTTAAAGCAATGCAATACATAGTATCCATTCTCTCTGATTTCCTCTTTCAATGCGACTATTTCTGACGGATCTGTCTCCACGTCCCTGTTTTCCGGCTCTATGGTTTTATATTGATCCTCTGAGGTAGCAATTTCCGGATAAGTTTCATCTGCGGATGCAACCAAATAATGGTAATCTGACTTATCCGCGTCTTCAGACTCTGTGTCTGTGCTTTCCGTTTGCGTAGTCATTGTTTCCAATTCTGTGTCATTTTCAATCTCGGATGTCTGCCCTACGTTTCCCGCCAGACTTTCTTTACTTCCACCATTATTTCTTGTAAGCAAAGTCACTCCCAAGGCACATACCAAAATTACCATGCAACATACCATTGCGCTTGTTAAAATCTTTGCACTTTTTTCATACCGGATCTTTTCAACCTCTCTCTTCACCTCAGATACGGTCTGGAATCTGCTATCCGGTGCAAACAGTGTGCATTTCTCCACCAGTTTTTTCCATCGTTTGTGTCTTGCTTTCTCCTTAAAATCCGGTATCTTATTTAAGACAACCCCTAGCGAGTAAATATCACTTCTGCAATCTGTCTGTGCAAAACCGTATTGCTCCGGAGCTGCATAACTTTGTGTGCCGAGCAGGCGCGTATCCCCGTCAGCATTGTCTTTGTAAAATCTTGCAGAGTCAAGATCAACAATCTTCACACGCCCCTTTGAATTGATAATGATATTAGAGGGCTTAATATCCCGGTGGATAATTGGTGGCTTATTGATATGCAAGTCCGTCAATGCATCGCATAGCTGCGAAGCAATATCAAGCCATTTATCCTCGTCAAATGTATCTGACTTCAAATACTCGGACAGGCATTCTCCCTCGATATATTCCTCGATCAGTACAATTCCATCCTCGTTATCCCTGATAAGATATATTTTCGGAAAAAACTCACTTTCCATCTTCTGGACTGCCCGATATACTGCTGCATTTCCGCAAGTGATCTTCTTCACGACAACAGGAAAGTCCATCCAATCAACTGCCGCAAGGCAGACCTCCCCCTTGTCTGATTTCTTCATGTATGAAATTACCTAATACTCCACATCACTCATAGTCTTGTTCCTAAACCTAAAAAATAGTATCCATTGATATAATGCTCTCAATGGATACTATAACATATTACTTTTAAAATAGCATCTCTCCTATGAATAAAACGTCTCCCGATCCACCGCCTTATTCTGGTGCGCAACGATCGTTGTACACACGGCATCGCCGGTAATGTTGACCGCGGTGCGGAGCATATCAAGGATACGGTCGATTCCCATGATCAGGGCGATCGCCTCAACCGGAAGTCCCACCGCCGCAAATACCATGGACAGCGTGACAAGACCGACAGAAGGAATCCCCGCCGTACCGATGGATGCGAGCGTTGCCGTAGCGATAACCGTCAGATAGCCGGAAGCGCCCAGATGCACGCCATACGCCTGCGCGGCAAATACGACCGCAACTCCCTGCATAATGGATGTGCCATCCATGTTGATGGTAGCTCCGAGTGGAATCGTAAAAGACGAAATCCGTCTGGACACTCCCATCTTTTCCTCCAGCGTATCAATGTTGAGCGGGATCGTGGCGTTGGAGGTTGATGTAGAAAACGCAAACGCCATTACCGGGAAAAACTTCTTGACGAATCTGACCGGATTAAGTCTGGTAAATATAAACAGCAGAAGCATGTACACACCGAAGCACTGGATCGCAAGGCTTATCGTAACACTTCCCATATATTTCAAAAGCGGCACAAACGCATCAAAGCCCAGATTTGCAAACGTCCGCGTCAGCATGAAATATACCCCGACCGGGGCAAAGCCCATAACCAGATTGGTCATTTCCATCATCAGATCATTGATCTGTGTAAAAAGGTTGGAGATCAGCTCCGCACGCTCATTCATTTTCGCCAGCAGGATTCCGACGATCATTGCGAAAAAGATGATCTGCAGCATCGTCCCGTTTGCTAGTGCTTCGATCGGATTTTCCGGTATGATATTAAGAAGAGTCTTTGTTGCAGGTGTGCTCTCCGCAGCCGTGACTTCCCCCACTTCGATTGAGTCCATGTTAAGTCCCAAACCCGGCTTTATCAGCACTGCCACTCCGATCGCAACGCTGATCGCGAGCGCTGTCGTTACCAGATAAAAAACGATCGTCCGGATTCCGACCTTTCCGAGTGCTTTCGTATCACCGACGGAAGACGCACCGCACACGATTGAGGTAAATACCAGCGGCACCACCAGCATTTTCATCAGCCGGATAAAACCGTTTCCGATCACATAGCAGATTCCATCCACAAACACCGTATCCCGCAAATAGCCGTTCGGCACCCACAGATTAAGGACGATACCGGAAACAAGCCCCAAAAGAAGTGCGATAAATATTTTGGTTGTCAGTCCCATTTTCTTTTTGGTTGTTTCACCACGCATCCTAGTTTGCCTCCTTCAGTGTTTTCAGATATGCCGCCAGCTCGTCCTGCCACATTGGCATCCGGTAAATATCCGTCATTTTCATCATCATATTCTTAAGTAGTGTAGACTTTGGCTCATTCGTTCCATCCTGAACCGGCACAACCAGAGACACATCCATTCCCATGCCCTCCAGAATTGCCTTTGCGAACTCATAGCGTGTACATGATCCCTCCGCGGAAGCATGGTAGATTCCGTACTCGGATTGTTCCATCAGCACAAGTATGAACTTTGCAAGTTCATTCGCACTTGTCGGTGAGCTGATATAATCGCATCTCGCCTCAATTTTTTCTTTCTTACAGCCCTTTTCCAATACCGCTGATAAGAAATCCCCGTTTCCGATTCCATATACCCAGGAGCTGCGCACGATCAGGTGGCGCGGGTTCAGCTCCCTTACAAAGTTTTCAGCAGCAACCTTTGTCTTGCCATACACCGACACCGGCTCCGTTGTGTCAAACTCTGTAAAAGCCCCGTTTTTCTTTCCGTCAAATACATCGTCCGTGGAAAGCTGGATAATCCTTGCGTTTAAATGCCGTGATGCCATTGCGAGGTTGCGCGCGCCGAGCACATTAACCCGGTAAGCCTCGATCTCGTTTTTCTCGCAGTACGCCGCATCCGAAACGCTGGCGCAATTGATGATAACGGATGGTCGATGCATTTCTGCCATCTGATGTATCTGTTGTCGATCTGTAATATCAACCTCCCGGTCGGTTCCGAAGACCTTGTATTCTACATTTTTCTTCAACGCATTTACCAGTGCTTTTCCCATTCTCCCGGAAGCCCCGGCAACCCACACTTTTTCTCTTGTCAAATCATTTCCTCCTCTGATATCGCTTAGCGTAATCTTAATTGGCTCTCCATATAATAAAGGTATTATACACATTTTGCAAATTTCTTTTCACAGTTGTCCTGTATTACATGGAAAAAGGGCTGACTTTGCTGCCAGCCCCATTGGTAATTATTTCATTTTAAATTTCCGTTGTCCCTTGATTCCTATTTTGTTTTTGCGATCTTTCTGTCGATCCGCTTTGCCTGATCCTTCGACACAAGCACATACCGCTTTGTTGCGCTGGTCTTGTTAAAGTCACACTCGATATTGGCATCCGCATCGCTCTTTATGATCTGATATTTTTTCTTGAGCTTTGAATAGGTCAAGGTCTTTTCGTTATATCTGTATACGCTCAATGTGGTATTTTTCTTTACATTTTTTGTGTTGAGCTTGACCTTGTAAAGAAGTTCGCCCTTTGCGCTATGCACAAATACAAGCAGGGGTGCTTTTTTCTTCTTGGCAAGTTCTTCTGCCCGCTTCGCCTGTGCCTTGGTGATCGTGGCATTCTTTGTAAACAGGAAAACGGAAGAATAGGTTACCGTGCCGTCCTTCGTCTCCGTGGACTTAATGACGTACTGATCGCCGGTTGAAGCCTCCCACATAACAACCTTGGTCTTGATGGTTCCCGTGGCTGTATCCTTGTCCGTGGTTTTCTCGATAATATTGCCCTCTGCATCAGCTGCGAGTTCTCTCGTTACCGTCTCCTGCGGCTCGGTTTCTGTCTGGGTTGTCTGCTCCTGATTTGCCTCGTCCTGTTTTGGATTTTCCGGCTTGGTTTCGTCCTGCTTTGGTTCCTCCAGCTTTGTTTCATCCTGCTTCGGATCTTCCGGTTCTGAAGGAATGCTGTTATCCTCTACCCACTTTGCATAAAGCGTCATATCCCCGGTTACCGTATCTGTAGCAAAATTCCACGCATTTGCTTCTGTGCATTCCTTATCCTTGTACCAGCCTGCAAATGTACATCCTTGGTATGATCTCGGATCTTCCGGCGGATCGATCACTGTATCTTTTCCCGCAGTAATATATTGTGGCATTGAGTATGTAATTTTATTGCCATTTTCATCAAAAGAAACAACAAACTGCTTGTTTTCAAATACTACCTCAAAATCAGCAGCGCCATCCTTCCAGCCGGATTCAAATTTGATGCTATGGAATCTGTCCGAAGAATCATTTGCTCTGCTCAGTTTATTGTTCCACTGTGCTTCAGTTCCGCCGTAATATATTTTCTCCAGACTGGTGCAATTTTTAAATGCGTCAAACCATATCTCTGTCATGACACCTTCAATTCTTACTTCCTTTAAAGATGTGCAGCCACTAAACACCTTAAATAAAATCCGTTTTACCCCTGCCGGAATTGTTATTTCCGTCAATGCCGTACACTCACTAAAAGCATTCCCATAAATTTCAGTTACACTGTCCGGAATGGTAATGCTCTTTAAAGTTGAGCTTCCACGTTCAAAAATATCCTCTATCGTTGTGACATTCGCCCCAACTTTTATAGTTTCAACCTTGTCCTTTACACTATGAAAAGAATCCAATCCCAATTCGGTAACCGGTATTCCGTCAACCTGATCCGGAACTACGATATCCGTTTTACTGTATTCCCCTGAGATACTCCATAATCGAAAGCTCTTGCCGCCATATAACAGCGTGTAAGTGATATCGTCATACTTTTTCTGCCATACTGCATACAACGTAATATCATCCGTAAGGGCTTTTCCTTCCTGCACATATTCATTATAGGCGCTGTCCTTATTCGTTGACCATTCGTAGAACGTATAGCCCTCCTTGGTCGGTGTCTCAAGCTTCGGAATGATTGTCTGCCCGGTCAGCACCTTAACGTCTCTTCCATCACTGTAGTCTAAGGTAATCGTATACCCATTTGGATTTTCCGGTTCAGAAGGAATGCTATTATCTATCCACTTTGCATAAAGTATCATATCCCAGGTTACTGTATCCACAGCAAAATTCCACTTGTGTGCTTGTGTGCACTCTTTGTCCGTATACCAGCCGGCAAATGTATATCCGTCTGCTGTAGGTGCCTCCGGCTCCGTGATCGTTGCTCCATTTTCAGCCACGATGTACTTCGCTACTGCTGCCGGATAGCCGCTCAGATTTCTGTCAAAATCAACAACTAAATGCTTGTTTTCAAATACCACCTCAAAATCAGGCGAATTTATCTTCCATTCAGTGTCAAATTTGATACTGTGGTAAAATCTTTCATTGTCATTCTCACGGCTAAGCTCATTGTTCCACTGTGCCTCCGTTCCACCATAGTATATTTTTTCCAGACTGGTGCAGGCTCCAAACGCACCTCGCTTAAGTTCAGTCAGTACCCCCTCCATCCTTACTTCTTTCAATGCACTGCACCCATAAAAAGCAAAGTCTTTAATCTCCCTTACTCCTGCCGGAATTATAACTTCAGTTAACTGGTCACAAAATGCAAAAGCATCAAAATCAATTTCTGCTACGCTATCCGGGATTGTAATGCTTTTTAGGATAGGGTAGCGCTTCCTATCATTCAGGTCATAACTTAGACAATCTTCAAAAATTGTTCCTATCTTTGTAACATTCGAGCCAACTTTTATTGTTTCAACGTTATACGCCACAGGATAAAAAGAATTTCTTCCCAATTCCGTAACCGGCAGCCTATCAATCTCATCCGGAACGACAATATCTTTTTGGGCATATTCAGGACGTATATTCCATAAGCACAAGCCATTACCGCCATACAAGAGAAAATACATCATGTTATCATACTCTTTGTACCACATTGCATACAACGTAGTATCTCTCGTAAGAATCATTCCGTCCTCTTCTATGGGTACTTGTTCCAATTTGCAATCAGAAGTATTCCAAGTGGTTGTCCACCCATAAAACGTAAATCCATCCTTGGTTGGCTTCTCAAGCTCCGGGATCTCTGTCAGCCCAGTTAACACCTTAACCGGTCTTCCGTCTCCATAATCATACGTAAGCGTATACCCTTCTTCACTGGCAGCCTGCACCTTCGTCTGCATAGCCGGTATCATCGTAACTACCATCGCGAGCACAAGCAGAACGCTCCATAATCTCTTCATTACCCTCTTTTGTTGTGTCATAGGATTTTCCTCCCTTTCTCTTTAGTACCTATGAACCAATTATAACTGTTTTATCCGCCTAAATTTCTTTGCTTCGCGAATGGTAGTTTTTTGGGCGCGAATTGCATAATCTTTTCTTGAAAAAGAATTCATTTGCAAGTACACTATATTTATACCAAAGAGGAGCTAATGCGATATGCGGATTGCTGTATGTGACGATGATAAGTCCTATTTACAGGACCTTGTCAATATGATTGAAAAGTGGGCAGATCAGGGCGGTGTCTCTGTGGAATTATTTTCTTTTAATAACGGTGATGAGCTGGTGGATAAATGCAGGAATGTGTGCATGGATGTGATCTTTCTTGATGTGCTCATGCCTCTTTTAAATGGAATAGATACCGCAAAAGAACTGCGGAAGATCAATACTGCTGCCAAGATCGTTTTTCTGACATCCTCCCCGGAATTTGCACTCGAATCCTACTCCGTAAAAGCCTTCAATTATCTATTGAAGCCGGTCTGCTTCGACACCTTAAAAGAAGTTCTGGACGAATGTCACAACGCTCTGTCCGAGGAGCCGCAATACCTTGTGTTAAAGACACACTTCGGTTATCAGAAAATATACTGTCACAATATCGAATATATTGAAGCCCAGAACAAAAAGGTCATTTTCTATCTCTGCTCCGGGGAAGAACTCGTTGTTTGCGAGCCTTTGAAGGCTTTTGAAGACAAGCTCATTGACGGATTTTTCAAGTGCCACCGGAGTTATCTGGTCTATCTGCCGAATGTAGACCATTTTAGTAATTCCAAGATCATCACAAAATCCTACCGCACAATTCCGATTGCCAGATCCTACAGCAAAGCTTTTCAGGAAGCATATCTGGCTTTTGTGTTTTCCTGATAAAACCAACTTTTCCGATTGGTTTAAAGCAACAACATCAGCGGTTTTGCTTGCACACCTCTGTCACTTTATCTCTCATCTCAAGGAAAATCCCAACAAGGAGCGGATCGAAATCGCTTCCGGCGCCTTTTTCAATAATTGCAAAGCACTCCTCCAGCGGCATCGCATCCCGATAGCAGCGTTTCTGCGAAACTGCATCAAACACATCTGCAATTGCCATAATCCTTGCATGGAGCGGGATCTGCTCCCCAACAAGTCCATCCGGGTATCCTTTCCCGTTATATTTCTCGTGATGAAATCTCGCAACCTCATACGCAATTTTCTGAAACTCCGGATCATCCAGATTCTGAAATACATTCAAGATGATCTCCCCGCCTCTGGCAGCATGTTCTTTCATAATTGCATATTCCTCGTCCGTAAGTTTCCCCGGCTTCTGCAGGATTGCATCCGGTGTCGCGACCTTTCCGATATCGTGCAAAGGCGCTGCATTGCTGACATTGATCAGGTAATCTTTATTGACAATATCCTGATAGTGTTTATCATACCGCATCTTGTGCAGCATCAGATTGACGTACGTTCTCGTCCGCTTGATATGTCCACCGGTATTGTTGTCCCGGTTCTCAACGATGGTGGCAAATGCCTCTACCATCTCTTCATTGTATCGTGTCAGTTTTTTCATGGATGGATTCTCAAAATCAACATAAATTCCCAGCACGAGAATCGTCGGGAAAATGGATGTAAGAAGCACCTCCGGAAAAATGATCTGCACCGCCAGAATCACACCTGCGATTACGATAAAGGACAATGTGCCAAGTATCTTCTCTTTCGGCAGAAACCTATGTCTTGTTATAAGCAGATACAGAATGATACCATAATGAAGTACCACAGAACCGAAACTTATATATACCGACAATCCCATGGAATAATTGGTTGTCAGTCCGATCCGGTACTCCAGCTGTCCGATAAACGCAGTCGTAAGCAGCACCGCAGTAATTCCGGGTATACAGAGAATCACGGTTCTCTCTTTATGCCTTTTGCTAAACCCCACAAGTTCATCGTACATATATAAGGTAGTTATCATGACGGTTACATCCATAAAAAGGAAAAACAACAGATGGGCTGGCCGGTTGATATAATCCGGTACAGTATCAAGATGATTCACTGTCCACGCTGTAAATCCGTCAAATATCACCGCCCATGGTGCAACAAACATAAGCGCATCAAACAATCGGCTGCAAGGAATCTTTTGCTTTGTTGCAGCCTTAATGTATGTTACTACAATATAAAGAATAATCAGCAGGCATCCAATTTGCAGCTTCACATATTGCATATGTATCTTCCCCTATTCCTCTCTAAGCACCAGATTCTTCCACCCCATACCATGATTATCACGTTTCGTGCAGGATGTTATGCATGGGAAAGCTCCGGAAAATAAAGCTTTTCCCGCTCGATGCTTTTTAGTTGTTCTCCCAAGTAAAACAACCAGTAATCGTCACTTCCATCGTATTGTCTGGCGGTACACCTGTACGAATCCTTCGGTGCAGGTGCAAAACCAAGTCTGCATTTGCTATAGTCTGTGCCTATCCGGGACAACACATCCGAAAGTGCGACTCTATTATCGCATATAATGCTCTGCAAAAGCAAGGTTTTCCCCTCTTCCTTAGCAACAATAAAGCAGTCCATGTCCCTGGCATAATATACATCTTCCATATCAGCGGTATAAAACATCTGTAAGCCGAATTTGTTTGTCTGCTCAAATGCGGAATTAACTGCGCTGTTGCGAACCGTGTCCATGTATTTCTGCTTCATCTGCACATCTAAAGGGTTTACCGGAGCAAACCGCTCCCCTTCTATTTTCTCCCTGCAAAATTCGTCTTTTACCCAATACCGATACTCTGTTTCTCTTAAGAATCCGCACTTGTCATAAAAGCCAAGTGCATCAAGATTGGCAAACAGATAAATACCATCGCAGGCATCCGCATACTGCCCGGTCACATGCTCGATCAGCTTTTTTGCCAGTCCCCGCTTACGGTAAGCTTCATCTGTCATGACAGTCCCGATCTGTATGTAATTCCTTTTCACACCATTTTGCAGAAAACACATCCGGTTCGCAGATACATTGGAAATGACCTTACCATTCTCCACAAATGAATATGGGATATAGTCTCCCTCAAAATATCCGTCCGTCACCCAGCCTTCAAAATCAAAGCCGAAGGTTTTCCTCGTTAAATCATTCAATGCGTGGCGCAGTGTGTCGTCACGCATATAGTTGCTTACTAATTCCATTTTTTTAAACTCCTATGAACGCATCAGCAATATCCCGCTTTTCCACAAAACGATCTTTAGGCAAGAGTATATTCAAGCTGTACATCGAATGGTTCTTCCTCCGCCAGCTTCTGATTGATTTCCTCCGCATGGACACAACCAAGTGCTTTGTATGCTGCCTGGCTTTCCTTCGATGAATGTGCCGAAATATACAGCTTATCCGCACCCAGCTTTCTTGCTTCTTCACATGCCTGATAAAACAGTGCTTTTCCTATGCCAAGCCCACGATATGGCTCAGAGACCTGAAAACACACCAGTTCCACATAGTTTGCCGTTTTTCCAAAGATATTATGGGAAACTGTGAGAAAGCCAATAAGCATTTCACCATCAAATGCAGCAAATGCCGTCTGATCTTTGCCCATGTGTAATGCCACATCTGCCGCAATCTCCCGACACTCCTCTACCGACCAATTTTCCTCAAATTCATTCGGAATAAGCTTCCATTGTCCATCCACATTTCTCCATCTCTCCGTCACCTTCTGATGCCTTACGAAGTGATCTAGTGAATGTGCATTAAAATTATTATTGTTTAAAATTTCATAATGCAACTCCATGTTTTCTACTCACTTTCTCAACTATAAATATCTCTCCATAAATGACTCTACTTCTTTCTAGTCCATTCAATTATCCTCACTTATTCTTAAAATTCAGATATGCAGCAGCTCAGCCCCATGCGCACATACGATGGAACCGACAATAAACATAACACCCATAACAACGGATGCCTCATTCTGAAAGTCAAGATCGATCCGGTTATCTGCCGCCGTGTTCATGAAACCGGTCATGACCTCCTGCACGATTTCTGCCAAGGTCACGCTGACGATCGGTATCACGATCGTTATAATTCCAAGTCGATTAAGCTGCTTGGCTCCGGTTCTCGTAAACGGTGTTTTTGCTGTCAATACGCCCCTAAAATAAAGCTCTGCAAATTTTGCAACCACCGCTTCTCCGGCACATACGATCAGCCAAGCCATCAGTACCGCCTCAATGCTTTTCACGTTGTAAGCATTAAACTGCGCCAGCGCGCTATATACCGTAACGCCACCAAGCTTAAGAATGTCTCCACTTCCATAGATGACATCAAGCAGTCCCACAAGGCAGCCGCAGATACCTATGATAGAGAATATAAACGCTATCTTACTCAGTATTTTCCCCAGCTTTGCAAATTTCTGTAATATCTCTAAATTTTTTGTTTTATTTTCCATAACGCTCCCCTTTTTCCAATTATTCCACCTGATTTTCCCTCACAAACGGGTACTCAATGTGCTTCTCCAGCAATGTGTGATACGCATCGACCTTCCGGTATGTATTTCCAAGCATTTCGCGTTCGCGATAGTTTCGGATCTTATCCATATCAAACTCTGCGTAAAACACGCCCTCTGACAAATCATCTGCCATCAGGATCACATTGTCGATGCACTTTCCGTCTCCGTCCCAGCAGATCGGGCTAAAGGCGCATGAATTTCCTGCATTTTCTCCATTTGGATTTGCCATTGCAACTCCGACCATATTCTCATAAGCCCGTGTTGACAGTGCACACAAGCGCGGTTTCATCGATTCGCAATCATTCGGAACCAGTATGACTTCGGCTCCCTTTAACATCAGTATTCTTGCGCTTTCCGGATATTCGCGGTCATAACATATCATGATTCCAAGCTTTACTCCATGAAAATCGCATACATAAAAATCGCCGCCACTTTCCAGACACGCCTCATCCGCAAAATCACAGGTGTGGACTTTAGAATACTTCATCAAAACATTGCCGTTCTTATCAATGACGATCGCAGAATTTTGCGGTTTACTCTTTCCCTTCGTAAAAGCGGTTGCGATCACTCCGATCCCTAATCTTTTTGCCGCATCACATATCTGCTGTAAATATACGCTATCATCCGCCAGCGCCTCATCGTTACCCATAGGCAGCCCATAGCCTGTTATAAAAGCCTCCGGCAGAAGAAAAATATCCGCTCCGTTTTCCGATGCCTCTGCCATTTTTTCAATCACAATATCTGTATTCTTCTGGTACTCCCGGTTTTGTGATCTCATTTGTAAAATTGCGGTTTTTAATTTCATAAACTTACTGTCCTCCTCTGCTTTCAGATCTGTTTAGTGTCTGGCTCATTTACGTTCTGCCTCTCCTCTTACCCGACCACAATCTTTGACTGCTCCCGTCTGCGCTTTCTGATCTTCTCATTGATCTCGGATACAGTTCTCGCACTGATTCCGTAGTCGATCAGATGCCAGAGTATTTTCGCCGCCAGAATAAATGACGCATAGATAACCGCATCAAGCTTTCCGTACCAGAAATGCCAATGATGCGCGAGCGGAAGGTACACCGCCTCCAGCACCACAAGATGCAAAATAGTCCGGCACCACCATGCCCGCGGTGAGAGTTCCTCTTTCGAGTGATAGACAATAAGTGTTACCATGCCAAGCAAGGTAAAAACGATAATCCTTCCAAAGAAAGATACCACCAGCAGTTCCGATGTCGGATTGAAAAACAGGCACATAAAAAACGTGCATATCATTATGATTCCATATACCATCACAAATCTTCGAAGCCAAAACAAAATGTCTTTCATAATCTCCTCCTAGATCCCCAACGATTTCTTCAATTCCGTAACGTATTTGCGCGACACGATCACGATTTCCCCATTCGACAGTACCGCTTCAAATCTTCCGGAAACGGACGGACGCACATAGTCGATCTTGTCCGCATTCAGGATCATCGATTTGCTGCACCGGAACAATGCACTTCTGGCACTCATGCTTTCAAACTCATACAATTTTTCTTTCGATGTAAAAACGTCTTTCTGTGTATAGAAAAAGGAAACTCCGTCAACCACTTCAAAGTAGTAAATATCCGAAAGCCTCAGCCGATACAAAACGTTATCCTTATACCCGCAGACCGTTATCTGTCCAAGCGCAGCTTCCCTGACATTTTGTACCCATGCTGCCTCGGTATCGTGGCAGCATACCGTAACCGCTTCTTCCTTTTCAATCCGCTCGACCGTCAGCTTCACGTCCAGCACCTCCTGTAACTATACTACTTTTTATATAGGATTTTTCTATATCTGTCTACCATCTGACCACCAAAGTGTAAAAATCGATAGGTAAGATGCAAAAATGGATGCCTCCTGCATTTTACAGAGAGACATCCATTTCACGTCCGGTATATAAATTTAGCTTACGCCTTTATTTTATACACAGCTATTCTTCTTGATGTAGTCAACCAATTCGTCCACCTGGGTAAACGCAAGTGCTACGACCGTATCTGCTGCGCCGTAGTAGATCGCGATTCGTCCGGTCTCGGCATCACAAAGTGTTGCACATGGGAAACATACGTTAGGCACGTCGCCCACACACTCATAAGGTGTTTCCGGATGCAGAATGTACGGATAGCAACGATATTTTACCTTCCAAGGCTCATCCTTATCAAGGATCGCAGCTCCGATATTGTAGATCATTCCGTTACAGGTCTGTCCAACACCGTGGAAGATCATAAGCCATCCTTCATCGATCTCGATCGGGATCGGACCTGCACCAACCTTTGTCCATGCCCAGTCTCTTGGCTCCAATACATGATGATGCTCGCCCCAGTGAACCATATCCGGTGACTGGCTGATAAATACATCGCCAAATGGAGTGTGTCCATTATCAGACGGACGAGAGAACATCACAAACTTGCCGTTGATCTTTCTTGGGAACAATACGCCATTTCTGTTATACGGGATGAACGCATCCGGCAGTCTGTAAAACTTCTTAAAATCATAAGAATAAGCCACTCCGATGGTAGGTCCTTTTCCCTTTTCAAACTGTGTACACCAGGTTACATAGTACTTGTCTTCAATCAGGCACACACGCGGATCATATCCATCTGCTGTTCCGACACGCTCCCCCGTCTTCTCATCATAAAGCACCAGAATATCCGGCTCGATATCCCAATTAATCGCATCCTCACTCTTTCCAAGAAAAAGATGGGACTTCATTGCCTTGTCATCACTTCTGAATACTCCGACAAATGCGCCGTCCTTTGCTACTACTGCGCTGTTAAATACGCTGTTAGCACTTGGAATGGCATGTCTTTCAATAATCGGATTTGCATTGTAACGCCAAACCACGTCTGTACAGCCTTCCGGTCTGTCCTGCCAAGGGATGTTTGAGAGCTTTTCTCCAATAATCATTTTGTCACCTCGTAATTTTTTAATTTTAATTAAGTAATTTTAACTTTGTTTTTAATCAAATTGAACTTTGTTTAAGTTAATTTAATTATATTTTATAAACTAAATTATTGCAACAGATTCTTTAAAATTTTTATGCAGTTTTAAAAGTTTATGCAGTTTTAAGGTATATACCCCTTTACGAAATTATACTCATTCAAAAATTTGTGCAATTTCGCCAAAAAATTGGAAGTATTACAACTGTCAAAAGCTCTATACAGTCCGTTTTTCCTTCAAAAAAGCGGCAGATCATTGCTGATCTGCCGCTTGATTTTTGTGGTATTTATTTTTTTCTATGCCATTGCAGGTTCTTTCTTCTTGATAATTGCCGCTACAACATCCACGCTTGTTTCTGCGACATCTGCGATCTGATCTAATGTATAACCTTTCTTATACATATTCAAAATAAATTTTTCGCTTGTTTCCTCAGTGGCTCTTTCTTCAATACCTGTACTCAGGTTACACATAACGCTCACATCCTCTCTTAATTCTCTACTAATCGGGATATTATACTCCTGCTCTATGATATTCAGTTTTTCCTGCTCCTTCAAATTACTTGAAAGAAGCGCACCGATCAGACGGTGCATCTCATAATCCTCGTCATGATCCGGAATATCATTCGTAATCCCAACTAACACAATATTCAACAGATTGATGTTTCCCTTCCAATCATAAGGTCTTAACAGCTCATCCTTTGTAAAATGAATATGGCTTAAACTGTTATATTCCATATTCATACAAATCCAAATACTGAATACCTGCTTTATGTCATCATAATTCGTATTTACAAAATCTCTCTCTTTTTGCGATGATACAAGTCTGCTCACATAAAAGATTGCCCGATTTAATATTTTATATTCAGTCGGTTCGTCTTTTTGTGCCTCGACATTCACAATAATCTGAGAAATTCCATTTTTCATACGAACATAAAAAATAATATCGAATCTGACCAATCCCTCATTGTTCTCGGCATTCTCCGTATTAAGTCCAACTATTCTCTGCGCAGTCGCATCAACTTTTTCTACGTTGGTCATTCCCGGCTCAGCCGGTACGATTCCAACTTTCGGCTCGCCCTCGATATATGTTACCACATCCTCCGGCTTCATTCCCTTGAACTCGTCAACCGTCTTTACCAGAATATGGGCTAAGATACTCTTTTGCGCTAATATTCTTTTGACACGGGCATCGTACTGGGCTTTGTCTCCTGCTGCATTTACAGCATTTGTTACTTCCGTATTCAAGTTTTCCTCCTTTTGCGCAATCCCTCCCCGATTATGCAAAAGATACTCCGTCCAATATTATTATAAGTGAGAGACTACGCAGAAGCAACTGAAAATTCGTATGAAATATTCGCCTCTGCTTTCACTGTTCTGTAAATACAAAAAACCCTCAAGGAATTGCTTCCCTGAGGGTAATTTTTGTACAAAGTAATAAGATATACTACTTGTTGTTGATAGCAGCCTGTGCTGGAGCAGGCATATGACGTATCTTTTGTATCACTTGAAGCGGTCGACAGTTGTTTTTTTTTCCAATCGGAAGTGGATTGACTGTATACTTCATTTCCAAAGGTTGGATTCAGATACCAGATGAAATCTCCGTGATCAAATACCACACGATCTACAAAGTTATCAATCACTGTCTCAGGAATCTTCGCCCTGGCATCATAAGCAGTCATCTTAATGAACTCAGAAAGACTTTCAATGCGTCTATCCTTTGCTTCATTATCTTCCAATTCTAAAATCTGCTGTCTACACTCACTATTAATTTTTTCAATGTTTGAAATCTGATCTTCAA
>JALEKN010000014.1 GCA_022769125.1 Agathobacter sp.
TACAATTTTATCCAAGGATTTGGTTGCAATTTATAAAAATGCTTGTTATATTATTTAATTGTGCAGGACAGGGGATCGCGGCTGCAAGTGTCGAAAGACCGCAGGTGAGGAAAGTCCGGGCTTCACAGGGCAGGATGCCGGTTAACGGCCGGTGGAGGCAACTCTAAGGAAAGTGCAACAGAAATATACCGCCGGGATTTTCGGATCCCGGTAAGGGTGGAATGGCAGTGTAAGAGACTACCGCCTCGCTGGTAACAGGGAGGGCACATGTAAACCCCATCCGAAGCAAGACCGAAACAAAGCGATGACGTGGCCCGCCAGCTTTAGGTAGGTTGCTTGAGGCAATTGGTAACAGTTGTCCTAGATAGATGATCCCTCAACGACATAACCCGGCTTATCGTTCTGCACACAAAAACATCCGACCAGACAGTCTTTCTGTTTGTCGGATTTTTTTGTACTCAAAATCTTCCACATTCTCCCCCAATGCACATTCTCAATATGGCTTCTCACCCTATCAGCCATCTCTCCCATGAATTCTTTTATTCATGCACAAAAATAGTGGAATTCTAATTCACCGCCATGACTGATGAAAGAATTTCTGCTATTTTTGCGCGAATTCATAAAAGAATGTATAGGATAGCCGGCAACAGGGGGAGATGCCACAGCAAAATGAGAGTGAGCAGCGAATTACAATGGGGGAAGAGAGAAAGATTTTGATTATAAACAGAATCTAAAAAGTTTCTGAAAAGACGATAGGTCGCTTGACTGCAAAATGCAGGCGGCGTAAGATTGACGCAAATAGAGTTGGAGGCGAAGCTCATGATGGAGAAACTTAAATATAAAATGGTTCAATTTATGCAGGGAAGAAACGGAATGGATCAATTGGCAAAGGCAGAATCAGGGCTTATTTTTGCACTGCTGATCTTGTCGGTGATATTGTCGATACTTCCATTTAAGTCAGCCGGAATGGCGCTCTTTTTGCTGCTGCTTGAGATCGTCTGGATCGCACTGTTTGTGCACATGTATTTCAGAATGTTCTCAAAGAACCTTGGCAAGCGGTATGCAGAAAATCAGAAATACTGTACCTGGAGATATCAGATGACAGTTAAGTGGAGCCGCATGAAGAACGAATGGGCGCAGCGTAAGACACATCGGTTTTTCCGATGCCCGCAGTGCAGACAAAAGGTACGTGTTCCGAAGGGAAGAGGAAAGATCTGCATCACCTGCCCGAGATGCCGCACGGAGTTTACAAGACACTCATAGACCGGGAGGCAGAATATGTTCGGATATATCAATGTTAATGCAAAGGAATTAAGCCCGGAGAATAAAGCTGTTTACCAATCCTATTACTGTGGTCTGTGCAGGGAACTTCGCAAGAGCAGCGGAACAAAGGGCCAGATGCTTCTGAATTATGACATTACCTTTCTGGTTGTGCTGCTTACCGGGTTATATGAGCCACAGGAAGAAAAAGAAGAATTTGTCTGCGCATTGCACCCACTGAAAAAACGCACAAGAATATCAAGCCAAATCAGCGAGTATGCGGCAGATATGAATGTAATGCTTGCATACTTTAATCTGATCGATGATTGGGAGGATGAACGCAAGCTTTCTAAACGGGCTCTGGCTGCACTGATACAAAAAGATTATCAGAGAATGGCAGAAAAATATCCAAGACAGGCTCATGCAATTCAAAACTATATTCAAAAGTTAGGCGAATACGAGAATAAGAAAGAGACAAATATTGATCTTGTTGCCGGTTTAACAGGGGAAGTAGTAGGAGAATTGTTTGCATGGAAACAGGACGAGTGGTATGATGAACTCAAAACATTAGGGCTCTATCTGGGAAAATTTATCTATTTGATGGATGCATATGAGGATTTGGATAAGGATGAAAAGAAGGATTCCTACAATCCTTTGCGGGCACTCAAAAAGGCGAATGATCAGGATTTTGAAGTGATCGTGAAGCTTATGATGACAAGCATGATGTCGGAATGCGCCAAGTCGTTTGAGAGGCTGCCGATTATTCTGCATGCAGATATTTTGCGCAATATCATTTACTCCGGTGTGTGGTCCAAGTATGAATATCTCCAGATGAAGAAGAAAAAGAGGAAAAAGGAATGACAGATCCGTATCAGGTTCTTGGAATCAGCAGGAATGCCTCTGACGAAGATATTAAGAAGGCATACCGGGCGCTAAGCAGAAAATATCATCCGGATGCCAATATCAATAACCCTAACAGGGAGCAGGCGGAGGAGAAATTCAAAGAAGTCCAGCAGGCATATGATTTGATCATGAAGGAAAAGCAGTCCGGTGCATCCGGTGCATACAGCTATGGGGGAGGGGCATCTTACCGGTATGAGAATACATCCTCGGGAGGCGATTCTCCACTATTGCAAGCGGCTGCAAATTACATCCGCAACCGTTGTTACAAAGAGGCTCTTCATGTCCTTGAAGATATCCCCTTGTCTGAGCGTACCGGGCGTTGGTATTATTATAGTGCGATGACGCATAGCGGGCTTGGGAATAACGCAACGGCAATCGAGCACATCAATCGTGCGGTTTCATTGGAACCGAGCAATATACAGTACAGACAGTACCAGGCATTTATGAATGGAAATGGTACATGGTATTCTACGATGGGGGGAGAATTCGATAAGCCGTATGTCAGCTCCGGCCGTTTTTGCATAAGTTTTATGCTTGCCCAGCTATTTTGCAGTTGCTGCTGCAGACCGGTATAGAAGTTCAAAGAAAACCTTGAAAAATTTGTGGTGGTGAATTATAATACTACTATATATTGCGACGTGTGTCTTGAGATTGGTTTTTACAAGTGATAAGGGGTTTACAGAGTGAATAGTACATCCGAGAAAAGAAATGGAGGATTTCGCATCCGTTCTATCGCATTTTGGCTTACTGTTATTATAGTGATATTGCTTGCGGTAATGGGTGTTACAACGATACGGTTATCTGTTCGTTTCAATAGACTGAGTGAAAAAGCTAGTGTCTGCACTACCGATGAGATTATGACATGGAATCTTGGTGACATGACAAGGTATGTCAAGAGCCAGCAAAGAGAGCTTACAAAGATTCAGGAGATGTTTGTACATCAGCAGATTTATATCGCGATTCTGGTCGTATTACTATTGGTTTCTTTTCTCATCATCTGGGTATTGGTCATCCGTCCGATCCATATGTTTGAGAATGCGCTCGATAAGGATGAGGAATTACCAGCAATGGGTTCCGTTGAGATGAAATGCCTTGCTGAGAATATCAATACTTCAAAGCGCAATAATGCAGCCAGCAAGCTGGTTTTCCAACATGAGGCAGAGCATGATGCATTGACCGGCCTTTTCAACAGAGGTGCATTCGAGAAGATGAAGCAGATTCTGGCAGGGGCTTTGGACCCAATGGCAGTGCTTTTGATTGATGTGGATCTGTTTAAGCATGTCAATGACAACTATGGCCACGAGGTTGGGGATGCTGCACTTAAGAAAGTATCGGCAATGCTTACAGAGAAGTTCCGTTCATCGGACTTGGTGTTCCGCATAGGAGGCGACGAGTTCTGTGTGATTATGCAGAAGATCACACCGAATGAAAAGAATGTTATCCGCGAGAAGCTTGACGTGATCAATGCAGATCTGCAGAAAGCAGACGATAAGGTTCCGGCAAAGCTGTCCGTCAGTGTTGGTATTGCCTTTTCCCAATTTGGGTTTAGCGAGGACTTATTCAAAAAGTCAGATAAAGCCCTATATTATACAAAGGAACATGGGCGTAAGGGATATACGTTTTACAATAGCAAGATCGAATCGGATAGTGAAGAATAACAGCAGCGGGAATTGGTTTGATGACAGATCAATTCCCGTTTTTTCCTAAATCATCCCATCAAGGGACTTGGTACAGGATATGGGAATACAATAATAAAAACGAGGATAAATACGACAATGGCATTCGAGACAGAAATCAATGAGATCGTTAATACAATTTTGGCAGACTATAAGGAAGAACGTATCACAAATCGAGTGGACCTGTTTGACCAGCCGGATACTTTGGTAGTGCAGGATATTCTTACCAAGATGATGAAAATTGTTTATCCGGGATACTTCCGTGAGAATTCCTACCGCTTTTATAATACGGACAGCCGCCTGACAGTACTTCTTGAGGATGTGATGTACAATCTGAACAAGCAGATTACGATTGCACTCAAGCAGAAGGAAGGCAATGAAGGCAAAAAACAGGAGGAACTTGAGGAAGAGGCACAGCGGATGTCACTTGAGTTTTTCCGTAAGATTCCGAAGATCCGCGAATACGTTGAAACAGATGTGATTGCGGCTTTTGAGGGAGATCCAGCAGCATTTAATTATAGTGAGATTATTTTGTGCTATCCCGGGTTATATGCGATCACCACGAACCGTATCGCACATGAATTGTATCTGCTTGGTATTCCGCTCATTCCACGTATGATGACGGAATATGCGCATAGCAGGACAGGAATCGATATCCATCCAGGTGCATCCATCGGCAAATACTTCTTTATAGACCACGGAACCGGTATTGTAATCGGAGAGACAACCGAGATCGGAGAATATGTCAAAATCTATCAGGGAGTGACACTTGGCGGATTGTCGACGCGAGGCGGACAGAGCCTGAAGGGAACGAAGCGCCATCCGACTATCAAGGATCGCGTGACAATTTATTCCGGGGCATCCATTTTCGGAGGGGAGACCGTAATCGGAGAAGGTGTTGTTATCGGAAGCAGCACATTCATTACCTCTTCCATTGAAGCTGGGGCACGCGTAAGCATAAAGAATCAGGAGATGAATATCCGTTCCGGAAATCAAAAGGATTTAAGGGCATGCGAGCTGGAGGACAACGACAGTTGGTACTGCTCCTGCTTATAAATGCGAAAGGCAGATATGCTTATTTTAGTTGAAAGACTGAAATAGGCATATTTTTTTTGCTGTTAAAAAGATTGTGCCTCAATTACAGATAGGGTATTATTTATAGCATGATACAAAATACACGAAAGAGAAAGGATATGTTTATGAGAACAAATCAAAAGGGCGGAGCGGCCAGAATCGCCGGAATCGTTATGATCGTTTTGTTTCTGCTGATTACATTGGGAAGTTCATTCTACACAATCAATGAAACAGAGTCGGCTGTCATCACAACGTTTGGAAAAGCAACGTTGGTGGAAGAAAAGGGATTACATTTTAAGATCCCGTTCATCCAGCATCTGACGAAGGTGGATACGACGGTAAAAGGAATCAAGATCGGATACAGTGAAAATACGGATGGCTCTGCATACAGTGTGGAGCACGAGTCACTTATGATCACCAGTGATTACAACTTTATTGACGCAGACTTCTATGTTTCATATCAGGTAACAGACCCGATCAAGTATTTGTATGAATCCGATGAACCGGATATGATTCTGAAAAATATTGCGATGTCATCCATACGTTCCACGGTCTCTGCTTATACGGTAGATGCCGCAATTACGACAGGAAAGACACAGATCCAAAGCAATGTGCGCGCGATGATCGTTGCGGAATTAGAAAAACAGGATATCGGAATTACTCTTGTGGATACCAGTATACAGGATGTAGAGCCTCCGACGGAAACTATTATCGAGGCATTTACTGCGGTTGAAACAGCGAAGCAGGGAAAAGAATCAGCAATCAATGAGGCGAATGCATACCGAAACGCACAGATCCCGGCTGCTTCCGCAGAGGCAGACCGCATTGTGCAGGAGGCCGAAGCGCAAAAGACTGCCCGCATCAACGAGGCGAAAGGACAGGTATCCCGCTTTAATGAGGAGTATGAAGAGTACAAGAACTATCCGCTGATCACAAAGAAACGTATGTTTTTGGAGGCGATGCAGGATGTACTTCCAAATCTGAAAATTGTGATTGATAACGGAGACGGAGAGGTGTTTAAGTACTATTCTGTTAACGATCTTGACAGTGGAAGCACAGATGAGGCTGCGAACATTGCAAACAGTATCGAGAGCAAAGAGGGCGCACAGTAGGAGGAGCATATGAAAAAAGTTTCCATAGGATTTGTTGTTGCAGGACTTCTTGCGGTTGTTATCCTGCTTTCCAATTCCATGTATACAACCGCAGAAAATGAATACACCGTTGTGAAACAGTTTGGCAAGATCGTATCTACAAATGATACTGCTGGCCTGCGTTTTAAAATGCCTTTTGTACAGTCGGTAAGTTCTGTACCAAAGGCAAAACAGATATATGATCTTCCTCAGTCAGAAGCGATTACCAGCGATAAAAAGACTATGCTGGTGGATGCTTATGTGATATGGAAGGTCACAGATGTGAAGGCGTACACATCCTCTCTAAATGCAAGCAGTGCAACGGCGCAGGGACGGATTGATGTTATCGTATACAATGCCATCAAGAATACGATAAGCAGCATGACACAGGAGGAACTGATCGCAAGCAGGGATTCTGCAGTGCGTATCGAACCGACAGATGCAGAACTTGAGGATGTAGAGATCAATGACTTAAGCGACAACACCCAGAATGAGGAAGAAAGTGTCGATGTCATTGTTATCTCCGATAAACTTCTGACTTGTGTGGGAACACAGTGCGATCAATACGGAATCGACATCATGGATATCAAAATCAAGGTGCTCGATCTGCCGGATGAGAATAAGGAAGCGGTATACAATCGAATGATAACGGAGCGCAATAATATCGCAGCAGCGTACAAAGCGCAGGGCGAATCTGAAGCGCAGGTTATCAAGAATACTACGGATGCAGAAGTAACTGTTATGCTCTCAGAGGCGCAGGCGACAGCAGATGCAACGATCGCAGAGGGCGAGGCAGAGTACATGCGCATATTGTCTGAAGCATATAATGATGAGGGCAAGGCAGATTTTTACACATTCGCATTGGAACTTGATGCAGTAAAAGCATCCCTTTGCAATGGAAATACAACGCTGTTTCTGGACCGCGATAACCCGATCGCCCAGATTTTCAATGGAGCAGAGTAGGAACTGTCTGTGAGTTTCTTGTGGGCGGATGTGCGAAATAGTTTGATTTTTAAAAAAATTAGATGATTTATTGACAGAATATTTGAAAAGAATTAAACTATTTTTGCGCTTAAAATAAAGCTAATAATTAATTTTTTAAAGGAGAATTCAAAATGGAAAAGACAAAATTGGGAATTTCAGTAGGCATTGCAGCTGCAGCAATCTATTTTGTTGCATACTTTGGAGGATATGTTCCTGCAATTCTTATGGCTGGCTATGTACTGATCGCAGAGGAGAACCAGTGGTTGAAGAGATCTGCAGTTAAGGCTGTTGCAACACTTGCCTGCTTTAGTGCGCTTTTTGCGGTAATCGGACTTCTTCCGGATGCACTTTCCTGGATTGGCTCATTGGTAGACCTCTTTAATGGCTCTTTCAGTTACAGCGTTGTATCTAAGATTCTTTCTGTAATCACAGAAGCGCTTGATATTGCAAAGACTGTTATTTTCCTTATGCTTGGCGTTAAAGCATTGACACAGGCTACGATCAAAGTTCCTTTTGTAGATAATTTCCTGAATAAATATATGTAAGAACCCGGATCAGAATTTTCTGATCATATGAATGCAAAAGGATGATAGGAGGAACGGGAATGGCAAAGTTTTGTAAGAACTGCGGCATGATGGCAAAGGATTCCGATATGGTATGTACCCAGTGCGGAACAGCATTAGAGGCTCCACAGAAGGATGCAGCGGATAGTCTTTTTAAGAAGATAGGTATCGTAATTGGGGTTATTGTTCTGGTGACGATTGCAGCAAATATTGTTATTGCTAACACCGGATGCAGGGGTGCCATCAAGAAGATGGTCAAGTATTTTGAGGCTGAGAAGACTGAAAAACTGGTCAAGATGTCAAGCGAACTTTCAGAAGAAATGGCCTGGGGATTTTCAGATTATGATGAGTATTGTGAGCAGCAGATCGAAAGCTCACGTGAGCGCATCGAGGATGAAGTTGGATCAATTAAGAAAATATCCTATGAAATATACTCTGTTGAGAAGATGAGTAAGGACGAGATCAAGGAAGCAAAAGACTATTTTGATGATTATGATATTAAATTTTCAGCGGATAAGGTGTATAAGGTAAGCCTGAACTTAACCATAAAAGGCTCTAAAGAGACAAAAGATTATTATACTTCACTTCTTGTCTTGAAAGAGAATGGAGACTGGAAGCTGTATAACGGCGGCTATTAATCTACATAACAATGTATAAAGTAAACCCCTTCGGTCGGATATGACCAGAGGGGTTTCTTTTACGATGAATCTATGTGATGTTATACTATGCCAGGCATTATTATGGCATAATATCCGGAATGCCATCTCCATCAAGATCAACGCCATGTGCTCCGATATCCATTGTGTTTAATGTGCGGCGCTTTAGACGTGCTTCTTCCGAAGTCTTAAGCAGATAGGATTTGATTTCTTTTGCGTGCTTAATATGGATGAGTTTAAGCTCCGGACTTGTTACATCCCCGGTGTAGCAGATGATGGTGGCAAGGCCAAGGATTCGCTCAATAAGGGAAGTGGTAAGTTTGACATCCTGAATCTTGTACATATAGCAGTCATCCTCGGTTGTGTTAAGAAATCCCTGATTGATGGTAACAACTCCGGGAGTCAGTGTGTACTTGGTAAAGGTCCACGGCAGTCCGAGAAACAAAAGGCGTTTGTGCTCGGTGTAGACAACGGTGTCATCATCGATGAATTGGTTGGTTGTTGTTTTTTCTTCTGGCATAGTGTATTCCCTTCCTGTAAAATGAAATATTCCTTAATAGTTTAACGTATTTTTCGCCGTTTTCCAACTAAAAAAATATACAAATCATAGTGGGTTTTCTTGTGCGGATTTCGTGATATTTGGGCATGATTTTTTCTTGAATTGTATGTGGCTTTATTATATGATAGAAAAAATTGCGGTTAACGCAAAATGATACGAGAGGATGGAGAAAAGAAAATGCGACATCTTATGAGTCCGTTGGATCTTTCGGTGGAGGAGCTGGACAAGCTGCTTGATCTTGCCAATGACATTGAGAAGAATCCAGACAAATATGCTCACGCTTGTGACGGAAAGAAACTTGCAACCTGTTTTTATGAGCCGAGTACACGAACCAGACTTAGTTTCGAGGCAGCAATGCTCAATCTTGGAGGTTCTGTTTTAGGTTTTGCCAGCGCTGATTCATCATCAGCCAGCAAAGGAGAGAGTGTCTCCGATACCATTCGCGTAATATCCTGTTACGCAGATATATGTGCAATACGTCATCCAAAGGAAGGCGCAGCTCTTGTTGCTTCCCAGAAATCCCTTATTCCTGTAATCAATGCCGGTGATGGTGGACATCAGCACCCGACACAGACACTTACTGATCTACTTACGATCCGCACCTTAAAGGGCAGATTATCTGATATTACCATTGGCTTGTGCGGAGATTTAAAGTTTGGCAGGACGGTACACTCCCTGATCAATGCTCTGATACGCTATAAGAATGTCAAGTTTGTACTGATCTCCCCGGAGGAATTGCGTGTACCGGATTATATCCGCGAGGATGTATTGCGGGCAAACAATGTGGAATTTGAGGAAGTGGAGCGTCTCGAGGATGCAATGAGCAAGCTGGATGTTCTTTATATGACAAGAGTCCAGAAGGAACGCTTTTTCAATGAAGAAGATTATGTACGTTTAAAAGATTATTACGTCCTGACGAAGGAAAAGATGCAGCTTGCAAAAGAGGACATGCTTGTACTGCATCCGCTTCCACGTGTAAACGAAATATCGGTAGAAGTGGATGATGATCCGAGAGCTGCTTATTTCAAGCAGGCACAGTATGGTGTGTATGTCAGAATGGCACTCATATTGACACTGCTCGGACTTGCCGAATAAAGAAGAAATGGTGAATATGAGTAGGGCTGTTCGAATGAACCAATAGAAAAGGAGAACAATATGCTGAATATAAGTGGAATCCATGAGGGATTTGTACTTGACCATATTAAGGCAGGGGAGAGCCTGCGTATATATCACGACCTAAAGCTGGATAAGCTTGACTGCACGGTTGCAATCATCAAGAATGCAAAGAGTAATAAGATGGGAAAGAAAGACATCATCAAGGTGGAGTGCCCGGTGGAGGCCCTTGACCTTGATATCCTTGGATTTATCGACCACAACATCACCGTCAATGTAATACAGGGAGATACGATTGTTGAGAAGAAGATCCTTTCCTTACCAAAACAGGTAAAGAACGTGATCAAATGCAAGAATCCGCGTTGTATCACATCTATCGAGCAGGAACTTGACCAGATCTTCGTCCTTACGGATGAAGAGAAGGAAGTGTACCGCTGCAAGTATTGTGAGGAGAAATATTCCAATTCGTCCCGCAATAAGAAAAAGTAATTATAATGGGATCTACTGCCTAAAAAAGAAGAACCTTCTTGATGCATAAGCATTAAGAAGGTTTTCTTTCTGTCTGATGATTGGCTAGAATGCCAGATATGAGGTTGCCCTGCCCACAAAGAAGCCGTTCGAAGACAAGGCCTGCAGCCGCCCAGAATGGAAAATAGTCCAGGCGGACGACACCGTTGATCGCATATGCTGCATCAGCGTAATTCCAAGGACATACTCCCATCGCTGTAAGGATAGAGCCGGTCAGAAATTCGCCGCACATGATCATGACGGCATATACCGAAGCCCGGCAGATGACGGGCCAATCATCAAGGTGCTCATATACCGGAACGATGAGCACAGCCATTCCATAGATCGGAAACATCCAGAGGGAGGTCTGTCCCCACAGATGAAAGTCTCCGTTTAATAAAGGCCGGATGGATGTGAATATAATTTCCATGCACCATCCGGTGATTCCGCATTTAAAAAAGTTTTTCCAATTCATAGTAAGTGTATTCCTCGCTTGGAATTAATATGCACCAAATTATCTGAAGGTATTCAATAAAGTATTCATAAATTCATTGGCAAAAAATGAAAAATATATGCTTGCTCAATTTTGAGGCCGCGCTTATAATAAAAGAAACACATTGCATCTGTTCACGGATGAGCAGATGTTCATTCGCAATAAAATGTTACTTGTGATATTGCTGTATTCATGGAGGATATATCTTGAGAGAGATATATCCTTTTTATGTCGGTCGATAAAGGGAGCGTATTGGAAAGTACAGAGCAGGAGTTTGGAAGATGACATCGGAACAGGCTTTTAAAATATTGGAAATAAAAGATCGTAACATTGATGAGGCTTCGTTGAAGAAAGCCTTTTATTCTGCTGCGCGAAAAACACACCCGGACAGCAACCCAAAGGATGCGCAGGCAAAGGCAAAATTCCATCAGATCAATGAGGCGTATGAGGTACTGCGCGAATATTTAAAATATGAGAAACAGCAAAAGGCAGCTGCAGATGATGCAAATAAAGGCAGCAGGTCAGAAACTGCCGGCAATGCGCAGGAGAAGGATATCTGGGAGGCATATACGGAGGCAGATCGGAAATATGCAAGAAAGCGGCATCAGGAGGCAAGCCAGAAGGCGGAAGAAACGATCCGAAATCATGCAAAGCATGAGAAAGAGCGTATGAAACAGGAGCAGGAAGAGACACAGCGCCGAAGGCAGATGGAGCAGGAAGCCGAAAGGCAGCGACAGGAAAGCGGGCAGGAACAAAAAAGACAGCAGGAAGATGCCAGACAGCAGCGTGAACAGGAACAGGCAGAAAGAAAGCAACACCAGGTCAAGTCAGAAAAAGAAGAAGCAAGGCAGCAGACGATATGTTTTATCGGAGCATTCAAAGCGTGGTTTAAGAGAAGAATAGGCAAGCTTTTGGAGCAAAGTGATGCTGTCTGGGAAAAGTACCTCAAAGGGAATAGAATACTCAGAAACATTTTGGCAACTGTATTATCTGCAACGATCATTGTATGGGCAGGATTTGAAATTTTTGAGGGAATATATACGATCCGTCATATGACAAGTGTGCTTGTACAGATTGCAAAATGGATTCTTGTTATATGGATTGCTTACCGCATTACGGCGGCAGTGCATAAAAATTGGAAGAACCGCATTCTGTCAGTTTTTGCTTTGCTTGTCTCTATGGAACTTGAGATTACAATTGCAAACTGGCTGGAAGATCTCATCCGAAGTATTCATTTTTGAAGTGATGTGATATAATGAGCGCAAAAGAGAAACGGAGGAACTATCGTGGCAGCATACGCCAATGTAATTGTTGACATATCATTGGAAAAACTAGATAAGACATTTCAATATAAGATTCCAAAAGAGTGGCAGGAGACATTACATGTTGGTATGCAGGTAAAGATCCCGTTCGGAAACCGGACAATCACCGGGTATGTGCTGGAGCTGACAGATGAACCGGAGTTTGATGTTACAAAGATAAAGCCGATTCTTGGAGCCGCAGAGGGCAGCGTGGCGATTGAATCCCAGCTGATTGAGCTTGCGGGCTGGATGCGGCGCAACTATGGTTCTACGATGAATCAGGCATTAAAGACAGTGCTTCCGATCAAACAGCAGACAAAGCAGGTGCAACGACGGACGGTACATCTTATGGCAGAGCGCGGCGAGGCGATGAAGCAGCTTGCTTTGTTTGAAGCAAAACACAATGCGGCGCGGGCGAGGCTGCTCCGGGAACTGCTTGCACAGGAAAGCATTGATTATTCGGTGGTGACACAGAAGCTCCATATCGCGGCATCTGTTGTAAAAGGCCTGTGTGACATGGGACTGATCCGGGTAGAAGCGACAACGGAATACCGCAATCCGGTATCTCATCTTGCAAGGAAAGATTATGCCATTACCTTGAACGCAGCACAGCAGAGCGTGGTAGATGCGGTGATGAAAGACCGCGCAAATGGCTGCTATCAGACATATTTGTTAAAGGGAGTGACCGGGAGCGGCAAGACGGAAGTATACATGGAATTGATTGCTGAAGTTATCGAAGAGGGACGGCAGGCAATCGTTCTGATTCCGGAAATCGCATTGACGTATCAGACGGTAATGCGGTTTGTAAATCGGTTTGGGGAACGGGTATCCATACTTAATTCAAGATTGTCTGCGGGCGAGCGCTATGACCAATATCTCCGGGCAAAAAACGGTGATATTGATATTATGATCGGACCGCGCTCAGCATTGTTTACGCCGTTTGCAAAACTTGGACTGATTATTATTGATGAAGAACATGAGAACTCATATAAGAGTGAGACCGCACCGAGATATCACGCGAGGGAGACTGCAATTCACCGGGCAAAGTTATGTGGAGCAAGCGTTGTGCTCGGATCGGCAACTCCATCGGTAGAGAGTTACTATTGCGCAAAGGCAGGACAATATCGTCTGCTGGAGCTTAACCGGAGGGTGGAGGAGCGCCCACTTCCGGAATGTGAAATAGTAGATTTAAGAGAAGAATTAAAAAATGGTAACCGGTCTATCTTAAGTGAGAGGCTGCAGGAATTGATGGAAGACCGACTGCAAAAAGGGCAGCAGATCATGCTATTTTTAAACCGGCGTGGCGTTGCAGGGTTTGTTTCCTGCAGAGCGTGTGGCTATGTGATCAAATGTCCGCATTGCGATGTTTCCCTGTCGCAGCACAACAATGGAAAAATGGTATGCCATTATTGTGGATATGAGGAGGCGGTGCCAAAGGCATGCCCTTCCTGCGGTTCAAAATATATCGGCGGTTTTAAGGCGGGAACACAGAAGATAGAACAGGTCGTAAGAGAGCGTTTTCCGGGGGTGAGGACGCTGCGCATGGACTTTGATACGACAAGAACAAAGGATAGCTATGAGAATATCCTGCAGGCATTTGGAAACAGAGAAGCGGATGTACTTATCGGAACCCAGATGATTGTAAAAGGGCATGATTTTGCCAACGTGACGCTGGTAGGAATCCTGGCAGCAGATATGTCATTGCATGTGAGTGATTATCACGCGGCAGAGCGAACCTTTCAGCTGCTGACTCAGGCAGCAGGACGCGCAGGCAGGGGTGATTGCCCGGGACAGGTTGTCATACAGACCTATGACCCGGAGCATTTTGCAATCCGCACAGCAAGCGCACAGGATTATGAGCTTTTTTATGAACAGGAGATTAATTACCGGGAGATGATGCATTACCCACCGGTGTGGAATATGCTTGTGATATTGCTTGCATCACCGGATGAACAGGCGGTTGCGGTGGCGGCACAGATGATCTACGATAATATGGAACAGATGATAGGTAGGACTTTTGAGATTCAACTGATTGGCCCGGCGGATGCATCAATTTCCAAAATCAATGATATATATCGCAAAGTTATCTATCTAAAAACCGATAATTATGATAAACTGATTGCGTTAAAAGATGCTACGGAACAATTCGCACTGACGCAGGCCGTATGCAAAAATGTAAATATACAATTCGATTTTAATCCGATGAGCGGATTTTAGAGGAGGAAGAAATGGCACTTAGAACGATTCGCATTTTAGGAGACCCGGTATTGGGTAAGGTATGTAAAGAGGTAAAGGAAGTAAACGATAAGATCACAGAACTGATTGATGATATGCTTGAGACGATGTATGAGGCAAATGGTGTCGGACTTGCAGCACCACAGGTTGGTATTCTTAAGAGAATCGTTGTGATGGATGTCGGAGAGGGTCCGATTGTTATGATCAATCCACAGATCCTTGAGACCTCCGGGGAGCAGATCGGCGATGAAGGCTGCTTAAGTTATCCGGGAAAAGCGGGACAGGTCACAAGACCAAATTATGTTAAGGCACGTTTTCAGGATGAGGATATGGAGTGGTGCGAGATCGAGGGAACAGAACTTTTAGCGCGTTGTATCTGTCATGAGCTGGATCATCTGGACGGACATATGTACACCGAGAAGGTAGAAGGTCCGATCCACGACGTAAAGTATGAAGAGGAAGAGTAGAACATGAAAGTTATTTTTATGGGAACACCGGATTTCGCGGTGGAGACATTAGAGGCAGTAATCAAGGCAGGACATGAGGTTGTGCTTGTCGTGACACAGCCGGACAAGCCGAAGGGGAGGGGAAATGCCATGCAGGCATCCCCGGTGAAAGAATGTGCGCTTGCACACAGAATCGAGGTTTACCAGCCGAGAAAGATCCGCGAGCAGGAGTGTGTGGACTATCTGGAAGGATTTGCGGCAGATATCTTTGTTGTAGCTGCTTTCGGTCAGATTTTATCACAGGAACTTTTGGATATGCCAAAGTATGGATGTATCAATGTGCATGCATCTCTTTTACCGAAGTACCGCGGGGCAGCACCAATCCAATGGGCAGTCATAAATGGAGAAGAGATGACCGGCGTTACGATCCAGCAGATGGATATCGGGATTGACACCGGAGATATTATCGCACAGGAAGAGGTAACGCTTGATGCGGATGAGACAGGGGGAAGCCTGTTTGATAAGCTGGCAGCAGTGGGAGCGAGTCTCTGCGTGAAGGCGATGGATGAGATTGCGTCCGGCAGTGCTATACGGATTCCACAGGATGAGTCAGCTGCTACCCATACCTCCATGATCCATAAAGACTTTGGACATATCGACTGGAATAAGAGCGCCAAAGAGATAGAACGTCTTGTCAGGGGATTAAATCCGTGGCCGAGTGCATATACTCATCTGGATGGGAAAACCGTAAAGATCTGGAAGGCGACCGTAAGTGAAAATGAGAGCGGGGAAAAGCCGGGCTGCATTGTAGATGTAACAAAGGACGCGATCCTGGTACAGACCGGGGAAGGCATTCTCCAGCTTGATGAGATCCAGCTGGAGGGCAAAAAGCGTATGCCGTGTGACGCTTTCTTAAGAGGATATCATATCGAAAAGGGAGGTTATTTTGCATGATTTATTTTGACTACACATATATTCTGGTATTGATAGGTGCAATTATCTGCATGATTGCATCTGCAAGAGTCAGAACAACCTTCAACAAGTACTCCAAGTACCGCAGCATGTCCGGTATGACCGGTGCACAGGCGGCTGAGCGGATTTTGCGGAGCGCGGGAATCTATGATGTGCAGATCCGCCATGTGTCAGGAGAACTGACCGATCACTATGATCCGAGAACGAAGACGGTCAATCTGTCTGATTCTGTATATAACTCAACTTCCGTTGCAGCAGTAGGCGTTGCCGCACATGAGTGTGGTCATGTCATCCAGCATGATACCAATTATGCACCGCTGACCTTCCGCACCACGCTTGTACCGATTGCAAATATCGGCTCAACGCTTGCCTGGCCGGTTATTCTGATCGGACTTTTGATTAACAGCCGTTCTTCTATGATGATCATTGACATCGGTATCATTTTATTTTCACTTGCGGTATTATTCCAGCTTGTGACACTTCCGGTAGAATTTAATGCGTCAGGCAGAGCGCTTACGCTGCTTCAGGAGCAGGGCATTCTCGGAAGTGATGAACTTGCATATACCAGAAAAGTGTTGTCAGCGGCAGCTCTTACCTATGTGGCAAGTGCCGCATCTGCAATCTTACAGTTGTTCCGTATCATCTTATTGTTCGGAGGACGGCGGCGTGACTAATGGCATAAATATACGGGAATTGGCGCTGGATATGCTGATTGAGGTTATGGAGCACGATCAGTACAGCCATCTGGTTTTAAGAAGTGTTCTGGATAAGTATGCATATCTTGAAAAGCAGGAGCGGGCGTTCCTAACCAGGCTGGTTGAGGGGACGATTGAGCGGACGGTGGAGCTGGATTATGTGATCAATACCTACTCCAAGGTCAAAGTGAAAAAGATGAAGCCCCTGATCCGCAATCTGCTTCGTATGAGTGCTTATCAACTCCGCTATATGGACAGCGTTCCGGATTCTGCTGTGTGCAACGAGGCGGTAAAGCTGGCCAAAAAGCGGGGCTTCTCCCAATTGTCAGGTTTTGTGAACGGTGTTTTAAGAAGCATGATCCGGGAGCCGGAGCACGTGAAATATCCGGATGAAGAGAAATCACCGGTGCAGTATCTGTCCGTGCATTTTTCGATGCCGGAATGGATCGTAGAGGAGTGGATGGAAACTTACGGGCAGGAGAAAACCAAGGCTCTGCTGCAGGAGTTTGAGAAGGAGCAGAAGCTGATCGTGCGCACAAACTTAAATCGCACGACACCGGAAGCTTTGACGGAAGCGCTCGAAAACCAAGGAATTACAGTATGCCGGAACAGGGAACTTTCCTATGCACTTGAACTTACCGGAGTTGACCAGCTTCAGGTGCTGCCGGAGTTTATTACCGGAGACTTTTATGTGCAGGATATCAGCTCAATGATGGTAGCAGAGACTGCCGGGGTACATCCGGGAGATTATGTCATAGATGTATGTGCGGCGCCGGGTGGGAAGAGCACCCATATTGCGGAGCTGCTTAACAACACCGGGCGGGTAGAAGCCAGAGACCTAACCGGATACAAGGTGGGATTGATTGAGGAAAATATGAAAAGGCATGGCCTTTCCAACATGAGTGCCAGAGTGTGGGACGCAACCATAGAGGATGAGGATTCCATCGAAAAGGCAGATGTACTGATCTGTGATCTGCCCTGCTCCGGGCTTGGTGTACTCGGCAAGAAAACAGATATCCGTTATAAGATGACAAAGGAAAAACAGCAGGAGCTTGTGTTGCTGCAACGGCAGATTCTTATGGCGGTCCATGATTATGTGAAGCAGGGTGGGACACTTGTGTATAGTACCTGCACCATAAATTACGATGAGAATGAGGGGAATGTGGAGTGGTTCCTAAATGAATTTCCACACTTTTCATTGGAGAGCATGCGGCAATTGTTCCCGGGTGAGCTGGGGCAGGACGGATTTTTTATTGCAAAGTTGAAGCGAGGATAGAATGAGAGATATTAAGAGCATGAATCTTGAAGAACTGACCGCATATATCGGGGAGCTTGGAGAGAAGGCATTTCGTGCAAAACAGATCTATCAATGGATACATATTAAACAGATTACAGATTTTGATGAGATGACGAATATCTCAAAGCAGCTTAAGGGACGGTTGAAAGAGGAAGCCTATCTTACAACACTGCACAAGGAGGAGGTACAGATCTCAAAGCTTGACGGAACCAGAAAATACCTGTTTATGCTTTCGGATGGCAATGTTATCGAGAGTGTGCTCATGAAATATAAGCATGGCAACTCCGTATGCATTTCTTCACAGGTTGGGTGCCGGATGGGATGCCGCTTCTGCGCTTCCACGCTGGATGGGTTGGTAAGAGGACTTACTCCGGCGGAAATGATCGACCAGATTTATCAAATCGGCAAGGATATCGGAGAACGTATATCAAATGTGGTTGTAATGGGAACCGGGGAACCGATGGATAATTTTGATAATCTGCTCCGGTTTATCGAACTTTTGACCGATGAAAACGGACTGAACATCAGCCAGAGGAACCTTACGGTATCTACGTGCGGAATTGTACCGCGGATGCGGGAACTTGCAGATAAAAAACTGCAGATCACGTTAGCCCTTTCCCTGCATGCATCCAACCAGAGAAAGCGGTTGGAGCTTATGCCGGTTGCAAACAAATATGAGATACATGATGTGATAGATGCCTGCAGATACTATTTTGAACAGACAGGGCGGAGGGTTACCTTTGAATATAGTTTGGTTGGCGGAGTGAATGATACGGACGAGGATGCAAGGGAGCTTGCTTCTTTGATTCATGGAATGAATTGCCATGTCAATCTGATTCCGGTCAATCCAATCAAGGAACGCGATTATGTGCAGTCGAATGCACAGGTAATTGCGGCTTTTAAGAGTAAGCTGGAGAAAAATGGAATTACTGCTACGGTGCGCCGCGAAATGGGACGTGACATTGATGGGGCGTGTGGACAGCTGCGCCGCAAGTATAAACAAAAGATGGGATAACCAACGAGGGCAAGAGTGTTTTACTTGCCCTTTTTTAGTGTTTGTGCTACTATATTATGCAGACTACTAGTGCAACTTGCGTCTGAACGCTTTTTGAAAGGCGAATGCATTCAGACAAGGAAAGGACATAAATCGGATGAAGACGTTTTCCATGACGGATATCGGTGTGTCGCGGGAGATGAATCAGGATTACCTGTTTACTTCAGATACAGCGGTGGGGAATCTTCCTAATCTTTATATCGTTGCAGACGGAATGGGCGGGCATAAGGCAGGAGAGTATGCTTCGCGGTATACGACGGAGCGTGTGGTTGCTTATGTGCTGCGCAGTAAAGATTCGGAACCCGTTACAATTTTAAAGGAAGCTATTCAAAAGGCGAATGAACTACTCCTCATAGAATCAAAGGAGGACGAATCAAAGCATGGGATGGGTACAACCATTGTATGTGCGACCATTGTCGGCAACAAAATGTTTGTTGCAAATGTGGGAGACAGCAGGCTGTATGTAATCTCAGATCAGATCCGTCAGATCACCAGAGACCACTCTCTGGTAGAGGAAATGGTTCGAATGGGTGAGATGGACCGAAAGGAAGCCCGTCAACATCCGGATAAAAATATCATTACGCGTGCGGTAGGTGCAACAGAGAACGTAGATGTCGATTTCTTTGAGGTGGATCTCGCAGAGGAAGATACGGTACTGCTTTGCTCGGACGGACTTACCAATATGGTAGATGATGCGTCAATTTTCCGCATTATCAAGGAGCAGAAAACCGCAGAGGATCAGGTAAGTGAACTGGTCCGCACTGCAAATGAAAACGGAGGCCGTGACAATATAACGGCAGTCATAATTCGACCATTTATAGATGAGGTGAAAGCATGTTAACAGTAGGTATGTATTTAGCAGATAGATATGAGATCGTTAGTAAAGTAGGCGCCGGCGGAATGTCAGATGTATACAAGGCAAAGGATCATATCCTTGGACGCTTTGTAGCAATTAAGGTACTCAAGCCGGAATTCTCAGAGGATCGTAACTTTGTGACAAAGTTCCGCACAGAAGCACAGTCAGCAGCAGGCCTTGAGCATCCGAACATTGTCAACATCTATGATGTAGGAAGTGAAGAGGGCCTTCACTATATTGTAATGGAATATGTAGAGGGCATTACCCTAAAGACATACATTGAAAAAAAGGGACAGCTTACATTTAAGGAATCCGTAAGCATTGCCATTCAGGTTTCAAGAGGGATCGAAGCCGCACACAATAAAAATATTATCCATAGAGATATCAAGCCGCAGAATATCATTATTTCAACAGAGGGTAAAGTAAAGGTGACAGATTTTGGTATTGCAAGAGCAGCCACTTCCAACACCATCAGTTCGGATGTGATGGGATCTGTACACTATGCTTCTCCAGAGCAGGCACGTAACGGCTTCGTAGATAATCGCAGTGACATCTACTCTATGGGTATTTTAATGTACGAGATGGTTACGGGGCGAGTACCATTTGACGGAGACACTACGGTTGCAATTGCAATCCAGCATTTGCAGGAGGAGATGACCTCGCCGAAAGTCTATGCGCCGAATCTGCCAATTAGTTTGGAAAAGATCATCCTGAAATGTGCCCAGAAGAACCCTGATCGCAGATATCAGAATATCGGGGAGCTTTTAAGTGATCTTCGCAAGTGCCTGATCAGCCCGGATGAGGATTTTGTTGCGATTGCCCCGGTTACGGACAGTGCTAAGACGAAAGTGATCAGTGCTGAAGAAGTACAGCAGATCAAGAGTAGTGCAGCTCCAGTTATAAAAAGCGAAGTCGAGAGAACCCCTAAGAAGGAAGAGCCGGTAGAGGCAGAGGAAGATTACGACGACTATGATGATGACGATGTGCTTGATCCGAAGATGGATAAGGCCGTTACCATTATGGGAATCGTTGCAGCAGTGCTGATCGTTGTTGTGATCATTGCGCTTGCGATTAAAGTCAGCAGCCTGTTCGGAACACCAAGCACGCCAAATACACCAAGCACGACAAATACACAGACCGAGACAGACAGCAATGTTGAGGTACCGACCGAGAGCCAGACTGAGACTACCGTCAGTGAAGAAAAAGAGATGGTTACGATGACAAACATTGTCGGAATGCTTTATGATGATGCAGAGACTAAGATGTCTGAACTTGGGTTAAGCTTAAATATTATCTCGAAGGAGACTTCTACAGAGGAGGAAGGAACCATCCTTTCCGCAACGGTTGCCGAGGGAACAGAGGTGGCTATCGGCTCTGTTATTGATGTTACTGTAGCAGAGAAGTCTGAAACGACAACGACTCCGGCCGTAGAGTCAACCATTGTTCCAAGCGTTGTTGGTTACTCTGAGACAACAGCTACTTCCGCACTTAACAATGCGGGGCTGGTTCCGAAGTCAACCTACGAGTACAGCAATGATGTGCCGAAGGGAGAGGTTATTTCACAGTCTCCGGTAGCAGGAAGTTCCGTGGAAGATGGTTCTGATGTTACACTTGTGGTAAGTAACGGTGTAGAACAGGTTAAGGTGCCGGATGTTGTTGGCAAGTCTACAGAAAAGGCAACAGAAAAGCTTGAGGCAAAGGGCTTCGTTGTAGCTGTTGAGGAAACTTATGATGACGAGGTAAAGGCAGGAAAGGTAATCAGCCAGAGCGTGGCAGGCGGTGAGTCCGCAGATGCCGGAGCACAGATCACTATCACAGTAAGCCTTGGCTCAATGACAGTATATTACAGCTTCAGCAAAGAGTTTACTGTTCCTGAAAATGCAGTCAGCGTATCTTATACCTTGACAAAGGATGACGGAGAGGTGATCAGCAATCAGTCTGAGAGAATTTCCGAGGGAACAACTACAATTACAATCTCTAAGATCAACATTGATGTTGCAACCGGATATCTCGAATTGATCTGGACAACAGAGTCTACGGATGAGATGGGCAATGCCGTACAGACTGAGGAGAGCGGATTTAGCGGAACTGTAGACTTTACAATGCAATAAGAAGAACATATGCAGGGAAAGATTGTTAAAGGAATTTCCGGTTTCTACTACGTTTACGTAGCAGGAACCGGAATTTATGAATGTAAGGCAAAAGGTGCGTTCCGCAAAGAGGGGATGAAACCGCTTGTCGGAGATATGGTCGAGATTGCTGTGCTGGATGAAGAAAAGAAGCTTGGCAACATCGAAAAGATTTTACCGCGCAGTATCGAATTGATCCGCCCGGCGGTTGCCAATATTGATTTCGCACTTGTGATTTTTGCAGCGGCAAAGCCACAACCGAATCTCAATCTGCTGGATCGCTTTTTGTGTATGATGGAATATCGTCATGTGCCGTCTGTAATCTGTTTTAATAAATGTGATCTGGTGGATGAAACTGAGAAAAAACGTCTGGCTGACATCTATGAGGCTGCCGGCTATCCAGTATTGTTTGTAAGCGCCAAATGCAAAGAGAATCTCGGACAGCTTAAGGCTGTGCTCCAGGGAAAAACAGCTGCGGTAGCAGGACCATCGGGCGTAGGCAAATCTTCTCTGGTAAATGCATTGCAGGATGCATACCATATGGAAACCGGGGACATCAGCAAAAAGATTGAGCGTGGAAAGAATACCACGCGACATTCGCAGGTGATTCCGATCAATGAAGATACTTTTATTATGGATACTCCGGGATTTAGTTCCATGGATGCGCCGGGACTGGAAAAGGAAGAATTGTGGAGATGCTATCCGGAATTCCTTCCATATGAGAAAAATTGCCGCTTTATCGGCTGCAGTCATATAACTGAACCGGATTGCGGTGTAAAAGAGGCTCTTGCAGCTGGAAAGATCAGCAAGGAGCGCTATAAGAATTATTGCCTGATTTATGAAGAAATGAAAAATATTCGAAAATACTAGGAGAATGTTATGAATTGTTTATCGCCGTCGATTCTGGCAGCAGATTTTTCAAAGCTAGGAGAACAAATTCACATTTTGGATGAATGTGGGGCACAGTATGTACACATTGATGTGATGGACGGACAATTTGTTCCGAGCCTTTCCATCGGATTTCCGGTGATTGAAACGCTTCGGCCCTGCACAGAAAGAATGTTTGATGTGCATTTGATGATTGAGGAACCGATTCGCTATATTGATGAGTTTGCGGAGGCCGGAGCTGACATTATTACGGTACATGCGGAGGCCTGCAAGCACCTTGATCGTACCATTGACAGGATCAAAGAGCGGGGACTTTTGGCAGGAGTGGCGATCAATCCGGCAACTTCAATCGAGACAATCCGTTATGTTCTTCCGAAGGTGGATATGGTGCTTATCATGACGGTTAATCCGGGATATGGTGGACAGAAGCTGATTCCATATACGGTTGAGAAGGTCGCCGAACTTCGCCGCATTCTGATCAAGAACGGAATTAAGGCGGATATTGAGGTTGATGGTGGTGTAAATCTTGACAACGTACAGAAGCTGCTGGACGCGGGCGCAAACATCATAGTGGCGGGAAGTGCGGTATTTCGTGGAGATATCGCAAAGAATACGAACAGTTTTCTTGAAATATTAAATAATGCCCAGCATTCTTAAGAAGCGGGCTGTATCAACAGGGGAAAGAAGCATGAGAGGACTTATTGTGACCGGAGGAAATATCCGGGACGACTTTGCCCGTGAAAAAATCAAGACAGGTGGATATGATATGATCATGGCAGCAGATTCCGGGATGGACTTTTTGTACCGGAATCATCTGACACCGGATATTATCGTGGGAGACTTTGATTCAGTGGATCATGATTCATTGGATTTCTTCCGTGAGGATGGGAGAATTGAATTCTGCAAATTGAATCCGCAAAAGGATGATACCGACACGGAGTATGCAATCCGGGATGCTCTGTCGAGAGGGGTATTGCAGCTGACAATACTTGGAGGAACCGGAAGCAGGCTTGACCATGTGCTTGGAAATATCAGCCTTCTTGGCATCGGATTGGAGAATCATGCAGAAATAGAGCTTGTGGATGAGCATAATCGGATCCGTATGATTGATAAGTCAATCTCTATCCGGAAAGACGAGCAGTTTGGCAGATATGTATCTTTGATTCCTTATTCGGCTACTGTGGAGCATGTCACGCTGACCGGGTTTAAATATCCGCTTGCAGACTATACAATGGGGGGATTCAATTCCCTCGGCATCAGCAATGAGATAACGGACGATGTCGCACACATCGAGTTTAGAGGTGGAATCCTTTTAGTGATAGAATCTCTTGATTAGTGGAGAACATAACGAATGAAAAAATTTTTAAAAGATCATATTTTTCTGATATTTGCATTTGTGACAGTGCTGTTTCAGGAAGTTGTATTTCATGCGACAATAAAGGGAAGTACCATAAAGGGAAGCTGGTTTACAATGCTTCTCTTTTCTATGGTTTACGGAGGGGTTATCTATCTCCTCGGGACGATCACAAAGAGCGCGAAGGCAAATCGGGTCATCCGCGGAACACTTTTGTGTTTATCCGCGATCCCGTTTATCATATGGAATTTTATCTTTGCAAAATTCCGTATCCTCTATGATGTTTCCACAACATTCGGAGGTGCTTCGGATGCTATGGGAGGTTTTGCGGGAGACATTTTCCGGCTTATTTTCTCTGTAAACGGGATGCTGCATATCATTCTCTTTTTCCTTCCATTTCTGCTTTATCTGATTGTCGGACGAAGATTTGATGATGGAAGTGGCAGCTGCGCGAAGGAGAGATTGGCAATTCTGGGAACCGGGTGTGCACTTTGGGTGGCAGCGCTTTTATTTATGAAGGTGAATGTCCCGCTCGGACAGGTATATGCGGGAGAATATCAGTTTGAAAATGCCGTTTCAAATTTTGGACTGTATACAGGCGTAAGACTCGATATCAAGCATCTTGGAGAGGATGATTCCCTTCTTGTGGACAATAGTGGCTTGGTAACAGCGATGGGAACAACAGATGTAGAGACTGAGCATACACAAGCCGTGGAGAGTAAAGAGGCAGAGACTGGAATGACAGAAGGTTCTGACCGCGGGGATGAAGCAGATGAAGCCACGGAACAGGAAACAGAGACATTGGAAGAGACGGAAGAACCGGAACCTGTCATCGACACCAGCCCAAATGAGTTGGATATTGACTTTGATGCATTGGAGGATGGTGCATCTAAGGATCTGGTAGAGGTCGATGAGTATGTGCGCGCACTTACGCCGACCAACAAGAACGAATACACAGGTCTGTTTAAGGGCAAGAATCTTATTTTCATTACAGCGGAGGCTTTTTCGGCAGAAGTGATTGATGAAAATATTACCCCGACTTTGTATCGCCTGGCAACAAGAGGAATTAATTTCACAGATTATTATCAGCCGGCAAGTGCGGGAACGACCGGCGGAGAGTATGCAAATATCATGGGAATGCTTCCGACTGCCGGAGGAAAGTCCATGAAGAATACAAAGAATAATCATAACTATATGACAATCGGAAGCCTGCTAAATGACGAGGGATATTATGGCAAGGCATACCATAACAATAGCTATAAGTATTATGATCGTCATAAAACACATATAAACCTTGGATATTCGGATGGATATATGGGATATGGCAACGGCATGGAAGAGTTTGTAAAGAAGCAATGGCCGGAGAGCGACCTTGAGATGATGCAGGGAACGCTTCCAACCTATATTGATAAACAGCCGTTCAATATCTATTATATGTCAGTCAGTGGACATAGTGATTACGCGAAGGATCTGAATGCTATGTCAAAAAAGCATTGGGATGAAGTTCAGGATCTGGACTATTCCGATACGGTAAAGGCATATATTGCTGCCCAGCTTGAACTTGAGGCGGCGCTTACCTATCTGGTGGATGAATTGGAAAAGGCAGGAATTGCGGATGATACGGTAATCTGTATTTCGGCAGACCATTTTCCATATGGGCTGGATCAGAATGAATCAGATTCCTATGAGTACTTGTCTGAATTGTATGGATATGAGATAACCAATAATTTCGAGAGAGACCATAACCGGTTGATCTTGTGGAGCGGCTGTCTGGAGGCCCGGGAGCCGATCGTAGTGTCATCTCCGACCTTCAGTCCGGACATTCTTCCTACGTTATGCAATTTGTTTGGAATTGCATATGATTCAAGGCTCCTTCCGGGAAGAGATGTTTTATCGGATGCGGAAGCTATTGTGTATGACTTAAGCTACAATTGGAAGACAGACTATGGTACATATCTGGCTTCCAAGGGCAAATTCATTCCGGCAGGTGATGACATCGAGATACCGGATGGATATATAGACAGGATTAAAAAGATTGTAAAGAGCAAGATCAGTTATAGCAAGAAAGTATTGAATCTGGATTACTACGCACATGTATTTCCGGACAAAGAATAGAAAGGACAGTCATGGAACAGAATACAGTAAGAGAAAATAAAATGGGAGTAATGCAGGAAGGAAAGCTTCTGCTTAATATGTCCCTCCCGATGATGGTTTCCATGCTGGTTCAGGCAATGTACAACATTGTGGACAGCATTTTTGTATCCAAAATCTCGGAGGATGCATTGACGGCTGTTTCATTGGCGTTTCCGTTGCAGTCGCTTATGATCGCTGTTGGAGCCGGAACCGGAGTTGGTGTCAATGCGCTGATTTCAAGAGGTCTTGGCGAAAAGAGAAGGGACCATGTCGATGCGGTTGCGGCAAATGGAATTTTTGTTTATGCGTTGAGTTACATTGTTGTTGCAATTCTTGGATTTAGCGTGGTAAAACCTTTTTATAATATGCAGATTGGATCCGGGCAGGAAAATATCATGGAGCTTGGGGTGGAGTACCTGTCAATCGCAATGATCTTTTCGTTCGGATTGTTTGCCCAATTTGTATTTGAACGTATCCTGCAGGCAACCGGGCGGACATTTTTTACTATGATCAGCCAGATGACGGGTGCTGTCATCAATATTATCATGGATCCGATTCTTATCTTCGGGTTGCTTGGATTTCCGAAGCTTGGAATTGCGGGTGCCGCAATTGCAACCGTAATGGGGCAGATTATTGCGTCAATTATTGCATGTGTATACAATTTAAAGAAGAATACAGATGTCACAATTTCGTTTAAAGGATTCCGGCTGGAAGGAAGAATAATCAAAGAAATCTATATCATTGGTCTTCCGTCCATTATTATGGAGTCAATCGGATCTGTCATGACGACCGGAATGAATCTGATCCTGATGGGAATTTCTTCTACAGCGGCAGCCGTATTTGGGGTGTATTTTAAGTTGCAGAGCTTTTTCTTTATGCCGGTGTTTGGGTTGAACAACGGACTGATTCCGATTCTTTCCTACAATTATGGCGCGAGAAACAAAAAGCGTATGATCAATACATTAAAGTATGGATACATGATTGCGTTTTTGTTCATGCTTGTCGGATTTGCGGCCTTTATGCTCATACCGGACAAGCTGTTGCTGCTATTTGAAGCGTCTGAGACGATGCTTGCAATCGGTGTGCCGGCACTGCGGACGATAGCCTTCCATTTCCTTATTGCATGGTTTTGTATTGTTTCGGGAACGCTGTTTCAGGCTGTCGGAAATGCAGTGTACAGCATGTATGTATCGGTGGCACGGCAGCTCGTGGTTCTTTTACCTGTAGCGTATGTACTTGCGAAGATTGGCGGATTGTCCCTGATCTGGTGGTGTTTCCCAATTGCTGAGCTGATGTCTCTTTTGATCTCAGTGGTCTGCCTTAAGGCAACCGCGAAGAAGAAACTGGCTGATTTTGATTGATTGCGGGAACTTTGATAGGGGTATAACGATATGGATAAACAATTGAAGCATACATTGCTTCTGTTTCTTGCGGCAGGAATCTGGGGATTTGCTTTCGTGGCACAGAGCGTTGGCATGGACTATGTGGGGAGCTTTACATTTACGGCACTCCGCAATTTTATCGGAGCGCTGGTATTGGCTCCGGTAATTCTGGTGTTGGATAAGAGAAAGTCCAAGGAAGTAAGGATAAGGGAGAAAAAAGAACAAAAAACACTTATCCGGGGAGGAATCCTGTGTGGATTTTTCCTGTGTATCGCGACAAACCTGCAACAGTTTGGAATTCCATATACGACAATAGGCAAGGCCGGATTTCTTACGGCGATGTATATCATTCTGGTGCCGGTTTTAGGAATTTTTTGCAACCGCAGGGCAGGCAGGCGGGTATGGATATCCGTAGCACTCGCTGTGTGGGGGTTATATCTGCTTTGCATGGCAGGAGGGAGCCTTGTCTTACAGGTGGGAGATTTGTTTGAACTTGGATGTGCACTTGCATTTGCAGTACAGATTCTCACAATTGACCATTTCGCGCCAAAGGTTGATTGCGTCAAGCTATCCTGTATAGAATTTGTCAGTTGTGGTATCCTATCAGCAATCGGGATGGTCCTTTTCGAATCTCCGACGATAGAGGCTGTCCAGGCTGCATGGATTCCAATTCTATATGCAGGAGCACTTTCTACCGGTGTGGCATATACCTTGCAGATTGTCGGACAGAAAGGGTTGAATCCAACGCTGGCGTCTTTGATCATGAGCTTGGAATCGGTAATATCCCTGATCGCAGGTTGGGTACTTTTAAACCAGAAGTTGTCAAAACGGGAATTAGTGGGTTGTGCAATAATGTTTGCTGCAATTATACTGGTTCAGTTGCCGGAAAAGAAAAAGTGTGAGATAATTACATCAGAGGAATAAAAAGCAGAGGGGCTGACAGTCAGTTCCTCTGTTGTTACTTTAATAGAAAATATGAGGAAAGTCAGATGAATATATTTGATATCGTAGGTCCGGTCATGGTAGGACCATCCAGCTCGCACACAGCCGGGGCGGTGAAGATCGGGTATGTTGCGAGGAAGATCATGTCACAGCCAATCGTGGATGCTACCATCAATATGTACGGTTCCTTTCTTGCAACAGGTGGCGGACATGGTACGAGGTATGCGCTTGTAGCAGGTCTTCTTGGTATGATGCCGGATGATGAGCGAATTCCGGACAGCTTCCGGTATGCGGATGAGGCTGGGATGAAATATCGCTTTGGAGAGGCTGATTTAAAGGAAGCACATCCAAATTCGGTGCAGCTGATCCTGCGGGGAAGGGATGGCCACACACTTGAGGTTGTCGGCGAATCAATAGGGGGGTCCCTGATTAATATTGCGCGGATTGATGGATTATCTGCTAATTTTTCCGGAGAGTATCCGACGCTGATCGTCTACAATGAGGATCAGCCGGGGCATGTGGCTGAGGTAACGCGGATGCTTGCCGAGCGAAGCATCAATATTGCAACCCTTAAGCTGTATCGTGGAGGCCGTGGCAAAAGGGCTGTAATGGTTATCGAATGTGATCAGGAGATTCCGAAGGAATCCATTGAGTGGCTTGAAAAAAGAGCGGGGATTGATAAAGTCACATATTACAGTCTCTTATAATAAAAAGAAAGGAACCTTATGAGTTATCAGAAATTAAAGGATATTGCAGATCAGGCAAAAGCGCAGGGCAAGGCATTTTGGCAGCCGGTGATCGAAGATGATATGAAAGAGCGCGATGTCACTTTTGCGGAAAGCTTTGAGAATATGCGGAAGATGCTTCTTGCAATGAAAGAGGCAGATCGCGCGTATGATCCGAAGCTGCGCTCGGAGAGCGGGCTGTCGGGAGGAGATGGAGCGAAGCTTGAGGCGTATCGAAAGAGTGGGAAGGGGATTGCTGGAGACTTCATGATGAATGTCATGGAAAAAGCAATCAAAATGGGTGAATCCAATGCCTGTATGAAGCGCATTGTCGCGGCACCGACAGCGGGTTCGTGCGGGGTTATCCCGGCGGTCTTACTGTCCTATGAGGCGAACCGCAAGGTTGAGGAAGACCGGCTTGTGGAAGCGCTTTTTGTAGCGGCCGGAATTGGGGAGGTTATCGCAGCAAGCGCAAGTATTTCCGGCGCAGAAGGAGGCTGTCAGGCAGAGATCGGGAGTGCTAGTGCAATGGCAGCAGGGGCAGTTGCCTATCTGGAGAATGGCGACTGTGAGACCATCATTCACGCGGCGGCACTTGCCCTGAAGAACATGCTGGGACTGACCTGTGATCCAGTTGCAGGTCTTGTCGAAGTACCATGTATCAAGCGAAACGTCGCAGGCGCGGTCAATGCGATCACATCCTCCCAGCTTGCACTCGCCGGAATACGAAGTGCGATCGATCCGGACGAAGTGATTGATTCCATGCGGCGGATTGGGCGGTTGATCCCGGAGTGCTTAAGGGAAACTGCAAAGGAGGGACTTGCAATTACGCCGTCCGCGCTTAGTGCGGTAAAACTATAAGAATGGAGAAGGTAAGAAATGCAAACAGCAGGACAAAAGACAATACGTTTTGCGGAGAAGGGACTGTACGCGGTTATGCATCACATAATAGGAAAGGATGCATTTGTGATCGTAGAGAGTACGGTGCAAAACGATACGGATGAGGCTGTGGATGTATGGGTAGATCTGCATATGCATCAGCTTATTGATAATGGAGCAGAGCAGATGGACGAAGAACCGGGCATTAAGGCGGCAGGGGCAGTTAAATTAAGAATCGCTGCGCGTGCAGTCCAAAAGGTAAGGACACAGATCTGTGTTGGGGATGCAGTGTTATGGAATCCGGATGCTCCTGTGCTCTATGTTGTGGAGGGCGTGCTTTACCGTGCTGTCAAAGAGGGTGAGGCGCTTCCAAACCCACGGCTTCTTGCGGGTATGGCACTTGAAGAGCCACATGCGATGAAAATGCTTGATTTTGCAGAGACACATTTTGGCATGCGGACAGTTACTGTGGATGCAAAGAATGGACTGTGCATCAATGGTAAATCTGTGAAGCTGAGGGGAGATGGGGAATGCAGTGCGAAGGAAGCATCTTTCGGGCAGCAGTATCAGACCCTTTTGCAATATAGAAATAAGGGCAATAATGCAATCTGTAAAAGAGGCGGACAGTTATCCGAGAGCTTTCTGGAGTGCTGCAGCAGGCTCGGGGTATTTGTCTTAGAGGCACCGGAAATAGTGGAGAATATCCGTGACCACCGCAATTATCCATGTGTTATTGCGTGGATGGGGGAAAACATTGATACAGAAAAGATTCACATACAAGATGAATCAAGAGAGATCGGAGGTATCTGCAATAGCGGATATGGTATGGATGAAGCAAAATGTTTCTCAATGGACAAATGGCTCGCGCATACAGAAGATGTATGCGCCGGATGGAGTATACAGGGATGCCCAAAGGAATATACGGCATACAGGCAGGCCCATGCGCTCTTCCCAAACCGTGTAATGTTTGCAGCTACCGATGAACCGGATGTGGTGTGGGAGATGGTAGAAAAATATCCATATCTGATCGGTGCGGTTGCATCATATTAGAAAATTTCTTAAATCATATTGACATAGTAGGAATAATAGGATATAGTAAGGGCAAGTTAAAGAAAGCGAGGACAGGTACAGTGAAACAGTATCTTGTATATCTGCATAACGCGAAAAATAACGGATGTCGAATGCTTAGCTCCCGGGCGAGATAATGACGGGGGCGGCAACCAGATCTGTTGTACGGCAAATGTCATTTGCCCGGGAGTATATCCGAGGCGCGATAAGCTGCCTGATACATATTCGATACTACAAATAATACATGGATAAGAGAGGATATATATTATGAGCAAGAAGACAAGAGCAGAGAGAAATTTTAAATTTGAGACCAAGCAGTTACACGTAGGACAGGAGACCGCTGATCCGGTTACCGATGCAAGAGCGGTTCCGATTTATCTGACTTCCTCCTATGTTTTTCATAATAGCGAGCATGCAGCTGATCGTTTTGGATTAAGAGATGCAGGCAATATTTATGGTCGTCTGACCAACCCGACACAGGGTACATTTGAAGCAAGAATCGCAGCACTTGAAGGTGGCGTTGCAGCACTTGCAGTTGGTTCAGGTGCAGCAGCACTTGCATATACCTATCAGGCAGTTGCACATGCCGGAGACCACATTGTAGCAGCCAAGAACATCTATGGCGGAACTTATAACCTGTTAGCGCATACACTTCCGGACTATGGAATTACGGCAAGCTTTGTAGACCCATTTGACTATGAGGGAATCAAGGCTGCAATCCAGCCGAACACCAAGGCAATCACAATAGAGACACTCGGCAATCCGAACTCAGAGGTTGTTGATATTGAGAAGATCGCGAAGATTGCACATGAGGCAGGAATTCCGCTTATTGTAGATAATACGTTTGCAACACCGTATCTTGTCCGTCCAATCGAGTATGGCGCGGATATCGTTATTCATTCTGCAACCAAATTTATTGGAGGACACGGAACAACCATCGGTGGCGTCATTGTAGATTCCGGCAAATTCGATTGGGCAGCAAGCGATAAGTGGCCATGGCTGGTAGAGCCGAACGTATCTTACCACGGTGTAAGCTTTGCAAAGGATGCAGCACCGGCTTCATTTGTTACCTATATCCGCGCGATCCTTCTCCGTGATACCGGAGCAACACTTTCACCAGTACACGCATTTATCTTCCTTCAGGGACTTGAGACATTGTCTCTTCGTGTAGAGCGCCATGTTGAAAATGCGCTCAAGGTTGTACAGTATTTAAAGTCACAGCCGTTGGTAGAGAAGGTCAACCATCCATCCGTAACGGACAATGAGGAGCAGAAAGAGCTTTATAAGAAATACTTCCCGAATGGCGGCGGTTCTATCTTTACCTTTGAGATCAAGGGTGACGCAAAGAAGGCACAGGAGTTTATCGACAATCTTGAGTTGTTCTCCCTGCTTGCAAACGTTGCAGACGTGAAATCCCTTGCGATCCATCCGGCATCAACCACTCACAGCGAGTGCAATGAGGCAGAGCTTTTGGATCAGGGCATTAAGCCAAACACCATCCGTCTTTCCATCGGAACCGAGAATATCGATGATATCATCGAGGATCTTGATGAGGCATTTAAGGCAGTTCAGTAAAATAAATAATAAATTCCACAAGCAAAAAGCTCCGGCAGTTATAGCCGGAGCTTTTTGTTTCAAAGAAAAATGTTATGCAGGCGCACAATCTGTTTGGAACCTTGAATGCACCCACAGCAGATGCGATTATTCAAGCACCAGCAAAAGTGCCATCTTGAAACGCTCATCGGCAGTTACGCTGTGCAGACCGTTCTTCTCAAAGCGGAAACACTCACCGGCTTTAAGTTCATAGTCTTTTCCTTCGTATCCGATAGTCGCCTTTCCGTCGAGAGCGAATACGATTGCGTTGCCCGGTGCGCGGTGCGGGGTAAGCCCGGTGCCTTTGTCAAATGCCATCAGAACATATTTCATGGTGTCGTTGCTTACAACATCCATGTTGGCGATGCTGCCTTCCTCGTAGCTGATCAGATCCTTAAGGGCAAATACTTCATTTGTTTTTACATTGTTGTTCATGATAATCTCCTTTGCTAAAATGATTTCTGTATACACGATCCCTTGTGCGGTTTCCATTCCGCATAAGGTCTTTGGCGGAACGAGAAGTGCCTGTCCCGGCTCTAGAGTGACGCGGGAAGGGGTGCTACCAAGTAAAAAGCCGCCGGTACCGGATGCCCCGATGTACATGGTCATACGGTCATAGCTCTCCTGGCTGATGGAGGTGTCTGCTCCAAGCGAGAAGAAAGTGACCGGTGTGACGGCACTAAGATGTGAATCTTTGGAAACCGTCATTCCGTCCCGGATCGGACGGATCGTTTCAATCGTAAATGGCTGGTTCATATAGCTGCTCCTTCAAAAGATTCCATTTTTCATATTGTGTCCTTAATAAATATATTATACAATGAAAAAAATAAAAAGTACGCACATTTTGGTTATATACTAACCTGAAGGAAAGCGTAAACATAATGTTTGAGAGGTTTACAGATGGCAGAATGCGGATGCGGAAAAGCAGCGGAAAACGGTCAGGAAGAATATTTTGGAAAAGAGTGTTGTCATGCGGGTGAGGATATTTTAGATACCAATTTTGGTTATACGCTTTCCATGATCAACGGGAAATACAAGCTGATCATCATGTACTGGCTTGCTTTTCATAGCCCGGTCATGCGTTACAACGAGCTGAAGCGTTGTCTTGGTACGATCTCGCATAAAACACTTAGCAGCACGTTAAAGGAAATGGAAGCAGATGCGCTGATCATCCGGAAGGAATATCCGCAGATACCGCCGAAGGTAGAGTACAGTTTGTCTGAGCGCGGCAGGACATTGATCCCGATTTTGGTATCTATGTGTAAATGGGGTGAAGAACATCGTTAGGAGAAAAGAGGAATAGCATGCGTGCAACAATACTTGTGGACAATCGGAAAAAGGATGACATACCGGGCGAGTGGGGATTAAGCATCTACATCGAGGCGGACGGGCATACGATTCTGCTGGACACCGGCGCGTCGGAACTTTTTCTGTCCAATGCGAAGCGGCTTAACCTGCCGATCGACAAAGTGGACGCTGCGGTACTGTCCCATGCACATTACGATCACGCGAACGGAATGCAGGCATTTTTTAACGCAAATGGGACTGCACCGTTTTATGTGCGGGAGACGACAGCGGAGAACTGCTATTTTAAGAAATGGTTCATACATAAGTACATCGGGATACCGAAGCATATCTTAAGCGAATATCAAGACCGGATCGTGTATGCGAAGGGCGATACGCTGCTGTGGGGTGGAATCTATCTGATCCCGCATAAGATACCGGGGCTTTCGGAGAGCGGAAAGCGCGAGCGGATGTACCAAAAGCGCAAGGGGCGATGGTATCCGGATGATTTTTCCCATGAGCAGAGTCTGGTAGTCGACACGGAAAAAGGGCTGGTCATTTTCAATAGCTGCTCGCACGGCGGTGCAGCCAACATCATAAACGAGGTGGCGCAGACATTTCCGGACAAAAAGATTTACGGGCTGGTCGGGGGCTTTCATCTGTTCAATAAGACCGAGGAAGAGATCCGGGCGCTTGGTATGCAGATAAAGCAGACGGACATTCCGTATGTGTGCACCGGACATTGTACCGGCGGCAGAGCCTACGCGATCCTAAAGGAAGAGCTGGGAGAGCGCCTGCACGGAATGCAGGTCGGCTTTACAATAGAAGTTTAAAAGGAGAGATAAAAATGTTTCAGTTTACAGAAGATTGTATGATCGGGATCAACCAGATCGATGAGGAGCATAAGATGTTATTCCAACTGCTGAATGAGGCAGCGGCGGTAGCGGAGACAGGCACGCCGGGGATGATCGGGAAGAATCTGCTGCAAAAGCTCGAAGATTATGCGGCAACCCATTTCGCACATGAAGAGGCGTATATGGAGCAGATCAAAGACCCGGAGCTTGCAAGACAAAAGCAGGAGCACAGACAGTTTGTAGAGAAGGTGGAAAGCTATCAGAACTTTGACTGGGAGAGCGAGCAGGCGGCAGAGAAGGTTAAGGAGTTGCTTTCTTTTATGGCGAAGTGGCTTTACCATCATATCTTGGGCAGTGATATTATGATCGGAAAGAATGAGGCTTGCGGGCAGGGCGAGGATGCGTTTGCATTTACGGATCAGTACCGCACCGGCATCGAGCTGATCGATGAGGAGCATCGCAGACTGTTCGAGATCATCCGGCAGACCAACGATGTCGTCGAGGCACAGTTCCTCCACGATAAGTATGATGAGATCGTGCAGATTTTAAAGGAATTAAAGGATTACACGATCCTGCATTTCCGCGATGAGGAAGAATACATGGAGCGCATCGGGTATGAAGGGCTTGCCATGCAGCAGGCAGCACATACCGCATTTGTTGACCGGCTAAACGAGATCAATCTGGATGATGTCGATGACAACCAGAAGGAATATCTGGAGGAAATCCTTTCCTTCCTGCTTGGCTGGCTGACCAACCACATCTTAAAGATGGACAAGAAGATCCCGGTGGAGCGGCCGGCGGATGCATAAAAATCAAGTGAGATAATTACATAAGTGGGCAGACCTGCCCACCAAAACGAATCCTCCGTATGCTAGGATGGCATTAGGTAACGGGAGTTGCCGGTGAAATCTTAACAAAAGGAGGATTTGTGCTTATGAAGAAAAGACTTGGTGCACTTATCATGGTATTTACAATGATACTTGGAATTTTTTCCGGAATCGGAGTAGACATGGTGTGGGCGGATGAAGGCGGACAGGACGGAAACGATGCAGCTGTTACCGGACTGGCAGTGGCATATCTGTTTGACTGGGATGAGGATAACAAGCCGTCCCTGCGGGAGGATGCTGTGTGGGAAAAAGAGACAGAGACCGGTTTGGGAGAGTGTATTTTATATGCAAAGAACCTAAGTGATGCGGGAGAACCGGAGGGCGATCCGATCCGCGCGGATAAACTTACGCTTGTTTATTGTGGTGCAGACGGAACGGATACGCCACAGGAGGGTATTGGTACGGTTACAGCTCTTGAGACAGATGGTGATTACTTATCCCTTCAGGTTACGAAGCTTGGCGTGTATCAGCTTTATGTGACGGGTCATACTGGCGATGTAGTCACCATTAAGGCTGCGTACCGGAATTTTGAGTTCTGTACATCACAGACACTTAATGAAGATGGTATTTTAAATCACTATGACCTTACTGATGCCGACAACAGGCTCTATCTGATCGAGAGCGCACCAAAGGAGGTCACATGGGATAAGACGGATATTTGGAATGTATCTGTGGATGGAAAGCCGGTGGACGAGGCAGATTACGGAACCTATTTTAGCAGGACGAAGGTTGCAGACGATGAGAACTCAGTAACCTATGAGATCACATTTGTAAAAGGCTCGTTCCACTGGATTGATATGGAAGTATCCGGAAACGGGACGTATTCGGATGATGGATCATGGGACACAAGCATCTGGCTGTCTGTAAACTATGACGGAATCATCCCGGGCTTTGGGGCTGCGGCTGACATTGTGTGGAGTGAGGATGGAATCCCATCTGTTGTGGAGGGCGGATTCTATGCGACAGAACAGTGGGCATATCTAAGCCAGGGCATGGAACTTGATTTTGCAGATGTGGATGCAGACGGAACTGTTACAAAAAGCTATTCGGCAGATGAATTGACTGCAACGGCAATAGACGGAGACGGAACTGCCACGATCAGCCGAACAAAAGGAACTCCGGTATCGGTAAGCTTTGATAAGCTTGGAGATTACCGCATTGCTCCGGCAGATGGCAGCAGTGAAGGGGTTGTGATCCATGTCTCTTACTGCCCGCTGGGTGTGTATACGGAAAATGTGCGGAGTGAGGAAACAGCATGGCATTCCAACAAGGTTCTGTACAGCAGTAATAATGAGGACACGATCCTGTATGCGATTCCGACGGATGATAAGGCGATGACCATCGGAAACGTCAGATTCTTTGTACAGCCGGTAGATGAAGAGGAAACGGATGACATAGCAGATTATTATAGTGTCACGGAAATCGGAGACGGCAGCTACAAGCTTGTCATCAATGGCAGCAATCGCAAGAATTTTAATCTGGAGATAAAAGCAGATGTAAGTGATGGCGAAAACAGTTGGGAATTTTTCTATGAAATGCGGCGTGAATATATACAGGAGGATAAACTTCTTGTAACGGATTATATCGATTTTACGGAGGATGGGACGCCGTCCTTAAATAGTGAAGCTGCCCTTTTAACTTATACGGGAGCGCGCGTGACGGGAGAGCACTATACGCTGTACCTTGCACTATGCGACAGCAGCAACAAAGAAAAAGCGGCAGTGAGCGCCGAGCAGCTTGTAATGCGGGATGAAGCCGGAAATGAGACCGGCACGATCACCGCAAATAAGAAAAACAGCAGATTCGTTGATGTGACCTTCCCGAAGGAAGGCTCTTACACGCTGGCACTCAGAACTGACGAGAATAACCGTGTGTGGGTGATCGCAGGATACCCGGAGCTGAGCTTCTATACAGATAACACGATGTCAAAGGAAGCCTATGTGGAGGAGCTGCAGGTGTCAAAGGCAGACTCAGACAGGAAAGTTCTCTATATGCTGCAGCGTGTGATGGATGAGGTAACGATAAAGAACCTGAAGCTTCAGGCAGTAGTCTACGATGCGGCAACGGATAAGGCAACGTACTTTGACGCAGGAACATATTTTACTTATGAAAATATTCAGCACCATCGAGGGTGTGGCACGGTATCAGATCACTCTTGCAGAGAGAACGGCACTCCCGGAAAAGTTCTGGCTCCGTGTGACCGGAATCCTATGTGGAGAAGGTGAGGAGATCAAGCTGGAGGAGGCTGTTGAGATCACGGTCGAGCAGGGGGAGAGCGTGACACCAGCTCCAACACCAGCACCGACACCAACTCCGGCGGAAACCACAGAGACGGATAACACAACCAAGGACACGACAACCACGGAGGTCAAAAAAGAGACGGTAAAGAATGACTCCGGCAAAAAGGTAACGGTTGAAACAACGGTTGTGAAGAATGAGGCGGGCAAAGTATTATCGTCCACTACGATCTCTGAGATACCAAAGGCTGCAAAGAATACAACCGCAACCGTGACCGTAAAAAAGAATGCAAAGGGTAAGACGACAAGTGCGGAGGCGGTGATTGAGAATACTGTAAAGAAGGGCAAGAAAGACACGGTAAAAACCACGATTTCTGCAAAGGTAGTAAAGCAGGTTAGCGAGGCAGCGGATACCACGAAGCTGAATATCACACAGACGGTAAAGGATACAAAGGGCAAAGTTCTGTATACGATAGAGACCAACGCAAAGAATCTTGTTGCAGGAAAGAAGCTGACATTGGTAAAGATTGTGGACGGAAAGCAGATTCTTGTGACAAAGCCTGTTACCGTTTCTAAGAGCGGCAATGTAAGTGTAAATGCCGGGACAGGTGAATACAAGCTTTTGAGCGCGAGCGAGGCAAAGGAACTTCAGAAGCAGATCCTTAAAACCGTAAAACCGGAGCAGAAGGAGCTTGCTGTGGAGAAGGGCGAAAAGGCAAAAGTTAAGCTGAGCAGTAAGCTGGATATGAATAATGTGGCAAGTGTAACGTACAATTGCTCTGACACATCCATTGCAAAGGTTGACAAAAATGGAAAGGTAACAACGAAGAAGAAGGGTACTGCAACGATCACGATGACCGTCACATTAAATGATGGAAGCACGAAGCGCATTACCACAACAATCACAGTAAAGTAAATAGATGAACTTAAAAATCCCCGCAGGCTGGATGCCTGCGGGGTATTTGAATGGACTTATCGCGGGTGGTGTCAAGGGATAGCTATATAAGAAAAAATAAAATGAAAGAATATTAATTGACGTAAGAATACAAATGTAGTAAGAATAAAATGTAATATATAATCATACTCACAATGGTTACATAAATAAGGCGAATAATTGTAAGAAATAGGATGGGGAAAATAGACGGTTGGATTATAATAACGCAGAGGATGTTAAACAGCCTTTTCAATTATCATTAAACAAACTGGTATTTGGGATACGCAGCGCGATTGTTGTAGTGCTGCTGTTTATATCAAGTATGGCTAATGCCGCGAGTTGTCTCAAACTGGCAGATATGATTGATTACATACAAGAAAAGGATATGAAGGCGCTGATCATTTCTTTAGTCTTTTTTGCAGGATTGCTTTTCGTTTCCGCAGTATGCAATATAGTTGCATGGCGAATGATTTTTTCGCTACTGTATTATAAAACAATCACATTAAAGAATACTATTTTTAAAAGTGATATTTCAGATACGAAAGCTGCGGAAACGCGGATGGCAGACTACAATACGAATATTGATTTGGTGTATGACTCCATATATCTTGTGAGATGGAATATCTTAAATCTTGTTCTTACTGTAATATGTACGATTGCGGCGATTGTCAGTATTGATCCGATTATTTTGCCGGTAGCGATTCTTTCCAGCTTACTTCCGTTTGCGGTTCCTTTCATAGGAAAGAAAAAAAGAGAAAAGGTTAGTGTGAATTTCTCTCAGCAGGTCAATGAATATCAGAATTATGTAATCGACAGGATGAGGGGAAAAAGAGTCTTTCAGCGATATCAGGTGACAACGGCCGTTTCATTGGATCACATCGAACGCAGCAGCCTATCGGAAAAGAGCCGCAAAGAGTACAGAGAAGTTAAAAATTTTACGCAGATTTTTAATTCTACAGTAGGTTCGGCCGCTTTTCTGCCGGTTATCGGAGTTGGCGGGTATTTGGCATTTCTCGGAAGAATAGGAACCGGAAGTGTTATTGCCGTGATCAATCTGATGAATTATCTGGTCGATCCGGTGGTAGCGATTGTCCAGTTAATCAACGCAATGCAACAGGCGAAGCCTATAGAAAAGAAACTTTTAAAAGACCGGTGCGATCAAAAGGAAGCTTCAGGCTCATTGGAATTAATTCATTATCATTTAAGATTACAGGACATCAGTTTTTCTTATCCTGAATCCACCCGATCTGTTATTGATAATTTAAATTTCGAATTTGAGGAAAATAAAAAATATCTTATAACGGGAGAAAGCGGAGCGGGAAAATCTACTTTAGCAAAGCTGCTGATTAAGGATATTACAGTAAATAGCGGAGAAATTTTTCTGGAAAATGAACCATACCGGATGATTGACAGAAACCAGTTACTTAATGTGGTCCGATATGTTGAGCAGACCCCATACATTTTTGAAGGGACTCTCTTTGATAATATAGCTTTTTACCGGGATAATATAACCGAAGAAGACGTAAACAACGTAATAAGAAGATTTGGATTAGAAAACATACCGACGGATAAGGTGCTTTCGGAGGAAACGCTTTCCGGAGGGGAAAAGCAGCGTATATCACTTGCAAGATCTGTGCTGGGAAATACACCGATTATGATTTTTGACGAGCCTACAGCTGCACTTGATGCCGGTATGACATATGCGGTTATGAACGAATTGGTTCATATCCCATCAATGATTATTGTTATCAGTCATGAGAACAGCCATAAAGTATTGGAACTGTTCGATGCTGTGTTGCCACTAGATGAAAGACGAGGGAGGAATGATTATGAAAAACAAAATTTCTGATTTCTTTAGAGCGTATAAAATGGAAATCAACAGATGTGAGTCTGCACTTGAGGTGTATTCGCTGTTTACTGAAAAATATACTGAGTCTGGCTGTACGATGGATGAATTCTTTGATGAAATACGGGAATTGGACCAAGAAAGTGAGTTTCAGTTCTTGGACAATAGTGTAGTTGGAGCGGGGGTTAAGATTGGCAATATTTATATTCAGTTGAAACAATGTGCGGAAGCAAGTAGAATTTGATGGAAAAACTGGACATTTTATATGTTGCTGACATATGGCTTACGAAGGAAGTTGACAGTAACTATATTGGACATAGAATTTTAGACACTATCTGCAGAGAAAATGGTTTTTTGTCAAAGGTGTTTTCTCCACAGGATATTGCAAAGAATATCGATGACGGAGAATTATCACCTGAAGCGGCGATTGAACGGATTGCTGCAGATTTAATAAGTATTCATCCCAGAATATATTCTTTTTATTGTGTTTGTGATTCCTTTCCGCTTACGTGTTTAGTTGCGAAGAAGGTTAAGAAATCAAATGAAGATTCAATTATTGTTATGGCGGGACCGCAAGCATCAGCATTAAGAAATGAAATTGCGTATTCACTCCCCTATGTTGATTTTGTTGCATATTCTGAGGGGGAAAAGATGATTGTGGACTTCCTAAATGCTGTGATTTCAGGAAGTCCTCGTATAGAGGACGTCAGCGGAATTACGTATAAGGATAACACAGGAAGTGTTGTCACACATGAACCGCCTCGGGTTCTTAATGAAAAAGAATTGGAGACGTCCATAAGGATAGAAACAAAAAAACTTCATTCTGAGGATACGGAATTTAGCATAGAAGGTGGAAGAGGCTGTCCATTTAACTGTACTTTCTGTATTACTTCAAAATATTGGGGACGTCAGCATCGTCTGATTGCGCCTAGAACGTTGATTGATATTATTCTGGAACATGTTGGAGATGACTGCAAACTCCCGATTAATATTGTTCATGACCATTTTACGGCGAATAGAACATTTATAACAGATTTTTCTAATGAATTAATAGCCCGTGGGAATCCGATTAAATGGTCGTGTTCTTCAAGGATTGATTCTCTTGATAGGGCACTTATAGATTTACTTCAAAAGTCAAACTGCGTGTCCATTTATTTTGGAATAGAGACTGGTTCTGCAGTATTGCAAAAGAAAATTAATAAGAATTTGGATATTACTGGGCTTATTGATACAATTCAGTATCTTTCTGAAAAAAAATTGAAACAACCACGTCATTTATTATAGGATTTCCTGAGGAGACATTAACAGATTTTAAGGAAACAATGCATTTGATTCAGAAATTGTGGTTTGTCAGAAATAATTATATCCAGTTGCATATGCTGGAGTTTTACCCTAAAACGCAGGAAACGGATAGAAATATACAAACTCTCTTTTTTGACAGAAAATCGACGTTGTACCTCGGAAATAAACGGTCACAATTATGCGAAGAATCCATTCAGCTTATTGAGTCAAGTGAAGAACTTTTTTCATCTTACTACAATATGTTCACAGACATAAGAAAACGCTATGGAAGTATGCCTTTGTTCTTTGAGATAATTTCCAATGCACGTATGTTTTACAGATCTTCATTGGAATTGTTGTTTCGAAAGAGAAACATTATTGAGGTATATGAGCAGAATAAAGCACTAATAGAAAATGAAGTGATGGCTGAAATAAGAGGATTTGATGATGCATATCTCAGGTATAAGGAGGTTGATATTGCAAAGAGGGTACTGATGCAATGTTGCAAAAACGATTTCGAATTAAAGTGTTTTGTATACATCGAATCATTGATGCGTATGCTTGCATTACAGGAGAAAATATTTATTGTAATAAATCCGAAATTTGATCTATTGCAGATGAGAAGGCTGAGTATGTATTTCCCAACTGAGAAAGAGTATATTTTGCATTCATACAATCATAAATGTCACATTATTACGGTTGATGAAAAAAGCAGGTTAGATAGTTTGAGAATTGTTTTGATAAAGAATGGCTTTTACGAAATGAGCGAGGAGAATTTTAAGCGTGAATTATAATTCTTTAGCAATTGAAATTACACGGAAATGCTCTTTGAATTGCGCACATTGTTGCTATTCTGGCGGAATCAACACGAAAGCGGATATTGATATAGAAAAATTTTCTTCGTTTGTATCTGGGCTGACAGATGATAAAAACATCATGGCCATTTCATTAACGGGTGGAGAACCTTTTTATTGTTTCAATTTATTGAAAGCGTGTGTAGAGGTGGCTCATAATAACAAGTTTCAGGTTGGTGTAGTAACTAGCGGCGTCTGGGCATCCAGCTATAAGCATGCAATTGAACGCATTCAGGAGCTTAAAAATTGCGGTCTCAATATGATTACAGTCAGTTTGGATGAATACCATCTGAAATATGTAAAAAAAGACTGTATTCTAAATTTGGCAAAAGCTGCCAGAATCTGTAAGGTCGAGATATCTATTCAGGTTGCCGTTTTAAATAATAGCGAACTCGGTTGTATTTTCAACGGACTTCAGCAGATTCTGCCATATATTCATGTTGAGTTTATAAAAACATATCCGGTAGGAAATGCTGTTAATATTAACAAAGAATATTTTATTACGGATGTTTCAGTAAGCAATGCATTTTGCGAAAAAGGAAGCTCCTATTTTGTCTCCTCTGAATTTGAATTATTTCCGTGTTGTTCCCCATTGGCGCATACATGCTGCTTTAATTTGGGAATAGTTAGTGAAAAAAAAGGTCTGGAAATTCGGAATTTACTTGAAAGAAATAAAACATTAGCAGTAATCAGACATTTTGGTTTTGCACCCTATCAGGATGTACTGGAAGAAGCATTTTCAAAAGGAACACGTGTGGTATCAGCCTGTGAGCTATGCAGTTATTTGTTTTCAGAAAAAAATTATATAAAAACGTTAATACAAACCAATCTATTTATAGAGAACTATGTTTGTAATGAACATTTAGATTTGTATAGTAGGATTTTATAATATGCTAAGGACAATAGAGACTGGAAGTTTACGAAATGCCTAGAGACTATATGAATTCGAAGCACAAGACTTTATCCTAGCCAAAATACATTTCGTTTGCCGGAAAAGATTATAATGAATTTATATTTGTATAGGTAGTCTGTAATATAGGGAAGAGATTGCAAGATGGGCAGCAGTATGGTACACTTAGAAAAATAAGTTGTCCTGCGCTGATTTGAGCGGAGATGAATCATCTCTGCTCATTTTGCGTGTGGATGAAATCACAGGAGGAGTCAATAATATGTTGGAGAAAATGTTTAAGCTGCGTGAAAACAACACGACAGTAAAGACGGAGATTATGGCGGGTATTACGACCTTCATGACGATGGCGTATATTCTTGCCGTGAATCCGAATGTTTTAAGTGCATCCGGTATGGACAGAGGCGCTGTGTTTACCGCAACGGTACTGGCATCCTTTTTAGGAACAGCCTGTATGGCACTGTTTGCAAACTATCCGTTTGCGCTGGCACCGGGAATGGGACTGAATGCGTATTTTGCATACACGGTTGTAATCGGTATGGGTTATCCGTGGCAGGCAGCGTTAGCGGCTGTTTTTGTGGAAGGTGTAATTTTTATTTTACTTTCCCTATTTAATGTGCGCGAAGCTATTTTTAATTCCATTCCGTCAAATCTTAAGAAAGCGGTTTCTGTAGGTATCGGTTTCTTTATCGCATTTATCGGACTGCAGAATGCAAAAATCGTGGTAGGCGGAGCTACATTGGTGGAGCTGTTTTCACTTGACGCGGTGGAAGGCGCTACCATGCATGACGCCGGCATCTGCGTGATCCTTGCGATCATCGGCGTATTTTTGACCGGTATCCTTGTCATCAAGAATGTAAAGGGAAATATTCTCTGGGGAATTTTAGGAACATGGATTCTTGGTATCATCTGCCAGTTCACCGGACTTTATATGCCGAATCCGGAGATCGGATATTACAGTCTCCTTCCGGATTTTTCCTCCGGATTATCTGTGCCGAGCATTGCTCCGATCTTTATGAAGATGAATTTTACAGCTATTCCGATTGCTGAATTTGTTGTGATCGTGTTTGCATTTTTATTTGTGGATATGTTTGATACACTTGGAACCTTGATTGGAGTTGCGACCAAGGCGGGAATGCTTGACGAGGAAGGTAAGCTTCCGAACATCAAGGGCGCTTTGATGGCAGACGCGGTTGCTACAACTGCCGGTGCTGCACTTGGTACTTCCACAACCACAACTTTTGTAGAGAGTGCATCCGGCGTCAGCGAGGGTGGTAGAACCGGTCTTACTTCTATCACGACCGCAATCCTGTTTTTACTTGCGCTGCTGCTTTCACCGATCTTCCTTGCCATTCCGTCATTTGCAACGGCTCCGGCTCTGATCATCGTAGGATTCTACATGGTAAATCAGGTAGGACTGATTGATTTCTCTGATTATAGCGAGGGAATCCCGGCATTTATCTGCATCGGCGCAATGCCATTCTTTTACAGCATCTCAGAGGGTATCTCCATGGGAGTTATCTCTTATGTTGTATTAAACCTCGTAACCGGAAAGGCAAAGGAAAAGAAGATCAGCCCGATCATGTATATACTTGCGGTGCTGTTCCTGGCGAAATACTTCTTGCTGTAGGGACGTTCCTTTTGACACGGGAAGAGCCCATTGACACGAGGAGTGCCCATTGACATAGGGAGCGCCCATTGACACATAGAAAAGTCCGTCACAATGGTGATCGGGCGGCAGAATGCAAGGAGAGAATGATGCAACCGGAGCAGGCACAAAAAGTAGAGGACAATTCAGTTGTAACGATTACGGAATATGACGATCCGAGGCTGGATATTTTTACCAGACTGTCGGAGGTGCAGCTTCTGCGGTATCGAGAACCGGAACTGGGGATTTTTCTTGCGGAAAGTCCGAAGGTGATCGAGCGGGCGATGGATGCAGGGTATGAACCTGTCGCTTTTCTCACCGAAAAGTCAGCGTTTCGCGAGGATGAGCAGCGGCTGTGTGCGCGTTTCCCCAAAATCCCGGTCTATGTGGCAGAAACCGAGGTCTTTGAACAGATGCGCGGATTTCAGCTTACGAGAGGAATGCTATGTGCGATGAACCGCAAGCGTCTGCCGTCTGTTGCAGAAGTATGCGCAAAGGCGCGGCGCATCGCGGTGCTTTGGGACGTTGTCAATCCAACCAATGTGGGAGCGATCATCCGTTCCGCTGCGGCACTCGGCATGGATGGTGTGATATGTACCACAGACGGAAGTGATCCACTTTACCGGCGCGCGATCCGTGTCAGCATGGGAACCGTTTTTCAGATTCCGTGGACGATCGTGGACGAGACCTGTATGCGGGAGCTAAAAGAGCTTGGCTTTTGTACGGTTGCGATGGCGCTTCAAGAGGATTCTGTAAGTCTGACCGATCCGGTGTTCGCGGAAAAAGAGCGGCTGGCCGTTGTGCTTGGAACAGAGGGCGATGGCCTGCCACGGGATGTTATTAACCAATGTGATTACACTGTCCGCATCCCGATGAAACACGGTGTAGATTCCCTCAACGTGGCGGCAGCGAGCGCGGTCGCCTTCTGGGAATTGCAGTAGGGACGATCCTTTTGACACGCACAGCGCCCATTGGCATGAGAAAGGCTTAATGGCATGATGAGCGCGCCCAATGGCACAATAGCGTTCACATATTCAAGCATGAGAATAACTGTATAATGAAAGAAAAGAAAGCCAGTCCAGCAATGAACAAATACCGGGCTGGCTTTTTTTGTACCATAATCGAAATAGATAACTATTCCTGAATTTCTGCTAGTGCCTTTTTGAATTGGAAGGTAAACAGGATGGAGGTGAAGGTTACCGCAATAACATCTGCTATCGGCTCCGCCAGATACACACCCATTGTCGGATCGGACAAAAGGTGTGGGGTGATATAGATCAGTGGAAGGAGCAGTACAAACTTGCGGACAACCGCTACCACGATAGAATTTACGGCTTTTCCAAGTGAAGTAAATGTTATCTGGCAGGCAATCTGGATGCCGAACAAGAATAAGCCGCCGAGATAAATCCGGAGCATCGGGGCGGTAAATGCGATCAGCTCTGCGTCAGGCGTAAAAATGCTTACAAACACGGTAGGGAAAAGCTGTATAGCTGCCCAGAGCGTGATCGAGTAGGTAAGGCTTGCAATCAGAAGCAGGCGGAACGTCTTTTTGACGCGGCCTGCATTTTTCGCTCCATAATTGTAGCTGGCGATTGGCTGAGAGCCCTGTCCGATTCCTTGCAGCGGGAGCATGGCAAACTGCATGACACTTGTGAGAATTGTCATGGCGCCAACCGCAATGTCTCCGCCGTAGCGGAGCAGGGAGGAATTGAAGCAGACGGTTATAACGCTTTCGCTTGCCTGCATGATAAAGGTGGCAAGTCCAAGTGCAACGCAGGGTAAAATGACCGGGGCTTCGAGGCGCATATATTTTTTGCGGAGATGTAGCTGCGTCTTTTTCCCACAGAGGAATGCTACCACCCAGATCGTAGAGATGGACTGCGAAATGATGGTTGCAAGTGCGGCACCCTTTACGCCCATGTGAAAACCAAAGATAAACAGCGGATCGAGGGTGATGTTGCAGACCGCACCGATGAGGACGGACACCATAGAAATCGTCGTGAAGCCCTGCGCGGTGATGAAGGTATTCATGCCGAGCGTCAACTGCACGAACAGCGTTCCGATCGCATAAATGCGCATGTAATCAGTGGCGTAGGTAATGGTGTTTTCGCTGGCACCAAAAGCGAGCAGCAGATTTTCACTCCAGAGCAGTAAAACTGCAGTCAGGATAAATGAGATGACAATCTGGAGGATGAAGCAGTTGCCTAATATTTTTTCTGCGGAATCCAAGTCCTGCTTACCCATCGAAATGGATGCTCTCGGCGCACCGCCGGAACCGACTAAGGCGGCGAACGCGGAGACGATCATAATGATCGGCATGCAAACGCCAACTCCGGTAAGCGCGAGGCTGCCCTCACCGGGAATATGTCCGATGTAGATTCGGTCTACGATGTTGTAGAGCATGTTGATAAGCTGCGCGATCACAGTCGGGATGGAAAGCTTAAGCAGGAGCTTTCCGATGGGCTCGGTCCCTAAAAAATCTTTATTGTTTTGCATGGAAAAATCTCCTTTGTAGGTTGCTGATTGTAACCCAACTATTATAAGGCAGAAGATTTTGGTTTGCAAGGTGGAAGTGGGGACGTTCCTTTTGACACGCGAAGCGCCCAATGACACACGGAGCGCCCTTTGGCACAAGAAGTGTTTAGGTATTTATGATGGTTCGCTGGACGATTCCGCGAGGCGTTCCGGTTAGACGGTTTAGCTGTCTTATGGATAATCCTTTTTGGTGCAAAAGAACAAGATACTTGTTGCGGTCGGATAAAGATAGTTTTTGAAAATCGGTTACGGTGTTGCAATTGCAATTTTCCTCAATAATACTTTGAGCAACATCATCCGGCAGGCGAATTTTGATCTTATGAATATCAATACAATCATCAGAGTGGACATCAATATGCGATTCAAAAAAGTGATTTGGAGAGTCAAACAACCCAAGAATATCTTCGGTATCGGTCAGATCAGTAACGCCATTCTGATATTCATAAAAACTGCTCCAGGGATAACTGCTTCCTGGTGCTTTTTCAAGTCCGGCTTTTGTGGGATTATAATGAATGTAGCGAATGACGGTAAGTAGATAACTGACATTTTCAACCGGTTCACTGTGGTATCTGCCATCCTGCAAAAAACCGGTGCGCTGGTACTTGTGGTTGAACCAACCGGCATAAGTTGTATTAATAGGGCGAAAAATGGATTCCAGCGTGAACTCCGCCGAATGTTGAATAAGAAGATGTACATGATTTGACATTAAGCAATAGGCATAGATTTGAAAGTGGAATTTTTCCTTATAGTATCTGAGAATATCCAGATATTTCAAATAGTCCTTTTGCTCCTCAAAAAGCAGCTGCCTGTCAGCCCCTTTGATAACGATGTGGTATGTTCGAGTTGATGATTTTTTTCTGGCGTGTCGTGGCAATAAAAGATCCTCCTTGCAAAATTTGTTTAATTGTTTTAAAAAGGGAATGGTGGGTGAAACCCCGCGAATAATTCAAATGGATGATGACACAGATGAATTATAATACTATAATATATATTTTATAATAGTTATGAAAAAAGTAAATAGGAAAAAGTATACACTTGTGAATCGCAAGAATACTCGAACCAAAGGGCGCTCCATGCGTCAAAGGGCGATGCATGTGCCAAAGAGCGCTCTACGTGTCATCGGGCGGTGCGTGTGTCAAAGGGCGCTGCACATGTCAAAAGGAACGTCCCCACGAAAGGAATAGCATGTATACAATACTCACAGCAATCGTCTTATTTTTCTGCTGGTTGTTTAGTTTCAGAAACGGAATATTTGGCTCAGATATAGACTGGATCAGTCAGCACAGCGTGATATCGGATTATTTTAGGCAACTTTTTTATGATACCGGAAACCTCTTCCCGGAATTTGCCGCAAACATCGGAGGCGGGCAGAATATCTACAATTTCTCGTATTATGGGCTTTATAGTCCGGTGATTTTGATTTCGTATCTGTTCCCGTCGGTCAAGATGGGGACATACATTATGGTTTCCATGGTCGTAAGCCTGATCGCGGCGGTGCTGCTGTTTTACAAGTGGCTGCAAAACCGGGGGATTTCTCGCTTTGTCAGCTTTATGACCGCGCTCATGTTCCTGCTGGCGGGACCGATGATCTATCACTCGTACAATCAGATCATGTTCGTCAATTATATGCCGTTTTTGTGCCTTGCGCTCATCGGTGTGGATCGCTATTTCGACGAGAACAAGGAGGGGCTTTATACGGTCAGAGCCTGGCTGATGATCATGACCAGCTTTTATTTCAGCATCGGCGGGATGCTGGTGCTTGTGATATATGGGATTTACCGCTATATGGGCGGCGAAGGGCAAAAAAACGTAAGGACGTTTCTTCTGGAGGGCATCCGCTTCCTTATCCCGATGCTGGTGGCGGTGCTTATGAGCGCGGTGCTGCTTGTGCCGACCGCGCATGTTCTTTTGGGCGGCAGATCGTCAGGTGCCAAAGCTGCGGTATCATTGGGAAAATTGTTTATCCCGCATATAAATATCGGCGAATTTTTGTATAGCCCTTATGGAATCGGGCTGGCGGCACTTGTGATCGTCGTGCTTATCGCGGGGCTTTTTTACAAAAAAGGCAATGAACGGTGGCTGCATATAGCCTGCATTCTGGTTCTGGTCATTCCGGTTTTCGCGTGGGCGTTAAATGGCGGACTTTATATCCGGAATAAGGTGTTCGTTCCATTTTTGCCGCTTTTGTGCTATATGATCGCAGCATACATAGAGAAGCAGCGGAAAGAGGAAATTCCGTTTGTGACGGGGCTGATCCCGTTTGTTCTTACGCTGCTCCTGCTTTTTACCGGAAGGAAAACCGTGTATTGGGTGGATGGAATCCTGATGCTTGGCTGTTTTCTTATCTGTTATAAGAAAAAATGTATGCAGTATCTGATCCTGCCGTCCGTTCTGATCCTGTGCGTGCAGGGCTTTTTGTACAATAATACCAGTCCAACGAACGTTGCGCCAAAGTATTACGAGCAGGTTACGGACAAGACGAATCGTGCGGTGATCGATAAGATTGCGAAAGAAGAAAATGGCTTTTACCGGATTGAGCAAAACGGCAATGTAAAAACGGATTTTGCAAATTTAAACCGCATCTGGTCAGCAGACCAGTACATATCGTCCATCTATTCTTCGGTCGAAAATACGAATTATCAGAATTTTCGGACGCAGACGTTTCAGGTCGAACAGCCCTACCGGAATATTCTGATGCAGGCGCGGGCGCATAACGCGGTATTCCAGCGCTTTATGGGCGTGAAATATCTGGTATCGGATGAGACAGTGCCGGGCTATAAGAAGATAGGGGAAAAACTGTATGAGAACGAAAATGTTCTTCCGGTCGCCTACTATACAAGCAGTGTAATGCCAGAGGCTCAGTATGATGCACTGCAATTTCCATATAACCAGCTTGCATTTTTGTCGCGTGCTGTGGTAGATGAAAAAGGGGTGGGCAATACAGAGACCGCATTTCTCGATGCAGGCTTAAAAAAGATACCGGTAAATATCCAAGCGGATGCGATCGGGATAGAAAAAGCCTCAGAGGGAGATATCCTGTTCTTGCAGTTTCAGGTAGAAAATCATTTGCTCAAGTCGGATGTTGCGATCAGCGTAGAGGGTGTGCGCAATAAGCTGACGGCGGAAGATCATATCTATTATAATGGAAATACTTGTTTTACCTACGCAGTTTTGCTTAAGGAAGGGCAGACCAGCGTGGCGGTTTCGCTGGGCGATGGCGATTATGAGATCTCTGACCTTACCGGATATCTATGGAAGAGTGCGGCAAATAAGGAGCTGCGCTCGCAGCTTGTCGAGGCGGAGTTCATTCTGGACAAGGATGCAACGAAGGGCGATGTCATAAAAGGTTCTGTGGATGCGACGGCGGATAGCGGATATCTTATCACATCCATCCCTTATGATGAGAATTTTGAAGTGTTTGTCGATGGAGAACGTACTGCCTACGAAAAGGTAAATGCGGCGTTTCTCGGACTGAAGATGGATAAGGGAAAGCATGAGGTGACGATAGCATATCATGCACCGGGCGTACTGGCTGGGAAAATCTTAAGTGTACTGGGCTTGATACTTGGTGTGCTGGCGCATTTTGTGATTTTTCGTAAGAGGAGTTCAAAAGAGTCAAAATAACTGCAAGCGATGATATTACAATTTAAGAAAGAATTGTACATTTTACCGCCGATATGATATGCTATAAAGTAATGTATGAAATATAGCATACAAATCAGGAATAAATAGCAAGGGACTTCACCTGAGCCAAAGGGCGATGGTTGTGTCAAAAGGAACGTCCCCAAAAGGAGAAAAAAATGAAACTAGGTATCGTTGGTCTTCCAAACGTTGGAAAGAGTACACTGTTCAATTCGCTGACCAAGGCAGGTGCATTAGCTGCCAATTATCCATTTGCAACGATTGATCCGAATGTTGGTATTGTTGCAGTTCCGGACAAGCGTATCGAATTACTTGGAGAGATGTATCATACGAAGAAGGTTACGCCTGCGGTAATCGAATTTGTAGATATCGCAGGACTTGTAAAGGGTGCATCAAAGGGTGAGGGACTTGGCAATCAGTTCCTTGCAAATATCCGTGAGGTAGATGCAATCGTTCATGTGGTGCGTTGCTTCGAGGATACAAATGTCATCCATGTTGACGGAAGCGTTGATCCGGCAAGAGATATTGAGACAATCAATATTGAACTGATTTTCTCCGATCTTGAAATTCTGGAGAGACGTATTGCAAAGGTTGCAAAGCAGGCCCGTATGGACAAGACACTTGCAAAGGAGTTAGAGCTTCTTGAGGCAATAAAGGCACACCTTGAAAGTACTAAGATGGCGAGAACGTTCGAAGTGCCGGATGATGAAGATATGCAGGCGTGGTTTAGCAGCTACAATCTGCTTACCGCAAAGCCAACCATTTATGCGGCAAATGTAGCGGAGGATGATCTGGCAGATGACGGCAATTCCAACCCGCATGTTGCAGCAGTCCGCAAGCTCGCCGCAGCGGAAGGATCACAGTGCTTTGTGGTATCCGCCAAATTAGAGGAAGAATTATCTGAACTTTCCGATGAGGAGAAGGCGGAATTCCTTTCTGACCTTGGAGTTGAAAGCAGTGGTCTGGACAAGCTCGTAGCAGAGAGCTATGACCTGCTTGGACTGATCAGTTTCCTTACGGCCGGAGAGGATGAGTGTCGTGCATGGACGATCAAGAAGGGGACCAAGGCACCGCAGGCTGCCGGAAAGATACATACGGATTTTGAGCGCGGATTTATCAAGGCGGAGGTTGTCAACTATCAGGATCTGCTCGACAATGGAAGCCTTGCAGCCGCAAGGGAAAAGGGAATTGTCGGGATGGAAGGAAAGGACTACGTTGTAAAAGACGGAGACGTAATTCTGTTCCGTTTCAATGTATAAAATAGAAGGTGCATAAGAGACATGGAGAAGCTGCATAGCGAGTGCGGCTTCTCTTTTTTTGTGCATAAAATGCCCCGGACAATGTATAGACGCGCCTTTGGCGCTCATAGGATATTACAAAGAAAAGAGGCTGGCGGACAATGGAACAGAAAATACGTTTTTCCTGCTTGTGCGACCGTGAGGTCATCAACATTAATGACTGCAAATGTTTAGGGAGTGTCCGGGACTTAGAGATTGACACAGAGTGTGGCACGATTATTGCACTGATCATTCCGGGACCGGGAAAATACATGGGATTCTGGGGAAGAGACTGTGAATTTTTCATCCCGTGGTGTAAAGTTATACGGATAGGACCCGATATAATACTTGTAGACTTCAATGATAAAGAAATGAAAAAGAAACTTTAGGAAAAAGCAAGGCTTTTTCACCGTTGACATTGAAATTAAGGAAAGCTATACTTAATTATATATAAGTATATGCATGTTTGTAAATGTACGGAGGTCATTAGATGAAGTGTCCATTTTGCAGCAGTGAGAATACCAGAGTTATTGATTCAAGACCGGCGGATGATAACAATTCCATTCGCAGACGCCGCTTGTGCGATGATTGTGGAAAGCGCTTTACCACCTATGAGAAGGTGGAGACGATTCCACTGATCATCATCAAAAAGGACAATAACAGAGAACAGTATGATCGCTCCAAAATTGAGGGAGGCGTTCTCCGTGCATGCCACAAGCGTCCGGTATCGACTGAACAGATTACCCGCATGATCGATGATGTTGAGACTGAGATATTTAATCTTGAGGAAAAGGAAGTCGAGAGCACGGTAATCGGAGAGCTTATCATGGATAAGCTTAAGGATCTTGATCAGGTTGCTTATGTAAGATTTGCATCTGTGTACAGAGAATTTAAAGATGTGAATACTTTTATGAATGAATTGAAGAAGATGTTAGTATAATGAACTAATGAGAGACACAAGGAGAACGAATGAACGTATCTGGCATTCGCCCGTATTCGGGCTTTTATCAGTACAATTCAATAAAGTTAGACGAACTCCGAAATCAGCAGGCTGCAGATGTCCAGCAACCCGGAACTCTTGAGGCAGCAGATGCCAGGGAAGAGGAAGAAAGACGCCGGCAGAAAGAGCAGGAGATCGCGGAAGCTGCCGCGAAACAGACATTTGATTCTTATGACTTTGCGCAGCGGTATAAGCCGGATGAGCTGTTTGATTTAAAAGGTGCAGACAGCGACATCAGCAGTCTGGATATTGAGAAGGCTGTCAGCGATCTTGATAAGGATCAGATCTTGAAACAGTACCAGTATTTTGTTGAACCGAATGCCGGAACATCAGCTGAGGCACGGGCACAGCAGGCGGTTCTTCGTTCGGGAGAGAACTTCACTCTTTAGAGATACATAGAATTTGGTTTAAGGAGCATATATGTGCAGTTTTTTATATCCGGGCGAATACTTAGATTCCACATATCGGATAGATTTTGACAAATTATATAAGAATGGATACCGTGGTGTTATCTTTGATATTGATAACACCCTGGTACCACACGGTGCGCCTGCAGATGAGCAGGCTATTTCTTTGTTTGCCCACTTGAATGAGCTGGGATTTTCCTGTATGCTCTTGTCGAACAACAAAGAGCCGAGGGTCAAGCCTTTCGCGGAGACAGTCGGTGCGCAGTATCTGTACAAGGCTGGAAAGCCGAAGACTTCCGGATATCGCAGGGCAATGCAGCAGTTGGGAACCGATACAACCAACACGCTGTTTGTCGGGGATCAGATTTTCACGGATGTGATGGGGGCTAATCTTGCGGGAATCCGCACAATCCTCGTGAAGCCCATCCACCCAAAAGAAGAAGTCCAGATCGTATTAAAACGTTTTCTGGAAAAGCCGATTCTTGCATGCTACAAATTGCACCGGAGATTTTTTGGCACAAAATATGAATCAAGCAGTAAATAAAATGGAGGAATAGAAAATGAAAATTGCAATCGGAAACGATCATGCAGCAGTTAAATTGAAGAATGAGATTATGGAGTATGTGCAGAGCATGGGACATGAGGTGACGAACTTCGGAACAGACTCCACGGAGAGCTGCAACTATCCGGAATATGGAGAGAAAGTCGGACGAGCAGTTGCAGCCGGCGAATATGACTGTGGCATCCTGATCTGCGGAACGGGTGTAGGTATTTCAATTGCCGCAAACAAGGTAAACGGAGTCCGCGCGGCAGTATGCTCCGATGCAACAACAGCCCGCCTGGTAAAGGAACACAACAATGCGAATATCATTGCATTTGGCGAGCGTATTGTGGGTGTTGAACTTGCAAAAGATATTGTAAAGGCATATCTGGACGCCGAGTTTTTAGGCGGACGCCATGCGGTGCGTGTTGCGATGTTCGCAGAAATTGAAAAGCGCAATAAATAAATGCTTGAAAAACAATGCCATTTATTGTAAAATAGGTCAGTAAGAGTATTCACTCGTAGTTAAAGCCCCTGGGATCTGACGATACCTGTGGAGGCAAATCAAGGAGGAAAATATCGAATGATTTCAGCAGGAGATTTTAGAAACGGTGTTACAATTGAATTCGAAGGTAACATTTATCAGATTATTGAATTCCAGCATGTAAAGCCGGGAAAGGGTGCAGCATTTGTTCGTACCAAGTTAAAGAATATTATTAGTGGTGGTGTAGTTGAGAAGACTTTCCGCCCGACAGAGAAGTGCCCAACCGCACGTATTGACCGTAAGGATATGCAGTTCTTATATGCAGACGAGGATTTCTATCATTTCATGGACGTTGAGACATACGACCAGATTGATCTTACCAAGGATGCAATCGGTGATTCCTTAAAGTTTGTTAAGGAGAATGAGATGGTTAAGGTCTGCTCACACAACGGCAATGTATTTGCAGTAGAGCCACCTTTATTTGTAGAACTTCAGATTACCGACACCGAGCCGGGATTTAAGGGAGATACCGCTACAGGCGCAACGAAGCCTGCAATCGTTGAGACCGGAGCACAGGTTATGGTTCCGCTCTTTGTTGAGCAGAACGACGTAATCAAGATTGATACACGTACAGGTGAGTATTTATCCCGTGTATAATCATCGCCCCATATATGTGTTGGGGTTCTGAATTATTACAGAAAATAAATATAATATAATGGCGGAATTACCGTATGGTGGTTTCGCCATTTTCTTTTATGTGTAATTGACTGTTTGGATGAATGGAGAAAAGTTGTGAAGAAAAAATTTGTAGCTAGTATATCAAAATGTATTGTTATTATGGTATCGCTTTTACTGTTTTGTCCGATGCGTGCAACAGCAACCGAATCAGAGTGTGCGCATGATTTTGAAACTGTTAAGGTAATAAAAGAATCTACATATAAAGAATATGGAGAGAAATTGCAGTCCTGCAGAATATGCGGGATACAAGAGGTTCATAAAATACCAAAGGATATAGCCCGAATCCCGGATTCTGTTGGGGACTTTGACGGATACATATGCAGTTATAATACTTTGTATGAAGCTGATATAACGAAATATCAGCAGGGAATTGCAAGGGGCGACTATATTAAATCGGTAAAGGTTGTATCCAATAAGGACTGTTTGAAGGTGGTTTCCCATACGAAAACAAGCTTTACAATAAAGACAACAAATAAAAGTGGTCTTGCTAAATATGAAATAAAATTAGCAAGCGGTAAAAAAGCGCTATATCCTGTTAATGTAGGGAAAGATTATAATAATGCTTCTTCGATAAAGAAAATAACAACGAGTAAGAAAAAAGGGGCCAGCGATAATTTTTATAAACAAATAAAAAATTATGTTGAAAAACTAAAGAAGGGTATCTTAGGTTTGCCAGCCGGCTATGCTTATTTAGAGCTCTGCGCGATGAATGACCAAAACTGCGAATATTATGCTATAAAAAGATTCGATAAGGAAAATAAGAAAGTAGTTATCTCCTTCAATGAAGCCCAGTATAAAAAGTTAAAGAATTTTCGGGTAGATAAGAATCTTGACGTAGAAAATATGTATGGGCGGGCATCTAAGTATAAAGATGAGAACTACGAAGGACCGTTTCTGACGCATGATATCGAACTTATAAACGGTGATGCATTTGATCGTTACGCTGATCCTGTTTTTAACAAGCAATACAAATATATTCAGTCCTTGATAGAAAACAGTACCTATAGCAAGAAGTGGAAATTGTCAGGTCTGGAAGTGTTTTTAGTGAACAAGGAAGGGATAGAGGGTAATTATGAATTGCTCTGTGATGGTTACCATTATGTGAATACAGTGTATTTGTATATTGATATCTATAATTTTGATATGGATGCTTTTACCCAGAAAAAGATGGATAAGATTCTCGCTGATATTTGGAGATTGGCGGAAGAGACGAATATGGCATTGGAATCCCGGGCAAACGAAAATGAACTATAATTTGGGGAGAAAATAGCGTGAAATATAAATCAAATATAAAAATCATTGGCATATTATTGGTTTTTGTTTTGCTCTGCGCAAATAGTAATCATGTATTTGCAGAAGAAATAGAAAATATAGACTTTGAAGCAGCAGCTATATGTGAAGAGCATGAATTTGATCGTTACGAAACGGTAAAGGAACCGACCATTAAAAAAATGGGAAAACGGATTCGCCGCTGTATAAACTGTGATTATTATGAAGAGTATTCAATACCTACGCTGCCAAAAATTTTAAAAATGCACGAAGGACAGCTTTTTATAAAAACCAACACGACAAAGGTAATCAACTTCTGCTATTTGTCCCGCGGAGATGAGATCAAGAAGATTTATTGTATTGATGGCGATAGCGTATTGAAAATACTTTCCTACGATAATAAAAAATTAAAAATAAAAACAGGCAAGAAGAATTATGTCACTGTAATCGTGGCAGAGACGAAAGCCGGTGTACGCGACGAGTTTTATGTTCAAATTGGAGATGAAACAAAAAATGAAAACGTACAGCATGCTTCCAAAGGCTCTGGAAAAATATCGGATATAGTAACAGTAAAAAATGTATCGGCGAGTGATTCCTTTTATAAAAAAATAAAAAGCCAAGCTTACAAATATAAAGATGAAAAAATAAGCTATGATTCGGGAATAAAAACCATCGAAATTCAAACCATCAATGACAAAAGCAAAAAATATTATGCCGCAAAAATCAGGAAGGATAAAGAGCAAAAAGGAATCCTATACATAAATGAATACTATTATAAAAAGCTCTATAAATTTGATTATAATAAACTGAAATTTACATCATCTAATCTGGAGTTTACGAATCAAAAAGAGCAGATTTTTACCGGGTGTGCATTATCCATTGCCCCTAGAATTTACAATGGCAATGTAAATGCTTATTATACATACAATGAAAATAACTTTAATCGAATATTTCCGGAACAGGTGGAGTATTTTCAGAACGTATTTGATAGTTGCTCCTACAAATATAAGTGGAAATATGACGGTCATGTTATTCTGGTAAAAAACGATGATTACATTTCTGAACCATATACGGTGCAGTATGATTACAGATATCATTACATAATGATCACGATAAAACGTGATACATTTAAGGCATCTGATTTTACAGAAAAGGACATGAATAAGATTCTCAAGGATTGGGTGAAGAAATATTATAAAGAATGTGAGCATAGATTTTTGATGCCATGCGATTCATTTATAATAGATTAGCCCCCTTTATTATGAAATTATCCTTGCATGCGGGGATTCTGCACCTGAATGACAGCGGCAATGGCAGAAAAAAGCTGGCTGATCAGCATTCCCCATAGCAGCGCATTAAGCCCATGGCGCGGGACGAGAAACAGGATGATGCAGATTCGTATTAAGGATGCAGAAAGGTTGATCCTTAATACGGTCTTGGGTCTGCCAAGACCGTGAAGGACGCTGCACAAAAGGCTGTACACATACATCATCGGACACAGCCAGGACAATTTGCGGATCAATATGCCCGCAAGTATATTGTCAAAGAGCACTGCACCGATAAAGCTTCCAAACAACAGGAACAGTGCGGTAAAAACAAAACCAAAGAGCAGACCGTATCGGATGGAAAGAAAGACGATGCGGTCTATTTTTTTTCTGTCGCCTCGGGCGGTTGCGCCTGAGACAGAAGGGAGAAGAAGCACGGAAAGGGAGTTTGTCAGCACGCAGGGGAAAAAGATGACAGACACCACCATCCCGGAGAGAACACCGTAGGTGGAAAGCGCATCCTCTGTACTGCAGCCGTATGCCTGAAGCCGCTGAGGAATCAAGAGATTCTCAAAACTGGAAAACAGGTGCATGAGAGTCTGATTGATGGTTAGGGGAAGCGCCATGGAGCCGATGGCGGCAAGTGCCCCGCCCGTGGAGAGAGCCGATTGTGATGCTCCCCCACTTCGCAATCCTGTTTTTAATTTTGTTCCGGAGCAGGTGCTTCCCGTGGAGATGGATATTGCAGTGGTAGCCACAATCAGCCCTGCAATTTCACTGAAAAAGATTCCCCATACCGCATGGGCAGCAGTCAGAGGAAGCCCCTGTTCCACCGTAATCAAAAACATCAGATAAACGGAGCCGACCCGTGCAAACTGCTCGACCAGCTGCCCGATGGCAGGAACGGCCGTCTTCTTCTGCCCGTAGTAGTAGCCGTTGATGCAGGAATGAATGCTGGCAGGAAGGATGGAATAGGACAGGATGCGAAGAAGGGCTCCGCAGCGGGACTCACCTAACAGGTGGATGGCAATCCGGTCGGATGCAAGGTAGAGAAGCGCTCCGCAGATAAGGGACAGACCAACGGACAGCATCAATCCGGAAACCAGATAGCGGAGGGGGCTCGAGCCGGAACCTGCCTTGCCGGAGTCCCGGGCAACACCTTCCGCAACATATTTGGAAATTGCGGTCTGTATTCCCGCAAAAGAGATTGCATAACAGAGCGTAACAATGGGAAAAACTAATTGGTAAAGTCCGAGTGCGGATGCACCAATGGTACGGGATAAGAATATTCTATATAGAAAGCCAACGAGACGGCTGAGAATCCCCGCAGCGGAAAGGATTGCTGTGCCGAGAATCAGCGGACTCATTTTTTTGTTTGTTTTCATAAGGGATGCACCTTTGTCGTATTCCTTGATAGATATTTTATGTGGAAAGGATGCAGGATATGAAAAAAGAAATTTATCTCGACCATGCCGCGACGACGCAGATGTGGCCTGAGGTGAAAGTTGTAATGGAGCCGTACCTTTCAGATAAATATGGGAATGCATCCACTTCGTATGACATAGGAAAAGAGGCAAAAAGAGCAATGGAAAATGCCCGGAGGAAAATCGCAGATGCCATTGATGCGAACCCGGAGGAAATCTATTTTACTTCCGGGGGAAGTGAGTCGGATAATTGGGCAATCAAATGCCTTGCAGGCTCCCGGAAGAAAAAAGGAAAGCATATCATTACATCAAAGATCGAGCATCATGCGGTTTTAAATTCCTGTGAATATCTGGAAAGTCTGGGGTACGAAGTGACATATCTGGATGTGGATGAATATGGTCTCATTGATATTCAGAATTTGAAAAAAGCAATTCGCCCCGATACCACACTGATCACCATAATGTATGGAAATAATGAGATTGGAACCATTGAGCCCACGCAGGAAATCGGCAACATCGCGCATCAGCACAATGTCATTTTCCATACCGATGCGGTGCAGGCGGTAGGGCAGATTCCCATGTCGGTCAAGTATCAGCCGATTGACTGCTTAAGTGCAAGCGGGCACAAATTCCACGGACCGAAGGGAATCGGATTCCTGTATGCAAAGGATGGGGTGGCATTGCCTTCTTTTATTCACGGGGGAGGTCAGGAACGGGGAAAACGCGCCGGAACGGAGAACGTTGCCGGAATTGTGGGAATGGCTGAAGCTCTGGTGCTCAGTACAAGAAGACTTCGACAATCTATGCGCTATGTGGAGAGCCTGCGTGATTACTTTGTCGCGAGACTGATGCGGGAGTGTGATGGGGTGCGTTATAACGGGCATCCAAGCCGGAGGCTTCCGGGCAATGCAAATGTCAGTTTTACGGGAGTGGAGGCTTCTGCGCTTCTTGTTCTTCTAGAAGAAGAAGGTATCCGGGCTTCTGCCGGATCGGCGTGTAATACGGGGGAAACGAGAGTCTCACATGTGCTGGCCGCAATTGATGTGCCGAAAGAATATGCGCCGGGCAGCATTCGCTTTACACTCGGCGCAGAAAATACAAAGGAAGAGATCGACCGGACGATACAGGCAGTGAAAAATGATATTGCGCTGCTACGTCAGGTGTGACAGAAGCGCTGCCGGAAGGCTGCGGTAAGGTTGCAAGACCACGGGCAGGCTGATGTGTCAGGAAATTATTCTGGAAAATATTTGCGAAGTGCTGCGGCAACACCGCTTTCTTCGTTGGACAGTGTGATGTCATCGGATGCAGCTTTTACTGCATCTGTGGCATTGCCCATCGCGATGCCGACACCGGCAGCCTGAATGATCGCAAGATCATTTTCGGTATCACCGATTGCAATGGTATCTGCGACCGGGACATCCAGGTATTGTGCGAGCTGGCGCAGTCCGTTTCCCTTGTCAGCTCCCCGTTTCGTAAATTCAAGGTTGTTGTAGCCTCCGCAGACACAGGTAACATCAGTACGGCTGTCAAAGTATGTTTTGATTTCTTCGCGGTCTACGAGAATTCCATTTTCGTCCTTTTGAAAGTTCATGGTGATTTTCTGAACCCGGAGGTTGTTTTTGCGGATGTAGGCCGGCATGTCAGAAATGCGTTTCCGGCTGTTTAAAATGTAGTTCTTTAAACTTTCCGGGACAGCGAGGTTTTGTCCGACGGTAACGCATTTTTCTGGAGAAAATGCATCTCCATTTATGAATACATCAAAATGAATATTTTTGCTAAGCAGGTAATCCATAATTGGAAGAACCATGTCCGGCTCCATGCTGTTTTCATAGATGCATTTCTGGTCAGGAATATGATAAACAGAGCTTCCGTTTGTCGTGATCGCATATTCGATTCCGGTTCCCTCAATCTGGGTAAACGGGATCCCACAATAAGGACGTCCTGTCGATATGACAACGTGTACACCTTGTTCTGATACGCGGCGGATTTCGTTTATATTGTCCTCCGTGATCTTACTTTGGTTGTTGAATAAAGTGCCATCTAAGTCTAAGGCAACCAGCTTATAGTTACTCATCGTATGTTACTCCGTTTCTTGGTTCTTATGCGCATCCGTGCTTTGCACTCCGCGTCAGACATGTGTTTTTGGCTGTTTCAATGCCACACCTTGTAATTTATATCGTTTGTATGATAATATAACATATTATTGTGGTCAATAGAGGAAATGAAATTTAAGAGGAAACGAAAATGACAAAAAACGAATTCCGCGAATGGATAGAGAAGAATATTATCATACTTGACGGAGCAACAGGAAGCAACCTTATGGCTGCGGGCATGCCGATGGGAGTATGTCCGGAAATGTGGATTTTGGAGCATCCGGATGTGATTGTTGATCTGCAGCGCCGGTATGTGGAAGCGGGAACAAATATTGTGTACGCACCGACTTTTACCGGCAACCGGATCAAGCTCGCTGAGTATGGACTAGAAGACAGATTAGAGAAAATCAACCGTTCGCTGGTGGCATTGTCCAAGCAGGCAGTGGATGGCAAGGCGCTTGTGGCCGGTGATATGACAATGACGGGCAAGCAGCTGTTTCCGCTGGGAGATCTGATGTTTGACGAGCTGGTGGAAGTATACAAGGAACAGGCTGCAATCCTTGCGGATGCGGGTGTGGATCTTCTGGTTGTGGAGACAATGATGAGCCTGCAGGAATGTCGTGCGGCAGTGCTTGCAATCCATGAGGTGTGTGAGCTTCCGGTTATGGTAACACTGACCTATAACGAGGATGGACGTACTTTATTCGGAACCCCGCCGGAAGCTGCTGTGACAGTTCTGCAGTCACTTGGCGTGGATGTGATCGGAATTAACTGTTCGACAGGACCGATGGAGATGGTTGCGCCTGTTGCAAAGATGGCAGAGTATGCCACTGTCCCAATCCTTGCCAAGCCAAATGCAGGACTGCCGGAGCTGGATAGAAAAAACACCGTATACCGCATGACACCGGAAGAGTTCGCAAATGCAGGGATTGCGCTTGTGCAGGCAGGGGCCAGTATCGTTGGCGGATGCTGTGGAACCACGCCGGAGCACATCCGGGCATTGAATGATGCGGTGAAGAAGATGCCGGTTCATAAGCCTCTTTCAAAGCACCGCAGAGTGCTTGCATCCGAAAGACAGATTGTAGAAATTGAACTGGATGGCAATTTTATGGTGGTTGGAGAGCGGATCAACCCGACCGGAAAGAAAAAACTTCAGGCAGAGCTTCGTGAGGGCAGACTGGATCTGGTGCGCCAGATGGCGATGGAACAGGAAGAGAACGGAGCACGCATTCTCGATATCAACATGGGAATGAATGGAATTGACGAAAAAGAGATGATGAAAAAGGTTATCTACGAAGTTTCTTCCACCGTTGACTGTCCGCTTTGCATCGATTCCAGCCATATTGATGTCATCGAGGAGGCACTGCGTATTTATCCAGGCCGTGCATTGATCAATTCCATTTCCCTTGAACAGGAGAAGGTGGACAAGCTTCTGCCAATTGCTGCAAAATATGGCGCAATGTTTATTCTGCTTCCACTTTCCGATGAGGGGCTTCCAAAAAATGTGGCAGAAAAGCAGCAGATCATTGAGACTATTTATGATCGTGCAATGACGCTTAAAATGGCACACGAGGATATTGTTGTGGATGGATTGGTTGCTACGATTGGTGCAAATCCGGATGCAGCAATCGAGTGTTTTGAGACAATCTCTTATTGCCACGATACCAGAAGGCTGCCGACCATCTGTGGTTTGTCGAATATCTCATTCGGACTTCCGGAGCGAGGGTATGTTAATACGGCTTTTCTTACAATGGCAATTGGAAAAGGTCTTACAATGGCAATCGCAAATCCGTCCCAGGAACTTTTAATGAATGCAGCATACGCATCGGATATGCTGCTTCACAGACCGGAAAGCGATATCCGCTACATAGAGCACATGGGCCGCATGAGTGAAAAACATGAGGCTGAGCAGCAGGAGCAGATGCGAAAACTGCAGCTTGCGATGAATAGCGCGGATACTGCAGGGAACGGTGCGAGTGGTGCTGGAAGCGTGGTGGGAGCCGGAAAAAATGGCTTAAATAGTGCTGTGGACAGCACAGGCGTTGCAGGGGAGACAGAATCGGAGCAGGAATTATCAAAACAGATTCAGGAACATCCTGTTTTTAAGGCGGTTTTAAAAGGAAATAAGGGAACGATTCTCGATGAAGTGAAGCACGCAATCGAGGCAGGGGAGCAGCCGGATGCTTTGATCAATGAATATTTAATTCCGGCAATCAATGAAGTTGGCGAGCTTTTTAATCAGAAGAAATATTTCCTTCCACAGTTAATCGGAAGTGCAAATACCATGAAGATGGCAATTGACTATATTGAGCCGCTTCTTGTAAGAGGAGATGGGGCATCGAATATGCCGACTATCGTTATCGCGACGGTTGAGGGGGATATTCATGACATCGGCAAGAATCTTGTCGCGCTGATGCTCAAGAATTATGGTTACCGGGTACTTGATATGGGCAAGGATGTTCCGGCAGAGGATATTGTCAATCTTGCTATCAAGGAGAATGCGGCAATCATCGGACTTTCTGCATTGATGACAACTACGATGATGCGCATGCAGGATGTTGTAGAGCTGTGCAAGGAAAAGGGCTGTACCAGCAAGATTGTTATCGGAGGTGCCTGCATTACGCAGAGCTTTGCGGACGAGATTGGCGCAGATGGGTACTCCAAGGATGCTGCGGATTGCGTGAAGCTGGTGGAGCGTCTTTTGGCGGAATAAGTAAATGTGGGGCTGACAGGGCAGGAAAATGCTTTGTCAGCTTTTTTGATACCACAGACCCGTGCTGTCGCCTGGTTTGAGTCGATATCCCTGGCAACAAAAAAGAACCACATCTGTGATGTGATTCCTTTGTTAGTAGCGAGAGGGGGATTCGAACCCTCGACACCACGGGTATGAACCGTGTGCTCTAGCCAACTGAGCTATCTCGCCATTTATGAAATTGGATGGGACCTATAGGGCTCGAACCTATGACCCTCTGCTTGTAAGGCAGATGCTCTCCCAGCTGAGCTAAGATCCCATGTCCAGCGCCTGTCATTGCTGACCGACTTGATTAGTATATATTGAGTTTGTCCAAATGTCAACATTTTTTTGAAAATTTTTGTAAATCTCTTTTTGAGATTATTTCTCTTGCCGTGCTCCGATTGTGATGGTAGGATAAGAAACAAGAAAAGAAAACGGAGACACAAAAATGCTTAGACCAAAGATCGGCCTTGACTGGGATGATGTGACGGCGCCATTCAACAGCCTTGCAATTCAGATGGCCAATGAAAAGTACCGGATAGAACCGCCGCTTACGCTTGAAGAAATTGACAGCTGGGAGAATACCGGTAGAACCCGTGTAATCAAAGAATTTTATAAGGATGAGGAATTGTATCGCAGGCAGCAGGTGCCGGAGCGCAATAAAAAGGCAGTCCACAAACTTATGGAGATCGCAGATGTGTATTTTATTACTGCGGTCAGCCCGGATTTCATGGGAATTCGTGCAAGACAGATTCTCGATGCATTCCCGGAGCTTCCGCCAGAGAATATTATACTCGGAAGTGCGAAGAATTTAGTGCATTTTGATATTATTCTGGATGATGCGGTACACAATGTGCTTGAGACACCGGCGACATACCCGGTCATGATGCGCAAACCGTGGAATTGGAAAATGACCGGGCTTTTGTCGGTCAATAACATGACAGAATTTGTGTCGCTGGTTCGCCAGATCATCCGCGCCTCACAGTCAAAACCAATGCACATAGAAATCCCATGTGTATTGGCACTCGTCGGACCATCCGGCGCGGGAAAGTCGGAAATCGTGAAGTACTTATGCGAGGATCATAGGTTTACAAGCCCGATGACATATTGTACGAAGAGGAGCAGTAAGCATATTTATCTTACTGAGGAAGAGTTTGCAAAGGAAAATTTCTTTGAGAAGACACAATATGCAGGTGTCAAGTATGGGAATAAGAAAGAAGAGATACAGGCGGTACTTGATGCGGGGCGTTGCGCGGTAATGGCACTCGATATGTGTGGAGCAGTAGCAATGAAACGGCACTTCCCGACTGCAATCATTTTTGTTGACAAGGACAAAGAGGAACTGATCCGGAACGTGGTGGAGGATGATTTCTCAGCGGAGGAAAAGACGCTGCGCATTCTTTCAATTGACGCGGAAAAGAGAAACCGGCCAATCTGCGATCATGTGATCGACAACCGGACCGGTGATGGGGCGGAGAAGATACTGCATCTAATTGAAACTGTTTAAGCAAAAGGATTGTGAAGATGGAATATAAAGCAAATCTATTTGATTATCTGAAGTGGCGCGGAGACGTCACCATGTGGCAGTCGCCATTTAACGAGATTGACGGCATGATCTTGGCGAGGCTGGTTTACGCACCGTTTGGACTGGTGTTGACAGACGGAAAACAGTTATCCGGCAGCGAACTGCCGGATCGGACATTGGTACGGGAGCACTATTATGAACTAAAGAGTGTGATGGAGCTGCTTCTGGCAGTGCCGGGGATCGAGAAAAAGGTTCTGGATACAGAGGATGTAAAGCTTTTTGCAGAGCTGGCAAAGAGCCCGCGTTTTATGCATTTATATCTTGGCAATTTTATTGATTTGTTTGACAAGAAAGAGTAGATACAGTTTGCTGCATGCGTGGTCAAGATCAGTGACAAGCTGCACTGCGTGGCTTACCGGGGAACTGACAGCACGCTGATTGGCTGGAAAGAAAATTTTAACATGGGATTCATCTGCCCGATCCGGTCACAGGTGCTCGCAAAGGTATATCTGGAGGATTTTGCGGAACATGTTAAGGGCAAGCTGCTGCTTTCGGGACATTCCAAGGGAGGAAATCTGGCATCCTATGCAGCGGCATTTTGTAATGCAAAAGTGCAGAAGCGCATCCAGACAGTTTACAATTACGATGGACCGGGATTTGAGGAGAAGATACTAGAGGAGGAAGGCTTCCAGAGAATCTGTGACCGCATCCGGACATTCGTGCCACAAGCTTCTATGGTGGGGATGCTTCTTGGACATAAGGAAAAGCATCAGGTTGTACATAGCACGGAGGTGCGAGTACCAATCCAGCATAATATGTATTCATGGGAAGTGCTCGGAACGAGGTTTGTATACGAAGAGAGTGTCAACAGCGCAAGCGTGTATCTGGATCATACGATGAAAGACTGGCTGGCAAGCATGGACATCGATAAGCGGGAACGGTTTGTGGAGGCGGCGTATTCGCTGATTTCAGATACTCCGGATAAAACGCTTGCGGGGCTGTTTTCCAATTGGAAACAAAATTCAAAGCTTGTTCTGCGCTCGCTGATACATATGGATGAGGAATCCAAAAGAACAATCTCAGAAGGCATGTCGCTGTTTCTTAAGTGTGCAATGAATGCGAGTTTCCTCCCGGGTACGGAATAGTGAAAAATGTTCTCAAAATAAAACAGTATTGGCATTGTCTTTTTAAACTATCGGGTATACAATAAGAACAGTACAAGGAAAAAGGAGTCGCGAAGCGGCTCTTTTTATTCTGAAAAAAGATAATACATATGTAAAGGAGATATTAACATGTTTGGATTTGGACAGTTAATTGACATTTTGAAAAAGAACCCAAAGAAGATTGTATTTACTGAGGGTGAAGATCCGCGCATCCTTGAGGCTTCATCACGCCTTCTGGCAGGAACCTTTCTTCATCCAATCTTAATCGGTAACCCGGATCGTATTCAGGCAGCAGCAGAGCAGAGCGGGTTTAATATCCGTGGAGCTGAGATCATCGACCCTGCAAACTATGACCGTATGGATGAGATGGTTGACCTTTTTTGCGAACTCCGCAAGAGCAAGGGTATTACACCGGAGCAGGCAAGAGGAATCTTATCCGCAGCAAACTATTTTGGAACAATGCTTATAAAGATGGGCGTTGCAGATGCACTCCTCGGTGGAGCTACATATTCTACCGCTGATACCGTCCGTCCAGCATTGCAGCTTATTAAGACCAAGCCGGGCAATACCATCGTATCTTCATGCTTCATTCTGGTCCGTGCAGCAGCGACCGGAGATAATGAAGTATTTGCAATGGGCGATTGTGCAATCAACATTCATCCGACAGAGGATGAACTTGTTGAGATTGCAGGCGAGACCGCTGCATGTGCAAAGATTTTTGGAATTGATCCAAAGGTTGCATTTTTAAGTTACTCAACACTTGGCTCAGGAAAGGGCGAGGATGTTGATAAGATGCGTAATGCATGCCATAAGGCAAAAGAGAAATATCCGGAACTTCTGATTGATGGAGAATTGCAGTTTGATGCAGCAGTTTCTCCGAGAGTAGCACGTACCAAGTGTCCGGATTCCAAGGTGGCAGGATATGCCAATACCTTTATCTTCCCGGATATCAATGCCGGTAATATCGGTTACAAGATTGCACAGCGCCTTGGCAACTTCGAGGCATATGGTCCGATTCTTCTTGGCCTGAATGCCCCGATCAATGACCTTTCAAGAGGCTGCAATGCCGCTGAGGTGTATTCTATGGCAATCATTACCGCCGCACTTGCATAAAGCAGAAATCAATTCAAAGGGTATCAAAAAACAGGGGCTGCATTTGCAGACCCTGTTTTTACTCAATAAAAAGAGAGCAGGAAGTCCCATAGATGGGACTTTTACAGAGGAAAAGAGGTAAAAACATGCAATCTGCGAATGCATTGACAGAGGGATCAATCCCAAAGAAGATCATAATGTTCGCACTTCCACTATTTTGGGGCAACTTATTCCAGCAGTTGTACAATATGGCAGATTCCTTGATTGTCGGTAACTTTCTGGGAAAAAGTTCACTCGCTGCTGTAACGAGTACCGGAAGCCTGATTTTTTTGCTGGTTGGTTTCTTTAACGGAACGGCGATGGGAGCAGGGGTAATCATCGCGCGCTATTTTGGCGCCAAGGACTACAAGAAAGTAAAAATCGCTGTACACACGGATATTGCATTTGGATTATTGTGCGGTGTGGTTATGACAGTTGTTGGTTTAGTATTTGCACCACAGATATTGCGATTGATGTCAACACCGGATAATGTATTCAACGAATCTGTGTGGTACATCCGCGTATATTTCTGCGGATCAATAGCAGTTGTTCTTTACAATGTCTGTACCGGAATCCTGCAGGCGGTCGGAGACAGCAAACATCCGCTGTATTATTTGATTTTTTCGTCCATAGTCAACGTGATTTTGGACATAATCTTTAATGGAGTATTAAAGCTGGGGGTCGGATATGCGGCGCTTGCTACCATTATTTCACAGTTTTTGAGCGTCATCCTTTGCATGCGGCGGCTGATTATGACGCAGGATGTTTATCAGGTAAATTTAAAAGAGATCAGGTTCGATGTTCTGATTTTGAAGCAGATCATTTCCATCGGTCTCCCTTCTGGTTTACAGAACTCAATCATTTCCATTGCCAATGTGGTCATACAGTCAAACGTCAATTCCTTTGGAGATGACGCGATGGCAGGATGTGGCGCATATTGGAAGATAGAGGGCTTTGGCTTTCTACCCATTACCTGTTTTGCGATGGCAATGACAACGTTTATCGGACAGAATCTCGGCGCAAGGCAGTATGACCGAGCAAAAAAGGGCGCCGCGTTTGGCATTTTGTGTTCAACAACACTTGCGGAAGTGATCGGAATTGTGATTTATATCTTTATTCCGCAGCTGATCCGTCTGTTTAACAATGATCCAAAGGTCGTCGAATTTGGTTCGATCCATGCACATACCGTATGCCTGTTCTACTTTTTGCTTGCATTTTCTCATACGGTTGCAGGAATCCTACGTGGTGCAGGCAAATCAATCGTCCCAATGTATGTCATGCTTGCGGTCTGGTGTGTATTCCGAATTGCATATGTTACTTCGATCACACATTTTCTACCGGGGATCAAACCGGTCCTCGCTGCATACCCGATCACATGGTCAATCAGTGGAATTATCTTCCTGATCTATTTCTTCAAAGCAGATTGGCTGCACAGCTTCGAAAAGACGCAGGAAGCATAGAATTAAAAGTAGCCAGATGCAGACTCTATCCGCATCTGACTTATAAAGTATTACGGCTTTTGAACATTCTCTTTTGAAAAAAGCAGTTCCACAAAAATTGTAGAAATTCTTTCAGCCCTCCGTCGGTGATATTGTTGTGTCTTATATTGGCTTTGACACTCCATGCCCGACTGTATCACGGTAGGCGGACTTTTCTGTCGGTCTTCCTAGTCTCCCTAAGCGGGCGGCCTCGCAAAGTTGTTATTAGGAGCATGCCCCTCAAAACTCGCTCTCAAGATATTCTATTTATAGACACTATGAGCTCAAACAGTCGGGGCATGCTCCCATTTTGCTCGGCAGCCCGCCAAGGGAGACACGAAAGCCCTCGGAAGAAAAGCCCGTCTGCCGCGAACAGCCGGGCTGGAGTGTTCAAACCTATAGAAGACACAATTGCTAGATAAACCGACGGAGCGGCTGAATTAGAATTTCACAATTTGCAGTGGTGCTTTTGACAAAAAAGAATGTTCAAAAGGTGCTAAAATATTATATCGCTGGATGTGGATGGAGTCTGCATCTGCCAAAGATTACTATGAAAAGGAGAGCGAAGATGAGAGTTGGAATGGGATACGACGTTCATAAATTGGTAGAAGGAAGAAAATTGATACTCGGTGGAGTAGAGATTGAGCATACACTTGGACTGCTGGGACATTCGGACGCGGATGTACTGTTGCATGCGATCATGGATGCGCTGCTCGGAGCAGCGGCACTTGGAGATATAGGAAAGCACTTTCCGGATACAGACCCGCGTTATGAGGGGATCTCTAGCATGAAGCTGCTGGAGCATGTAGGAAAGCTTTTGGAAGAAAAAGGATATGTGATCGACAACATCGACGCGACCATCATTGCACAGAAGCCGAAGCTTCGCCCGTATATAGAGCAGATGGAACAGAATATTGCAAAGACACTCGGAATCGCAAAAGAACAGGTAAATGTGAAGGCAACAACCGAAGAAGGACTGGGATTTACGGGAAGTGAACAGGGAATTTCCTCACAGGCAATCTGTATGCTTTCCGGACTGTACGAGGCGAGTGTTTCCGTAGGAGGCGGTTGTGGCGGCTGCGGCGGATGCCACGCATAAAACGGAACAAGCGTAAACGCTTGAATTTGTGTACATTGTTGTGTATACTACTTATAATTTATGAAAGAGGAGAGCTATCATGGAAAATAAGTTTCGCATGTACAATACCTTAACACGTGAGGTGGAGACAGTTATACCGAATGAAGATGGAAAAATCAAAATGTATACCTGCGGACCTACCGTATATCATTTTGCACATATCGGCAATCTCCGCAGCTATATTATGGAAGATGTTTTGGAGAAGTCCCTGCGCTTTATCGGGTATGATGTAAAGCGTGTCATGAACATTACAGATGTCGGACATCTTTCCAGCGATGCGGATACCGGTGAGGATAAGATGCTAAAGGGTGCCAAACGTGAGCATAAGACGGTTATGGAGGTCGCAAAATTCTACACAGACGCATTTTTCTCAGACTGTGCGAAGCTTAATATCAAGCGGCCGGATGTTGTAGAGCCTGCAACGAATTGTATCGCGGAATTCATTCACATGATAGAGGTGCTGCTTGAAAAAGGCTATGCTTATCAGGCGGGGGGAAATGTCTATTTCGACACAAGCAAGCTGGATGATTATTTCGTATTTTCGTCTGCTGTCGAGAAAGAACAGCTTCAGGTAGGCGTGCGCGATGATGTAGAGGAGGATACCAACAAGCGGAATAAGAACGATTTCGTATTGTGGTTCACCAAGTCGAAGTTCGAGGATCAGGCACTTAAATGGGACAGCCCATGGGGTGTCGGATATCCTGGCTGGCACATCGAATGTTCCTGCATCAGCATGAAGCATCTGGGTGAATATATGGATATCCATTGTGGCGGGGTTGATAATATCTTCCCACATCACACCAATGAGATTGCGCAGTCAGAGTCCTATCTTGGACATAAGTGGTGCAATTACTGGTTCCACGTTCACCACCTGAATGACAAATCCGGAAAGATGAGTAAGTCAAAGGGAGATTTCCTCACCGTTTCTTTGCTGGAGGAGAAGGGATACAATCCGATTGTATATCGCCTTTTCTGCTTACAGTCCCATTATCGCAAACCTCTCGAGTTTTCCTATGAGGTACTTGATAATATGACAGCCGCTTACGATAAATTGGTCAAGCGCATTGCTGAACTTAAGGACGAGGGAGAAGTGGACAAAGAGGCATATGCACTTTATAGAGGCCGCTTCGAGGATGCACTGTGCAATGACGTAAATACAGCTATGGCGATCACAGTTGTATATGATCTGCTCAAAGCAGATATCAATGACAAGACAAAGCTTGCTTTGATCGGGGATCTGGATTATGTGCTGTCTCTTGATTTATTAAAAGCTGCAAAGGAATTAAAGGACAATGCCGGTGCAGGTGCAGATGATGAGCTTGTAAGCTTTATCCAGGAGAAGATTGCAGAGCGTGCTGAGGCAAAGAAAGCAAAAGACTTTGCAAGAGCGGATGCAATCCGTGATGAACTGCTTGCAAAGGGTGTTGCAATCAAGGATACCCGCGAGGGTGTTGTCTGGGAACTTGTATAAATGGAACAGGGAATTGATTCATATATCAAACAACAATTTGGAGTGAAAGAGGTGGATATCCGGACATATTCACCGCTTTCGCTTGCATATATCGGAGATGGCGTGTTTGATCTGGTGATACGATCCGTCATTGTCGGAAAGGGCAATACAAAAGCAAGTCAGCTGCATTACCGGACGAGCAGTATTGTAAAAGCTGCAACACAGGCGAACATCATTGATGTGATAGAGCCGCATTTGACAGAGCCGGAGCTGGATGTATATCGCAGAGGGCGTAATGCCAAATCTCCAACTATGGCAAAAAATGCTACGATGCTGGATTATCGCAAAGCAACCGGATTCGAAGCACTCATCGGATATCTGTACCTGACGGATCAGTTTGAGCGTGTTGTAACGCTTACAAAGCTGGCATCTGATGAACTAGGGCTTGGACTTTGAGCAGACATTGCCAATTTTGGAAACGAATAACATGCCGGAAGGAGTATACATATGGGCTACGAAGAAAAAAATAAAGAAGAGACTGCATCTATCGTTCAGGAGAATCATATTGAGGGGCGTAATGCGGTTCTTGAGGCTTTCCGTTCCGGAAAGACCATTGATAAGCTTTACGTTTTAGATGGATGTCAGGATGGACCAATCAAGTCCATTACGCGCGAGGCCAGAAAATATGATACGATTGTAAATTATGTGTCAAAAGAGCGATTGGATCAGATTTCGGAGACAGGAAAACATCAGGGCGTGATTGCCGTTTCAGCTGCATATGCATATTCTGAAGTAGAGGATATGTTGGAGGCTGCAAGAACAAAGGGAGAGGCACCGTTTTTGTTCATATTGGATGGAATTGAGGATCCGCATAACCTTGGCGCAATAATCCGTACCGCAAATCTTTGCGGGGCACATGGGGTGATCATCCCGAAAAGGCGTGCGGTCGGGCTTACACCTACTGTCGCAAAGACATCTGCAGGTGCCATTAACTACACTCCGGTTGCAAAAGTGACCAATATCTCAGCGACAATTAAAGAGCTGAAGGAGCAGGGAATGTGGTTTGTCTGTGCAGATATGGGCGGAACTACAATGTATGACCTGAATCTTACCGGACCAATCGGACT